>NVXJ01000015.1 GCA_002733885.1 Arcobacter sp. | reverse complement strand
ATATGTATCTTAGTTGTTCTAAATTTTGCATCCTTTTCAAAGGCAGCGGCTTGAAGAAATGAGGCACTAAGTAATAGGCTAAATAAAATTGTTAAAAGTATTTTCATTCTTTATCCTTTTTTTAAATATTTAATATTGTAACCTGTTGTGAGTGAAGAGTCTGTGAAGAGTTTTTCACAAAAAAAGATATAAGGAAGCTCTATCTAATTGTAAGTTAATTGACTATAGGGCATCTCTATAAACCCTATACTCACTCAGTGATACAAGAAGTTTGCTATTACGAGGCGGGTACGTGCAGGAGCTATGAATAGCTTCAATCGTATCCAACGAAGTAAGAGTAAATTTCTTGTATCGTCCTATGGAAGACTTTTTAAAGTATAATCTTGCACAAGTTTTTCCATCGCCAGAGCTACGGCTATGACTCAAGAAAATACTTGCACAATCTCACACTTTTAAAAGTCTCTGAGTGAATATAGGATTTTTAGAGGTGCCCTATACTATTAAAAAATCATAAGGAGTCCCTATGACAAAATATTTATTTTTTTCTGTACTTCTCTTAGGTATTTGGATTTTCTTTTTTAAAGATGCAAGCGTTGATTACGGACCAGGAATTTTAGCACCAAACCAACCTATTCAAAACAAACCTCTGTCAACAAAAAGCTTTGTCTTTAAAGACTACACAATCACCCCTTTGGCAGATTTTGAGATTAATGCTAAGGTTCTCTCTAAAGAAAATTATTCACATGGACGAGAGGCTGACCTTTCACCCTTGGACTTAGCTCTTGGATGGGGAAGAATGTCAGATAAAGACATAACACAAAATCTAAATATTTCTCAATCAGGACGTTGGTACAGATGGTCAACAGATAAGCTTCCCATGCCTCAAAGAGAAATCGAAACAAATAGTGCAAACATGCATATAATTCCAAAAACAGAYGAACTAAGARAGCGTGCTATGAATATCCGYGAAGGAGAYATAGTCAGTATCAAAGGRAAGCTTGTMAGTATAAGKGCAAAAGATGGTTGGCACTGGARAAGYTCATTAAGTCGTACAGATASAGGAAARGGSGCTTGTGAGCTTATTTTTGTMGAAGAACTTAATATAGAAGASCTATCTCTTCCTTAAAACTACTTTCTTTTTATTTCTTTATATTTTTTAACATAAAARCTYTGATGAGTATCGCAATATTGGGACCTCCCCGAAATATATAAGTTAATTTYAGAACAGCCYARTTTYTTTTCAACCTTTGGCTGTAAAAGCATRCTTARAGTTTTTCTTTTTGCAGGAGCWGTCCCRCTGATACGTGTTCTTACTAARGTKACYTTTTGCATACTTTGATTGGGRTTTTTWATCATATACATCACGCCATCACATCCACATTSKGGAACATKTTTACTGTAGATAGAAGGGTAAGARCCACCAAGCCCAATGCTRTCACAAGAAYTAAATGAAAAKCCTATAAAAAAAAGTATMAATAYCTGWSTWAGCATATAAGCTTGTTTTAYTTTCATWATAATTCCTTCTTTMTTTAKWRKWGYMYSTTYRYWATAKCWTRTTAWWARYWTWTMWWWWKAWRYKTATATAATGATATGAAACTTGCTTATCACATCATTTATTGATATGATAAGTCCATGAAAAAAACTCAAACATGGATATGGCAGGATAAAAATTGGCCAAATTTTGTTTTTAATGAACTTAAGACCTCTCATATTTACCAATGTTTTGGTCAACTCGAAATGGCAGCAAAGCTACTTAACCCTATAGATGTGAAACGTCTTAAGGCCCAAAATTTTGAGCTTGAAGCCATAGCAACTTCTGCCTTAGAAGGGGAAACCTTATCTCATTCTAGCCTCAAAGCATCCATTTACACTCACCTTGGCTTAGGAAACATGGCTGATAAAAAAGATGTTCAAACAGATGCCTTACTCACTCTTTTGATTGATGCTAAGAATACAGATGAGCCCTTAAGCCCTGCCCGATTATTTGCCTGGCATCAGGGTCTTTTTCCCTCGCAAAAGAAGCTTACTTACCCTATACACAAGGGAGTCTATCGTCATAATAAAAAAGAAGAACTTCGTATCATTTCAGGAACATGGGAGAAAGAAGTCTTACATTACCTCGCACCTCCAGCAAGTAAGGTTGAGTTTGAAATGAATAGATTTTTATTATGGCTGAACACTGAAAACAAGCTAGATCCCATCATTAAATCTGCTATTGCACATATATGGTTTCTTCTTATTCATCCCTTTGAAGATGGGAATCGCCGTCTTGCTCGAGATATAAGCGACCATGTACTTTCTTTTGGCACGAATATACCTACTGAACTTTTTACACTGGCCTTTGAGATAAACGAACATAAAAATGAATTTTATGAAACACTAGACAGCCTTAGTTCAAGTAATAATCTTGATATATCAAAATGGATAAGCTGGTATATTAATATCCTTTCACTCTCTCTTAAGCACGCGCTTAAAAGAGTTCAAGACATTAAACATAAGGCTCTTTTTTGGGATAAGATACAAGGGTTAAGCCTTAATGCAAGACAGCGATTAGTCATTTCTGCCTTGCTTAATGATGCCCATAAAAGTCAAAAGCTGAAAACTTCTTTGTATGCATCACTTTATAAAACTTCTAAGCCAACAGCTTCACGAGATTTAAAAGACTTATACATAAAAAAGATACTGCAGGTAAAAGGAAGAGGAAGGGGAGTTTATTACGAACTTATGCTCCCTTACTTATAAGCTTTTCATGCATCTCATCATCTGTAATAGCAGGTGAATAATAGAACCCTTGTATTATATAACAACCATGTTCTAATAAAAATTCCTTTTGCTCAAGGGTTTCAACGCCTTCAGCCACCACACCCAAATGTAGGCTATTGGCTAGGGCAATAATTGCTTTTGAGATTACTCTATCTTCTTCATCATTAGGAAGGTCTTTTATAAAGGTTCTATCAATTTTTAGCGTATCAAGGGGAAGTCTTTTTAGATAAGACAAGGAAGAGTAACCCGTTCCAAAGTCATCTACCGAAAGGCCTATACCCATCTTTTTAAGCTCTTCAAGCTTAGCTATAGAAGCCTCCGGGTCTTCCATTATACAGCCTTCTGTTACCTCAAACTGCAACCATCCCTCCCCCTTACAATACTTCTTAACTAAGTCTTTTACAAAGGGGATAAAGTCGTCTTGAGCAAGTTGTTTCATAGCAAGGTTCAGTGAAAGTTTTCCAGGGTTTAAGCCTTCTTTGTACCATAAGGAAAACTGCTTGCTTGCYTGTCTCATCATAAGTCTATCCATAGGTACGATAAGACCTGTTTCTTCGGCTAAGGGGATAAAGCTATCAGGATAAATTATCTGTCCTTTATCATCTTTCCAACGGGTTAATGCTTCCATCCCGATAAGCTTATCTTCCCTTGCGTCATACTGAGGTTGATAATAAACCATCAAAGACTCATCTTCTATCGCATCTTTAAGTTTAGCCTCTAAGACAATACGAGCAACCGCCTCTTCTGTCATCTCTTGTGTATAATACTGGTAGGTGTTACGCCCTTCTTCTTTAGCCTTATACATCGCCACATCTGCATTTCTTAATAAGGTATCAACCGTAGCCCCATCATTTGGGTAAATACTAATCCCGATACTGAGAGTAATGCGAAGGTCTATACCTTTTATATGAATTTTTTCTTGGGTACATGCTAAAAGTTTTTGAACAACATTAATAACCGAAGTCAAACTTTCAATATCATCTAAAATAAGAGTAAACTCATCTCCACCAATACGCGCTAAGGTATCGCCTTCTCGTATTTGAGAGCTCATCCTTTGCGTCAAAACTTGCAGTACCTCATCCCCCACATCATGACCGTAAGTATCATTAATAATTTTAAAACGGTCTAGGTCAATAAATAAAAGAGCAAACTGTATTTGTCTACGTCTATTTTTCTTCATACTTTGCTTTAACCTGTCCATTAACAAGCTACGATTTGGTAAGTTTGTTAGTTCATCATGATGCACTTTAAAGGCAAGTAAGTCTGTCTTTTCTTTAAGTATTTCTTGAATTTCTCGACGTTTTTCAATCTCTAATGAAAGGGCTATATTATTTGCCAAGGTCATAGCAAATTCTTGCTCAACCAAAGACCACTCTTTACACTGTCCTAAGGCTTCGTGGCACACAATGCCTAGTAGCTTTCCATCTTGCATAATGGGGATATCTAGCATTGAGTATATATCTAAGGGTTCTAAATAAGAACTTGTAAATTCCTTTGTTCGGGGGTCCGTCCTTGCATCAGGAACTAGCATTACATGATTATTTTCTAAGGCCTTAAAGTAATGTGGAAACATGCTTTTTTCAAGGCTTAAATCACTTGAATGTTCATCCTCTTTTAAGCTGTATAAATCTTTACATATAATTGCACTAGAGTCGTCATTATAAAGCCAGATACTTACCCGTCCAATTTTTAATGTTTGGGCTGTAATTTCTGTTGCTTTTTTCAAGGAATTTTCAGTATCTTCAAAGTCTAAGTTTGACCACTGCATTAAGGCTTTTTTATAGGCCTTATCTTGTTCGTTACGAAGCCTGTCATCTACTAATTGTTTTTCAACTTTTTTTTCATTTACTATGTTTTTAGAAATAGTAAAAAGAACCTTTTCCAAGTCTGCAAGGATTATGGGCTTGAGCAAATAATAACTTATGCCTAGCCTAATAGCTTCAAGTAAAAACTCCTTATCATTATGCGCACTTAAAAAAACGACATTTTGTTCTGAATTGATTTCCTTGATTTTTGAAATCATCTCAATTCCATTTAAAAAAGGCATATTTATATCGCTCAAAACAATATCATAAAGCTTTTTAGTCTTTACACCTTCTTTATATTTTAAAAGGCCTTCTTCTCCATCCTTACAGGTGTCAACCTTATGAAAATAATTTTCCAATAAATGCTTAGTCGATTCGCGTATAGAAGCCTCATCTTCTACAAATAGCACACTTAAGTTATGGGTATATTCAAATAACTTTTCATAGGTCATTTGACACTTCCTTATCAGAAGAAAATTCTAATATAAAACACGCTCCTCGATTTGTGTTGCGTACATTAATACTAGCCCTACAATGTTCTTGTAAAATCATTTGAGACATATATAATCCAAGGCCCGTTCCATTCTTGTCTTTTGTTGAAAAATAAGGATCAAAAATCTTTGATAAGATATCTTCATCAATGCCACCTGCATTATCTTCTATAATAATCGTTTGTTTTCCTAATCTGTTTTTTTCAATAGTGATATAAATACTTGCATTTTCAATCTTTCTCTCAATTAAAACATCTGCCGAATTATGAATAATATTTAAAAGTACCTGCATTACCTCACTCTCATAATTCATCAATTCTTCCAAATTGGTAGCATAAGACTTAATAACATCTATCCCCTTTGATTTAAACAGGTGACGGGTTAGGTTTAATGTTTTGTCCATTAAAGCCGCTAAAAGAAAAGGATTTTCTTCCTTATTTGATTTAAAAAAGTCTTTAAAGTCATCTATGGTCAATGACAAATGCTGTATCAAGGCATTAATAGAGTGAAGCTGTTCAAGAGTATAGGCTTCCATCTTATCTTGACCTACTGAGGTAGACAGATCATACATCCGTCGCTTAAATAACCGCACTTCCATATCGCTCGTTGTGGCAGAAATTGCACCTAAGGGTTGTCTCCATTGATGCGCTATCATAGAAAGCATTTCTCCCATCTGTGCGAGTCTGGACTGTTTACGCATCTGCTCATCTTTTAAGCGCATTTGCTCCAGCTTTTTCTCCATAACTTCTTCAATCTTAACAATATTTTCATTAACTACAATGGCCATTTCTGATATTTCATTATTTCCACATATCTCAATTTGTTTAGCGCTGTTTTCCCTTCTATCAAGGTATCTAAAAAAGTTTAAAAGTCCTTCTTGAAAATTTAAAATAGACTTTGAAATAGAACGAGAGATGAGTACACCAAAAACGATACCGAAGATGATAGACATGATAGTCACAGCTAAAGACACATTAGCTATTGCCTTACGTTTTTTACTAATATCTTCAACTGCCCCGTTAGCAATATTTTGGGTTTGTTCAATCACCACCTGAGCTAACTCTCTTGTTTGTGGTAAGATACTTTGGACATGTTCTTTATTATGTTTTACCCAAGCGTGCATAGCCTGAGCATAAAGGCTAGCAGCCTCATGAAAGAGAGTAATTTTTTCATATTCAAAAGACCCAGAAGAAAGCTTCTTAAGACGATGTAACTCTTTCATCATAAAGGCAAAATCTTTTTTAAAATCTTCATACTGCTTATCATCAGGGCTGAGTAAATAACGTTTTTCATCTGCTCGTGTCATATAAGTATATTGCCAAATATTTGAGCCAGCATTAATCTTTTCAATTGTTTTTTGAGAAAGCTTTACCCTTACATCCACTCGTTTTGCTTCAACATATTCTTGAATTTCTTGGGTTATCTTTTCCCCTTGAAACTGAAGATTCAAGCGCTCTTTTTCTAATTCATCCAGTAAATAAACCCCTCGTTTGTATACAACTTCATAGGCTGCTATAGCCTTTCTTGCAGATTTTATTTTATTTTTGGCATCTTTATAAGAGTCTTTATCTCTTGCTTCTAAGACATCAAGGTTATGATAAATAGCCTGTAAAAACCTATTCACATTATCAAAGGCTTCTTTGGCTACGACATGGTCTATTACGGAACCATTCGCATGAAGGAGATAGTTTTTTTCTTCTAAAAGGGTTCTGTAAGTATGTCTTTCTATGTTATTTACTAAGATAAGTTCATTAACCTCATTCTCAATAATGTGAATACCATTGCTTGATACAAGGCTTAAGGTAATAGCAACTACAACACTTAACAATACTAATAAGTAGGTTTTAAACTGAATGGAAAAACGATTTAATATATTCATATTGTCCCCAAGATGATGCGTAAGGTAAGTTATAATATATTATTATTGTTAAAAAATAGTTTAGAAAATTACACTTGTTGACTAAGGGAAGGTGCAAAGGCCTTAGTATTGACTTGAACCGTCTGTCCTATCTTTAAAGACTGGGCTTCAGACCCATCTAAAACAATCTCCACAATCTGCTGTCCAATAGACACAATGGCAATATAAATAATATCTGCCTTTATGATATCAAGAAGTTCTCCTTGAAGTGAAAACTTCTGAGAGCCTTGAGTGTGCAAGAAAATCTCTTTAGCTGTTCCATCTTTTACAATTTTTCCCTGCTCTAAAACAAGGACTCTATTTGCAAGACGGTAAATCTCTGAGGGATCATGAGACACCATGATACTTGTGGTCCCAAACTCCTTATGAAGTCTAAGAATATCCCCTTGAAGCTTGGTTCTCATACTTGGGTCAAGGGCAGAAAGAGGTTCATCCATTAAGAGGAGTTTTGGTCTGTTCATCAAGGCCCGACATAAAGAAACTCTTTGTTTTTGCCCTCCACTTAGTGTTCTTGGATATCTGTCTTTAAGTTCTTCTAAATGCGTTAATGAAAGAAGATGAGAGGCCAGTTCTTTATCCTTATTCACATATAAAAGATTTTGCTCCACGCTCATGTTGTCAAAAAGTGCATAATCTTGAAAAACAAAGCCAATACCACGTTTTTGAGGTGCTAAGGACTTCTTATTATCAAGCCAAAGTGCCTTGTCTAAAGAGATATTTCCACTTGCCTCTTCTAGTCCCGCTAGAATACGAAGTAAGGTCGTCTTTCCTGAGCCGCTAGGACCGCTTAAGGCGATAAACGAGTGTTCTTTAATCTCTAGGTCTATGCTTAGATTCATCTCCCCTGAGCTACCTAGAAGGGCCTTATTTATGTCAATCTTCAACATTATGCTGTCCCTAGTCTATGGCTTTGGTGTCGATTAAAGGTATATACTCCAAGAAGAACGATAAAGCTCATTCCTATCATAAGGGCTGAATAAATGTGCGCCTTTGTGTAATCAAGGGTTTCAACAAACTCATATATAGCCACAGAAGCTACCTTTGTTTCCCCAGGAATTGAGCCACCAACCATTAAAACAACACCGAACTCGCCTACCGTATGGGCAAARGTCACAATGACAGCGGTTAAAAAGGCTGGTTTTATGTTTGGAAGGGCTACATAGACAAGAGTTTGAAGTCTTGATTTACCTGCTATATATGAGGCTTCAAGCATATTTTTATTGATAGACTCAAAGCCACTTTGAAGGGGTTGCACCATAAAGGGGAAAGAATAAAAACATGAGGCTATGACTAAACCTGTAAAATTAAATACCAATTTGATCCCAAAAACCTCATCAAAAAAAGCCCCWATAGGTGAGTTATAAGACAGGGCATAAAGAATATAAAAACCAATAACCGAAGGGGGAAGCACGATAGGAAGAGAAACAACAGCTTCTATAAAGGGTTTACACTTGCACCTTGTTTGAGAAAGCCACCACGAGATAGGCAGAGCAATAAGAAACAAGATAAGTGTTGTTATCCCTGCTAATTTAAAAGAAAGTAAAAAAGGTTCCATATCCAGACCAAACAACATTAAAGCACCTCTATTATGGAGAGTTCACTTGACTTTATAAGGGCAAAAACTGCCTCCCCTACTTCTAGTTTCATTCGAAGCGCAGAGTCCTTAGTGATAAGACTTTCAAGCTCCATATCTAAAAACCTAAGCCTGACCCTGCATAAAAGCTCTCCTAAGTCCAAGGACTTTATCGCGCAGGGCAATTGGTTTGAAATACTTAAACCTTCTCCTGAGCCTTTTAGCAAAGAGATATTCGTTGACTTCGCAGCTAAGACTACCTTAGTACCTATCTTTAGACTTTCATCTAGTTCTAAAGACATCATTTTAAGGCTCACTGAACCTGCTTTAAAGCTCACTACATTTAGGTTGTCAACGGTATCAATTTTAGATATAACTGCTTTTATATAGTTCATTATAGGGTGTATCCATACTTCTTAAAGATTTGTTTGGCCTCTGTACTCAATATAAAATTATAAAAAGCCTTATAAGACTCTATATTTTCACTATACTTTAAAAGCACTATCCCCTGATTTATAATGGTATAAAGACTTGGATCTAGGCTTATCCAGTGAATATTTTCTTTATAGTCTTTCATCTTTTCACTATACATTGAAGCCTTAGCAATCAGTCCAATATCAGTAGCCGTAAAGGCATAAGAAAGGGTTTGAGAAATAGACTCACCATATACTAACTTAGACTCTATATCCTGATACAAACCTGCTGATTTTATGGCTTGCATAGCCGCTGTTCCATAGGGTGCTGTCTTAGGATTAGCGATGGCAATACGACGAATGTTTTTATCTTTTAAAAGAAGTATCCCTTGAGAAAAGTCTCGTGGTTTTAGACTAAACAAGGCTAAGGTTCCTTCAGTATAAACAGTAGGCTTTTTTACCGCTAAGCCATCTTTGAAAAGGGCCTCAGGGTATTTCATATTGGCTGACATAAAAACCCCATAAGGTGCGCCGTTTCTTATTTGTGCAGTAAGTTTTCCACTGCTACCAAAAACAATACGGACCTTTATTTGAGGATTATGCTTTTCAAATTCTGCCTTAAGTTCATTTATAGCGTAAGATACATTTGCCGCCACTGCTATGGTTATTCTTTCGGCAAATAAACTTACACTCAACAATAATAACATCAGTATAAACTTAAACATTTCATCCCTCTTAATAAAGCGTAGTATACCAAAGTATATAACGAAATAGCAAATACCCAAAGTTTGAACTTTAAGCATCTTTAATATTAGGGGATGTATACTAGAAGTCAACTAATTAAAAGTCTCTTTTTACTAAGGAACACCATGATACATACCAAAAATGTCACCAAGACCTATCAAATGGGTCAAGTAGAACTCAAGGTCATTAAAGACCTTAACATAAGCATAGACCATGGTGAGTTTGTTGCCATTGTTGGGCCCAGTGGAAGCGGAAAGAGTACGGTACTTAATCTCTTAGGGTGTTTGGATAAACCCAGTACAGGAAGTATCACCGTCGAAGACATAGATGTCACAAGGCTCAATCGTACTCAGCTGGCTAAGTTCAGAGGAGAGAAAGTTGGTTTTATCTTTCAGAGCTTTAATCTTATTCCGGTGCTTTCTGTTTATGAAAACATCGAATACCCTCTTATTATGATTCAAGACCTCCCCGAAGATGAACGACGTACTCGCATTATGGCACTTCTAAAAGATGTTGATATGCTTGATCAAAAAGACAAGTTTCCAGACCAACTTTCAGGGGGACAGCGCCAAAGAGTTGCTATTGCTAGAGCCTTAGTTACTAAGCCTAAAATTGTTTTTGCAGATGAGCCTACTGCTAACCTTGACTCAGAAACTTCTAAACAAATCATCTCTTTAATGCGTAACATACAAAAAGAGTTCAACACCACCTTTATCTTCGCAACACATGATGAAAAGATTGTGACAGAAGTTGATAGAATCATCACCATCGTTGATGGTATTATTACTGAAGATAAAAGGACAGCCTCATGAATAACATCATCAAGATATCCTTTAGAAACCTTCTTAGAAATAGACGTCGTACTCTTTTAACAGCCAGTCTAATTACCATTGGTGTTATGTTTGTTTTAATCTATTCCGCCCTTGCAGGTAGCTTTAAAGCCTATATGATTGGACAAGTAACAGACTCTATGTTAGGGCATATTCAGATTCATAAAAAAGGTTATATCGCCTCAGTAGACAACCTTCCTCTTGATAAGAACCTTAATGAAGAGCAGATTATATTGATTTCTCAAACCTTGGATAATAATCCTTTTGTACAAAGCTACACCTACCGACTCAAGCTTGGGGCAATGTTTTCTAATTATGTTTCTTCTACAAGTGTGCGTTTAAATGGAATTGATCCTGAAAAAGAAGCCTTAACTCTGCCCCTTTTTGCAAGCCGTATAGCAGGAAGTGATGTAAGTTCTTTAGAAAAAGGAAAYATTATTGTACCTGAGCTTGTTGCCAAGGGAATGAATGTCAAAAAAGGAGAYACYATTGTCCTTGTTGCTACCAATCAAAAAGGCTCCGTTAATGGGCTAAACTTCATGGTAGCAGGGACCATAGAACCTATTTCAGGACCCGGTGGACGTGATGGATACATACATATTAATGATGTTAAAAGACTACTACGACTAGGAAAAGCAGAAGTCAGTGAGGTTGTTATACGCCTCAAAGATGTTGACCAACTTGAAGAGGCGATGAAAAGCCTACAGCCACTTAGTACGCTAAAAAACAATAAGGGAAAGCCTGTCCTAGAACTGCATACTTGGAAAAAGCTCAGTCCTTTTTATAATATTGTTAAAATGCTCGACCTTATGGATATCTCTATTAAAATCATACTTATATCTATTGTACTCATCTCGGTTTTAAATGTTATGGTTATGAGTGTGTATGAGCGCATAAAAGAGATTGGCACTATTGCGGCCATGGGAACTTCGCCYTCAACCATTACTAAACTTTTCTTGAGTGAAGGTCTTATGCTAGGGGTTTTAGGTACTGTTTTAGGAAGTATCTTGTCTTACGCCATTGTCTTTGTCATTAATGTTATTGGCATTAGCTTCTCTTTTGGGCGTCAAGACAATCTAACCCTGACTCCTGTACTGTATTTTAATGAGATTATTATCATCGGTGTTATTGTTATCTTGATTTCATTAGTCGCTTCCATCTCTCCTGCTATCAAAGCAGCCAATCTAAATCCAGTAGATGCCCTACGCCAAAACTAGGAANTAATGATGAAAACACTTGCCTTACTTATGAGTCTAAGCTTTGCCTTATTCGCGGAAAATATCTTAGAAACTATTGATAGAAACCTAACTCCTCCCTCTGCACAGATGTATAAAAAACTTATCAATATCGAGCCTGATGGAAGTAAAAAAGAGTTTTTACTCTTTCAAGCCAAAAAAGACAAGGACAAGATGGTATCCTTGTTTCTCTCTCCTGATAGTGATAAGGGACGTGCAACCTTGCGTTTAGGTGAAAATATGTGGTTATACATTCCTAACGTGGGACGTCCTATTCGTATCACCTCTATGCAGTCCGTTGTAGGGGGTGTTTTTAATAATGCAGACATCATGCGTCTTGACTTTACCACAGAATATGACCTTCAAAAAAGAACAGACAATGAAGACGGCATACTACTAGAACTTAAGGCAAAAAATGACACTGTGTCCTATGACCGCCTTTTAATGCAGGTCGATAAAAAGACAATGACGCCCTCAAGCATAGAATGTTATACCTCTACGGGTATGCTTATCAAAACCCTATATTATAAAGAGCTCAAAGACTTTGGTGATAAAATCATTCGTCCTTCGGTTGTAGAAACCAKTTCTCCTATGTACAAGGGATATAAGTCTATTATGATTTATGGCAAGATTACGCCTAAAAATTTTCCTGATGAAGCATTTACCTTAGATAACCTTTCTAAAGCCTCTGAGCTAAGACGTTAGGCTTTCTATAGTGCGATTCCTTCTTCTGCTTAGTTTTGCACTCTCATCTTTGTATGCAGGAGAGTATGACTTTGATATGGACGCTATTGAAGAGATAGAAGTCAAAAATTATGAATACCATGGATACCTTAGAATAGAAGACAGATTCCAGCACTTAAACACATCTTCCCCAAGTTATATTCAAAGTGGGGACAATAGTGAGTACCAAAACTACCTTCACCTTGAAGCCCTTTTAGACTTCTCATATTTTTACGAAAGCCTCACTTTTARGGCTTCTATGATGGGAACCTATGACTATATAAAAGATACAAGGTCCGAAGATAATTATCCTATTAATGAACTGTATATAGAAAATAAATTCTCACATAATCATTCCGCCTTAGTGGGAAAAGAAAGTCTCAAATGGGGAAAGGGGTACTTCTTTAATCCTGTTGCTTTTTTTGACCGACCTAAGGATCCAACTCAACCTACCCTAGCAAGAGAAGGCTTTAGTATTGTCAAATACACCTATAATAAAAGCTTCAATTCCAGTCTTAAAAACATCTCCTTAAATTTACTCTACCTGCGGGCGACTCAAGGTATAAATAAAGATTATAAGGTCCTTACAAGGGGGGAAAATTCTAACAATATAGGGGGACGACTTTACCTACTTTACCTCGATACAGACATTGATATTATTTACGATTATTCAGATGAAACAAAAGATAAAATAGGAATAGACTTTTCTAAAAATCTTCAAACAAATTTTGAAGTTCATGGAGAATATGCTAAGCAATTTGATGAGTATTTTTCTTATCTTTTGGGCTTACGTTATCTTAGTGATTTTGAACTAACCCTTATTTCTGAATACCTTTACCGTTCAAATGGTCTCAGTAAAAATGAGATTGAAGCTATAAACATCACCATCCCCTTTGCGGCTAAGGACTACCTCATTAACCTCTTAACTCAAAAAGAGCCCCTTGATATTTTGTATCTCAGTGTTTATTATAAAAATATCCTCAACCTCCAAGACTATAGTCAACAAAATAAATTTGGATTTGCCTACAGTTTCAAAAATGATATTGAACTAGACCTTTCTTATAATATCAACAGCGGTTCTGACAAAAGCGAATTTGGAAAGAAAAGTATTGAAGATTTTCTTTGGTTAAAGATGACTTGGGCTTTTTAATAAAACTTTAACATCACTAGGAGTAACATTATCAATGTAGCTACAAATAAGTACCGACAAGGACCCTAATGATTAGAATGATTTTTACGGCTTTAGGTCTTGAATTATTTTTCGAAGCACACTCTAAAGAGTTGAGTGTTATGCCGCTTTATAATGAAACGAGACTCGGTGAGTACAAAAGAGATTTTTTATAATAGTTTTTGCTATAAGTGAAGGTTGCGAAGTGCAACATAAGGGACTTTGAAAGTTTCTTTCTTAATTCACTTCATATAGAAAGACTGTTGTAGAACGTGAGAAGATGCAAACCTTGATTCCAGTCTATGGAAAACCTACTTGAGCCAGACTCTAAGTGGAAATTAAAGGGCATTGAACTCCTCTAGAACAGATCTTTTAACCGCTTAAGCGGCTCCCTGAGAATTAGCCTTTATTTCGGGACAACTCGTCCCGATAATCTTTCCCAAACTAAACTACCACATACTTTTATCTTAAAGAAAACACCAATCGATTAATCCGCTTACAATTTCTTACCAGCAATTAAACAGCTCTAAATCTCAGTAGAGATTTCTAATCAGACTAATCGACTGGAAAAAACTCTTTAATAAGCTTTAATAAACGCTTTAACCTCTTCAGCATTTCCTCTGAAAACAACGTCTATCTTACTCTTTTCGAGTTGATAGTCATACATAGGATCATAATACTTTTCTAAGAGAAGTTCAATCCAAATCTTATGTTCACTTGCATCTGCGTCTTTTTGGTGTTTTTCAAAGGCTTGGGCCATCAGCTTATTGAGTTCAATAAACAGTTCAGATCCTAAACGTTTTTGCACACGCGATAGAGACGATACTGCGTCTTCAAACCATTTTTCCAAGGCATCTTCTTTATAAACTTCTTCATATTCAGGTAGCGCTTGGGTGACATACTCATAAAAAGTTGTTTCGACTCTCTCTTGCATTGGTGTTTCTAAAACAATGAGTTTACCCTCTCTAAGATTATGAAAAACCTGTGTAGGCATATATATCCTACCAATATTATGGCTTTCGTGCTCAACAACCAGTTCTTTATGTTCGGCTGCTTCGTGTTGAATGAGTTTATAAGCCAGGGCGTCTTCAAAACTAATTTGCGTAGGTTGAGCAGTGACATGGCGACCAAAAGAAGACCCCCTGTGATGGGCAAGTCCTTCAAGGTCTATGGCATTATCAAGAGTAAGTAATAAAACAGTCTTTCCTGAACCCGTTCTGCCACCAAGAATGAGTTTAGTAGCAGACTTAGATATGCGTTCAGATTCTTCCATCAAGTAAGCTCTAAAAGCCTTATATCCACCCTTTAGTCTAGGACGGTCAATACCAATTTCGTGCAGCCACATTTGAGATATTTGAGAACGTTGCCCTCCTCTAAAACAATACAGATAGGCTTCAGGATTTTCTTCCATAAAGGTTTTCCATGCCTGCGCGCGTTCTTCTTTTACCCCATTAGCCATCAACTTCTTACCAAGTTCAACCGCAAAGGCATTTCCTGCTTCTTTATAACGAATCCCTACTAGTCGTCTTTGTTCATCATCAAGAAGAGGGATATTTACAGAAAGAGGAAAGGCACCTTTTTCAAATTCTACAGGGGCTCTTACATCTAATAAAACCCTATTATCTAAGACAATAGAGCGAAAGTCATCGGTTATTTCTAAATCAATGTCACGTGATTTCAATAAGGTTTTCTCCCAGTTTCATCGTCTGACCAAGGGATTTAAGGTCGAGTCCATCTGCCTTTGTTATCTTTAAAAATTCTTCTACAGCGTCTTTTCGTACTAAACATAAGAGACCCCCTGAGGTTTGGGCATCACATAAAATATCTTGCTGTTCTTGTGTCATTTTTGAAAGCTTATGTCCGTAAGATTCAAAGTTACGCTTTGTTCCACCTGGAACACAGTCCAGTCCCCAATAATGTTTAACCCTAGGAAGAATAGGAACATCTTCGTAACGTATCTTTGCGCTTATCTTACTGCCTTCACAAACCTCAGATAAATGCCCTAAAAGACCAAAGCCTGTCACATCAGTAATGGCTGTGACACCTTCTAGCTTAGATATCTGCGCACCTATCTTGTTTAAGGTACACATGGTTTCAATGGCGATATCTATATCACCCTCTTCTATGACCTTATTCTTTTGAGCCGTTGTTAAAATCCCTATGCCCAAGGGCTTTGTTAAAAAGATTTCACAATCAACTTCTGCTGTATCATTTCTTTTTAAATCGCAATTATCTACCGTTCCTGTAACCGCTAAACCAAAGATAGGCTCAGGTGAGTCAATACTGTGACCACCCGCCAAAGGAATACCCGCTTCTTCACATATCGCGCGTCCACCAGCTATTACCTCAGAAGCAACATCCGTATCTAAGACATTAATAGGCCAACCAAAGATAGCAATCGCCATTAAAGGTTTTCCTCCCATGGCGTAAATATCACTAATTGCGTTACATGCCGCGATACGACCAAAGGTAAAAGGATCATCAACTATAGGCATAAAGAAGTCTGTTGTACTTAAAACTGAGGTTCCATTTCCTAAGTCAAAGGCCGCCGCATCATCCTTACTGTCATTTCCAACAAGTAAGTCAGGGTAAGATATAGTACTCCTAGACTTTACTAAGATTTTGTCCAGTAGTTGTGGTGATATCTTACAACCACATCCTGCACCATGAGAGTATTGTGTTAGTTTTATGTCTTCCATATTTTCCCTATTTCTTTCTTATTTTATTGAGCCATTCGCCCATCTTTGCCTCATAACCTATAGGCTTAAACTCTACGAAATRCAAGTCTTTACTCAAATATTTTTGCTCTACCCAACCACCAAAATCATGGGGATATAAATAGTCTTTATTGTTCTGCTGTATTGTTTTAGGAATTTCTAAAACATGTCCATCTCTTATCGCAGTTTGGGCTTGATTAATCGCATTGTAACACGAGTTAGACTTAGGCGAAGCCGATAAATAGATAACGGCTTGAGAAAGAATAATTCGAGCCTCAGGATAGCCTATCTGAGAAACCGAAGTCATAGCAGAGGTGCACAGTGTAAGTGCTTGTGGATTAGCATTTCCCACATCCTCAGAAGCAAGTATCACTAAACGTCTTGCTATAAAGGCAGGATTTTCTCCTCCTTCTATAAGACGGGCTAAATAATACACCGCCGCGTCAGGGTCWGAGCCTCTAATAGACTTTATCATAGCCGATATAAGGTCATAATGTACCGAGGCTTCACCCGTTCCATCATTTAAAGAATAAGGTCTTAAGGACTTTAAATCTTTTAGGTTAATGGCCTTCTTATCAACAGATACAAACTCTAAAAGCTTTAGCATAGAACGAGCATCACCATTAGATGAAATAATTAAATATTTTATGGCTTCATCATCTAAACTAAGCCCTTCTCTTTCGCAGGCTCTCATTGCTAAGATTTTCAAGTCTTCATCAGTAAGTGCCTTAAGTTCAAAAAGCATAGAGCGAGAACGCATGGCCGCAGTTAAAGAGAAGTAAGGGTTTTCAGTTGAAGCACCAATAATAATGCAAGAAGAATTTTCCATCACAGGAAGYAGAACCTCTTGTTGRTTTTTGGCGAGTCTGTGTACTTCATCTATAAAGATAAGTGGTTTTTGAAGGGCATTTTCATATTGACTAAAAATCTTTCTTAGCTGGTCTATCTTAAGAGAAGTGGCATTAAACTCATAAAAGGGAGCATCTAAGACAGAGGCAATAATTCTAGCAAGGGTTGTTTTTCCACATCCAGGAGGACCATAAAAAAAGGCATGTGGCATTTGTCCATGTTCAAGAAGTCTTCTCAACGAAGAATTCTCCCCTGCCAAATGTCCTTGTCCAACAAAATCTTCAAATACCTTTGGACGAAGTAAGTAAGTGAAGTCTGCCATTTAGCCGTTAATTACTTTGATAATAATATCTCTGGCTTCACGTGGACCATCAAACTCACAAAAGAAAATTCCCTGCCATTCACCAAACATAGGATGACCATCTATTACGGGRATAGATACAGAAGCACCTGTAAGTGCTGATTTTAGGTGACCTTGGGCATTTCCACCCTTATGCGAAAACTCTCTGTCYGAAACATAATCTTTTAAAAGTTTCAAATAATCACGTCTAAGGTTTTGATCTACATATTCAAATAACACGACAGAAGCTGTTGTATGCGGCGTAAAAATCACTACAATTCCATCTTTAACACCTGAGGTAATAACGGCTTCTTTTACTTCACCCGTAATATTAATCATTTGAGTTGTGTGTTCTGTCTTTAGTTGAAACTTGGTCATTGATTTCCCTGTTTTAAATTTTTTATGCTTTTAAAATATCTAGCCTAATTATCATCCGGATCATCATCATAATAATCATCCCACGACTTATCATCTGCTAAAGCGCCTTGAATTTTGTTTTTCATTTTTTCAATACGCTTAAGTTTATCTTTATCGTCTTCATATGCCTTAAGTCTTTGTTGATCAGAAGCTTCTTGCGCTTTTACTTTTTCTTCTTTTTCCACTTGACGTAGTTTATAGTTTTCTCTTTGCGCGTCTGTTTTTGTTACTGAATCTACATACTCTCTTACGGAAGTGTATTCAGCACGTGTAAGAAAACGTGATTTTCCATCAGGAAGGTTATTTAACTCAACCCCACCATAAGAGATACGCTTAAGGTCAGCAACCTCAGCCCCAAAGTGAGCAAAGAAACGTCTTAACTCACGGTTCTTACCCTCAGTAATACCTACCTTTAAGATAGAATAATTTGCACTATTTTTCTCAATTCTATAGGCTGAAAAAGGTGAAAAAGTCATATCTACAATTTCAGAAAGTTCATGTCCACCAGCAGATGCGTCAGAAACAGTAATACCCCTTCGCATCGCTTCTTCCATGGGTTGAGTAACCTTGCCCTTAATCTTTATCTTATAAATACGCTCTAAGTCAGAATTCATAAGTACCGTCGCAACAACAGAAGAATCTGTTAAAAGTATAAGACCCTCAGAAGCATAATCCAAACGACCTACAGAAATAAAGTGTCTAAACTTATGTCCTAATGTGTCATATATGGTTGTTCTTCCTCTAGGGTCATCCTTGGTTACAAGCTCACCCTTTCTCTTGTTATAGGCGATAACAGTAATAATATCTTTAGGAGACACCTTCTTGCCATGCACATGAACCTCACCATGACGTTCATCTACATCTGTAGCAGGGTTCATTTCAACCTTGCCCTTAATCTTTACCGCGCCTTTTAAAATGGCAGCATCTGCTTCTCTACGTGAATATGTAGAATGATGAGCAATGAATTTATTCAATCTCATTTAATACCTTCTTCTATCAGTTTATGAATGTGTAAAACACCCTTAACACTGTTGTTTTCATCTGTTACAACCATCAGTTGTATTTTCTTTTGTTCTATTAGCACCAATGCATCTGAGGCTAACATATTTTCATCTTTAATCGTCATCGGTTTTAGACTTGCGTATTTTGAAATCTTYTCYTCTAAAGAAAASCCTTCTGAWARTARSGCTCTACGGATATCACCATCTGAGATAAGACCYAAAAGWTTCTTYTCWTCATCKACTAAAAGTGCCGTACCTAAACGCCCTTCACTTATTRTCAARATKGCYTCTTTAACAAGGGTRTCCATYTTAACAAAAGGAAGACTATCTYTACGCATYAGGTCWGAYACCTTYACAAAAAGTTGTCTTCCTARGGCWCCACCTGGATGAAAAGARGCAAARTCYTCTTTTTKRAAGTCTCTTGCATGCATCATACAAATWGCAAGTGCRTCGCCTAAGGCWAGTGTTAGTGTKGTTGAAGAGGTTGGGGCTATCCCTAARGGACAGGCTTCTTTAGCTATYTCKATWCCTARRACAATRTCWGMAAAYTTWCCNAAGNANNNCTTGWTGTTTNNCNNNGTGTCATCCCAATMARRGGRATWTYAAAACGYTTGATATGAGGAAGTATGGCCGCTAAYTCACCACTYTCKCCACTGTAWGARATGGCTAAAACMACATCRTCTGAGCCTATCATTCCAAGGTCACCRTGTAAGGCTTCTGTTGGRTGTAAAAAGAAAGAWGGTGTTCCTGTTGAAGCGAAGGTTGCTGCCATCTTTGCACCAATAAGCCCAGACTTACCAACACCTGTAATAATAAGCTTTCCCTTACAGTTTARAAGACATTCAACCGCTTCATTCATTTCATYTGAAATTCGTGCTTCTGCATTAAGCAGGGCATCGGCCTCTATACGAAGTGTTTCTTTAGCAATGGCAATATAATCATGGCGTCTGTTTTTCATAATATTATTTTATCACAAAGGGACTGATTTACGGCTTGTATTATTAGACTTCTTGTATAAGCCCTTGTGTTCTATTGTTTTACACCAAGTTCTAACTTAGTGGGGATATATTCATTTTCTGTGGTCTGTATCTCAAGACTAACAGATGATTCAAGCTCTAATCTTTTTGCATCAATGCCCTTTATAACAAGGTAGCTAATAATACTTTYTGCCCTTCTTTTTCCTAAAGAYATAAGATCTTCTTGKGAAACCTKTTGAGCATTTACAAGATTAGTCTGCATGGCATCTCTAAGTKCAAGTGTTTTTKCYTCTGAGCTTATATCTTTTTTATCAATCTCATCTTCTAGCTTTTCTAGATTAACTTCGCTAAATTCATTTTCATATAGCTCTTTTAATAACCTGTCCAACTGTCCTTTKTCCATATTACTTAAATCTGTTGTCTTATCTTCGARTTTAAGTAAGGCTTTTTCATATAAAAGTGCTGTTTTCATTGCAAGAAGATCTCGTTTTTCATCATATCTTCCTGCTACTTTTAAAGTCAACATCTCTTTTTCRTTTAAGGCCTTARCTAAGATATCTAAGGTCTCTTTTTGTGGAGGAAGTAAACTATCTTTTCCTTCCTCAAATTCAATATTTTCAAGTTCTTCAGCACTTATTCCAAGCATATTTCCTAAGAACCTAAAGGGAGCAGTTGCTATCCCTGTTAKAAGGTTTTTAAAGGCAGTCCATACCACATGTCCAATAGCAAAATCAGGAGAATCTACGTCCCCGCTTACAGGTACATCTAAGTCAATCACCCCATCACTATCTTTTAATAAGGCGATAGCCAAACCAACAGGCGCAGAAATTGCGTCTTCACTGTCTACCTCTTCGCCTAGCTTCATCTTCTTTAATATAATTCTGTTTCCACCTTGCATTTGTGAATCATTTATTTTATAGTCTAGCTCAATATTCATCTTTCCTTCTCTAAGCTTGTACCCTATAAACTTACCTGTATAAGGCGAAAGATTGGTCATGTCAATATTTTGGAACTTCACTTGTATATCTGTAAAGACCTTAGGCTGCGCAGACAATAAAGAACCCTTGATTTTCATTAGACCATACTGATCTACTGCACCATTAATATCTATAATTGTCTTAATATCATTTAAGGTGCCCAGACCAAGTATTTGTCCCTTCAAGTCGTGTATATCTGTTTTAAAAGGAAGGGGTAAAGAAAGGTCAGAAAACTCACCTTTCCCATCTTTAAAATTCACCTTACCTATAAACACCGCAAAGGGCTTTGTATCCTTGCTCTTTGTTTCATTATTTTCAGAGGCAATCATAAGTCCTTCTAGGTTTGTTGTTTTATTGGCATCAACCTTCATACGAGCATAGGACTTGTAAATATTGATCTTTGCAATCTTCATTTGGTCTGGATTTAATGAAAAATCAATATCTTTTACAAGAAGCTTTTCAAAGGCAAAAAATGTCTTTCCCTCTTTACGCTCAGATATATTCAAATCATTCATTTGCATATTTGCTAAAAGCTTTGTAGTCTTTTCATCATGTTCGATCTTAAAATCTAGGTTCATTCTTCCGCTGTTTAAATCAAGATTTGCTTTTTTATTTATAAAGGCTTGAAATTTAACAAGGTCTAAATTCTTCATAACAAAATGACTCTTAATCTTTAAAGGGCTTTGTCTAAGTTTTGAATTTATACTAATTTTTGCTGTTTTATTTATTCTCATTGTAAGTTTTGAACTAGCCCATGAGCCCTTAGTTGAAGACAGATCCTTCACATTTAAGTCAATCTTTGTTATCTTCACTAGACCATGAACCGCCTCAAATTCATCTTTAAAAGTCACACTAGAGTTTTTCAGGCTAAAGTCATTGACTTCCCATTTCATGTTCGATTCTTCTGGGACTGGCTGTTCCTTCTTAGCCTGTTCTTCTTTGTAAGGAATATAGTCTATATAAGACAAGTTCCCTTTTGCATCTTTTTTTATATTTGTATGCATTTGCTTGAGACTAAGCGTATTTAGCACAAGGTCTTGGGCCTTAAGTTCTCCGTGTCCATGAACTAAAATTTCTTCTAAGCTAAAGATAGAAGGTAATTTATAATCTAAGTCTTGTACAGCAATTTGCGATAAATTTACATCAAAACTTGGTATCTCTAAGACATTTGTATTTATTTTTATATCTTTCATACCAAAGCTTAGGGCTTCAATACTAGAGATATAGGCCTTAGGTGCATAATGTTCTTCAAAAGATGAGTGCTTCATCCCTAGGTCAAAACTATCTACTTGTATCTTCCAAGGAGATTCTTCACTTGTATTCGTTTCTTCTTCATTTCCCTCAGAGATACTTACATAATTAAGCCAGTTAATTTGACCCTTCTTATCTCTAATTGCCTGTATAGAGAAATCTTTAATCTTGAAGCTTTCTACCCTTATTTCTTTATTTCCAAGGTCTGCACTTCCTATAAGTCTTAAGCTTGGTAGTCTAAGAATGTTTTGCTTTGAAAGTTTATCTTGCAAGCGAAGTCTGTCTACTTCCAGTTTATATTGTTTAATATGTATTTGTGCATCATCTTGCGAGAAGTCTGCTGTATAAGAGAATGAGGCATTTAAAGACCCATCTGCAACGATAAAGCCTAAAGAGTCTTGGAAGTACTTCCATTGGGTGTAAAGTCTGCCTGAATGCATAGAAAGTTCACCTTCTAAACGTAGGGGCTCAACTGAGTTTATCTTTCCTCTATACTCAAGATACGTACCATCATCAATCTCTATATGCAAAGAAAGCTGATTGGCATGGTCTTGCATGGTTGAAAAATCTCGAAGTGTAAAATTTATAGGAGAAAGGGTCTCAGAAAAGATTTTCTTTCCTGTCTCATCTATCAAATTAACCTTTCCATGTCTAATCGAAAACTTTCCAATTATAATATTTGGAAGGGCTACTTTTTCCTTTTGTGAGGTACTGGCGTTTTCATCTGAATTTAAAAGGTCAGAAAAATTAAATGCGCCTTCTTTATTTTTATGTAAGGTAAGAAAAGGAGAGTTTAATGTGATATCAGAAACTTGGATATTACCTAAAATAATATTGAAAGGATCAACATTTACAAGTAGTTCTTTAACCCCCGCTAAAGCCCTTCCCTTCCCTTTACTGTGAACAATAAGTGTTTTTAGACTCACCTCAAAACTAAAAGGATTGATAGATACAGCTTCTAAACTAACCTTACGTTTTAAAATGTTTTCAGCATTTTTTCTAATCTCATCTTTTACTATATTTGGTAAAATAAAAAAACCAAGAACCCCATAAATAAATACTAAAGTTAATAATACCTTCGTCAATATTTTAAATGTTTTCATACCCTTATCCTAATGCAATAATAAGTAATTGTAACGTGTATTTACTGATGTTTAGTTTTGTTAATATGTTTTAGCTTTGCGATATTGAAGAGTTTTGTTAAAAAAGAAAGGTATTTTCATAGGTAGTTTAAGCTGCATAGGAAGACTTCGTCTTTTTCTCTATCTTAGCCTTCGTCGGTGCGCAAGCGCACATCGACTACGGTTTCGTTCGGGTAAAGCCCCAGCAATGGGGCTTTACTTTTCTAGAAGTAGGACTTCGTCTTTTTGTCTATGTTAGCCTTCGGTAGTACGCGAGCGTACATCACCTTCGGTTCCGTTCGGGTAAAGCCCCAGCAGTGGGGCTTTACTTTTCCGAACTCACATCACGAAAACAGTTGGAACAATTAGAGGATATTTCTTCATCTTACGGTAGATGTGTTTACGAACTACTTGGCGTAGATCATTTTCAAGAGCTCTTTGGTTTTCAATTAGACCTGGTTTAAGGTTTAATAAGAAGTGTTCAAGAACATCTTCCATCTCTTTAGCAAAGGCTTTATCATTCTTATCTGCAACTAAACCAAATGAAGTTACACGTGGTTTAGAAATAAGAGATGAATCTGTTTGATTAACTTGAGCAACGATCATAACGATACCCTCACCTGCAAGTTTTTGTCTATCGATAACAATATCATCAGCAATTTGATGATTGTTTTGGTTATCAATATATGTCTTACCTGAACGTACTTTTTTCACTTTTCTCATGTACTTAGGATTCACTTCGATAGTTTCACCATCACCCATGATTAAGATATTACGCTCTGGAACACCACATTGCATACCTGTATCTCTGTGTTTCATAGTGTGATTGTATTCACCATGAATTGGTAAGAAGAACTTAGGATTAGTAAGACGAAGCATTAACTTCTGCTCTTCTTGTGCCGCGTGACCTGAAACATGAATATGATTATCTTTAGACTGCTCAATTTTTGCACCCGCGCGTTGTAGGTGGTTAAGCATGCCAGAGATAGAAGCTTCATTACCAGGAATCGCACGAGATGAAAGAACGATAGTATCTGTCGGCTTAATCTTAATGTGTCTATGCTCACCTGTCGCCATTCTAAATAGTGCAGAAGAAGGTTCACCTTGAGAACCTGTTGTAATAATCATTACTTTTTTATCTTCCATATTTGTTATTTCATCTGCGTCAACAAAAATATTTTTGTTAAAACGGATATAGTCATACGCTAAGGCCACTTCAAGGTTTCTTTCCATTGAACGTCCGATGACACAAATCTTTCTATCATACTTAAGTGCATAATTTATAGCTTGTTGTAAACGGTGGATGTTTGAGCTAAAAGTAGAAAGAATCACACGTCCTTCTGCCTTAGCAAAAAGTCTGTCTAGTCCTGGTCCTACTGTTAATTCAGATGGTGTCATACCCGTGTTATATGAGTTAGTTGAATCTGAAAGAAGACATAAAACACCCTTCTCACCATAATGAGCAAGACGGTGTAAGTCAGCTGGATAACCATCAATTGGCGTATGATCTATCTTAAAGTCACCGGTGTGAATAACGGTACCCGCTTCAGTTGTAATAGCTAAAGATGAAGCATCAATAATAGAGTGTGTCATGTGCATCCACTCAATTTTGAAATCATTCCCAACCTCATAAATCTTACGTTTTTCAATAGGACGGAAAAAAGATTTATGTTGTTTGATATGGTGTTCATCAAACTTGTTTGCAATCATTGCTAAAGGAAAGGTAGTTCCATATATAGGGAACTGAAATTCTTTGAAAAAGTAAGGAACTGCACCAATATGATCTTCGTGAGCATGGGTAATGATAACACCAACAATCTTATCTTTGATTTCACGGATATATGAAAAATCCGGAACCAAGATATCAACACCGTGCATCTCTTCATCTGGAAAAGACATACCAATATCAACTAAGATTGCTTCGTTTTCTGTTTCAATAACGGTAATATTTCCACCGATTTCATTCAAACCACCAAGAGGCGTAATACGAACATACGACTTAGTATTTAGATCAAGTTTGTGATGAGGGTTAAGACGTTCTTTTTGAACTGCTTGGTTTCTTACTACACAGTCTTTAAGTATCTTGTCTGTTGGAACGCCTCCCGGATTAAAACCTCTTTTGTAACGGTTTTTATTTCCTCCGCCACTTTTGCTTCCGCCATTACGGTTTGCGCCTTGACGATTTTGGCTAGTTCCTGAATTAGGACCTTTTAAAGGTTGAGCAACTCTGTGCCCTCCCTGATTGTCGTTATTAGTCTTGTTACCATCAACTTCTTTAGCATGAACATTCCCGTTTACAGAATTATCATTAGGCTGACGGTTACCGCTATTGTTGTTATTATTATTGTTACGACGATTTCTATTATTATTGTTATTACGAGGTTTTTTATTATCTTCGTTTTGAGGACGACTTTCTGTCGTGCTTGCCGTTGTGTTATTTTCTTCCATTGCCAAACTCCTTAGTTTTCGGAGTATCTAACCTTATATTTTTGTTAGACACTTATAGAGTTGGTGATAATTAGCCGTTGTTGTTTGATGTGGACGAATTGTGGGAGACAAACTCATTGCCTCCAAAGCATTAGAAACTTCTGCCTTGTTATATACAGATGAAAGATTTTTGAGCAGAGTTTTGCGGGGCTGAGTAAAGGCCACACGTAACATGTCTTCTAATCCTGTATTTTCTAAAGTACGACTTTCTTTCTTTACAATCTTTAAGACCGCAGAATGAATCTTCGGTGGAGGATTGAAAGCCTCAGGTGGTACTTCAATAACAATGCCGGCGTATCCTACTGTCTGGGTAATGACAGCAAGAGAGCCAAAGTCTTTATCGCCAGGTTGAGCAGAAAATTTCTGCGCAACCTCACGCTGAACCATAACGAGTAAAGATTGACAATGAGGGTCGGCTAATGCTTTTAAAATGATTTTCGTCGCGATATAGTAAGGCAGATTTGCCACTAAGTCGTAATTACTGTCTAATAAATTAACCTTCCAGTCATCAAGTACATCGCCACAGCGAAGCTCGAATTTACCGGTATTCATCTCTTCTTTAAACTCTTCGTTAAGGAGCTTACACAAATCGGTGTCCACTTCAAAAGCAATAACGCTTTTGACGTTTACTAAATGTTTAGTCAAATCACCTAAGCCAGGCCCAATTTCTGCGATAAGGTTATCGTTATGGGGCATCGCTTCGACAATTCTGTATACAACACTTTCGTCAATGAGAAAGTTTTGTCCAAACTTCTTTTTAGCTATTATATCTTTTTTCATATAAAGTGTAGGATATCTAAAAACTGCTTAGATTAAGCATTTATTCCTTCAAGTTTATCTCTTTTACCTTAAGGGCACCTCTAAAAACCCTATATTCACT
The DNA here is from genome assembly GCA_002733885.1 of Arcobacter sp. Classification (GTDB taxonomy): domain Bacteria; phylum Campylobacterota; class Campylobacteria; order Campylobacterales; family Sulfurimonadaceae. The sequence goes on along the minus strand of NVXJ01000015.1, from coordinate 45,437 downwards.
CAGTAAATTATAATTTATAATAATAAAAAACTATTTTGATACATTTTCGTCACTTGGTATAATAAATTCCACACAATCTTCTTTTTGTTTTATAAAAAACATATCCGTTCTATAATCATCAAACTCTTCATTATAATAAAACTTATACAGGTGTCGTGCCTTATACGAGCCTTCTACTATATCTATAACAATCACCTCATCTCGTGATATAAGCTCAAAAGACAAATACCTTGTCTTGTTTTTAATGATAATACTTTGTGTATTTGGCATATACAATTGATCAGGTCTAAAAAAGTCCTTGGGATAAGAAAGGCAAAAATACCTAAGGGGGCTACTGTAAGAACTTACTATGGTTCTAAGATTAAATTTTTCATAAAGTTCATAAGGCCATAAGTCACGTTCTACCTCTATCCCTGGTTTTTTAGAAGAACAAGAAGTGAAGAAAAGTATTAAAAAAAGTAAGATGATTTTATTCATAAAGAAAGTATATCTTGTTCTTTATTTTTAGACATATTAAAACAAAAAATAATTTCAGAAGTCTAATATTCAAAAATATGCACCTCTTCTTCCCTAAGTTCCTTTTGAACTTTTATCTCTTCCATAACCGATTCAGAAAACATATAATCTGTCTCTTTAGCGAGCGCATGACAGTCTATACAATGTTGTATACGTCCCTCGTGCCAAAGTTCCTTTCCAGTTCTATCCGTAACCCCATACCACCAGTCTCCATTTTTACTGTCATATCCCTCTTTCATTTTTATCATAATTACTACCCTTGCCAAGTTTTCTTTTTTAGTATTATTATAAAGAGGTTTATACACTTCTGAACCCACGGGAAAAATACTTAAACGCTCCTCGTAAGCCTCTTTAGCTAGTTTATTTACATATATATCAACAAAAGCATCATGTGTCTCTGATTCAAATACTTCAAGGTTTAGCTTAATTTTCTTAGACCAATTTTCAAAACTTTTTTCAGAAACTAAAGCCCTCTCTTCTTCTGGTTGAAGAGCACATGAAATAAAAAGTACTGGGACCAAGAATAAGCAAAATTTAAATATGTTTTTCATAATCTCACCTTACTCTTAATGACTTGTTAAAACTCTCAAATCAAAAAATTAATTCTACTTTTTCAGGACATTTTTACCGATTACTTTAAATTTTTAAGTAGTACTTTATTGAAACTAAAGTAATATTTTTTAATAAGGATATCTTATGGTGGAAGCTGATTCTAATTTAATAAAGCATCTAGAAGCCTTTATTCTTTCCTTTGAAAATGAATATTCTAAGAAGCAACTTCATACATTTCATTCAAATGAAAAAAACTCTTGTCCCACATATAATGGCATATTTGATATTTTGCATGCCTTTAAAAGCCTTAACTTAGAAGAGGTAAAGGCGGCAGCCAAACGTATGGCAAAATATAACCTTGAAAGTACTAGACCCTATGTTATCACTATTAATTCCATACAGTCTCTTTCACAAAAAATAATGAAGACCCTTCTTCAAGACCCTTCTACGAAAATGGCCTCTAAATTTTACGAGATGAACAATACGGCTGAGAGCTGCATCGCGCAAACCTACTTAAATAATGAACTAAAAAATTTTACAAAGTTCAACAAGCTTCGACTAGAGAGTATAAAGCGTTTAAATGATATCAATACCTTATACCTATATGAGGCCCATTTATTATGGTTTGATAAGCTGACGCTTTCATTATCACTTATGGACATGAATGAATTACCTGAACTTGACCATCATAAATGTATTGTAGGAAAATGGATTTTAAGTGAAGGGCGAGAAGTTATTACAGATGAAACTATCTTTAATGAGTTTATTAATCTACATGAGAACCTACATCTTCTTGCTATACAAATCCAACAAAGCTTTGAACAAAGGCCTATTAATTTCCATCTCCTTGTGCTTTTACTTAACAAGGCTGAGCTTTTTTCTTTAAGTATAGGGGTTGAACTTTCTATCATTAATAATATTAGATTTCAAGCCACTGCCTCAAAAGACCCTCTTACAGGTACCTTAAATCGTCAACTCTTGTTTCATATATTTTCTACTCAATTTGAGCTTTCTCGCGCTATTGAAAAAAGTTTTTGTTTAATTATGATGGACTTAGATAATTTTAAAAGAATTAATGATATTCATGGACATATAGCCGGTGATAATGTGCTCAAAGCCTTTTCTAATATGCTCTTAACTAACTTACGTGAGTCTGATTTTGCTATCCGTTATGGGGGAGAAGAATTTTTACTTATCTTACCTTCTGCTAATTTAAAGCAGGCCCTTATTTTGGCAGAAAAGCTACGTACACAGAGCCATCTCTTGCAAGAGAAAGACGCTCTTGTTGAACATGTTACGGCAAGTTTTGGTGTCTTAGACATATCTCCAAAGGCAGAACAAACACCTAATGAACTTTTAATGGCCCAGTACATACAAAAAGTAGATGAAGAGCTTTATCTTGCCAAAAAAAGGGGTAAGGATCAGGTCTCAAGTAAAAACAACAACTAAGAGATAAAAAGTAAGTACTTCTTATCTTCTAGGGATTCCGAAAAACCTATAATAGAAGCATCTACTCTTTTTTTCTCTTTTGAATATGACACTTTTATCTCATACATCATTTTTTTATTCTCAAGGGCATTTAGCATTTCAAGGAAACTTCCTACATTTATGGAATCTTCTTTTCCTAAAAATAAATATAAGGTTTTTAGCTCCTCATCCATTTTATACTGACAGAGACTACTTTCCCAAAGAGAATGAAACTGTGCATTGGCATCTTCTTCTAGGCACATAGCACTAAGACTAAAACTTTTGTCATTATTTATAGCAGAGGCTATATCTTCTATTAAATCTATAATTACTTTCATAAAAGAATTATACCTTTTCTTGTAGTATTTCCATATCATCAAGAAGCCATCTTATCATATGGATATACTGCTCCTATTGCTTTAGTATCGTCCTTCTTCGTATCAAAGATACCATTTCCTCAAAACTTCCCTCATGAAAACAAGGGTCATTCTTTATCAAGATGAGGATAGCCTCTGCTAAAAGATGTTGATAGTCTTCTTCTAAAACTTCAGAGGTACTTCGAATTTGACTTACCATTGCCATATAAATATCTTCCACCTTAATTTGTGTTCCCTTTATGTCTGTAAAATTCTGCTTATTTTGTCCAGACTTTTGTATGGTTGTTTTTATAGTTCCAAGGATTTTATCTGTTTCAGTATGCTCTTTTATTAATGATTTTATACTCATACCTTGCCTTTTATGTTTTTTTTTATTAAATTATATCTTTTATTAATTAATTTTTACTATAATTGCATAAAACACAAAGGGAAGCTCCATGCCAAAGAAACATATTGTTGTAGAAAAAGGTGTTGTCTTATGCGAACATGGAGGACAAGCTGAACTTATTTCAAGTGTGCCTAATCATGTTATAGCAGGGGATAAGCCCCTGTACACAGATGATTTTCTTGGCGCCGTAATTAATGGATGCACTAATAATATTTCAGTTGGTGGACAGTGTACCTCAGTTGCTTCTATCACATCTGCTATTACAGAAAGCAATGTGTCAAATAAAGGTAAAAATTATCTCTTACGCACAGATGGTTGTCAAACAGATAAGGGTGCTGCTCTTATTCTTGTAGATCCCGGACAAACAAACTCAATCGTTCCTGTTAAACAAACGGGTGCTTCCAATTTAGCAGTTATTAAAGCCTTAGAAGATGCAGAACTTAATACAAAAGAAAACATATTAAAAGAGAAATACCGCATTTATCCACTGAGAAAAAGTAACAAAGAAAGTAGAGGACTAAGAGGCTTAAGAGATTTTAGAGTAATGAAAAATTATCATTACGCTAATGGCTATACGCATGAACGCATTGTCCCTAAGACAGAGGCTTATATCTATATGACCATTGATGGGATTACGAAAGAATACCAAGTCATCAATAGAGGCGATTATTTTCGTCCACAAATTGAACAGGTATATTTTAAAGATGAAGACAAGATACTACGTAGATATTTACCTGTTTATGAAGAGGGCAAAAAACCCGAATTAGTGTACTCAAATATTAAACTAGTAAAGCCTTATACAGATGTATCAAAGCTTACCACTAAAGTTGTCGATTTTACAGATAAAAGCCTCTCTTATGTAACCCACCATAAGGTGTTCTCCAAAGCAGTAAGACATGAACAAAAAGAGTTTGAAAAAGAAAAGCTTATCTCCATTGATGAAGCAAAAAAACTTAATAAAAAGTATTTGAATGTAGTTGTACACCTAGAAGACCTCATAGGTGAAGTAGAAGACCTTTATCACGATATGGAAAGCTCATTTTATAGAGCTTATGCCCATAACAAAGATTTTATAGACAAGGTTAAAGAGCGTAATGCTTATGCTTACAGTGTGGCACATTTTATGGATGAGGTTGAGCTTAACTCTAAAGAAAAGACAAATAGAGATGCAACAAAGAAAAAGCTTAAAGAGGCTTACTATACTTTAGTAAAAGGGCTTAAAGAAACTTATCTTCCTTATATTATGGATACATGTAGAACAAGAAACTATACTTGGACTATAAAAAATTCACAATCAACCTTCGTTAGAATGAATGCTTTTGTAGAACATGATGTTGCTATGAGTTATCTTCAGCAAATGAAAACGAATGCTTCTTTTTTACTGTCTCCTATGCATGTGCCTATATCTCGCAGGGAACATCATAAATATGAATACTATAATACCTTTGATGGAGAACGACTCACACATCTTAAAGAGGAATGTATACGTGAAAAGCATACTACTGATTATCTATGTATAGGAAAAAAAGCCTTTAATTACAATGTAGACAAAGAAATTTTAGAAAGTGTTCAAGGAAGTAGCTATCAAGGAGAAAAACAGAACCATGCTCATACAATGGCACTTCTTGTTAGCAGTTTGTACTTTAGCGGTAAACACGACAAGGTAATAGACTCAAAATACAAAGACGCTATAGAAGACTTTCATTATAGTTTACAGCAACTAGGTGCCCATCCTGAGTTTGGTGAAGATGTGCAAAAAGAAATTAATGAAAAATTTAAAAATAGTGCCTACACAAAGCTCTTTGACTATACAAATACAACTCCAAGTGATACATTTATTGAAGATTATGAAGACTTAGAAACCGTAGCTAAAAGTTGTGCTTTCGAGTGGGAAGGTAATGATAAAACTCAACTTCTAAAGTTTACTACCTTAATACCCAAAGATGAAAGTTTTGACTTCTATTTTAAAAAGAAAACAACAACGCCAAAACAGTATGGGGAACAGCTAAATAAAAAGTTACAAGACTCAAAGCTCAAAACTATATTAGAAAAGTATGCCAGTATTTTAGAAAATACAAAAGATAAAGATACCATTCTTACGGTACTTAGTATGGGCTATATGCTAAGTGCAAGTAGAACTATGTTTGATGCAGAAGTAAGTCAAACCTCTCCGTTTAATGCAAACAGTGCCATTATGGAATTTTTAATATTTATATCAAAAACCCTTCAAAAACTTGAGGCAAGTGAGCATGAGGTTCTTTACCAAGATGAAATCTTCAAGCAGTATCATAAAAGTATACATGGCTTAATCCTTCATGCTCTAGTCAAAGGATATTTTAATAAAAAAGACTTTTCAACACGCGCAAATAACGCTACAAAAAACTTTCTTGATGTTTTAGCACCCCAAACTGCAAAAACAAGTAAACTAGACCTAACAAACCTAAATGGCGGAAGCATTGACAAAGACTTACAAGTAAAACAAGCCACAGACAAACTCTTTGAACAACTAAAAGCCATAGACGGAATACCAAGCCAAATCCACAGTGCAGAAGATGCACAAGCAAAAAAAGATAAAAAGAAAAGACCTGGTAGTAAAAAAAATGATCACAAAATTGGATTAACAAATTTAAGAAATTCTGATCATTACAAAATAACTATTCCCGCCCTAAAAGGGCTAAGTTTCCTAGTAGCACTGTACCAAACAGGAAAAATAGCCAAAGACTACCCAAAGATGACCTTCAATTCATTATTAGAACTCTCAGCATCTATTAATATCCTAGCTAAAGTTACAGGTGAAGCCGCTCAATCATCTAAGCTTTTATCCGCAAATGCAAGAGCCCTTACTCTATTTAAAGCTATGCAGAACGAAAAGCTAATCTTTCAAAGAGTATTAACTAAACTAGCTATCCCGATTGTTATCTTTGGAGGCTATCATCAAATAGCAAGCTTAGATGATGAAGACTATGACGCAGTGGTTGCTATCAGTCTTAAGACAGGGCTTACCATTGCATTAATGCTTTACGCCACAGGAATAGGCGAGATTTTAGTTATCGGTATTGCCATTGAGCTTATTTGGATGAAACTTTCAGGTTATTTCATTGATTCTAAATTAGAAGTAATGATTGAGAAATCTCTCTTTTACCAAAACGGACGAAAGTCATACCTCTTAGAGAGTTTAAGTAATGACACTAAAGAGTACCTTTATAAGGGAAGTAACAAGAATATAAAAGATATTGTACTTACTCAAAAGCCTAAAGATGTGAGAGACTTCATTTATGTAAATTATGCAGACCATAAAAAAGAAATAAACGCTGCCTTTAATTACGAGATAAGTTCTATATATGCCGCCTTAAAAGGGGTGAATATAGAAACCTCTACTATCCCTAAAAACTATAAATCAAGTCAAGGCACCTATAGTATATGTTCTTATATGTCTATATCTAAAGACTTCTATAAAGAGATAACACGAATTGTATTACTAGAAGATGGTAAAGAGATAGAACTAGATATTAATAAACATGAACTGCATAAGGGAAAAGAATTTATAGACCTTTTAACCCATATTCTAATCAAAGACAAGTCAGTACTTTTAGAACATTCTAAAAAAGATACTAAGCTGTTACTTCATAGCGATACAATAAGTTTAAAATATGATGTCATTTATTTTTATGATGATGTAAGTAACTACACAAATCGTTCAGAAGGTGGATCTTTAAAGATTATTGATTTAAAGCCTATTCCTTTAAATAAAGACGATTGTGAAATATTGAATATTGAAGGAAGCTAAGAAAATGAATAATAAATTATTGAAATTACTGTTTCTAGCATTTCTATTTATAGGACAAAGTGCTTATGCTGTTGAACCTCTTTCTATTAAGAGGATTGATCCACAGGCTAAAGAAAAGGCCCAAATTGCATTTAACAAAGCAAATAATTATGCAAAGCAAGGAAACTATACAGAAGCTTTAGATTACTTCAAAACTTCCTATGAATATGAATCTGCTGATGGAACAGCTTTTAACCTTGGTATAGCTTATGAGGAATTAAAAGATTATAATAATGCAATAAAATGGTATAAAAAAGCATTTGAAATGGGAAAAATTGAGGGGGGGGTAAATTTAGGGTTATTGTATAAAAATATGAGTAACTACAAAAATGCTATAACTTGGTATAAAAGAGCTTATATCGAAGGAAGCCTTAATGCAATATTTAATTTAGCTTTACTCTACGAAGAAGCATTTAATGATACTCCAAATGCAATAATATGGTACAAAAAAGCAATTCAAAAAGGAGACTTAGACTCTTACGACAATATCTCTTTGATTTACCATGATATAAACAAAGATGACCTTACTGCTTCTGCTTATTATATTGCAACTATTGATAAAAGCTATACAAAAAAAGAAATTTTTGATTTTTTAAAAGATGACTGGAAAATAGACGAAGCTACAATAAAAAAAGCCTATCACCTTCAAAAAACATTAGTGCCAAATCCTTATTATGATAAAGAATTTGAAGAGCAAACAGTAAAGAAAAAAACAGGGCGAAGATAACTAAACCATGTCTATTAGGTAACATTTTGTGACCTATAAAAGAAAAATCTTTACTATACAAAACATAGAGGTAAAGGTTTGTAAAAATCCAACTTATTATACTAACTCAGAAATAAAACTAGACATGAACGGAAACCTCTTAGTCAATAAAGATTAGTATAAACAATGTTTACCTTATTCAAAATGATGATTATGAAACTACAGACTATACAAAAGAAGTAATCTTTAACGAAGATTGTTAAAGCCTTGCGAAAGGCCTGAACTAAAAGTGATACAGTTTATTTTAAAATTGAGACCTCTACTTTAGGAAACCTATTGTTTTTTAAGACTTAAATACCTATAATTAGNMTTATTWTATATCAGGCTTATTTATGAAACAATTATTTTTAATCATCTTTCTTTTWTCTSARCTTCTTCAAGCRCAGACCTATCCCAAACTTTTTGAACAACTTGGAACACCCYTATATRAAGCAGACAGAGCATTTATAAACATATCAAAACTTRATGYTAGTATCAAGAAAAAGGCTAAACATTATCATCTAAGGGTGAAWAAGCTTCTTATTCTTGCAAAGAAAATTGAAAATGACCCTAAGGACAATAAAAAAGAYACWAAAGAATATATYAATGGRTTAAGAGGACTTCAAAAAGATTATGATGAGATWACGCGTAATATAAATGGCTATCTTATCAAAAGCATTGATGTTAATAATTATAAAGAATTTACCCGTGTAATGAACCTAGGACATAAGCTCTTTTTACAAAATAATATTATTAAAAAACGTGCCATGGCGTATTATGTTGAAAACAGAACAAGAGGAAGCATTTCTGTTCTTGAAGATAGCTATCAGACCCTAGCCTCAGACCCTATTCTTTATCAATATGTAAAAGGGCACTTGCCTAGAGTTCATCCCGTTACCCAAACCTATTCCCAGGGGGCTATCGCACATAAGGTTTTACTTTCAAAAGATGAAAAGTTCGCCTTTGTTGCCTACGGAAATCATTGTTTCCAAAGCATAGAGATAGAAAACTTCGAAGACGCTTCTTCAGTAGCAAGTTTTGATTTTCATTCTCGTGAATGCGAGATGGTTAATATGAATTTTTCTCGTTCAAAAAAATATATTTACCTTAGCGACTTAGAAAATGGTTTTACCATCTTAGATATATCTCAAGCAAGAGATCCTCTTCAAAAAGCTGAGTACATAAGGATTCATGCCCTGTCATCTGTAAGCTCACAAGACGATAATATAAGCTTTGTTATTCGTAATAAACGGGGTCTTAGTATTTTAGACGTTAGTGATAAAGACAATATCAAAGTCCTTGCAAATTATACAAGAGGAGGGCCTATAAATCATCTTGCCTTTGATGATAATCACTCAAGACTTTATATAGTTAACTCAAGAGGACTTAGTGTTTTAGACCTCTCTACCCTAGGAAATCCTCGAGAAATATATCATTACCCCATTAAAGATGGGGCTAATAATATTATCTTATCTCCTTCAAAAAAGATTGCCTATCTTGCCTCAGGAGATAATGGCATTCATGTTCTTGATGTATCTAAAGAAGAAGTTTCTTTGCTTTCTACCTGCTTAACACCCTCTTATGCTTATGAACTTATGCTTTCAAAAAATGGTGAAAAACTTTTTGTATCGGCCTTAAATGAAGGCGTTTATTATATTAATGCAAAAAACCCTTATGACCTTAAACATGTGAGTACCTATAAGCTTGAAAAAGAAAAAGCGTCTGCCCTTAGTTCAAGCCTAAATACCAAAGAAGACACCCTCTTTATCGCTTATGGAAAACATGGCTTAGCCAAGGTTCGTTTGAACGACTAAGCCTTTCTAAGCCAAAATCTATTATACTTTCATTAATAGACTTCTTGCATAACCCCTTGAAGTCTAATAAAGGGCTAAGCCCTTAAGCTAGGAAAACCATGGACTATTTTGCAAAACGTATTATCCCTTGTCTTGATGTAAAAGATGGGCGTGTTGTTAAGGGTGTTAACTTTGTTGGGCTTAAAGATGCAGGCGATCCTGTTGAAGTTGCCAAACGATATAATGATGAGGGAGCAGATGAACTTTGCTTCTTAGATATCACCGCCTCTTCCGATAACCGAGAAACTATTGTTGATATTGTTGAAAAAGTAGCAAAAGAAGTTTTTATTCCCCTTACTGTTGGTGGTGGAATTCGCAAGCTTGAAGACATCTACAAACTCTTAAACGTAGGATGTGACAAGGTAAGTCTAAACTCTGCGGCTATCAAACGTCCCGAGTTCATAAACGAAGGGGCTAAACGTTTTGGTTCTCAATGTATTGTTGTGGCTATTGATGTTAAGCGTACGGGAGATCAGTATAATGTTTACCTTAATGGTGGACGTGTTGATACTGGGATTAACGCAGTTGAATGGGCTAAAGAAGTTGTAGATAGAGGGGCAGGTGAAATTCTTTTAACCTCTATGGACTCTGATGGAACTAAGGCTGGTTTTGAAATCCCTATCACGAAACAAATCTCTGAACTAGTGAATGTTCCTATCATTGCCTCAGGTGGGGCAGGGACTATGGAGCATTTTAAAGAAGTATTTAATGAGGGTGCGGACGCAGGACTTGCGGCTTCCATCTTTCATTATAAAGAAATAGATATTATGGATTTAAAGCGTTATCTCCATAATGAAAACATCCCTGTAAGGTTATAAAATGATTATATGCGCTGGAAATAACGAAAACTTTAGTTTTGCCACTCCAATGGGAGTAGGCATGGTAGAAATGGCTATGAATCTTACACGTTTGTGTTTGTTTGATAAGCCTGAGTTTCTTCTTTTTATAGGAACAGCGGGTTCCTATGGACATGCTAATATTTTTGATATGATTGAGTCTAAAACAGCTTCAAACATAGAACTTTCTTTTTTACAAAACAAGGCTTATACCCCTCTTGATAATGTGGTTACAACCAACACAGAAGGAACCAAAGATATAGTRGTAAATTCATCAAACTATATCTCTACRGACGCCGAACTTGCTAAAAACTTTTTAAAGTTTGGTGTAGGTATTGARAATATGGARTTTTTCTCTTTTCTTAGAGTCGCTCAAGAGTTTGATATCCCTGCGGGTGGTGTRTTTTGTGTGACAAACTTTACTAACAAAGACGCCCATGAAGACTTYTTAAARAACCATGCTAAGGCAAAAGAGCTTTTAACMGAACATGTAAGGTCACGTGTRCAAGAAATCACAAAAAACAAGGCCGCTATCGTACTTGCTAAATAAGCCTAKCTAMGCGCTTATCTCTAGAAATTAGTACTTATATTTTTCTAGTATCAGACTAWGTTAAAYAACTTAGTCTAAAAATCGAAGTCCTTCCTTATCCTATCTRTGAGAAAATATTACTATAACCTATTGYAAGGTACTTAYTATGAGCTATCTATTTGAAGATGAAGATATACAAGAAAATGAAGTCCAAGAAGAATATTGGCATATACTAAGCGTRGATGATGAACCCTCCATTCACCAAATAACCAAACTTGTYCTTTCTGGCTTTTCTTTTGAAAATAAGAARATAAARCTYTCCWCAGCAAACTCAGCCCAAGAAGCCATAGAGTATCTTAAAAATCATGGTGATGTTGCCCTTGTCTTACTTGATATCGTAATGGAAAGAGATGACGCTGGTTTTGATGTGGCTAACTACCTAAGAGATGACGTATGTAATCACACTACCCGTATTATCATCCGTACAGGACAACCTGGAAGTTTTCCTGAACATGAGGTCATCGAAAAGTTCGATATTGATGGTTTTGCAGAGAAAACAGACCTTACTTCTGATAAGCTGCAAACTATCATTTATTCAGCTCTACGCTCTTATAGAGATATTTCAACCCTTAGTAAGTGCAAGACAAAGCTTGAAAACCTATTGGCATCAATGTCCAGACTTATGGTAGTAAATTCCTTTGAACAACTACATCAAAGATTAAAAGAAGAGGCTGAAACTCTTGTTATTAGCTCACAAAACATTTCCTTGGCTAAAAGAGATAAAGATGGAAATGTGAAGTTTTTCTTTTCAGATGAACCTGCTCCCCCAAGTTTATATAGATATATTGAAGAAAGTGCACAAAACAAAGATAGTATTTTAAATGAAGAATTTTCTGTTTCTTATCATGTACTAAAAAATAATGAGAGCTTGCATCTATGTTTTGAGCCAGATGAAAACCTATGTGACGCTGGTAAAAAGATTTTATCTTCCTTATCTGACGCTATTTACTTAATTTATCTTGCCTTAGAAAAAGAAAATATGCCTTCTTCTTAATAAGAAGATATCCCTTCCTTTGTTATAATTTCACATGCAAAATAAACAAAATAAAGTTTCTTTAGAAAACGAAATTTCTGTAGAAACTAAACCTACCCTCTTAGACTACACCTTAGATGAACTTGGCGAGCTTATTACGCCTTCCTTTCGCGCTAAACAAGTATATGGATGGATTTATCATAAATATGCCTCTAGCTTTGCTGATATGCAAAACATCCCAAAAACCTTGCGCGCTGAGTTAGATGAAAAGTATATTTTAATGCCTCTAACCACCGTTCAAAAAGAAAAGTCCCAAGATGGAACGATTAAATATCTTTTTGCCCTTCCTGATGGAAAAACAATAGAAGCCGTTTTACTTTTAATGAGACCAGAAGAACTTGGGGATGATGGGGAAATTACATCTGAAGCAAGGTACACAGTATGCGTTTCAACTCAGGTTGGTTGTAAGGTTGGATGTACCTTTTGTTTAACTGCAAAGGGTGGATTTACAAGAAATCTTACCGCAGGAGAAATCGTCGCCCAAGTCCTTGCCATTAAGATAGACAATCATATCCCTGCCGCTAAAAGAATGAACATTGTGTATATGGGCATGGGCGAGCCTCTTGATAACTTAGATAATCTTGCTACTGCCATTAAAATCTTTAAAGAAGAAAATGGTCTTGCTATTGGGGGGAAACGACAAACTGTTTCAACCTCAGGACTTAGTAATAAGATAGATAAACTAGGACAGATGGACTTAGGGGTACATATTGCCATCTCTTTACACGCCGTTGATGATGAATTAAGAACAGAACTTATTCCTATGAATAAGGCACATAACATTAACTCTATTATTGAAGCCGTTAAACGCTTTCCCATAGACACAAGAAAACGTGTTATGTTTGAATATCTTGTGATTAAGGGCAAAAATGACGATAAAAAGTCAGCAAAGAAGCTTGTTTCACTTCTGAGCGACATGAAGGCTAAGGTAAACCTTATCTTCTTTAATCCTTATCCTGGAAGTCCTTACGAGCGCCCTTCCGTAGAAACTGTCGTTAAGTTTCAAGAGTACCTTATCAATCATGGCCTTTTATGTACCATCAGACAGTCTAAGGGTATAGATATCTCTGCTGCCTGTGGACAATTAAAAGAGAAAGAAAAAGAAGGAGACTCAGATGACTGGAGTTGATCTGTTTCAAATAATATTTTTAAGCATTGTTGTTATTATCGGAATAGGCGGCATGATAATGGTAGTCCGCTCCGAAAAGCGTAAATAAAGTAACCCCACCAAAAACCCTTCACAACCATTTAAGCCTTAATATATTAAACTCTAGCCTCAATAAGGATAAATAATGTTTAAAAATAAGGCTAAAAACACCTTAGATACCCTCTCAATCGAACTTAAAAAATATATAATAGACTCTGAAACACTTTTATACGGAAAACCTTCTTATAATTTTCAAGACCCACAAGAAGCCCTGACTTATCTCATGCAACTGAAGAGCAGAGAAAAAAGATATTATGCGGACCTTGTTAATAACTTTCCAAGTCCTATAGCCATCATTGATAAAGACTTTCGAATTATAGGTTTTAATGACAAGCTCCCCTCTTTTTTTAACCTAAGTGAAAAKGARTTGGRACAGAAACCTCTTTTAAACTCTATCATTGATTATAAYAACAGTGGCTGTAARCTTTGTGACTATATCCATCAAGCTATTTTTATAGATAAAAAATCTACYTTTTCAGCAAACGAAGTATTTTATGTTAATACCAAAAAAGAAAAGAGTGTCCCCCTRTTTGTYTTTGTCGTCCCTATATATGCAAAAACAGGTGAGCTGATTCACGCCTTCTTAACCCTAAGAGACAGACGTGGTGAGTTTAAGATTCGCGCTTCGTATATACAAGAACAAGCAAAAGATTTTTTAGATGTTATTAGTCGTATATCAGATGGAGATATTAGTCAAAAGCTTTGTGCAGATGATAGTAATGAACTAAACTGTTTTCAAGAACCTATTAATAAAATCATACATAACCTTGCCTCTATCATTGGTCAGATTCAAACCTCTATTTCTAATACAAAAGACTCAAACGAGACGAGCAATACTCAAATCAACCGTTTAGTTAGCTGGAGTGAAAAAGAGTTTTTACCTACCTTAGAACATCTTTCAGATAATACTTCTCAACTTTCAAACTCTATTGGTGATATTGTTGCCATTATTAACCTTATCAAAGATATTGCAGAACAAACGAATTTACTCGCGCTTAATGCGGCTATTGAAGCAGCTAGAGCGGGTGAACATGGACGAGGTTTTGCTGTGGTCGCCGATGAGGTTAGAAAGCTAGCAGAGCGAAGTCAAAAGGCTACTACTGAGATTGAGGCTATTGTTAGTTCGGTTAAGGGTGACTCAGCAGTTATGGAAGACAGTATCAAAAACTTTATTGCTAATTCTGATCAGATAAAAGATATCTCTGCAACACTTCATGAAAGCTTAGATATTATCTCTAAAGAATTTACTGTCTTAGATGATAGCGCTAAGCAATTTAAACTTTAAACAAGCCGAGACGGTCGCAAAAAAATGTTTACCTTTGCATAAAGGTCGTTTGACTTCGTCCCTTCTCTTTAGATTGATACAATGCTTTATCTGCTCTGTCATAAATCTCAAATTTAGAAATATCATGCTGACACATACTTGTAAACACACCCATAGAAATCGTTACTTGTCCAAAGTCTTCATTATAAAGATGTGTAAGGTTTAACTCTTTTAAGGCAGCATGAATCTTATCACTTAGCATATGTAAAAAGCCTATCGTTGTGTCATAAAGTAAGATAGAGAACTCTTCTCCCCCTATTCTAAAAAGGTAATCATCTGTTCTGTGTAGCTGTTCATGTAAAACTTTTGCAACAGCCTGCAGAGTTAAATCACCTTTTTGATGTCCATAATTGTCATTATAAGGCTTGAAGTTATCTATATCTATCATAAAGAAGCTCAGCCCCTTATCTTCAGAAATTGCGCGAGAATGAAAGTATTCAAAAATTGTGTCAAAATGTCTGCGGTTATAAATTTGTGTAAGTGGATCAGTAATAGCCGTTTTCTTTCTTTCATCACTTACATGTTTACGTATCAAATGGGCTTGAACTCTTGCTAAAAGTTCTTGTCCATTAAAAGGCTTAGCAATATAATCTATAGCCCCATTTTCAAAACTCTCCTGCAAGGTTTTAATATCATTATTAACCGTTACCATAATAATAGGGATATCTTCATACATCATATCCTCAGAAATACGCTTACATACCTCTGTCCCACTTATGCCACTTAAGACATGTGTCAGTAAGATTAAATCAATATGATGTTCTTTTAAACGGACATAAGAGGTCTCTAGATTTGTAGCAAAATAAACATTTTTAAAACCCGAGTTTTTTAAAATAGCGTTTAACAATAAACTACYGTTTGCTGAATTGTCAATAATCAACAAGTTCATAGTATGTATCTGTATATCGCTGTTCATGTAGGGCCTCGTATTCAAGTTAATATTATTCTAGCACTTATTAAAGGTGTTTTTTCTGAAGTTTATAAGTTAGTGGGGATAAAGAAATTAAGCCAAATAGGCTTAATTCACATTCTTTGCTGGAGTGCTTGAAGTAGGGTTTGGTAACTGAGGATAGATAATCTCAGGTTTCTTACCTTCTAGGGCATTAAAGAAGGTCTCTATAGAGCTAGCTTCCTTGTCTGTGATAGTAAGCCCTAACTGAATACGTCCCATCTCTTGTATCGCTTCTTTAAGTGTTACAACCGCACCATTATGAAAGTAAGGAGCCGTTTCGTTAATATTTCTAAGTGTAGGTACTTTAACAAGACCATATTCATTTCCTTTAAAGTCACCCACATTAGCATACTTATATTTACCTGTTACTCCAAAGGCTTGCATTGTTCCACCCAAGGCAATACCACCATGACAAGTAGTACAACCTTTGTCTATAAAGGTTTTTAGTCCTTCTTTTTCGGCTGTACTTAAAGCATCTTCATTTCCATTAAGAAAGTCATCTAAAGGAGCAGGCGTAACAAGAATACGTTCAAACAAACCAATCGTATCTGTAATCTTTACATAATCAATCACAACATCTTTGCCATAAGCCTTTTTAAAAGCATCTACATATCCAGGCATAGAAGTAACTGTCTTAACCACATGTTCCTTCGTTGCTGCCATTTCTGGTGGGGCGAGTATTGGTCCTTGCGCTTGTTTCTCTAAAGTAGGGTCTCGTCCATCCCAAAACTGTGCATCAAAGAAAACAGCATTATAAACGGTTGGAGAATTTAAGTGATGGGGATTAGCCGCCCACTTATGTCCAATAGCAGCCGCTACACCATCAACACCACCCGTACCTAAGTTGTGACAGGTGTTACAAGAGATAAGGCCACTCTTAGAGATACGAGGTTCAAAGAACAACATCTTTCCTAACTCAACCTTATCATTTGTTATAGGATTAGCAGGATTATCTACAAGCTTGCGAACCTCTTTAATGCTATCAGGGATGGCAACGAGGCCAGCATTCTTAGCTTGTTTCATCAAGGGGCTTGCAAAGGTAATAGAAACCGCAAGTGCGCTTAGTGTAAAAATTTTAATCATTAAAATATCCTTCTTTAAATTGTAGGTTCTAGTTTAACACAAAGTTGTTACAAAATAGTTGCTTAGCACCTAAGCTTAGTTATTTATATGAGGTTTAGAAGAGGGAATTGTTTAGATAGAAGAAACAGTCAACACACCAGGGAGACTGTTTATGTTGGAATGATACCATAAAGAACTTAAGCCTTAAAATTAATAGTCTTAGCTTGATATTGAGCTAAGCTTTGAAACTTAATCATATTTTTTTTTATTATAAATTAACAAATTTTCTAGGAAGTGTGTAGTTTTCACACCTTGTTCTAAGATGTGAACAAACCAATACATATTTTGATTAAAAGTTGATTTTGAAGCCTTAAATTTTTATAAATATTTGTTTATTTTTTCCTGAAATTTTAGAATTTTTCACATAACAAAGAAGCTTATATATAGCTTATAATCCCTATAAACAGGGTCTTCTTAGTTTATAAAAATATAAAAGCCCTATTTATAGGGATTATAAGTTATAAGAGGTATTTTGACTTATAAACTTATTCACATCAGGCTCTTAGTTCTTCAATAATTGTGATTAAACCCTCTTCTTGTAATAATTATGTGTCTTATTCGTATCGATTTAGTAATCAAGGCTTATTAAACTTTAGCCACAAAGGAAAAGTCATGGTTCATGTTCAACATATGCTTCAAAGCTCTTATCCCAAGGTTTACAATAAGGTTCCACATATATTTCTTGGTCCTTCGATTGCATTTTTAAAAAAGCTCTTTCATGAAACAGAGGTAAATACTTTTTTAGAAAATAATTCTAGACGTATAGGTCTTGACTTTATAGATGCAATCTTAGAATATCTAGATATCTCTTATACAACTAATCATAAAGAACTTGATAACATACCTTCTATTGGAAAAACCATTGTTATTGCTAATCATCCTTTAGGTGCAGCAGATGCTCTTAGCCTTATACAGATGCTATCTAATGCTAGACAAGATAAAAAAGTGAAGATAGTCGCTAATCCTATGCTTTCTCATTTATCTCAACTTGCCCCCTTACTCATCCCTGTAGATAACCTAGACGGTAAACTAAGCCGAAGCTCTTTAGAAGCTATTGATATAGCCCTAGCTAATGAAGAGCTTCTTATCTTCTTTCCCGCAGGAGAAGTTTCACGAGCCAGYTTAAATGGTATACAAGACCCTTATTGGAAGAGTGGCTTTGTAAAGATTGCACAACGTACTCAAACACCTATATTGCCTATTCATATTAATGCCCGTAACTCTTCACTCTTTTATATCTTATCAATGATATACAAACCACTTAGCTCTCTGCTTCTAGGGCATGAGTTATTTTCTTCTTTTTCATCCAAGACCCTAGACTTTACTATAGGAAGTATTATTCCCCTTAGCTCTTTTGAAAACACAAGTCTAAAACCTAAACAGTATACAAAGCTATTTAAAAAACACTTATACCGTATTGCCAAACATAAGCCTGGAATCTTTACTACGGAACAATCTATCTCTCAACCTGTACAAAGACAGGCCTTAAGAGCAGAAATACATAAGGGCGAGAAACTTGGATTAACAAGAGATGGGAAAGAAATCTACCTACTTGACCCTGAGCTTTCACCTACAGTTCTAAAAGAGATAGGAAGACTTAGAGAATATACCTTTAGAAAGGTTGGTGAAGGAACGGGAACACATAATGATGTAGACAAGTATGATGAGTATTATTTACATCTTATCTTATGGGATGAAGAAGAATTAGAAATTGTTGGTGCTTATAGAATAGGGGAATGTGCTTGGATACTCTCTTGGTTAGGTAAAGAAGGTTTATATATGGATGAACTTTGTGATATTAGCGATAAACTTGATAAAAAACTCGAATCAGCCATAGAACTTGGTCGTAGTTTTATTCAACCAAAATATTGGGGAACGAGGGCACTTGATTATCTTTGGCAGGGATTAGGTGCTTATCTATCTCATAATCCTCAAATTAAATATATGTATGGTCCTGTATCCATTAGCAATACCTATCCAAAGCTTGCTAAAGATCTCTTAGTCTATTTCTATATGAACTACTTTACTCCTAAAGAAAAATATATAAAGGCAAAACGCCCTTATATCTTGTCTAGAAACACCAGGACTGAGTTTGATACACTATTTCGAAATCAAGACTACACAGAAGCATTTTTTACGCTCAAGTCTTATTTAAAAGGGTTAGGCGTTAGTGTTCCTACCTTATATAAACAATATGGTGATTTATTTGAAGAAGGGGGTGTCGAGTTTTTTGACTTTGGAATTGACCCTAGTTTTAATAATGCGATTGATGGTTATTTAATGGTAGATGTACATAAGTTAAAAATGGAAAAAAGACAAAAATATATTACGCAATCCTAATTTAAAAAACTTAATGGATCAGTTGCGAACCTGTCTTTAGAGTTAATACAAAAATTTGAACCATGAGAAAAACATAATTGATTGGCATGGAGCATTAGTCTATTGGCTCCGCTCAAGGTGATTCTTTCTTCAGAAGAAATCTCTTTATCAAGAAACCTTAGTACGTCTTCTTCTTTTTGTCCATAAATTGGATCACCCACGATTGGATGTTTCACGTGAAACAAATGGACCCTAATTTGATGCTGTCTACCTGTTCTAGGATAACACTCAAGCAAACTCATATCTAACTCAGGGTAATAACACAAACGTTTGAAAGCCGTTTGTGAGGCCTTGCCTTCTTCATTGACTCTAACAACCATCCTAACAATAGCACTCTCATCTTCTTTGCGTAGTAAAGGGGCATCAACCTCAAGAGTTTCTGGAAACTCACCATGTACTAACGCCAAATAACTCTTCTTTATATCTCGGCTTTCAAATAACCACTTAAGCTCACGTTCGGCTTCTTTGTGTTTGGATATCAATAACAAACCAGAGGTTTCTTGATCAATTCTATGGGTTATATTTGCATCTCTTCCATAAGCGGCATGTGCCTCATCTATCATAGAGTACTGAGTATTTCTATTTTGAGGATGAACAAGAACCCCAGAAGGTTTATCATATATAGCAAAGTCAGGCGTTTCAAAAACAGGTTTAAGCCCTCGACTAATTCCCTCAAAACATATAAAAGAAATTTTTCCTTCAAAGTAACCTGCTGTATGTTTCATAACCTCACCATTAACCTGAAGTCGACCACGAGCAATAATGCGCTGAGCTTCTTTTTGAGTATAACCCATCTCTTTCATTAGAAATAAAAATGCCTTTGTCTTCTCTTTAACTTCAAACTCTTTAACTACAAATGGCATTTCTTTCCTTCTATCAATATAAGCAGAATTGTATCAAAGTAGGGCTTAGAGAAAGGTGGTTTCTTCTTGTCCACAGATTAAACTGATTTATCAGATTAAGGATTTAATCATTAATACTCCAATCAATTAAATCTATTTAATCTGTGGACATATTGTATTAATAAAATAAAATTGTTTCACGATACCTCGAATGAGAAATATCCTTGCAGGATATTTTCATCGAGTAAGGTTAGCCCGGTGTAAAGATATGTTTCACGTGAAACATATCCACTCAGTTCCAAACTCTAACCAAAGGCTAAGTCACTATTTGTTATCCTTCCATCAATAATTAACTTCCCACATAAGGTACATACTATGGTAGAAAGATACGCTAGAAAAGAGATGTCTGATAAATGGACACAGCATGCTAGATATGCAGCATGGTTAGAAGTAGAAAAAGCAGCGGTAAAGGCTTGGGCTAAGCTTGGTAAGATTCCTCAAGAAGATGCTGATAAGATTGTTAAGAATGCGACTTTCTCTGTAGAACGTATTGAAGAGATTGAAGCCGTTACTAAGCATGATTTAATTGCCTTTAACACAAGCGTATCAGAAAGCCTTGGTGATGAGTCACGATGGTTTCATTATGGTATGACAAGTTCAGACGCTGTTGATACGGGTGTAGCTATTCAGATGAGAGACTCTATGGAAATTATCATTGCTGATGTTAAGATGCTTATGGAGTCAATCAAGAAACGTGCAATTGAACATAAGATGACTTTGATGGTGGGACGTTCTCATGGTATTCATGGTGAGCCAATTACTTTTGGTTTAACTCTAGCAGTTTGGTATGACGAAATGGCGCGTCATCTTAAACACTTAGAAGAAACTAAAGAAGTAATTTCTGTGGGGCAAATCTCTGGAGCTATGGGTAACTTTGCTCACGCACCACTAGAACTAGAAGAATACGCAATGGCAGAACTTGGACTCAAGGCTGAGCCATGTTCAAACCAAGTTGTACATAGAGATAGATATGCTCGTCTTGCAACTGCGCTTGCCTTACTAGCTTCTTCTATTGAGAAGTTCGCGGTTCAAGTGAGACACTTACAAAGAACAGAAGTATATGAGGCTGAAGAGTATTTTGCAAAAGGGCAAAAAGGCTCATCGGCTATGCCTCACAAACGTAATCCTATCCTAACAGAAAACATAACAGGTCTTGCTCGTACTATTCGTGCTTACGCTGCGCCTGCTATGGAAAATGTAGCATTATGGCATGAGCGTGATATCTCTCACTCTTCAAATGAACGTTTTTGGCTACCTGACTCACTCATCACAACAGACTTTATGCTTCACCGTATGAATAACGTTATTGCTAACCTTACTGTCTTTCCTCAAAACATGATGAAGAACTTAAACCTAACAGGTGGTTTGGTTTTCTCACAACGTGTTTTACTTGAACTTCCACTAAAGGGTGTATCAAGAGAAGATGCTTACCGTATTGTTCAGCGTAACGCCATGAAGGTATGGGAAGAGATTCAACAAGGTAACAAAACAACTAACGAAGCAGGTGAAAGTCTTTACCTTGAAAACTTACTTGCAGATGATGAACTTCGTAAGTCATTAAGTGAAGAAGAGATTCGTGAGTGTTTTAACTTTGACTACTATACTAAAAATGTTGATGGTATTTTCAAGCGTGTGTTTGGTTAATCATAAGTCACAATAATAATATACTTTAAATACCTACTATTAAGTAGGTATTTCTTCTTTTAAAACTTCCAAATTCCTTCCTCTATTTCTCTTTATTTTAAGAAATTATTTGCTAATATCTCTTAACAATTATGTATACAAATAGTATATTACAAGGGCTTATTTTAATGATAACAATCATCAAGAGAAATGGACGTAGTGAGCCATTAGATATTACAAAAATCCAAAAATATACAGCAGCTTCTGTTAAAGGTTTAGCGGGCGTTAGCCAAAGTGAACTTGAAGTCGATGCACAAATCATGTTCCGTGATGGAATTACTTCTAAAGAGATTCAACAAGCCCTTATCAAGACAGCCGTTGATAAGATTGATATAGATGCACCTAACTGGACCTTCGTGGCTTCACGTCTTTTTCTTTATAATCTTTACCATTCAGTGAACCATTTTACAGGTTACTGCAAGATGTCAGAGTACTTTAAGCGTGGGGAATCAGAAGGCCGTCTTCTTCTTGGTCTGAAGGAAATGTATGACCTTGATGACTTAGATGCTTATATCAAACCTGAGCGTGACTTACAGTTTAACTATCTTGGTATCAAAACACTTTATGATAGATACCTAATTAAAGATAGAGACGCGAACCCAATTGAGCTTCCTCAACATATGTTTATGGGTATTGCAATGTTCTTGGCCCAAAGAGAAGGTGAGCAGAAACAAGAATGGGCGAAGAAGTTTTACGACATGATTTCTACCTTTGAAGTTATGCTTGCAACACCTACCCTTTCAAATGCAAGAACACCAAGACACCAATTGTCTTCTTGTTATATCGGGTCTACTCCTGATAACATTGAAGGTATCTTTGATGCTTACCAAGAGATGGCTATGCTTTCTAAGTTTGGTGGTGGTATCGGTTGGGATTGGTCACAAGTTCGCTCAATTGGTTCATACATAGRTGGACATAAAAATGCAGCAGGTGGTACGGTTCCATTTTTAAAGATTACTAATGATGTAGCTATTGCTGTTGATCAACTAGGAACTAGAAAAGGTGCTATCGCTGTTTATCTTGAGCCTTGGCATATGGATATCCAAGATTTCTTAGACCTTAAAAAGAACTCAGGTGAAGAACGCAGACGTGCTCATGATCTTTTCCCTTCTTTATGGATAAACGACTTGTTTATGAAGCGTGTTCAAGAAGATGCTATGTGGACACTTTTTGATCCGTACCAAACCAAAGAGCTAACCGTCATTTATGGTGAAGAGTTTGAAAAGCGTTATATGGAGTTAGAACAAGACGACGATATCGTAAAAGAAAAGATTAAAGCCAAAGACCTTTGGAAAAAGATTCTTACCTCTTACTTTGAGTCAGGTTCACCTTTCTTATGTTTCAAAGATAATGCTAACCGCGCTAACCCTAATGACCATTATGGTGTTATTAGAAGCTCAAACCTTTGTACAGAAATCTTTCAAAACACAAACCCTAACACCTACAAAATCAAACTTAAGTTTGAAGAGGGCGACTTTATCTCTTATGATGAAGACGAGATGGTTAAGGTTGATAGTGGTATAACCAAACCAGCTAACAAGGTTACTGCACTTGACGCAATTGATGGAAGACAAATCTTTATTGTTGAAAAAGAAAAGATAGATGGTGATACTGCTGTTTGTAACTTGGCTTCAGTAAACCTTTCTCGCATCAACACAAAAGAAGATATAGAACGTATCGTTCCTATCGCGATTAGAGCCTTAGATAATGTTATAGACCTTAACTTCTATCCTGTAGAAAAAGTAAAACGCACTAACTTGAAATCACGTTCAATTGGACTGGGTGTTATGGGTGAGGCTGAGATGTTAGCCTGTCAAGGTATTGCTTGGGGAACTCAAGAGCATTTTGATAAGATTGATGAAGTTATGGAAGCGGTTTCGTATAATGCGATTAGTTCTTCATCTATACTTGCTCAAGAAAAAGGTTCTTATCCTATGTTTGAAGGTTCTAAGTGGAGCAAGGGCATTATGCCTATGGACCACGCTAACGCAGAGGTTATTAATCTTGTAGACCGTGGTGGTTTGTTTGCCTCAACCTATGACTGGGATGAATTAAAGGCTAGAGTTAAAAAAGAAGGAATGAGAAATGGTTATCTAATGGCTATTGCTCCTACCTCATCTATCTCTATTCTTACAGGAACAACACAGGCTATTGAGCCAGTTTATAAACGTAAGTGGTTTGAAGAAAACTTATCAGGTCTTATCCCAGTGGTTGCACCAAAGTTATCTCCTGACACATGGTCTTACTACACACCAGCCTATGATTTAAATCAAACCATCTTAATTAAGGCAGCTGCCATTAGACAAAAATGGTTAGACCAAGGTCAGAGTTTAAATATATTTATTACTCTAGATAAGGCATCAGGTAAATATCTAAATGAGATTTACATGCTTGCCTGGAAACTAGGTCTTAAGTCAACCTACTACCTAAGAAGTCAATCTCCAGAAGCCAGCAATGATGTAGAAGACCGTTCTATGGAATGTGTTGGTTGTCAATAAGCCTTAGGAAAGAGAATTCTTTATTCTCTTTCTTCTTTATTGAAATAAATTTTTCTTTCTCATACAAACAAAGGATTCCCTATCAAACAACTTACTAAACAAGATTTAAATGCCTTTATGGAGCGTTTTTCCAATTTATCTGAGGGTGAGCTAGTCTCCTTAGAGTTTTTATCTCCTGATAGCTTTAAAATAGCGCTAACAGTACAAGACAAGAACCGTGGCTTTGACTGGGTTAATTTAAACTTTGAATTCACTGGTATCATAGATGCTAAGCTTTTAGATGATGCTGCTTTAAAAGCAGTTGATATGGGAAAAGGTGGAAACATTGTTTTTACCGAAGCAGGGATAGAAGTTGGGTTTGGTTCAAATGAATATCTTTCTTCACCTATGCACATCTGTACAAAGGTTTTAAAATACGAAGAAAGTTATTTTAATCTTTAATCTTATTTAATTTTCTTTGGGCTTAGACTTTTCACATGTTTCAACATCTTTGTAAAGTCCTGCGCATCTAAAAAGCCAAGATTATCATAGGTACTTTTTTCAATGCGCGGGTCTATAAAATAAGTCATTGGAACAGGCGTCCCTTTAAAGGCTTCTGGAAATGAATCTCTTTTATCTATGATAACACAGACAAAACCTTCGAGTTCTTTCTTCACATTTTTATCTTCAAGCGTATTTTCAACCAATCTATCACAATAAGGACAAGGGTCTTGAACAATAACAAGCATTAAGGGCTTATTCTCTTGTTTCGCCTTAGCTAAGGCTGTTTTATAATTATCTTCAAAGTCCAAAGCAAAGGCAGCCTCTTTAGCCTGAGCAGCAAATAAAGTAAAAATTGAAAGCATAAGTGTAAATAGAAATTTCATTGTAATCCTTTTCTTAGATTCCAATTATATAATATAAATGTGTATTAATTGGTGATAATCATCACTTATCGTACTAGTAATTAAACATATCCATCATTTTTCCACTTAATAAGAGCAATTTAATGTCCATCACTGAACTGTGATAGAAACCTTAGGCTTACTTTGGGGAATAGACGAAGGAGAAGAATTTATTTTTTGTAAATAAACCTTTAACATCTGCTCTGCTTCTTTGGAAGTGATATATCCTTGAGTAAGGGCTACTTTAATTGATGATTGGCTAACTTCATTTTTTTGAGTCATAATTATATCCTTTGTATTAATATGGTTTAAAACTATTTAGTGTTGAACTTGTGGGCTATAAAGAAGCCTTATATTTTTGCAATATTTTATTTATTACACCCTTTTCTTTTAGAATGAATAAGGCTGAATTTATTCTTTCTAGGGAGATGTCCATATCTTTTCTAAAGGCACAATGTAAGTCCTGAGTATCAATAGTCTTATTTGAAACAATCAACTTATCTTGCATATTTTTTTTCTGTATACAATGTCCCACCGCAAGCTTTGTGTCAACAACCGCATCAATCACACCAAACCTAAGTTGATTAATATTGTTAGAAAGTTTTTTATTATCAACCCTTTGTATGGAGTTGTTATGAAAATATGGGTCTAAATGAGGATATGAATGAGATTGAATTGTCCCTACCTTATGCCCGTAAAGAGAGGTAATATTGTGTAAGTTACTCGCATCTTCTTTTCGCACAATAAGAACATCTTCTTCCACGTATAAAACACTAGACCATTGAAACTTTGTTGCATTAAAAAAATCATTTTGATTAAGCAAACACGCCCCGTCTATATTTCCATCTATCAGTTCTTTTTCTTGATTACGTTTAGACACAAGTACGTACTCCATCTTAATACCACTTTGCTTAGACAAGGCGTCCATCAACTCTTTTAAAACACCTCCGGTAAGCTGCCTCTTATCTATATAAACATAAGGCTCCGAAGAACTTCTTGAAAAAGATATTTTCAATACCTCAGAAAATAAAAAACTTGACAAACCTAGCATTAATAAAAACATTTTCATTGACTACTCCATAGCTTTTGGTGTAAGTGCTACTCCATAAATAATCCCAAAATCAGCGACAAGCAAATAGTTCTAGTGCTAGGCAGATTTATGAAGGACTAGTCACTCTAGTTCAAATGAATCTAACAACGCAATAGGGCTATTTGCTTATCGCCCGAAGGGAAACTTAAAAAGTGGGCTATTTATGGAGTAGCACTTAGTCATTGTAATACCATTTTAATAAGTTTGAAGAGGGATAATAAAGTCACCTAAATTTTCTAAAAAACTTAGAGAAAGTTATCACAAAAGTGCTCATATTATTTCTTGTGTTAACAAAAATAAATTAGGTAAAAATTGTTAGTTACTTAAAATAGGAGGGTATTTATATAAAAAGTATAAAACTAAAAAGAGTCTAATACTTTTTACTTAATCTTGTAGGCTAAACGATTTCTTTCGAAATATTCACTTCTAAGTGTGGGGCAGGAATAGGAAGTTTATGTGCTAAAAGAGACTTATAAACAAGTCTAAAAAACGATGAACGGGCATTAGGGCCATAAGTATTAACAAAAACAAAGAGCGTATAATTAACCCCTCTCTCATCCATTCCTGACATAATGACTTCTGTTTCAAACTCTTTTGAATTTCTAATATGATGCAATGTACTTTTTTCTAAGGCATCAAGGATGATATCATTGACCTCCTCATAAGAAACCCCATAAGCAACTGTAAAGGGTACGCTTAAACGTCGCACAGGTTCTTCAAGCGTATAGTTAGTAAAACTATGTTGAACTAAAGAAGAGTTTGGAACAACTACATCTACATTAGAAGAGGTTTTGATAGTAACAGAACGCATTCTAATATCTATTACATTTCCAGAGATATCTCCTTCAATCTCTACAAAATCCCCAATCTTTACTGAGCGCTCAACCATTAATATAATTCCAGAAACAAAGTTACCAACCACCTCTTTCAAACCAAAACCAATACCTACAGAAAGAGCCCCTGCTACCAAAGAAAGAGAAGACAGATCTAAACCGATGTTATTTAAAGAAATGGCAATGGTAACAAGAACAATAATGTAATAGCCTATATTACCAATAATCTTAAAAGACTGCTTTTGAATAAAGGTGATACGTTTTTGAGCAGCATTTACACGTTTTTTATAAAACTTTGCCAGCATGAATCCAAGAAAAATTGTAAAAAACATTTTTAAGAAATCAGAAAAAAGAACAGGCTTATCATGTTTATAAAAAAGTGGTGTATTAACTATCGTCAATGCTTGATCATAAACATTATCTGACCAGGCTTCAAAGTCATACCAAAAAGCAGTAATATCACCTATATGTTCATACTTAAGCCATTCAAGCATTTTCATCTCAAGTTCAAACATCTCCTTGTCCTTAGGCGTAAGGTCAGCCGAAAATGAGCCCATAATATCTCGCACAATTATATAAGAAGCTAAGTTTTCATCTTGTAAGTTTTTTATCTGACGTAAAATAAGAGTATTGTTCTTCACTTTAATGGCCGAAGAAATCTTCATATTGACCATATTAAGTTCTTTTAAAACAAAATTATATTTCCAATTTTTATCGGTGTCACTCAAGTTTTCTAAAATGCTTGTCGCATTTAAATCATCTTCAACTACCTTATTTGAAGCCACCAAAATAGTTTCTTTTTCTAAACGGAGTTCTAAATAAACCTTGCTTTGATAAAGATTTTGTAGTTTAACATTTTGTTTATCTGTCTTCTTCTCTAAATCTTTTACATTGATTTGTGTTTTTAAAAAGGCTTTTTTAAAGGGCTCTTTTTCAGCTTGTAAGTAAGACTTATATTGGCTAAGTTTTCTTTTATTAATTATCTCTTTCCACTTAAAATAAGCGTACTGAAGTTGGCTCTGCATGATTTCATCTTTTTCATTAGGCTCTAAAGAACTAAGATGATCTTGAATAGACACAAGCCGTTTATGTAAAACCTCTTTATTTTTTTCATAATTATGTTTATTATTTAGATGCACGGCAACATCATCAAAATATTTTAAAAACTCTTTTTGACTTAGCTTTTTTTGCTTAGGAAGCTTATAAGATTTAATACTGTCAGCAGAAGATTTTAAAGACAGCGTTTCAATTTTTGTGAGGAAAAGTTTTTTGATACTAATCTTATTTTGTTCTTGGACATCGGTTGAGGTATTATCCCCAATAAGTAAACGAAGTCTTTGGATTTCATGACTTACATTGTTTTCAGAATAAAGCTTTTTATTAACACCTGCGCCAAAAACCAATGTCATTGAAAAAATAAAATAAATAAAATATTTCATAAAACACGCCCTTTAGAAACTAAATTGTAGTTATTATACACATTATAATTTATTTTTTACATAAGTTAAAGTAAAGTTTCGCTAAAATTTCAAAAAATTACGCTACCTCGCAAATATGAGACAAAACAAGCACTCATACACCTAGGGAAGCAAAACTCTGGAGCTTACATGCAAAAAATCAGAAATATCGCCGTAATCGCGCACGTTGATCATGGTAAAACAACACTAGTTGATGGTCTTTTAGAACAATCAGGAACTTTCGGTGATCACGAACAACATGATGAAAGAGCAATGGATTCAAACGATCTTGAAAGAGAACGTGGAATTACAATTCTTTCTAAGAACACAGCTATCCGTTATAAAGACTACAAGATTAACATTATTGATACTCCGGGTCACGCTGACTTCGGTGGAGAAGTTGAACGTGTTCTTAAGATGGTTGATGGTGTACTTGTACTTGTTGATGCTTACGAAGGTGTAATGCCACAAACAAAATTTGTTTGTAAGAAAATGTTAGCACTTGGTAAAAAACCAATTGTTGTTATTAATAAGATTGACAAAGATTCTGCTGATCCAGAGCGTGTTGTTGATGAAATGTTTGACCTGTTTGCTCAAATGGACGCAACAGATGATCAGCAAGATTTCCCAGTTATCTATGCAGCAGCTCGTGATGGTATCGCTAAAATGAATATGGATGATCCTGATGGAGACTTTACGTGTATCTTCGACACTATTATTAATGATGTTCCAGAACCAGAAGGTTCAGCAGATGCTCCAGCTCAAGCTCAGGTTTTCACACTTGATTATGATAATTATGTTGGAAAAATCGGTATTTCTCGTATTTTTAACGGTCGTCTTAAAAAAGGTGACCAAATCAAACTTGCTAAAGCGGATGGCGAATTCGTAAACGGTAAGATTTCTAAACTTATTGGTTTCCACGGTTTAACTAGAATGGAAATTCAAGAAGCTGAAGCGGGTGACATTGTTGCTATCGCTGGTATAGATGCAGTTGATGTTGGAGATACTATTTGTGATCCGGTTAACCCTGTAGCACTTGATCCAATGCACGTTGAAGAACCAACTCTTACAGKTGTTTTCTCTGTTAACAACTCTCCTCTTGCTGGTCAAGAAGGTAAGTTTGTTACGGGTAATAAAATCCGTGAGCGTTTAGAATCAGAAATGAATACTAACGTTGCTATGAAACTTGAAGATGGTGGAGAAGGTTTATTTAAGGTTTCTGGACGTGGAGAACTTCAAATTACTGTTCTTGCTGAAAACATGAGACGTGAAGGTTTTGAGTTTGGTATTTCTAGACCAGAAGTAATCGTTAAAGAGATCGAAGGCGTTAAATGTGAGCCATTTGAGCACTTAGTAATTGATGTTCCTGAAACTCTTTCTGGAACGGTTATTGAGCGTCTTGGTAAGCGTAAGGCTGAAATGAAGTCTATGGTTCCAATGGGTATTGGTTTTCAACGTATCGAATTTGAAATCCCAGCTCGTGGACTTATCGGTTTCCGTGGTCAATTTCTTACAGATACAAAAGGTGAAGGTGTAATGAATCACTCTTTTATGGAATTCCGTCCTTACTCAGGTACCGTTGCATCTCGTCAGTACGGAGCACTTATCTCTACTGAAAAGGGTGAATGTATGGCATTCTCAATCTTCAACCTACAAGACCGTGGTGGTATGTTTATTAAGCCACAAGATAAGGTTTATGAAGGTATGATTATTGGTGAGCATTCACGTTCAAATGACCTTTCAGTTAACCCTATTAAAGGTAAGGCTCAGTCAAACGTTCGTTCTTCAGGTGCAGATGAGGCAATTAAACTTGTTCCACCACGTGACATGAACCTTGAAAAAGCACTTGAGTGGATCGAAGATGATGAGTTACTAGAAATCACTCCATTAAGTGTTCGTATTCGTAAGCGTTTCTTAACAGAAGCAGAGAGAAAGAGAAATCAAAGAAAATAATCTTTGATTATCTATTAATATTACCTTACTCACTACAAGCTTCCCTCAAGGAAACTTGCTTAACGTGAGGTATCGTAAATAGTAGCAAAGCTTCGGCTCGCTTCTGTTTTCTCCTTCCTTCTTTTTATAAATCACTTTCTATTTTTTTATTAGCTATTTGTATTTACCCAAAGGTCATTCTCCTTAGTTATTATTGCTAAAGCCAGCACTGCTCCCAGGCGACATCAGCTATGATTAATCATTCATTAACTAATTATGTTTAAAATTATTGAATACATCTATTAGGAAAAGTTATGATTAAAGATATATTATTTGTTTTAATGGTTTTTAGTATCACGGTTTATGCACATTCTAATAAGACCGAAATTATAAACTTTATGGAAGTACATGATGAGACCCCTTAAATAAAAGCCCATTTCTGGGCTTTTGCAGGGTCGGAACCAGAAACGAAGTGGACTTTAGAAAGCGATGTACGTTCACGTACCAGCGAAGGCCTTAGCAATAGCAACTTAAGAGAATACTCATTGGGTAAAAACACCCAAAAATACTACACCCCGTTAACAACCCCCCCCCCTTAAAAAACTATACGATTTCTACCCTCATGCTTCGCTTTATACAAGGCTTCATCAGCTTCTTTATAAAGTCTATCAAATCCATACTCATCAAAATCATGAATTATTTTTACACCTATTGAAACCGTTAAAACTTTTGAAATAGAGGATCCACTGTGTTCAATATGTAAAGATTCAATAGCATGTAAGAGTACTTTTAATTGCGCTGTGATTTTTGATTTATCTTCACTCACGCAAATACCACAAAACTCTTCACCACCCAAGCGGAAGATAAAATCTTCACTACGACGCATACGCGTCTTTAGAACGTCAGCAAGAGAACACAAGGCCTCGTCACCCTTTTGATGCCCATAAGCATCGTTATATTGCTTAAAATAGTCAATATCTAGGATAAAAAAGCCGAAATAGTAATTATGTCTTTGTGCTGTTTTAAATTCCCTGTCAAAAACCTCATTTAGATGACGTCTATTATACAACTGAGTAAGAGCATCTTTTATAGACAGTTCTTTTAAGGAACGCATCCCTTCTTCTTCTTTAATCCGCACCAGTTCTAATTGATTCTCTGAGAGTTCATGTGAATATTCCATAAAATAAACCACATAGGTAAGCGTTGTGGAAGCCGCCACAAAACGTAAGAAACTTACTAGGTCCCAGTTTCCATTTTGCCAAGACCCTATCCCCTCAAAGGCAAAGAAAAAAAGCATGAAGTAAAAAAGAGTTACTAAAGAAAGTGCCTTATTTCTGTTCATTAGCAAGATGGTTACTAAGGGAAAGAATACTGTCCATACAAGGCCATTACTCTCATTTTGATTGACTAAGGAAAAAGATAACAAAAATAAAAACAAGATAGTAACAAAAATATTGATTGCTCTGTTTAAACGCTTATGTTTGTGGATATCAATAATGGCATATATTAAAGAGAGACAAACAAGGGTATCCATTCCTGCAACAATATAATCTTGTACCTTGAAAGCATTTACCAAGGCAAAGACACCTAACATAAAAACAGTAACATAAAGTAAAATATTTAATAAAATAAGCCGTCTATAATTTCGAGAGTATTTTTTATAATAAATATTAGCCGTAAGAAAAGAATTGATAAATTTTGATTTATTCATATTAGATTGATTATAACTAAGCATTATGGAAATACTTAAATAAGTAGCTACTTATAGGCATTTATTTCTCTTATATACCCCATAATCAGAATTTTATTATATAAATTTGGCTTATTCGCAACTATTAATCTTGGTAAACATGAAAAGCATAAGACAAAGCGGGTAAAAATCACTTATGAAATTAAAAGATATTAAACTACAAACAACTTATAAAGATTTAGACCCAAGAATTTATAGACTTTATTAATGGCGCAAACTTATTAGAAGGCTCTGCGCCTTTTTCTATGTGTTACGCCGGTCATTAGTTTGGACACTTTGTTCCTAGACTTACAGAAACATAAGGATGGAACTTACAATTAAAAGGTGCAGGACCCACTCTAGACTCACGTCAAGGGGATGGGAGAGCTCTTATACCTTCTTCTATACGTGAATACCTTATATCAGAGGCTATAGATAAGGCAGAAGAGGGTGACAACACCTTAGTTAATGACTTACTCACCCTAGCGCAAAATCCTTTTGACGAGCACCTTGACTTTGAAAGATACTCAAGTATCACTCCTTCTAAATATAGAAATTTAAAATTTTCTTGTTCATCTTAGTATTGCGTCACCTTGTGTCCATTCTTTCTAAGAAGGGATGCAATTCCTTCTTTACCTACCACATGTCCTGAACCTACCACAACAAAATAATTTTTCTTTGTTTTTAAAAAGCCTTCAACACGTTCTGTCATTGTATAATTTCTTTTAGTAATAAGGTCATCATAAATGCCAATAAGACTAGGGTCATCATCTATAGACTTAGACATCATATTATCAAAAGAACTTTCGTCTCCTTCCTTCCAAGAACGAAACATCTCATCTAACATTGGCTCTAATTCTTTCATATCTTTTAGGGTGTAGAAAAGAAGTTTATCTTGGAAGTCTTTATCATCCTTCGCCAAAAGTGCCATCTGCTCTTGAGCTGTTTCAAGTTCAAGAATAGGCTTTTTATCTCTTTTAGCCATCTTTAAAAAATGCTGATCAATCCCCAATTCAGGGGAATATCCCAAGCGCATCATTTCTACTACACTAAGTTGTAACATCACAATCCAAGGTCTCATCCCTTCCATTTGTTCTAAGGGGAGTCCTGTATTAGCAGCATATTTTTTTAAACTCATATAGGTTTTACGGCTTAACTCCGTTTTTAAGGTTTTACCTTGAGAGTACATGCCTAAAGACACCATAGTACTTTGAATCGTTTGCGCAGATTCGGGTGAAGTGGGATCAAGTTCAAGTACTAAAATATCGCTTGACGTATAAGCTTCTTCTATAGCCTTGTCTAAAGGGTATATCTCTGCTTTGGCTAAATGAATAGAACCTAAGACATAAACCGTAGATGTTTTAGAACTTACCTTATAAAGTAAAGATTTAGCCTCAAGCGAAAATACTAATATAAGAAAGAGTGAAAAAAAGTAACCAAACTTTATATGCATATTTTGTCCTAAACCCTAGTAAATGGGGAGTGTGTTTTTATATGTATGAAGTGTAGCAAAAAAAAGTAAAAATTCTTTTAGTGTTTAAAGAAAAATAAGGCCACTGAGATGTATAATTTTTCTCAATAAATGGCGAAGGAATTTTCGCTTTAACCATAAAGATATAGCAAATGAATAGAAAAAAAATATACAATCCGCAATCAACAGAACATGTAAATGAAAGAAAAATATTTGGTGGAAACCCTACAGGGATATTTGAATTAAATAATATCAAGTATCAATGGGCTTATAATCTTTGGGAGATGATGTTAAATAACACATGGTTCCCTAAAGAAGTAGATATGACTCGAGATGTGAATGATTATAAAAATCTTTCTAGTATCGAAAAAGAAGCTTATGACAAGGCCCTAGCTCAACTAATCTTTATGGATTCACTTCAGACAAACAATCTTATAGATAATGTAAATCCTTATGTTACTGCTCCAGAAATCAACCTAATTTTAGTACGTCAGTCTTTTGAAGAAGCTCTTCATTCTCAGTCTTACGCAGTTATGGTAGATACTATCTCAAATAACTCAGATGAGATTTATGAGTTATGGCGCCGTGATATGAAGTTAAAACAAAAAAATGACGCTATTGCAGCGGTCTTTATAGAACTTGCAGAAAATCCATCTGAGCGTAACTTTTTAAAGGCTTGTTTTGCTAATCAAATCCTAGAAGGTATTTACTTCTATTCTGGTTTTGCTTATCTTTATACCCTTGCTCGCTCTGGTAAGATGCTAGGTTCAGCTCAAATGATTCGTTTTATCCAAAGAGATGAAGTAACCCACCTAACACTTTTTCAAAATATTATTAACACACTTAGACGTGAACGCGCTGATCTTTTTACTGAAGACTTAAAAGACGAGGTTTACGCCATGTTTGAAGAAGCTGTTGAGCTTGAGGTTCAATGGGGTCAGTACATCACTCAGGGACAAATCCTTGGTCTAACCGATGATATCCTTGAGCAGTACATCAAGTACCTCGCGGATGATAGACTTACATCGGTTGGTTTTGAAAAGCTTTATAATGTTGAACATCCTATCAAATGGGTTGATGACTTTGCTAAGTTTAATGATCAAAAAACTAACTTCTTTGAAGGAACGGTAGCTAACTATTCTAAAGGCTCTTTAGATTTTGATGATTTTTAGACCATGGAAAAACGATTTCTAGCCACCCTTCAGTTTTCTTCAACAAACAATTATGAAGAAAACCTTTCAACCCTTATCTCTCTTATAAAAGAAACCCCTGATAGAAGTATTGTTTTAGCTCCTGAAGTCTGTTTAACCAACTTTGATTACATGAACTTCGAAGCTGCCTCTGCCTTTTCTAAACAAGCAATTGAATCTTTATTAAGACTTTCTAAGAACCGTATCATTATATTAACCATTATTGAAAAAAGAGAAAATGGAAAGTTTTTTAATGTGGCAAAGGTCTTACATAAAGAAAAAGTAGTCCATGAACAATGTAAAAATGAACTCTTTATACTTGGAGAAGAAACAAAATATTTTACAGCAGGAAAAGAGAAAGAGATTTCTATTTTTGAAGTTGATGGGGTAAAACTTGGGATATTGGTTTGTTTTGAACTTCGTTTTAAAAAGTATTGGCAAGATCTTGAAGGAGCGGATATCATTCTTGTATCTGCAAGATGGGGGAAAAATAGAACCGAGAACTTTAGAGTTCTAACGCAAGCCCTTGCTGTAATGAACCAATGTTATGTCTTAGGTTCTGATGCCTCTAATGATGATTGTTCTTCTATGAGTGGGATAATCTCTCCCTTTGGAAAAGCCCTGCGTAACGGGAACGCTCTTTGCTTAATAAGATCATATGATAAACAAGAGATTCGCAAAATGCGACGCTATTTGAATGTAGGGATATAATGCAAGCTAGAATGAATGCACTAAAAAATGCCAAACTGGCTGAAGATATTAACACTAAGTTTGAACTCTCTGAGGCCGTTAGAAAAGCAATTGCTAGTTCTAGTAGAGAAGCCTTTGTTCCTGCTGGATTTACCCATAATGCTTATAAGCTTGACGCCCTTCCTATAGGTGCTAACCAATGGATATCTTCTCCTTTAACAGTGGCTAAGATGAGTGAATACCTCTTCCCTCAAGGCGCAGACTCTGTACTTGAAATAGGCTGTGGTTCAGGATATCAAGCGGCTGTTCTTTCTAAGCTTTTTAGACGTGTTTTTACCATTGAAAGAATAGAACCTCTAATGATAGAAGCAAAACAAAGATTTAGAAAGCTAAACATCTCAAACATACATACAAGAACAGATGATGGTCAAAGTGGTTGGATTCAATACGCCCCTTATGATAGAATCCTTTTTTCAGCCTCTGCCACACATATACCCCAAAAACTCATAGACCAACTGTCTCCTAATGGGATTATAGTAGCGCCTATGGAAAAAAATGGCAAACAGGTGATAACGCGTTTTACTAAGCATGGGAACTCCCTTCAAGCCGAAGAACTAGAAGAATGTGTGTTTGTTCCTGTTTTAGATGGAGTTCAGAAGTAGTAGGTCTTTGGCTAAAACACCCAATTACCAAGCAAAAGAACAAAAGGAAAACAATGCAAGATATAGCTCGTATGTGGGATGATAAATTCTCAAGAGATGGTTACTTTTACGGTTTTGAACCTAATGTTTTTATAGAGTCACAAACAAACTTGTTAGCTCCTAAGGGAAATGTTTTATGCTTAGGTGAGGGTGAGGGCAGAAATGCTGTTTACCTTGCAGACAAGGGATTTGATGTTACTGCCTTAGATGCTTCACCAATAGGAATGACTAAGGCCTTAATGATGGCAGAAAAACGTGGTGTTAGTTTTAAAGCAGAACTCTTAGACCTAGAGCACTGGGAACCTAAACAAAGCTATAACGCTGTAGTTAGCTCTTACCTTCATCTTGAAGAACCCCTTCGTACAAAAGCCTTTAGACAGGCCTTTGAGACCCTTAAAACAGATGGTTATTTCATTGGTGAGTTTTTTTCAATAAACCAAATCCCTAGAGAAAGTGGTGGTCCAAAAAAGCCTTCCTTGCTTTATACCCTAGCCTCCTTAGAATCTATCTTTGATATACAAGGTGCGAAAATCATTTATCTTGAAGAATGTGATGTTCCTTTAGATGAGGGAAATGGCCATCAAGGTGACGCTCTTGTTATACGTGTTATTATCCAAAAGACATGAGTGCTATTTTTAGCTATAAATTTACCGTTAACGAAGACCCAAAAAATTATATCCGTCATGTCAATAACCTTTCTTATCTTCAATGGTTTATAGACAGCGCTATACTGCATTCTGATGCCTTAGGATGGGGAATGCAGGCGTGTAAAGAACGTGGTCTTGCCTGGGTAGTTAAAACACATAATATTGAGTATATAAGAGAGGCCTTACAAGGTGATGAACTCATTATTCATACTTGGATACATAAAATAGATAAAACACGTTCTACAAGACGTTATAAATGCCTTAGAGCAGATAACAAAAAGCTCGTGGCCAAGGCTGAAACAGTTTGGGTACTTGTAGATTATGAAACAGGAAAGCCTAAGGCCATGACTAAGGACTTAAGTGAAAAGTTTATTGTGGTAAAAGAAGAAGATGAACCCTAAGCCTTAGCTGATTTAGCCCGTAAAGAATCTTCATAAGCATTTTTAATTCTTAGTGCTGCCTTCATAAAGGCTGCCTCATCTAACTCTAACTCTTTCACTAAGGCCATCGCTTTATCTAGGTTTTCTTTATTTAAAAAGCCTTTGACATTAATAGCTGTTCTTATAACATCTAAGATATCTAAATCAAGTTGATCCACATCTAAGTCCCCATCATCAAAATCCAAGGACTTCATAATATCTGTGTATCGTTGTGAAAAGTTCCAATGCTCAAAAAGTAGCCCTCCAATGTAATACGAGCTGGTATCTGAATATTTATACTCAACTTCTTCCATATTTTGTGCATGATAAATCTCTTCCGTAAAAAGATGAGCATAATCGCTAGCTCCCATTTCCTGAGCGAAAATAGCCTTACCAGTTTCCATAATCAAAGCAAGAGGTACTAAAATTTGAGCTCTTTTTATATCAACTGTCATATACCACTGAAAAAGAAGGGCTGATTGAAGATGACACATATCATTAAACTTTGCATTACTAATACCATAAGTACCCATATCCAGTTTAATATGTTGCTTCATCACAAAAGACAGAATAAAGCCCTTAATAATACGTGTTCCAAATAAGGTGATAGCCTGTCCAACGGAGGTTATCTTATTATTAAAACCCAACTTAGGGTCATTTATCATGGCTAAGATATTTGCCGTTAGTAAGGTATCGGACTCAATAAGACGAGAAAGTTTTCTTACATCAATATCTTCATCTTCTTGGGCATACATAGTAAGTATTCTCTGAGCTGAATCAGATAAGGGAGGTAAGGTATCAATACGGTTCACTAAAGATTTAAATGACATAAGAGGCCTTCTTTAAGATTAGTCTACCATCATCTCTCAAATAAATTGAAATTTAGATTAAATTATATTACTTTATATATTTTTATAAGAAAATTTAATATAGAATGCATACATGATAAATATACCCAACACACGATTAAGACAATCCGGCCTTCTTTTTTTGATACTTATGTTTTTACTTGCAGGCATAAACCACTTTAATAATCCAAATTTTTATGTTTCAATTATGCCCCCATACTTACCTCTACAGGCAGAGCTATCTTATATAGCTGGTTTTTTTGAACYTCTAGGAGCTATAGGTCTACTTTTTTCACAAACACGCAAGATAGCAGGATATGGCTTGCTTGTTCTTCTTATACTTATTTTTCCTGCCAACATTCATATGGCAATTAATCCTCAATACTTTCCCCAATATTCAAAATTTACAATTTATCTTAGACTGCCCCTTCAATTTCTTTTCATTGCCTGGGTTTATTGGGCCACCTTAAGAAAGAAAGCCATTGGAGATAAGGACCTTTATTAAATCCTCATTACCCTCACATAAATATGGTCTAATATATGCTTGATAAAGTATAATTCCAATAAAAAAGTCTCATTATGAAATCAATTATTTTTGTATGCCTTGGTAATATCTGTCGCTCTCCTTTAGCTGAGGGTATTGCAAAAAAAATCATTCAAGAAAAACAACTTAGTATTCTTGTTGATTCAGCAGGAACAGGTGACTGGCATATAGGTGATGCTCCTTGTGATAATTCTATTAAGGTTGCATTTACTAATGGTGTAGATATATCTATGCAACAAAGTCGACAAGTAACTAAAGAAGATTTTATAAAATACGACCTAATAATCGGTCTTGATGATAGCAATATGGCTAATCTCAAAAAGCTCGGAGCAAAAGGGGCCTTGAAGCTCGGAAGCTTTGGGTATAACAGTGAAGACGTACCTGACCCTTATTTCTTTGATGGTTTCGAAGGGTTTGATAAGGTTTATGAAATGATTGAGTCTTGCGTGATACAACTTTTGAAAGAACATATTAATGATTAAAATATTTAGCATAATCCTCCTACTACTTATATCATTACAAGCTAAAAACCTCCATAAAGAAAAGGTCTATCAAGAACATTTTTGTAAAAAGTTCGGTGGTATTACAGAATATAGGCTAGAAGACAAAACCCGTGTAGATTGTCTTATCCAAACCCACGCCATAGAAGTTGATTTTGCAAAAAAATGGGCAGAGAGCATTGGCCAGTCCTTGTATTACGCTTCAAAAACAGCACGGAAACCTGCCGTATTATTAATTATGGAAGATGAGAAAAGGGATCAAAAGTACCTTGATAGACTTGAACATGTAAGTAAAACCCATAATATCGACATTTGGATTATTAATAAAGATTTTAAAATCATTCAAAGATAATATGGAATAATAATTGCTTTTAATCCTTACACTTAGATAAGGAGAAAGAATGCTCGCACTATCAACGGAAAAAGCAGAAGGTTCTAAAGGCCTTTTATCTAATCTTTTAGGCCTTAAAGCAGGTGCTAAAGAAAATGATAAATTTTCATTATTACTCAAATCTTTCTCCTTAGGAAAAAATGATTCTAAAGATTTTCTTTTTGCTGAAGTCGATGCAAAAGGACTTAAGCTTGGAACCTTAGAAGATAAGGGTCTAGAAAAGTTCGATCCTCTATTCCTTCTTCAAGATACAAAAGAAACTAAAACCACTAAACTTATCTCTTTATTGTCCTTAGGTAATGAGGATGCGAGTGATGAAGAACAAATTCATCCTGATATTCTTAAGGCCCTTCCTTTAAAAGAGGGAGAACAAGGTCTTAAAACTCTTATTGGTGAGGCGAAGTCTTATTTAAAAGATCAGATTTTACAAAAGCTTGATATTAAAGAACTTCCTAAAACCTTAGGTGGTCTTATCAAGCTTGCAGAAAAATCAGGCATAGATGTTAAGGCAATAAACTTTGATTCTTTATCAAAAACAAGTTTTTCTAAGGAATTAACTCAGGCTCTTATCCAAGTTAAAGAACCTGCAAGTCTAAGCCTATCAACAAGCCAAATTGTAAAACCTATCCCTATAAAGACAGATAAAGAAATAAAACCCTTAAATGCTCTCTTAAGTAAGGCAAATGAGATTGCTACACCCTCTCTTCCCGTTGTAGATGCCCTTGAAGAAGAAGGAGCTACGCCAAGAAAGATTCTTCCTTCTTCCATTACTGCTCTATTGCATGGTGAAGAAACTTCAGAAAGTGAACTTTCTTCAAAGCTAGAAGGGGTGAAGGAACATGAAAAACCTCTGGGACTTACTCAGGTTAGAACAGAGGCTCTTTCACACAAGATTACTGAGGCAAAACAACTTATTTCCCATATGTCTCAAAATGTAAAAGAAAGCCTTGAAAATTATAAGCCACCCTTTACCCGTATAAAGATGCAACTTAATCCTCAAAAATTTGGGGATATGGAGATCACTCTTATTCAGCGTGGATCAAACGTTCATATTAATATTAATGCTTCTTCCACTGCACTTACAGTAATGATGCAAAATGCTCATGAACTTAAGGCTCAACTGAGCGCACATGGACTAGGTGACGCAAGTATGAACTTCTCTTCACATCAACAAAGCCAACAAGAACAAAACCAAAGACGAGAAGAGGCTGGACTAACTTATGAAGAGTTCCAAGAATTCGAAGAAGAATTCACCGAAGTAGCAACGGCATTAGAAATCGTTGTTCCTAGATATGTATAAAACTATTAAAAAGGATTTACCATGCCAGTTTCAGAAATAGCAACATCAACCAACCTAATCGATAACCCATCCGCTGCCAATCCAAACGGAATTCTTGGTAAAGATGATTTTTTAAAACTWCWRCYYKWTCARTTRYMNNNTCMAGANTNYCAACCKRAYSRACAGATTCGGCTACCATCTTGACGCAAACCTCACAATTATCAGCCCTTGAAGCCTCTGAAAATACTAACAAGGCTCTTGAAGCCCTTTCTGCTTCTCTTATAACTAGTTCCCAGTTTTCTACTATTGGTGCTATTGGCAAGATTGCTGATACGGGAAGTAATGGAATGATTTTTGAAGAAGGAGACTCTCCAAGTTTTGAAATTTATTTTCCTGAAGAAATTGTTTCTGGAGACGTACAAATATTAGATGCAAATGGAAACCTTGTGAGAACTATTCCTATTGCACCTAATGAAAAAGGCGTTTATTCTTTTGATTGGAATGGTATTACTGACGGAGGAAATGGAGCTGATTCTGGTGTTTATTATATAGAAGCTACCTACATTAATGCTGCAGGTGATAGCCTTAAGACAAGAGCTGGAGCTTATCCAATTGAGTCCGTACGTTTTGAAAATGGCCAAAGCTTATTAAAACTTGGTTCTTCATACGTGCCATTTGATTCTATCACTGAAATATACGAGTAAAAAAGGACACCTTATGCTTCAATCAATTTATTCAGGTGTTAGTGGGCTACAATCTTTCCAAACAGGTATAGATGTCTTAGCTAACAACATCGCCAATATTAATACAGTGGGTTTTAAAGGTTCAAGTACAGAATTTTCAAATCTTTTTGAAAAAGCCGTAAACTCTGGTTCCACAACCACTTCTCAACAACTAGGCCTAGGAACAAAGATATCTGCAACCTCTTTGGACTTAAGTACAGGTTCTTATAGCCAAACCCAAAATCCAATGGATCTAGCTATTATTGGAAATGATGGTTGGTTTGGATTATCTGGGTCTAATAACACACAATTCTTTACACGCGCAGGAAATTTTCATCTTGATCCCTTTGCCTCTAGTGAAACACAAACAGATGTACGTCTTGTTAGTACAGATGGATTCTTTGTTACAGGTACCCTTGCCAATAATACAGCGAACGGTATATTAAACCCCATTGTTGACAGCTTAGACCTTGATCTTGCCAATGTAACAAGCCAAGAGCCACTAATATTTCCACAAGATTTAGTCTTTCCCGTCCAACCTACAACTCAGGCAGAATTTTTTGGAAACATAGGTGTTGATAATGTGCCGCAAACCATTTCAGCCACAGTAATTAGTCCTCAAAGTGAGAAAAACAACCTTCGCCTTGTTTTTACTCAAACAACGCCTCAGCCTGCTACTGGTATCTCATGGGACGTTACTGCAACCACGCAAACAGCCGACGGTTCAGTTATATATGATACTCAAAATGGTGTTGTCACCTTTGATGGTTCAGGCGCACTTCTTAGTTCAAGTTTAGGTACTATAAACAATAATGGAGCCCCTGTTCTTATTGACTTAGGTACAGGATTTTCAGGAGTATCATCTAACAGTGGCGCGACACYTTCTTCTGGTGCAGTCGTAGATRGCGTTGTTGGAGGAGATTTAATTAGCTATACCGTTAACAGAAGCGGAGAAGTTATTTCTAATTTTACCAATGGTCGACAAAGTGTAGTAGGAAAGGTAGCCATTTATCATTTTCAAAATGATCAAGGCTTAGAAGCCGTAGGTAGCACTAATTTTAGAATTAGCGCAAACAGTGGTCCTGCTATATTTTATGAACAAAATAATGGTGAACTTCTTTCAAGCACTCTAGAAACATCTAATGTAACCTTAGAAACAGCACTTACGGAACTCATTATTATGCAACGCTCTTATGATGCGGCTGCAAAAACTATCTCAACAGCCGATCAGCTTCTTCAAAATGCTCTTCGAATGTGACATAAGGTCACATTTTTACCCCTAAAATCTTCAAAGCTTATACTAAATAGACTCAAAAAACTTATATTTAGGGCACCTCTAAWAACTCTATATTCACTCAGAGACTTTTAAAAGTGTGAGATTGTGCAAGTGTTTTCTTGAGTCATAGCCGTAGCTCTGGCGATAGAAAAACTTGTGCAAGATTATGCTTTTAAAAGCCTCCTACAAGGCGATACAAGAAATTTACTCTTACTTCGTTGAGCACGATTGAAGCTATTCATAGCTCCCGCACGTTCCCGCCTCGCAATAGCAAACTTCTTGCATCGCTGAGGGAGTATAGAGTTATTAGAGGTGCCCTGTATTTATATCAACTTTCTTTATACTTATATACTAAAGTTGGAACAAACATTGCTTTATATCATTACTATAATAAAAAAGTACACTTAACTTTTTTGAAAAAGGATTACCTATGTTAAAATCTTTATTCTCAGGTGTTGCTGGTCTACAGTCACACCAAATTGCTATGGATGTTGAATCAAACAACATCGCCAATGTAAACACTATTGGATTCAAGTATTCCCGTGCAAACTTCTCTGACCTCTTAGCTCAAACTAGCCAAATTGCCACTGCCCCACAAGGTTCATTAGGTGGTAAGAATGCTGTACAAGTTGGACTAGGAACTACAGTCGCTTCCATTACACGTATTCACACCCAAGGGTCTATCCAAAATACTGATAAAAATACCGACGTTGCGATTCAAGGTGATGGTTTTTTTGTTGTAAGTTCAGATGGAGGTAATACTTATAAATTTACACGTTCTGGAGATTTTAAATTTGATGCGAATGGAAACTTTGTAGATAATAATGGCTTTGTTACACAAGGTTGGCTACGAGATGAAGCAACAGGACTAGTAGACAGTACTGCACCTATTCAAAACATTGTTATTCCACCAGGACTTACAACACCTGCGAGTGCAACAAAACAAGTTGACCTTAAGGCCAACCTTAACTCAGGTTCTATCGTTACACAGTTATCACCAACCTATCCTATTGACACAAATGGAAATGTTTTAGATACTGATGGAAATATTATCCCACC
The DNA here is from genome assembly GCA_002733885.1 of Arcobacter sp. GTDB lineage: Bacteria > Campylobacterota > Campylobacteria > Campylobacterales > Sulfurimonadaceae. The sequence continues at coordinate 1,526 of NVXJ01000015.1, read as the reverse complement.
AACAGCAATTCCTGCAGCTGCTGACTTAGGCGTAGGCTTCAATGCAGATGGAAGAGCCTTTGATCTTAAAACAGGCCAAGGTCTTTGGGCAAGTTTCCAATCAACATTAACAGCAACAGGTAATACAGGTACTCTTGGCGCTGGAGCAGGAACCATAAATGCTGGAGATATCACCGTTAATGGTGTTGCAATGCCAGCTATTATCCTCCCTGGTCCTACGTCAGATGCAAATGTTGCAGCCGTGGTTACCACTATCAATTCTTTTACATCTCAAACAGGTGTTGTTGCAACTCCTGCTGCTGCGGGGTCTGGTCAGTTTATCCTTCGTAATGATAACGGTATCGGTACAACTGCAACTTCTAAAAACATTGTTTTTGTTGCTGGTGGTACTGCAGCAGGTGCTGGTTTAACAAGCACAACACCCACCGCAACTGCCTTTGAATACAGATACGATCCAAACTTTTCTAATAACGCGGCTGCAGGTGTTTCACCTAAGATTTTCACCAATGTAAATGACCTTAGAGCCGCTATGCAAGCAGAAGTTCAAGCTGTTTCTGTAGGAGCAACTGTTACTGTTGCCTCAGATGGTAAAATTATCATTAACAATGTTAATGGGGCAAATTCTTTAACCACTTCAGTTACAGGCTTAAGCGATTTAACAACCTTAGAAAATGAATTTTTTGCACCAAACTTTCAAAGTCTAAACGGAACACTTAATACAGGTATTGGAAATGTACGTGCTTCTCAACCTATCAATGCAGCCGTTCACTCAAGCAGTCTTGATGTATTTGATTCACTAGGTTCTAAGCATACTGTAATTATGGAGTTTCGTAAGATTTCTCAAACGGCTTCAACCGGTGCAACATGGAGTTTTGATATTACCGTACCTAACCCTGCAACCATAATAGGTTCAACCGCGCCCAACCTAAACGCCTTGCCTAACGGTACCGTTACATTTGATTCATCAGGTGCAATGACAGGTGTTAATCCAAGCTTTTTCGACTTTGTTGGAAATAATGGTTCGGTTGCTCCACAAACGATTGATTTAAACTTTGGTAGCTTTAATGCCTTTGATGGTTTAACCTCTTTTGACAGACCATCGGCTACCTCAGGTATCTCTCAAGATGGTTTCCCAGGTGGGGATCTTTTAGGAATTCGTATTGATCAAACAGGAACACTTGTTGGATCTTTTTCAAATGGTAGATCTTTTGGTTTAGGCCAACTAGCCATGGCAAAGTTTGTAAATAATGAAGGTCTCTCGGCTGATGGTGGAAATGTTTATTTACAATCTGCCAACTCAGGTGACGCTATTATTGGAACCGCTGCAACAGGGGGACGTGGGTTTATGCAATCGGCTGCTCTTGAAGCCTCGAATGTGGATTTATCGCGTTCATTAACTCAGTTAATTATCATTCAACGTGGTTTCCAAGCTAATGGTAAAACAATTACCACTTCTGATCAGCTTCTAAACACACTTATTAATCTTAAAAACTAGGGTACTTTCCCTAGTTTTATCTTATAAACTT
>NVXJ01000014.1 GCA_002733885.1 Arcobacter sp. | reverse complement strand
AAGAAAAAGAAAGAAATAATTCTTCTTAGAACTTACCTAAACTTAAGGCTAAGTTGTCTATAATTTCGGCCTCTTAACAGTAATGTTAGAAGAAACTTTCAACATTCCGGATTAGCTCAGCGGTAGAGTAGGTGACTGTTAATCACTTGGTCACTGGTTCGAATCCAGTATCCGGAGCCACTCACACAATCTATCTAAATCTTATTTTATCCATTAAAAACATACATTCAGTATCTTTTCATTATATGGCATATCGTTATCAATAAACTCATATACAGTTCAATTAATGTAACTTTATTCAAACAAATGTTATCAACACTTTTATTGAAGTATCCTTGATTAAAGAAAAACTGCCATCTTTCAAGAGCTAGTTTTCCTTCATATTTTTATCTCAAACTTATATTTAAAAAGAAAGTAGTGGATTAAAGAATTTCTTGATTTCCTTTAACATTACACATAGTTGGTAGGAAAATAAAAAGGTGGTCATTTATCACCTGACCTCAATTTTTTTCATCTTCATCATGAGGTTTTTTGTGTATTAATATGATATTTATCCTTAGATAGATAAAATAACTATTTTAGAGGTTTATAATATTTTCTAGATGCTCTCATATGAAATTATGAGATAAGCTTGTCTTCTTTTTTCTTTGATTTTTTATTTTTTGTTGGCAAAAATAATGCCATAATAATCACACCTATAATAACAAACAACCAAAACTTGTCTTTTTTTATTTCTTTTGCAATTTTTGATATTGTCCTAGCTAATAGATCTGGACTAGCACTTAAGTCTATCGCTTGATGGGTATTAATCCAAACAGGCAGTTCTTTTATTGAAATATCTACTAAAATTGGAATAATTGTTTTTTTCTGACTGAATGATGCTCCAAGCTCTTGGTGAACTGCTGGAGAGTTAATAGAATTTTTTGAGGCTAGATAAAATACCCATTCAGCTTTTTCAAGTTCTTCAAATATTATCTTTGTCCACTTATCTCCAGCTTCGATAGATATAACTGCAAGAAAAGTTTTAATGCCTGCCTCCGATGCCAATGAATGTATTTCTCTTGCTAACGCTTCATCTTTTGATGAATAACTAATAAATAATGAACTCAAATATTCTCCTTAAATTTTCATATTATAATATAAGTTAACACATATAATTAATAAAACAGTATAATTTATCAGGCAAATCAAGAAGGATACTCTCAACATAAGTTAGCACTTATTGTAGGTGTTTCACAAACACAGATAAATAGGATAATTAAAAAGAAGAGGGTATAAGGTTCACCTGACCCCTACTTTTTACAAATTTTTATTTATTGAGTGCTGTTTGGTAAGTGAGCTAGTTTTCGATAAATTGTAGTGCAATTATAAGATATAATATTTGTATTTCTTGTCTATTGAGATATGAGCTTATAAGGAGAAGGTATTGATACCAAATATTAGTCCCAGTGATATTAGTAATAATGAAGCAATATTTATTTGGTTAGATATATTAGGGTTTTCTGAAGCATTAGAAGATGGCAAGTCTTATGAAAAGCTACATATTCTTTTAGATAGTTTTTTAAAAACTTTTCTGAGTGATAAAAGATATGATTTACAAGTTATATCTGATGGAATTATTTTAAAGATTGATTCAAAGGATCCTAATGAGATTCGTGAAATATTTGAAGAAATTGCAACAAAACAATTTCAATTTATTTTGAAAGAGAAATATTTTATAAGAGGTGGTATAGCTGTTGGAAGTCACTTTACTACTAGAGATGGGGAAAATCTTTTTCTGATGGGTAATGGTCTTTCTCGTGCAGTTAAGATGGAGGCAAAAGTTGTGAATCATGCTGTAATAGGGACGAATGATAAAGTCATGGAACAGATACGTTCAGCCTGTGCTTTAGATGAAGATGATGAACAATTTGGTCTCAAAAAAACAGTCAACGAAAATGGGGATATACTTTATTTTATCGATTTTCTTCAAAAAGATATAGATTTAGAAAATATGTTGCATTCTCAATTAAATACCAATAAAGAAAATCCTATAATTCAAAAAAAATATCTTTGGATATACAGATATTATATAAATAAATTCGGAAATACTAATCGACCTTTTGATGATGTACTAGGAGTACTACTATGATATATATAGATTTATATCTTGAAAAATTAGATAGTAATGAACAATCGAAGCAATTCCAATTTAATGAAATAGTAGAGCAATCTCAAGCCAATGTTATTGTTATCTTAGGTGCACCTGGCAGTGGTAAGTCATCTATTCTAAAAAACTATCAAGAAAGTAATAAAGAATCAGTAGATATGTATAATGTTAAAAACTTTATAGAGCTAGAAAAAACCACTACTAAACCAATTTTATTTTTAGATGGTCTAGATGAGTTTAGGAACACATCTAACGATAAAGTATTTGTCATTGAAAAGTTAGGCTCAAAAATCTCATCTCTAAGCAACACTAAAGTAGTAATTTCATGTAGAGAAATGGACTGGTACGGTGAAGATGACAAAAATGCTTTAAAAGATGAAGTAAAAACAGAAGTAGAAATACATCGAATTCTTCCATTAAATTATTCACAACAACTTGAATTAGCAACAAAAATGGAAATTGATGATAGTGAAAAATTTGTAGAGAGCCTGTCTAATAAAGGATTAATCAATAATCCCCTAATGTTTGTAATGATGTCTAAACTATACATTGAACACCCAGAGTTTAAAATCGCTAGTAAAAGTAAGTTATATAGATCATCTATTAAAAATGTCAGGGAACATAACCGACGCTACAAACAAAATGCTCTCAATATTTTAGATGAAGATGAAATATTTAAGTTCGGCGGTTATTTAGCGACTTTTTACATTTTTTCTAATATAGATAAATTTGATGAAACAATTCTTGAGCGTGTTTCTAATATAGATTTTCCCCTAGATAAATTACATACTATTTTAACTAGTAAACTTTTTATTGAACAAAAGTTTAGTCACAGAACCATAGCCGAATTTTTAGCAGGGAACTATCTTGCAAGTGATTTATTAAATAATTCTGTTGGGATTGATGTTAAAAGAATTAAAAGTTTATTTACTGATAGTGACAAAATTCCAACTGAACTGAGGGGAACATACGCATGGCTTTGTTCAATAAGTAAAAATCATGAACTTATTGCTGTTGACCCTTATTATCAAGCTATTCATGGGGATAATGCTTTATTTGATATTGAACAAAAAAAAGAAATCCTTTTAGATATTAGGCAATATTCTCAAACAAGTCCATATTTTTATAAGTTTAATCATAATTTAGACTTACAAGGTTTTTACGATGTAAGCTTAGACGATTTTTTTATACAAGAACTTAATGAAGCAGTTATTTTAAATAATCATTATTTTTATTTTATTTGCTCTGTACTTGACGGGTCAACCGTATTAGGGGATAACATTCGTGCAGTGATAAAAGAAAAAATCTTTGATAAATCTATACCAGATCATTATAGAGATCATCTTATTCAAATATTAAACAATGAAGATGACTTTTTAGTAGAAGTCCTTGATAAAATCAAAAATAATGAATTAGACGATGAAAAAGATTATCTGAAAGAAGCTCTATTAAGAAAACTTTATCCGACTGTAATAAACTCAAAAAATGTTGCACAATATCTTCAGCTTTATCATGGGAATACAATTGGACATTGTTTCTTTCTTGATGATACGCCATATGTAGAACAACAAAGATTAGTTGATGAAATCCATCAATTTAGTTTAATTCAAAAATATGAAGAGCAACAACTACTAATTCATGATTCTGTTAAACATTTTGTTGACCTATATTTCCTAAGTACTGTTTTAAAGTTCGAAGAAGATTTAAATGCAAAAGAAATTTATGAAGTTTTAAAATATTTCAAATCAAGATATTACAAAGAATACGAATCAATTGATTTTGACAGATTTTCATGGCGTTTAAAAGATGGACAGAATGATGAAAAAATACAAAAACTTGCTAATGAACTTTATAAATTTTATGTTCAAGATGAATTAGAACGTATGAACAAGGATCGTTTTAATTTTTTTAATTTCCAATATTTTTTTAGATTGCAAATGTCAAATAATTCATATGAAACATTATTGAGTTTTATAAGTAATACAAGAAATTATGATACGAACAAATTACTTTTTCTGGATGCCATATCTTATGCTCCAAGAGATGATGAAAAAAAGATTATTCCAATAGTTGAGTTACAAGCAATAGCAAAAGAGTTTGGAATTGAACAAGATTTAGAGATGAAATTAAATCCTTCTAAAGTAGAATGGGAAATCAAAAGTGAAAAGAGGAGAGAGGAGCAAAGAAAAAAAGATCAAGAGGAAATTAAAGCTAATGAAGATCACTTTGATGGAAGAAGTGATGAAGAAATTCAAAGATCATTTAATGATTTACATTGGTTTAGTAAGTTTATTTATTTTAAAAGAGAAAAAAAAGAATCAAAATTTATTACTCAAAAGACTTATAAACGACTCAAAGAGATTTTGGGGGAAGTCATACTTAATGAATTGATTGAACCTGAATTATTGACAATTCAGCAGTTAGCTCAAAAAGGTAACAATAGAAATATCGACAAGGTGTACTATACTGCTTTAGCATTGAACAATGATAATAATATTACTCACAAAATTAAAAACGATACTTTTTTAAAGTATCTATATATGACTTCTATATTATCAAGCCATATTGGCAATATAATAAAAGCAAATTTTCATGAAAAAGTTGATACCACTTTTGCTATTAGTACTCAAAAAGAGTATATTCGTATTTTAATATCAACTCATATATCAGAGATTGAAAACATAATAGTAAAATATATAAAAAATGAAACAGATGTTAAGTCACTTAAAATTTTAACTATGACTAACACATACAATCAAAGAAGTTTCAGAGACTCATTTATAGATAACTTTCTGAGTACATTTAATTTTAATATTTCAAAAGAAGATTTGATACAATTAAAATCGTTTGCCGACGAGTCTAATAAAACCACCATTGAAGCTTTGGAATGTTTTTCAGGCAAAGAATGTGAAGATTTTTCAATGGCAATGGCGATAGCAATACACAGTGTCTTTTCTTGCAACAAATTTAGAGCTTTTACTCCTTACCCTAACCCAAAACGAGCTTCTGTAATCAGTAAAATGATGAATGCATTTAATACGGAAGAGTCAATTAAAGATGTTAATGGAATACAATCTTCAAAAAATATATGTGCCAGTTTTTTAACTAGAGATGTTTTAAAAGTATTAAAATTGGAGGAATGTAAAGAATTACTCAAGGAGCATAAAAATGATATCTGGTCAAATCAAATAAAGCATGCAATTGATGAGAAAAAACAAGCTAAGATGGATAGTCAAGGGTATGGACACTACCCATTGGAATATGTCAAAAACTTTTTATTGAAACAATCTATTGTTTCTGAAAAAGATTTTTTTGAAGATGTGTGTATTCGATTAAAAAAACTAGTTCTCCGAATAAATGATAGTCGTGACGAAGAAAAAGACAAATTCTATAATCTCAATACATCCAAGGATGAAAATGCGTGCAGGAATATTCTTCTAAACGATTTAAAGCTTTTGTATGAGCACGAATGGCTGTTAACACGAGAAAAACACGAGGCAAATGATAAGCGTGTTGACCTCAATATCAAGTATAAAAATCATGATACTTATGAGGTACAGATAGAATGTAAAAAAGATAAAAATAAAAATTTGCTTGATGGTATTCAAAAACAACTTATTAATCAATATCTATATTCATCATCCAGTGTCCAATATGGAATATATTTAATTTTTTACTTTGGTGAAATTAAACGAACACCTGAAAAGCTCCTAACGGAACTTAGGACTAGAATCCCTAATCATTATGAGAATAAAATTGAAATTATTTTGCTTGATTTACGAAAATAAATATAAGATATTTGAAATAAAAGTTATGTTGAGTAGGCAATGATAGAAAAAGAATTAATTCTTAGCTTGACTGAAAGTTTTGCTCTCATTAGAAATAAAGGCGACCAATTACTTTTTAATCGAACAACCACACAGATGAAAGAAAAATAGAAAAGGCAAAGAATCAGGCGGACCCTATATCCTCTTCTTTTTAGTTATCCTATTTATTTGTGCTTGTGAAACACTTACAAGTAACTTTTGTTAGGACAATCTTTCTTGGCTTCCTTGATAGACTATATATTTCTTTCTTCTATTTTTTGAGAAATACTTAAAGGCTCTCTAATCGTTTGATTGTTTCTTTTACTTCTTTATCATTAGGATGTGAGACAAGGAAATACTTATAAACGTCGATTGCTTTCTCATACTCTTTCAAATCATTTTCATACAAACGAGCTAAATTATAAGGGGCATTTCTATGTTTCATCTTTAGAGCTTTAATAAACCACTTCTCAGCTTCTTTATAATCCCTCTTCTCTGTACGATACAATATTCCCAAGGCATAAGCACCGTTTGCATCTCCTATATCAACGGCCTTCTTGTACCACTCTATGGCTTTTGGATAATTTTTTAGTTTCTTTTTGTAAAGAAGACCTAGGGCGTAAGGAGCACTCTTACCTCCTAGCTTATTAGATTTTAGATAGTATTCTTCTGCTAGTTTAAACGATTCGTAGGTTTGGTATAGTGTAGCTAAATTATAGGCACTACTTGAATTGTTATGTTCAACGCCTATTTTGTACCACATAATCGCTTTATCATGGTCTAAGAGTTTGTATCTATACATAGAAGCGATATAATTTGGACTATTTTTTCTACCTAACTTAAAAGCTTTGCTTTCAATCTCAATAACTTTTGTATATTGACCATTCTTATATGCTTGAATAGATTCTTGCTTCATTCCTTCTAATGTTGCATTTCTATCTTGATTGGCACACAGTCCAGTTATAAGCAATAGTGTTAAAATTAATATTATTTTTTTCATCTATATGATTCCATTCCTTCTAATTTTTGTATGAGTTTACTAGTTGCTTCATCCGATTCTATCTGCGCAGGTGTCTTAGGTTCAGGCATAGCCTTTCTTGCATTAAAAGTATCAACGACCTCTTTGACATAGGCTTGACAATTATATCCTCCTACCAAGCCGTAATCAACTTGAATACCTTCAAAAAAACCTTCTAAATTCATATCTATATCGATTTCCACACTATCCTTATCCTCAACAAACTCTTGATGTCTTTTAAGAGCCACTTCATGAGCAATACTTTTCATAATTCTTTCTTCATCTTTATAAACAGCTTTAACAACATACTTATCAAGGTTCTCTGCTTTATCATGTCCTACACCTGCATCTTGACCGAGTAGACCAATATCTGTTTTATCATCAACGAAGAATAAGTGTTCATGCAGTAATGCACTATTTTCTATGCCTGCTATATTTCCTTCTTTAAAATCAGAAAGTGCCGATAATTTTCGTATTGCTCTAATTACAAGTTTTTCATCCTTAGGAGCATGCATTAAAGCTCTTGATAGCTTCCTATCTACAATCAACTTATCAGAAGTCTTTGTTTGACCTGCTATTGTTACTTTAGCATATAGTTCTATCTGCTTTCCCTCAGCTCTTTCAAGAGGTTTAGTCATATCTTTATACCCATCAACACCTAATGTCATTGCTCTAATTGGTTCTTGGTCTATATCGTCTCTAATGAACTTAATTACAGGATTAGGGTCTTTGAATAATTCTAGTGGTATCTCAGTTGAAGTGTTCTCAAGGTTTCCACCTCCTACTGTAAACTTTATAGGTTCTTTTGTGATATGAGTTTTTGGCATTCCCCAATTATCGTCATAAAGTTCTATAATACCTTCTGCGCCCTGCTCTATATGTGATGTGTCAATCTTTAGTACAATCGGAGCATAAAGTCCTGCATGAGTGACTTTTAGCTTATATTCTTTCCATATAAAATCAACATTGTTTAGAGTTGGATTATCTATCTTTGTAGTATCTTTAGGATTTTCAATTGGTACAAGTACTTTTGTTGTGGCAAATGTACTAGAGGCTAAGTGCCCTTTTTCTATGTCTTTATAGGCAAAACTTATTTTTTCTTTAGCATCACCATTCTCATCTGAGAACAGTTCCCCTCTGATTAGTATTGTGTCGTGCATAGTAATTCTATAATATAGCTCTTGCCCTGAGGTCATAGTATTTCTAAAAAAATCTATAGTAACCTTACCTAAGTTCATTCCTTGTGATAATTCATTCATTAGTAAAGGAGAGGTCTTATCAAGGTGTTTAGTTATTACTAAGGGCTTATGCACAAGGTGCAGATTATTAGTTTCACTATCTGTTTGAGTATGTGCCCCATCCATACACTCAAGTACATGTATTTCATCTTCATGGTTTTTTACATAAAGAGTATTACCTAGAGCTTCTTTACTACTAGCGCCTTTTGTTATATCGCTATATTTTATAGTCATAAATGCAGTAATCATTATTTATATTCTTTTATATTATTATTTGTTAGAAGTATATCCAAAATGCTGTTTTTTAAGAAGAATATTTKRWSYRTTNTGWACCAAAAGATACATAAATATGAAGAAGGTTTAAAACTTGATAAAGTTACGAAGACCCGTGCCTATGGTCTTTTGTAGTTTTTTATCTTTAGATAAGGTCAATCCAGTATCCGGAGCCACTTCAATTTAAACCCCTAAAATACGAATCATCCAACATTATTTTATAGCTACTGTGCCCTTTTGTGACTATATAACTCCCATTAAAAACGTAACTCTTTTCTTATCTTTTTGCTTTCTTTATTTAGCATACATTTGCAATGTCATAGATGAATCACTATGTCCTAACATATGAGAAACCCACAGTTGGAATGTCCCCTATATCATAGACAACTTTCAATCCAATAAAAACCTACATTTCTAATACCCTATTATTATATCTATTTTCAAATTCATTAAGAGAAATATATCCTAAATAGCTGTGTCTTCTTTTTGGGTTATAGAACATTTCTATGTACTCAAATACTTTAGAAGCTGCTACTTTTCTTGTTAAAAACACTTGCTTTCGTACCAGTTCTTTTTTGATAGTTTTGAAGAAGCTTTCAGATACTGCATTATCATAGCAATTACCCCGTCTACTCATACAAAGAACAATATTATGTTCTTTTGCAAACTTCATATAATCATAAGAACTGTATTGGCTTCCTTGATCTGAGTGAAGGACAACTTTGTCTTCTTTACTTAGTATGCGTGATACGGCCATATTAAGAGCCTTAATAATTAAAGGGGGGCTTGTCTATGTCCTGTTGCCCAATCCACAACCTTTCTACTAAAGAGGTCAATGACAGTGGCTAGATATATCCTTCATGAGTTTTTATATAGGTAATGTCACTTACCCAAGAGTCATTTGGCTTTTCAGTTCTAAAACATTGCTGTAAATGATTCTTATGTGCTTTATGCGCTGGCCCTGCTTTACTACTTGGCTTACCCTTATAAGTACCTGCACTATAGAGTTTCGCTTCGCTCATTAATCTTGCAACACGCTTTTTATTAACATGTATACCAAGTTCTTTTAAATCTCTGAGGATATTTCTATGATCGTAAATTCCATTTGACTCTTTGTAAGCCTCTTTTATTTGGATAAGTAGTTTTTGATTTTCTTTTTCTCTGTTTGAAATTGCTTTCTCTAACCACTGGTAATATCCGCTTCTGTGCACTCTCATAACTTTACACAATATATATATTGCATGAAATTCACTATACTCTTTTATAAATAAGTATTTTAGTTTATGCGGCTTGCAAAGTGCACTGCGGCCTTTTTTAAGATATCACGCTCTTCTGTAACTCTTTTGAGCTCTTTTTGAAGTTTCATCAGCTCTGCGCTTGAAGCATCTTGAAATTTATGTTTCTCAATAGCTTCTGGCGACTCTAATCGTTTTATCCAAACTCTTAATGATGTTTGGATGAATGCCAAGTCTTTCGGCTGTCTCTGCTATGCTGTAGTCATTCTCGGTGACTTGTTTAACCGCTTCATTTCTAAACTCCTCGCTGTACTCTCTTCGTGCCATTTTTAACCCTTTTAATCATTGAACGATTTTACTCGTTTCTTTATTAATTTACTGAATTAAAGTTTGTCTAGTTTTTAGGGGACATTCCAATTGACTTTACAACTGTGCTTTCACCTGCAGTTCCTTCTATAACATTTTTTTCGGCTATTGAAGAAAAAAACTACCCCGTATTTATTGATAATTTTCAAGAGCACATTGATATCGTTAAAAATATAAGTGTACTGAGTTTGAAAAATATCGTGTACGGATTTGGGTAAAAAAGCACAAGTATCTTCTTAAGTTAGCTCAAAGTGCAATCAATAGTCCTGACTATTTACTCTATTAATAGTGCAGGGGAAAATAATTAAAGATTCTTAAGTTTTTTAACCGTACACGTCCGTGGATAGTCGTAAATGAAACAATATTCAATACCTTTTCATGACCTCTTCTAGTGCAAAAATTCTTAACTATTATCATAAAAAGAAATATTTATTAATTGTTTAACCTAAGTAAGAAATAAGAAAAATTCTCCTATAATCCATTTATGAATGATTATTCATTCATAAGATATACATTTGATATGTTTTCCCTAGTACAAGATTCCCTAAATCTTGATACATATCAAAATCAACTAGGCTTCTGTATCCTCTACTCTAACAGAAGCCTTACTTATTAAAGAGAATATATTAATATTTTTTCTTTAATGCGTATTTTGGAAAGGATGCTTTTGACTCATGATATAAACGAAATTGAAGTTGTATGTGAGTCTAATACAGTGTATTGTACTTGTACTAATGAAGTCGGTGAGATAAGCTGTGTAAATGAAAGCTTTATAAAAGTATCTGGATACAGTGAAAAAGAACTTATTGGACAAAACCATAATATTATGCGTCATCCTGATATGCCACAAGTAATTTATCACCTAATGTGGGAAAGTTTGAAAAGTAGAAAGACTTTTCTCGGGCTTATTAAAAATAAAACAAAAGATGGAAGTTTTTATTGGCTGATGAACGAAATTTCCATCATGCCAAAACGAAAAAGCGACCCCCTAACCTATTATGCTTATAAAGAGCTCCCCTCTAAACGCGCTATATTTCATATTTCAAGTTTATATAAAGAGCTTTTAGAATGTGAAGCCAAAAATGGCATCAAAGCGTCTGCAAAATATTTAGATGAGTATCTTTCTTTTCGAGGCGTCAACTATAAAGAGTACCTTGAAACCTTTAGAGATGCCAGTGGGCTTTTCAAGGTAGGATACTTTATGGCAAGAAAATTATTCAAATAATCATAAAAGGAAAAATATGAAAAAAAGTGACACCTTCCATCTTAATCTTCCCTCATTTAGTGTTTCTGTAAGAACACTTTTCTCAGGATACCTACTCGTTATGGGTATTGGTTTTTTAATGGCAGGGGCACAGATCCTCTTAACACACGGTATGGCAGATGGGAAACTTGGTGTTTCAGTTGATGATATAGTTTACAGTTATCATGGAAATAGAAACAGTAGTAAGTTAGAAGTTAAACTTAATGGTTCTATGAAGGACAAGGCAAATGCCTTAGACAGAATGATCTTAATTAAGTGGGCAAGAGAAGGCGCTAAAAAAGAGCAGTGGCCTAAGGTTCAAAAAGTTTTTGAGGGTAACTGTATCAAATGTCACAGTGCAATACCTGGTTTACCAACCTTTGAAACCTATGAGGGTTCTGCTGAAGTTGCGAAAACCGATATGGGTGCCAGTATTGATTCTCTTACACGAGTATCACATATTCATTTATTTGGAATTGCCTTTATCTTTATTTTTGTTGGTTTTATCTTTAGCTTTACCGTAGGATTATGCCAACAAACAAAGGCAATTGTAATTTCCATACCTTTTACCTTTTTGATTATAGATATTTTTTCATGGTGGATTACAAAGTCATATCCGGGATTTGCCTGGTTTACCATCATTGGTGGATTTGGTTATATTTGTGCCTTTGGCTTTATGTGGTTTACTTCAATGTATCAAATGTGGGTACTTCCTTATAATGGAAAAGTATATGATTCTAATGAATGGGATATTTCTCAATAGAATTAAGAGATATGCAATGAATAAACTTTATCTAAAATCAATCTTAAGTTCTATACTTAGGATTGGTTATCAAAAAAGTTCTAGTGAAAAAACAAAAAAGCAACAAAAATTTCTTATTTCTCTTGGCTTACTTATGAGCATAGGAGGAGTGTTTTGGGGAAATATTTTACTCTATCTAGAACTCTATTTCCAAGCCTTAATCCCTTTTTCATATATGCTTATTACCTGTATAAATTTTTTCTATCTTTATAAGACTAAAGACTTTAAAAGGGTTCGTTTTATACAAATGAGCATTAGTTTCACCTTGCCAATAGCCTTTCATATTCTTATGGGAGGTTTTAGTGCAAGTGGAGCCGTTGTACTTTGGAGTATTTATGCTATATTTGCCTCCTTTACATTTCAAGAACAAAATGAAACCAAAAAATGGCTAAGCTTGTACCTTTTTATTCTAATTTTTTTAGTGTATTTTAATACCAGTATTGAAGAGTCTAGCCTAGGGGTACCTGCCAATATCAGTCTACTGTTTTTCACCCTTAATATTAGTATCATAACTCTAAGTATTTATACCTTATTCCTAAACTATATCAAAAGTGAGGAAGAATTAAGAAAAGAGCTTTATCACCTTATAAATACAGATACACTTACCAATATACCTAATAGAAGAGCCATCAATCAAAGAATACATAATGAATTAACCCGCTTTAAAAGAGAAAAAGTAATTTTTTGTCTTATGCTCTTAGACATTGATCATTTTAAAAAAATTAATGATACGTATGGACATGAGGTTGGAGATAGAGTTTTATTTGAATTTGCGAAGTTTTTACATACTTCTGTTCGAAGTTTAGACTTTGTAGGTCGATATGGAGGCGAAGAGTTTATCATTATTTTACCTGAGACATCCATTGAAAATGCTCGTGTATTTGGCGAACAACTTATTAAAAAATGTACGCAGAACAGTATATCAACCTCAAAAGGAAATTGCCAATTTAGTGTCAGTATTGGCCTTAGCTTCATTAATGAAATAGACCAAAAAATGAGTGATATTATAAATCGTGCAGATGAAGCATTGTATGTAGCCAAGAAAAATGGACGAAATCAACTTCAATCATCTTAGATCAAAGCTTCTTCTTATCCTAGTTTAGAACTTTTTATAATACTTTATTAAAAGAAAAGTACTGCAAGCCTGAGTACAATTTACATCCAACACAAAATCCAAAAGCACTCTCTGCAAAAGCACATAAGCCCAGAGCCACCACAAGGTATTGAGTAAAAAAGTGTGCACCAAAAAGATATAAAACTAAACTAAGTACCGAAAATATAAGGCCTATTTTAGCTGCAAATTTTTTTGGACCAGCATCCACTTTATGCGCAGAAAGATTAAATACTTTGGTACAAAAGCGACTGATTAAAAAGAGAGGACTGTAGGCTTTATAAGCTAAGACCCTTACTAAAAAGTCCAGACTTAAGATGATAAGAAAAACACTACTTGGGTAAATAATAAAACTTATAGCCAAAGCAGTAATCAATCCTGCTTGGATTCGAACAATATTTTCATCTATCAAAGTTTTTGATATGGGACATGTTTTGTACATCTAATCTCCTTTATAGGTATAGACCTTATCGCTCTAAGGCTACTTTTAAATCTTTTATTAAATCTTGTGCATTTTCTAAACCTATACTCAGACGAATTAATCCTGGTGTAATACCAATTTTAATTTGTTCATCCAATGGAATTTGTTGATGTGTTGTTGAGGATGGGTGAGTGATAATTGATTTTGAATCGCCAATATTTACAACAATAGAAAAAAGCTTTGCGCTGTCTAAAATTTTCCAGGCTATTTCTTTAGTATCCACCTCAAAACTTATTAAACCACTGCTTAGATCATCTTTAAAATACTGCCTTGAGAGTTTATTATAAACATTATCAGCTAGCCCTGGGTAATTAAGATTAAAAACCTTTGGATGGGCCGCTAAAAATCGGGCTACCTCTAAGGCATTGTCAGAATGTTTTTTCATACGTAAACTTAAGGTTTCAAGACTTTGAATTAAAGACCAAGAATTAAAAGGAGATGGTGTGGCCCCAATATCACGCAATAATGCTAAACGAGCACGTAAAGTAAAGGGAGGGACTGGTAAATCTGTATAAATAAGTCCCTGATAACTTTCATCAGCTTGTGTAAAGTGGGTATATCTAGGATTACCTTTGAAAAAAGCGCTCAATCCATCACGTTCAATGATTGCCCCACCTAAAGCTAATCCTTGTCCTGATATATACTTACTACAACTATGCACAACAATATCACAGCCATGTGCAATAGGGTTAACTAAAATAGGTGTTGCCACAGTATTATCACATATACTAATAATTTTATGTTTAGAAGCAATATCCGAAATAGCTTTAATATCAGCTACTGCGATTTGAGGATTAGACAATGACTCATAAAATATTGCTTTGGTTTTTCCATCAATTAGTGCTTCAATACTAGAAGGCATATCAAGAGTAAACACACGTGCTTCTATACCAAAGCGTTTCATAGTATGCTTAAAAAGCGTAACACTCCCACCATATATTTTATCTGAGATAATAATATTATCACCTGCTTCAACAAGGTTTGCAACAGCATTAAAAATAGCAGCCTGACCACTAGCCGTTGCTAAGGCTGCAACCCCACCTTCAATTTCAGCTAACCTAGCTTCTAAAACTGCGGTAGTAGGATTATTTAAACGTGTATATATATTGCCTAAGTCTTGTAAACTAAACAAGTCCGATGCATGCTCGGCACTTTTAAAAGCATAAGCAGTAGTCTGATAAATAGGAACGGCCATGGTTCCTTGAATATCTTTTTCATACCCATTATGTAAAACTTTTGTTTCTAATTCCATTGCTTTCCCTTTATGAATGATTATTCACTTTTAAAAGTATAACAATAAAAAAAACTTATGTCAAGTAGTTCACTAAACTTATACCTTTGTTAATCACTAAGGTATAACAAGAAAGACTATAAAATAAGAAATACAATATTGGTTCCATATCAAAATTTCACATCTTCTTCATATTTTATCTCTTGAGGATCTTCTTCATTTACATTCTACTTTGACATGATTATCTTGTTCTTAATATATTTATAGGTCTTTATTGGATTGCAAAGCATATAGAGCATGTTCTATTTCATCTTTAATTTTAGAACTAAAATCAATAAGATAGCAATAAACAATATGCTGATTTACACATTAAGCTATAAGCAAAAGGAATATTAAAGAAAACTGACACTATAATATGAATGAAYATTCATTTTATTAAAAAGGAGATTTTTTGCACTTAGACAACATGTATAAATTGATTAAGAAGAAAAAGAGCTTACTAAAGAATACAGAAGTTATTTATTATGAAACCTTTGCAATAGCAACAAACTATAAGAAGGCACTTGATGAACTACAAAAGTATCCAGAACTTTATATTACTGAATATAACCCTTGTATAAAAAAAAATATTGGCTTATTAAAAGCACCACATGCCTAATTCTTATCATACAAGTTATTCTAAAATTAATGAAAAYATTATAAGATAGAAATAATCTTAAATAATTACTGTTCACGTTTTTTTTGACTTAAAAKKYRYTYRRWATTKTAYMMATTAAATTGAAATATAAGCTTTAGTTTTCACTTATCATGAGGAGTTACTTATATATGATCTGGTATAGTAAATGTATCTACTGTAATCATAATGTCTACCATCTTAATGATGGTATGTTAAAGTGTTCTGTGTGTAAAAAGAAGTATAGTCCCCAACGTGTGAACAAAATTCTTACACTACTTGATGCTTTTTGTAAGGATGAAAGTGCCTTACATTTGGCAAAGCGTTTGAAACTATCATATGTATGTGTACGAGGATATTTTGATAAGTTTCGTCACATTTGTACCAAAGTTTGTGAAGATGAATACATAATTTTTAGAAATAAAACCTGTGAGTATGAAGAATATTTTTATTTACAACGTTCAAAACGAAAAGAAAATAAGGCTATCTTCGATACACAAATTTTTCTTAGTTTTGATTATGAAGGACATCTCTATAATATTTTAATGCCTTCATTAAAAAAGTACAAAAGTGAGTTTTTACAAGATAATCTTGAAGATATTTATGCTAATGAATGTACTAAATTACAAAAAGATATAGATATTATTAAGATGCATAAGCATGAAAATAACATTGTGAAATTTTGGAATTATTTTGAAGGTTCTATACTTCATTATAATGGTGTATCATATGAGTATTTTCCCTTGTATCTTAAAGAAATTGAATTTAAATATAACCATTCCAATGAGCAACAGTATAAGTTAATTAAAGATTACTTTTTTAAAAGGAGCTCTTGAAGATAAGAATAAAAACTTTCTGTTGCGCCCTTACAATATCTAAGAAAAAGATAATCATATTACATCTGAAGAATTGACCTGCTATCGTTTAAACTCAGATATTCTTCATGAGATAGTTTTTTTTGAATGTATAAATATTTTAGAAATTATAGACAAACCCCTTCCCTATAGGCATTATCCTTCTTGTTTTTTAAAATCATCTTTTGTCTTATTTTAGAAAATTTAACAATTTAAATTAATATTTATTATTACTTTTAAAATGAATGAATATTCAGTTATAATCGCACTGAAATATTTTATTATATAAATTAGCTATAGATTTATCTATAGCCTTAAGGGAATGACATGAATATAGTTAGAGATGTTACACTCAGGGCAAAGAACTTAGGCCTACTTTTTGGTTCTATGCTTTTAATTACACTCGTGACTACCTATATGGTAACCACAAACAGTAAAGAGGTTATGCTAAAAAAGAGTTATCAAACTTTAATGACTTCAAATGAGATAAAAAAAGCCCAGTTAGAGGAGTTTTTTCAGTCCAGAATCAATGATATTAATCTACTTGCCAAAAGTAATAATATTATCTCTTTTATTAATGCTTTAACCAGCTTACGTGAGAAACTAAATATTGATTCAAAAAAAGATTTTCCAGTGAAGGATACTCTTGTTAAAAGAATCACACAAGCCCATGAAAGCTATTTTGAACACTACATCAAACACTACGGCTTTTCTGATATTTATCTTATTGATCCTCTTAATGGACAAGTTATATATTCTTATACAAAAAAATCCGACTATGGGACTAATTTAATATCAGGAACTTTAAAACATTCTCCTCTTGGTAATATTTTTATAAAAGTAGCTACAAGTGATACGCCTGTATATACAGATATGAGACCCTATTCTCCTAAAGCAGGAAATCCATCTATGTTTTTAGCAACATCTGTATATGAAAATAATAAAAAAAGTGCTATTCTTGTTTTTCAAATTTCAAATGCTGCCATCAACAAAATTATGCAATTTAGAAGGGGCTATGGAAAATCCCAAGAAGACTATCTAGTAGGTCAAGATAAGCTGGTCAGAAGCAATAGTTTTTTAAATCCTTCTCAACATTCTATTAAAGCTTCATTTTCCGACCTTTCTACGGATAAAATTGATACTGTCGCTATACAAAAAGCATTAGCTGGTTATCGAGATACAAAAATAACACTTAATTATAAAAATATCTCTGTCTTATCTGCTTATGAATCTATAAAGATATCAGACGATATTCAATGGGCCATTATTTCTGAAATAAATGAAAGTGAGGTAATGGAAGCTCCCTATGAGTTCAGAAACAGTATTTTAATTGTTTCTGTGGTAATTTTGATTTTCACTATGCTTGTATCAATTTTTTTACTCAATATTGCCCTAGTTAATCCCTTGAAAGAGTTAGAAAATAGAGCAAAAGACTTGGCAGAAGGAGAAGGCGATCTGACCCAAAGACTACAAATAAACGGAAAAAATGAGATTACACAAGTTAGTAAGTATATTAACGGATTTATCGAAAAAGTACAAAAAACTATATTACAGGCAAAATCAACCAGTAATGAGAATTCTTCTGTTTCAGATGAGCTTGCACGGGCATCTTTACAAATTGGCCAGCAAGCTGAAAATGAATCAGTTATCGTAG
The DNA here is from genome assembly GCA_002733885.1 of Arcobacter sp. Lineage (GTDB taxonomy): Bacteria > Campylobacterota > Campylobacteria > Campylobacterales > Sulfurimonadaceae. Next base: position 55,656 of record NVXJ01000014.1, on the reverse strand, counting down.
GTGAAGTCAGCGATCAAGGAAAGGAACTTCAAATCATCTTGCAAAACTCTATTGAGAATGCAAAAGAGACAAAAAATGAACTTGGAAATGCTGAAAACACTTTGATCAATACAAATAAAATCATAGTTTCACTTAATAATGATGTTAGTAGATGCTCTAAGGCTGAAACACAATTGGCTAATAAATTACAACATCTTAATTCAGATGCAAATCAAGTGAAAGCTGTCTTAACAGTCATAGGCGATATTGCTGACCAAACAAACCTTCTTGCCTTAAATGCTGCCATTGAAGCGGCTCGTGCAGGTGAGCATGGGCGAGGATTTGCAGTTGTTGCAGATGAAGTACGTAAACTTGCAGAAAGAACACAAAAATCTCTTACAGAAATTAACGCGACTATCAGTGTGATTGTACAATCTATCACGGATGCCAGCGATGCAATCTCTATAAATGCTCTTGAGATAGAAAAACTATCCAAAAATGCGAATGAGGCTCAAGGTGAGATATCTACAAGTGTCAATATTATGGGAATAGCTGTTCGAAAAGTTGATAATATGGTAGTGGGATATATCGATAATGGAAAATCTGTTCAGTTGATGATTGATAAGGTTTCAGTAGTTAATGAGCTATCTAAATCAAATGCCAAAAGTGTTGAAGATATTGCTTTGGCATCAAAGAATTTATCTTCCAGAACGGCTGAATTAAACAACCTTCTATCATCTTATAAAACATAAAGATTTTAGAACAGATGAAATGGGCCTAGTAATGTGAATACATTAGTTTTAAGATATTTTACTAAGGTTTACACCCTTGTATTTACATTCTAGAATTATGAGGCAATCTTATCTTCCCCATGAAATATAAATAACAAAGACTATAAAAACAAGGAATACAACACTAGCGCCGTATCCAAACTTTAGATCTTCTTCAGGTTCAATTTCTTCTGTTTCTTCTTCGTTTATGTTGTCTTTTGGCATGATAGTTTTATCCATTAATATATTTTAAGAGTTATTGATTTTACTCTTAATTTTATTAATTTTGCCATAAGATATTTCAAAAACAAGGCTTATTATACATTTCTTTTGAAAGTCTGTATCAAAGAAACTAAGCTATAATCTAATCAATAAAAAAAATGGATAAACATGGTAATAATAGGCATAGGAAACATATTACAAAAAGATGATGGCTTAGGGGTTTATGCTGCTAGTTACCTTAGTGAAAATTATGCTTTTTCACAAGATTTAGAGATTATAAATGGAGGTGTTGAAGGGATACGTCTTCTAAATGTTTTAGAAGAAAACACGCATGTAGTTATTCTTGATTGTTTACAACTTGATGATGCGGCTGCTTCTATCTACGCTATACCTGCTGGCGAAATATCTGGATATGGACTCAATAATGGAGGGGCGCATGAAATAGGCATTATTCAATGTATGGATATGCTTGAAATGCAAGGTAAACCTGTACCAGAGGCTATTGTAATTGGCATTGTACCTGAGGAAGTAACCTTTGAGTTTGGACTGAGTCAAGCCCTTATAAATGCCTTTGAAGGGTATGTCTCCGTGGTTTTACAGTATCTTAGTAAGCATGGTATTGAGCATACTAAAAAGCCAGATATTATAAGTCTGACTCAAATTATAGATAAGGCCAAGGACCCATCAGGCGTTATGTCTTAACCACACTCGTTTCCCATCCATCATACTGTGCATCATGTTCTTCTGCAATATCAATAAGACTTAAGGTCAAGGGATCGATGTCATGGTAAAAAGGTTTATCCAAACGATAAAAGTCCAGACCTTTGATCCCTTCTTCATTTTCTATTTCATCATTCATTTTAAATCCAAGTATAATAAGTGCTTGAATTAGTGCTTCTTTTTTTTCAACAGAAGGCATAAATATCTTATGCTCTATGGCGCGAGCTATTCGCAGACTATCACCCTGCTCTATTAGATTGTTACACACCTTATGATTTTGTATCAGTTGCCATTCTCTAGCTGAGGGATACAGTAGGTTTTTATAGTAGTTCCACTCACTATCTTCGCTGTGTCCATTTGTTATCTCATAGCCCTCGTGTTCGTTAAGTGCGAATTCTATGAAGTCAGGCCAGTTGTATGTAAACTGAACATAATACAAAAATGTCACATAACCATCTGAGATAACACGCCCTACATACTTTCCTATGCGAAACTTTATCATAGAAGCTTCAAGCTTATCTTCCATAAAAAGAATCTCTGGCTCTTCATTTTCCCCAAGCAAGCCATTGTCTTTTGGCTCTTTAAGTTTAGCTTTGACAAAGGCAATGATAGGATAGGTATACCCCATATCCTCAATTTCCATAGAAATACCCGCGTTAAATTGTATAGAGGCAGGTTTTCCCTCTAGGCTTTTCATATATAATTCCCAATATTCTTGCATTTTTTTTCCTTTATTTCATTTCTAAACTCATAAGGTACATATCTTCCCCATCAAGTACTTTAACTCTTAGACTCTCGCACTTTTCACAATAATATCGTACTTCATCTACCTCAAAAACATTTCCGCACTCTTTACATTCCAGTTTTAACCTTTGTTTATTCAAAATAAGTTCTGCATTTTCACACATTGTTTTTTCTTTAAAGGTATCAAAGGCGGTTTGAAGAAGATGAATATCAATACCCGCCAAAACCCCAATCTTGCAAATTATTTTTATTACTTGTGTTGCATCGTTTTGCCTTGCTTGCTCTTCACACTGATTTAGCAGTGCTTGAACTACACTATATTCATGCATATCTCGTCCTTTTTATGGATTAATCTTGGAGGTGTTTGTTTCGCGCAAACCTTATAAACAAATTCTTGGCGTAGGGTATGAAAGTCACTTGAATCATCCCAAAACTCAGGATGCATAAGCACCAACTCATTTTCTTTATAGGCTTCTATTTTTGCCCTATTTTCTTCTAAAAAGTCTTCCTTATCCCATACCAATTCATCCCTATAAATACCCTTCGCAAAACTATGCAAGTCCTCATAATAATTTTCACTTGCATACACTTCATCTACCATTCCTATAGACTTTGCCTTAGTAACGCTCAAGGGTAAACAGTCTTTTAATAAGGTTTCAGACATCTGCTCTCCCACTCTCTTAGCTAGGGTATAGGTATGATATTCGCTTCCACTAAGACCTAGGGTCTTATAATGTGGGTTTAAAACCACACCCTCTTTAGCAACCACATAATCACAAGCAAGCCCCATAAACACACCACCAGCCCCTGCATTTCTAGCAAAGGAAGCAATGGTCAGGACTTCATCAGCATAAAGTATGGCGGAGACTAGGTCATTCATGGCATTAATATTAGCCCAGCCATCTTCTCCTTGCTTTTGAGAATCTTCTAAAATATTAAGGTGAATACCATTTGAAAAAAAATCCATTCCCCCCACTAAAACCAAGACTTCACATTGTGTTTTTAGGTATTCAACTGCGTATTTAAGTCGTATACATTGAGCCGCACTCATCGCCCCATTATGAAAATTAAAACATAAATAAGCCACCTTATCTCTAAACTCCACACCTGTTTCATAAAAAGTGGCATAAGATTTATCAAAGAGCAAGGGTAAGCGATCTTCCTTTACCCCTTTAAGTTGATCTTTGAGGGTGTAGGTAGCTGGTAGTTTAAACTTTCCTTCTTCTTTAAGATGACTCACCCAAACCGCCCCATCAATCGTACCTAAGCAAATAGCCCCATCACGTTTGGCCAGTATTTCCTTAGGTGAACCTCTAAACTTATCTTCTTTATGCACCCCGTATAAATAACATGAAACACCGAGTATCTCATCTCTCACACCTGGGGCGGAGTCTGAAAGGTTAATCTTATCTATAATGCTTTGCGTTGTATCAACATTCCAATTTATAGCGCGTTTATCTTGGGTGAATTTCTCATGTATAGGCTTCAGTAGTTGAGGGGTACTTTTCTTGTTTTTAATGTTCTCAAACAAGATATCTAAGGCATTTAAAGAGGCTTGAACTATTTCTTGTCTGTAAACAGAAGTCTTATAAGAGTCACGCACTTTAAAGTTTTGTTCAGCATATATATCCCCAGCATCATACTCACTGTTAGCCCGAAGCACAACAAGACCCCATTGTTTTGTATGACTTTGAAGTGCGTATTCTAAGGCATTAGGTCCTCTGTCCCCTTTGGGCCCAGGATGAAAGATATAGGTAGGATAATTCTTATAAATACTTTCAGGTAAATAGGCCTTAAGGAAGGGACATAAGATTAGTTCTGGCATAAAGGACTCTATCTCATTTAACATCTGAGCCTCACTTAGAGCAAAACAAACTGATACACATTCCCCTTTATCTTGCAATCGTGTATACACTGCTTGGGTTTGAGAGTTAAAGGCGGTTACGAGTAAGAGTATTTTCATACTATATTAGCAAATTCTTGGTAATAATTCACCCGTAGGTAAATCTAAGAAGCGTTTCGTTCCCCAAGTAGAATTGAGAATCACCTTGCCCTTGTACTGTTCACTAACGCTGGCTATAATCCTTGCTGTCGTATGCATTTCTAGTAAGACTTTTAAGGCCTTGTCTTCATCCTCTTTATTTACACAAAGAACAAAGGTACCTTCATTCGCAAGGTCAACCGCTTCAAAACCCAGCATCTCACAAATGCCCCGTACTTCTTCTTGGACAGGAATACTTTCTTCATTCACTTCAACACAAATATCTGAGCTTTTTGCCCATTCATTCAGTACTGCGCTCACACCACCACGAGTTGCGTCACGAAGAGCTACAATACCAATACCTGCGTCAATAAGTTTTTTAATCTCTGGGTATAATGAAGCACAGTCTGTTTTCAAGGTACTTTCAAGTTCAATACCCTCCCTAGCCGCAAATATAGTCGCTCCATGCGCCCCTACATCACGGCTCACTAAGATACTCATACCCTCTTTTAAACCCGAGGCAGTTATCCCTTTATACTCAATACTACCAATACCCGTTGTGTTAATAAAAATTTTATCCACTGCGCCTTTAGGAACAACCTTAGTATCCCCACTCACCACAATCGCACCATTAATGTCAAGTTCGGCCTTCATTGACTTCACTATTTTTTCTAGCTCACGTGTTGAAAAGCCTTCTTCAATAATGACAGAACATGTCAGGTACTTAGGCTTTGCCCCCATCATAGCAAGATCATTACAGGTACCACAAACCGCTAGTTTACCGATGTCTCCACCGGGGAAGAACAAGGGACTTACCGTGAAACTGTCCGTAGTAAAGGCGAGCTTTCCGTCTTCAATAACCGCCGCGTCTTCACTCTTGGCTAAAATATCGTTTTCAAAATGCTTGTAAAAGACTTTTTTGATAAGTTCATTATTTTCTTCTCCACCATTTCCATGGGCTAAGGTAATCGTTTTTGTCATAATAAATTTCCGTATTTATAATACGCTGCACAAGCACCCTCAGAACTCACCATACACGAGCCAATAGGTGTTGTTGGCTTACATGCCGTACCAAAAATCGTACACTCTTGAGGTTTTGCCATCCCCCGTAAAATATCGCCACAAATACAAAGCTTATGGTCTTCTATCTCTGCAATAGGAAGTACATCTTTATAAATAATTTCTGCGTCATAAGAGGCATATTCTTTTCTTAGCTTCAAGCCACTATCAGGAACATTTCCTAAACCTCTCCACCTGAACAAACTCATTTTTTCAAAATACTTCTGTATAAGTGCCTGTGCCTTAAGGTTTCCATCATGGTTTACCACGCGTTTGTACTGCACTTCCATCTCACATCTTTCTTCTACAAACTGCTTCACTATCATGCTAATACCCTGCATCGCGTCCACTGGTTCAAACCCCGTAACCACAACAGGTCTTCCATAATCTTTAGGGAACTTATCGTAAATCTTACTTCCACTGATCACAGATACATGACTGGGTCCTAAGAATGCGTCTATTTGATTGTTATAGGAGTCAACATGCACATCACGGCTGTCTATAAGTTCAACCATAACCTCAGGTACCGTGACATGGTTAATGTGAAAAAAGACATTAGGAATTTTGAACTTAATCACTTGTTCTAAAAGTACCGCTGTCATAGGCGTTGTTGTTTCAAATCCAATGGCAAAAAATATAATTTTATTATTGGGATTGTCTTGGGCTATTTTAATACATTCCATAGGTGAATACACAAAACGAACATCYGCACCCTTAGCCCTAGCGTCTTGTAAACTGCCCTTAGAACCAGGTACTTTAATCATATCACCAAGAGTAACAAGTATCACATCAGGTTGCATAGATAAGACATAGGCATGGTCTATACGCTCTTTTGGCATGATACATACAGGACAACCCGGCCCATGAATAAAATTTACATTAGAAGGTAAAAGTTGAGGCAAGCCAAACTTCATAATAGTATGAGTATGTCCCCCACACACTTCCATAATATTAATAGGTTTTTTTAACTTTTTTGCATCTTCAGCTATGATTTTGGCATAGGCCTTAATGGTATCACCATCTCTAAAATCATCATAAAGGTTTTTTAGTTCAAGATTGTCCATTGGTTTTAATCTCCTGAGCGTACTTCTCTCCTCGGGCCTCACATTCATCGTCTTCTAAAATTGCCCGTTTCTTATCTTCTTCATCCATGTGTGCCAGTATTTCTTTATAGGTATTTATGGATGCCATGGCTTCTTTTTCATCAATCTTATTCATCACAAAGCCGATATGTAAAAGCACATAATCACCTATAACCACATCTCCATCACCCATCATCATAAGATTAGCGTCACGCCTTACTCCCATAGTATCTACCGTACACATGGTTTCATCTTCTGAAATTTTAACGACCTTACTTGGAATTGATAAACACATATTAGCCCCTCATTTTTCGTTTAAATTCGATCCAATCTGCAACGGCTTTTACAGAACTTATATCATTAACATTGACTTCTAAAATATCTACATTAGGTTTGATGCGTCTGGCTTCTGCTTTTTCAGCTTCTATATCGTACTTAAAGTGTGGCAATAAATCTGTTTTAGTGATAAGTATCAAGTCCGCTTTACGAAACATAACGGGATACTTAGCAATCTTATCTTCACCTTCAGGAATAGACACTAAAACAATGTTTAAGTGCGTACCAACATCATACGAGGCAGGACAAACAAGGTTTCCAACATTTTCAATAAAACAAACGTCCATTTCATCAAGGGGCATATGATGCAATCCCTTATGAACCATAAAAGCGTCCAAATGACAGGCGGTTCCTGTTTGTATTTGCTGGGCATGTATCCCTTTGGCTCTTAAACGGTTAGCATCACGCTCTGTTTCTAAGTCACCTTCAACCACACCAAACTTGAAGTCTGCCACATCCACTAAATGTTCTAAAAGCGTCGTCTTTCCTGAACCAGGACTAGACATGAGGTTAATTCCTAATATTCCATGTTCTTCAAGATGCCTTCTATTATGGTTAGCTTCTTCATCATTTTTATCTAATATTTTTTGAATAACTGCTATGGTTTTTACATCATTTAGTTGGGGATTATGATGTAAGTGTTCATGGGCTGTTTGATGTTGACTTGAGCCCTCATGAGAATGACTATGTTCTTCACTCTTTGCCTCATGTGTGTGAAATGTTGTTCCACCATCATGACTGTGTTCACCTTCATTCTCTTGTAACCCTGTTTCCATTCCTCTAATACTACATCCACAATCTGCACACATATCTTCTCCTTATCCTACTAAAATATTTGTTCCCACAACAAGTGACACAAGACCTGCTGTAGTAAAGGCGCGTCTTACATTTGTAAGGTTTCCTAAAAAGTTTTGATTAATGTATAACATTACCAAGCCAAATGCTCCAAAAATAAGCATCACTCCAAGGGTAAAGGCAGCAACCATCGTAAAATTAACCCCGCTACCTTGAACAGCACCAAGCGTAATTAACATACCTCTTACGCCCCCTGCTCCCATTAATAAACCAAGACTTAATGATGATGTCTTGCTTACATTTTCCATATCATGCTCGTGTGATTTACCAAACCAAATGTGTATATGCTCTTTATTTGCATGCACATGTTTACGAAGTTGTATACGATCTGTTTGCACCATAAAAAGAAGGTAAAGCCCCATTGCAATGATAACCGAGGCGGAAATAAGGTCTCCATAAGCCAGAATATCTTCAAAAATAGCCACAGATTCTAAGATCATAGCAAAGATAAAAAGACTCAGTCCATGACCTACCGCAAATAATGCCGTTATCAGCAAGGTTTTTTTCTTATTTTTTCCTATAGAAAAATCTGCAATGGCAGTAAGATGGTCAGGACCAAAGGCATGTAGTATGCCGTACCAAAAAATTACGAGTAAAGACAATTCCATATAAGCTCCTATAAATGAATAGTTATTCAGTATAATAGTATCTTATTATTAATCCCTGATTAAAAAAATACTTTCTACTATATTTTAAGGACTAAATATGCAAGTTTTATGGGGAAGTCCAAACAATTTACAGACCTTATATTGAATAATCTAAAGTATCATTGACTTGTTGTTGGTAGGTCTTAAGTTCTGAGAGTGAAATATCAAAAACATCCATAACTCCTTTTTTAATATCTCCCCAAAAAAGTTTAAGTACGGGATTGTCAGTGCGGCAAATGTCTGAAAAAGCATCTGTTTCAAGAACCATTATAATATCTCTAAGTTTTATCTCACTTAATTTTTTTGCTAATTTATACCCCCCGTGAGCACCTTTAATACTAATAAGAATATTTCGTTTACGAAGTTCAAGAAGAATTTGTTCAAGAAAATTTTGTGGAACATTTGCCGCTGAGGCAATATTTTTAATCTTTAACACTTCCTTACCCGTGAGATTAGAAAGTTCATTAAGCGCGGCAATGGCGTAAATAGTTTTGGTTGTAAGTCCTATCATTTTATCTTCCTTGAATCTTTAATAAGTATTTATTATTGATACATTTTTGTTTATTATATCTTAATATCTAGTAATTTTATAGAGATTAATGTATTGTGAAATATTTTTTCTTTAAGTACCTTAGATAGCCTATTTCTCGCTGTACATAAGCTGTTCTACTTCTAATACAAGTTTTAATAATAGGTAAATCTATATATTTACTTGACATTAATCTTATTTTCAACTATACTTTTATCACTCGAATACATTTATTTGCAGTTAATCTAAAACTAACGGAGACACAATGAATATAAACAACAAGATAAAATCACCTAATAGAAAAATATTTTCTACACATATGAATTACCTTATGCTTAGCATGATTATCTTAACTGCCTTATATAGTTATCTTGGTCTTTCCTTAGCATTATTTTTGTTATTTGGATTTATAAAAATGTATCAACTCAGTCAAAAAATATGTCTTTTTTGTTGCCTGTTTGATTATGCACACAATAAAAATATTGAAATAACAGCATTATAGAAAAGGACAAAAATGCATGAAAAGGCATACCGATCTGTGGTTAAAAGCATCTCTTGGCGAGTTATTGGAACCCTAGATACCATAATAATTTCTTATCTTATTACAGGGAGTTTAGTGATGGCAGCCTCCATTGGATCCATTGAATTGGTGACAAAGATGATTTTATATTATGCTCATGAAAGAGCGTGGAATGTTATTAGCCTTGGAAGATCTACATCTAGTAAAGATGATTATAGAATTTAGGAGAAGAAATGAAGGACACAGTAAACGAGATAAACCAGGTTTTAAAATATGCAAGTGCTGAAGAGGTATTAGTATATTTTCTTCAGCGTCATAAAGATAAATTGGCCCTTTCTTCAAGTTTAGGTGCGGAAGATCAAGTCTTAACAGACATGCTTTTAAAGCTAAATGAGAATGCCCGTGTCTTTACCCTTGATACAGGAAGACTGCACCCTGAAACTTATGAACTTATGGACGCCACTAACCATAAGTATAAGATTAAAATGGATGTGTATTTTCCCCAATCACAAAAAGTAGAAGAGCTCTACCAAAGCCAAGGGATTAATGGACATTATGAAAGTCTAGACAAAAGAAAGCATTGTTGTTTTATCCGAAAGATAGAACCTTTAAGAAGAGCACTTAAGGGAGTAGATATTTGGATAACAGGATTAAGAAGTGAACAAAGTGTTACCCGTACACAAATGCCTTTACTTGAATATGATGAGGGATTTAATCTTATTAAGGTCAATCCTCTTATTAACTGGTCACAAAATGATGTTTGGGATTACATCAAAAAAAATGATGTTCCCTATAACAAGCTACATGACCTAGGTTTTCCAAGTATTGGATGTGCCCCTTGTACAAGAGCGGTTAAAGACAATGAAGACTTAAGGTCAGGAAGATGGTGGTGGGAAAGCCCTGAGCAAAAAGAGTGTGGATTACACAAAAAAAACAAGGAGAAAAGATGATAAGTACACCAAGATTAACGCATTTAAAACAATTAGAAGCCGAAGCCATTCATGTTATGAGAGAAGTTATAGCAGAGTTTGACAATCCTGTAATGATGTATTCTGTAGGTAAGGATTCTGCTGTCATGCTACATCTTGCACTGAAGGCCTTTGCTCCTGCCAAACTTCCTTTTCCTCTACTTCATGTGGATACAAAATGGAAATTTAAAGAGATGATAGCCTTTAGAGATAAAAGAGCAAAAGATGAAGGTTTTGAACTTTTGGTGCATACCAACCCTGAAGGACTTAAAAACAATGTTGGACCTTTTACTCATGGCTCAGCAGTACATACAGATATTATGAAAACACAGGCCCTTAAACAAGCGCTAAACAAATACAAGTTCGACGCGGTGTTTGGTGGGGCAAGAAGAGATGAAGAAAAGTCCAGAGCAAAAGAAAGAATTTTTTCTTTTAGGGATAAAAATCACCGATGGGACCCTAAAAATCAACGTCCAGAACTTTGGGATATTTATAATACTAGAGTGCATAAGGGTGAGTCCATAAGGGTTTTTCCTATTTCAAACTGGACAGAGCTGGATGTATGGCAGTACATTTATCTTGAGAGCATACCTATTGTGCCCCTTTATTTTGCCGCGAAGCGACCTATTGTTGAAAAAGATGGTGTCAAAATTATGGTAGATGATGACAGAATGCCTATAGGAAAAGATGAAGTAGTTAAGGAAGAAATGGTTCGATTTAGAACCCTTKRMWRWYACNYMAYTTANCRGSANKMKGKTGCNNWTCAAMWGCRACWACYTTACCAGAGGTAATACAAGAAATGTTATTAACAAAAACAAGTGAAAGACAAGGTCGAGTGATTGACAGCGACTCAAGCGGATCAATGGAAAAGAAAAAAATAGAGGGGTACTTTTAAAATGTCAAATTTAGAAAAAAAGATAGCAGCAAATATTGAAAGTTATTTAAAAGAGCATGAAAACAAACAGCTACTACGCTTTATTACCTGTGGCTCTGTGGATGATGGAAAGTCAACACTTATTGGGCGACTTTTACATGATGCTAAGATGATTTTTGAAGATCAACTTGCAGCCATTAAGCAAGAAAGTAAAAAAGATGGAAGCACAGAAGGCGAATTTGATTTGGCCTTACTTGTGGATGGTTTACAAAGTGAAAGAGAGCAAGGTATAACCATAGATGTTGCCTATCGGTATTTTACAACAGATAAACGTAAGTTTATTATTGCAGATACCCCAGGTCACGAGCAATATACACGAAACATGGCAACAGGAGCATCGACTGCAGATTTAGCCATCATTCTTATTGATGCACGACATGGAATTGCAACCCAAACCAAAAGGCATTCTTATATAACGAAGCTTTTAGGGATTAAACATATAATTGTAGCCATTAATAAGATGGATCTTGTAGACTTTTCACAAGAACGATATGCAGAAATATCAAGAGATTATTTGGCCTTTGCAAAAGAGTTGAAAATGACAGAAGACATTACGCTTATTCCACTTTCTGCTCTTAATGGTGATAATGTTGTAAATCTAAGCGAGCAATCTCCTTGGTATAAGGGTGAAACACTCATGCACTTACTTGAAACCATTACTATTGATCAAGACAGAGATCTTGAACACTTTAGAATGCCGGTACAGTATGTCAATAGACCTAATTTAGACTTTAGAGGTTTTTGTGGAAATATTGCATCTGGTATCATTAAAGTGGGGGATAGTATTACTGTTTTACCCTCAGGTAAGACCTCAAGTGTAAAAGAAATCGTCACCTATGATGGAAGCCTTGAATATGCTTACGCCCAACAGGCCATAACTCTGACCCTTGATGATGAAATTGACATCAGTCGAGGTGATATTATTGTTAAAAGTGATGATCAACCTGAGCTAGCGACGACCTTAGATGTTGATATAGTGTGGATGCATGAAGAGGCCCTTGTTAGAGGTAAGCAGTACATTATAAAAAGAGCCTCCACTCAGACATTAGCAAGTGTTGAAAGTTTTTATTATAAAACAGATGTAAATACGCTTGAGCAAACAAGTACAAATGTATTAAACCTTAATGAGATAGCCCATGTTAAACTTAATTTGGAGCAAAGTATTGCCTTTGATTCTTACAGTGAAAATAAAATAATGGGTTCTTTTATTATAATAGATAGAATAACTAACAACACGGTGGGCGCAGGAATGATTAGAAACAGATCACATAATCAAAGCCAAAAAGTAACAGAATATTCAGAATTTGAAATTGAAATGAATGCCCTTGTTAGAAAACATTTCCCCCATTGGGAAAGTAATATTATTTCTTAGGAGTTAAGAATGAAAAAAGAAACAGCCGCACAACGAATAGAAAGGATCAAGCTTGAGAAAGACGGCTTGTCTGTTTTAAAAGATATACATGAATATGCACAAGGGCTAAAAGATATTGACCCCGAAGACATAGATCGATTTAAATGGTATGGCTTATATACTCAAAATAAAAATCTACAAGATACAAATGATGAAAATTTGTATTTTATGTTAAGACTCAAAATAGAACACGGTTCTGTTACTATTGAACAACTTCGATGTATTTCAAAAATATCAAAAGAATTTGGAAGAGATACCGCAGATTTTACAACAAGACAAACCATACAAATACATTTTATTCATGTGTCTGCCTTGCCAGRAATATTTAAGCGACTCAAAAGTGCCGGCTTAAGTAGTATCTATGCTGCGGGCGATGTTCCAAGAAATATAGCAACCTGCCCTGTAGCTGGGATTGATCATGATGAGCTCATAGATACAAGGGTGTTGGCACAAAAAATTAATGATTATTTTAGAGCCAATAAAACACTGGTCAATCTTCCCCGAAAGTATAAGGTAGGAATCAGTGGATGTTCAAAACATTGTATTGGCCACGAGATACAAGACTTGTCTTTTAGTGCCGTAAACTTTGATGATGAAATATTTTTTGATGTCCATATTGGAGGGGGATTAGGTTCCAATAAACAAATTTCCAAGCACTTCGGATATGTGAAAGAAAAAGACGTACTCTTTGTTACTCRAGTGGTAACAGAAATATACAGAGACCATGGACTCAGAGAAAATAGACGTAAGGCAAGGCTAGGACACCTTTTAGATGCGTGGGGGACAGATAAACTAAAGGCATTGATTGAAGATAAGCTAGGTTTTAGCTTTGTTAAAAAAAGCATCTCTAAATATACCCCCTATGTTAGACGCGAACATTTTGGTATTCATCCCTCACTACAAAAGGGCAAGTCTTATGTAGGTTGCGCGGTAAATGGTGGAAATATTGGAGCAGATGGCTTGGCCTTTATTGCTGATACCTTAGAAAAATGTAGTGCCAGCACTATTAAGATTACCAATACACAAAACTTTGTGGTGAAAGATGTTGATAGTGATAAAACAAAAACACTCGTGCAAAGTTTTAAAGCCTTTGGTATAGAAGCCTTTCCTAGTCCTTTCAAGGCCAGAACAATTTCTTGCACAGGAATAAGATTTTGTAAATTTGCCATTACTGAGACGAAGAATCAAGCCATAGAGTTAGCCTCATATTTGGAAGGAAAATTTCCTGATTTTGATGAAAATATTTCTATATCATTAAATGGTTGTCCTAATTCATGTGCCCATCCTCATATTGTGGATATTGGTTTATTAGGGATTAAGCTTAAAAATAAAGAAGGAAATACCGTTCCTGGATTTGAGTTAATTATAGGGGGTAACCTTGAGGGAGAAGTGTCAGAATTTGGTACAAAAACTGGTATAAAGATAGAGCCTGAAAAAGTCAATGAAACGGTAGAAAAGCTTATTTATGCCTACCAAAAAACAGATTTTAAAGCATTTCGAAACTTCTTAATGCAATGTCGAGAAAATAATGAAGTCATTGAAACCATATTACTATAAAAAGGAAATAAGATTATGAACATAGCAAACAATATCACCGAGCTTATCGGTAAAACGCCCTTAGTTAAACTTAATGCAGTTTCAAATGCAACCGGTACTACGGTGCTTGGTAAATGTGAGTTTATGAATCCAACTTCTTCGGTTAAAGATAGAATTGCCTTAGCCATGGTAGATAAAGGACTAGAAGATGGAAGCATCACTCAAAACACCACTATTATTGAGCCCACTAGTGGAAATACAGGTATTGGGTTAGCCATGGTATGTGCGGTAAAAGGATTAAAATTAATTTTAACCATGCCTGAGTCTATGAGTTTGGAAAGAAGAAAATTATTAACCGCCTTAGGTGCAAAACTTGAACTGACTGAAGCAGCTAAAGGGATGCAAGGCGCAGTCGATAAGGCCGAATTATTAGTTAAAGAAACGTCTAATGCCTTTATGCCCCAACAATTTAATAATCCTGCAAACCCACAGGTACACAAAGACACAACCGCCGTAGAAATCCTAAATGACACTGACGGAAAAGTTGATATTTTAGTAGCAGCTATTGGTACAGGAGGCTCTATTACAGGGATAGGAGAAGTTCTTAAAAAGCATAATCCAGATATTAAGATTATTGCTGTTGAACCTAGCGATTCACCTTTGTTATCTAAGGGGACCTTTGGTCCACATAAGATTCAAGGCATAGGAGCTGGATTTATACCTGGCATTTTAAACCAAGATATTTATGATGAAGTTATCACTGTAAGTAATGATGAGGCAATACTAACAGCCAGAAAACTTGCTCATACGGAAGGTCTACTTGTGGGCATCTCTTCAGGAGCTAATGTATTTGCCGCTGAAGAAATAGCTTCACGAGCCGAAAATAAAAATAAAACAATCGTCACTATTTTATGTGACACAGGAGAAAGGTATTTAAGTACTACCTTGTACCCCTAAAAAATAAAAGAAGGAAAGTTATGCAAGAAGAAAAAGACCTTTTTAGACCCTTTGTCACAGCATCTACAAGTTTTGAAGAAATATCTAAAAATATCATAGGAAAAAATAAAGACTCATATTTTGATTATACCGCTACGGGGCTAGCTTATGCCCCCATTGAAGAGCGCATTCAAGAAATCCTAGAAACCTATGCCAATACCCATTCTGAGTTTTCAGGTAATGCTAAAAAAACCTCATATTATTATGACACCGCAAGAGAAAATTTAAAAAAACATTTAGCCTTAGATAAAGAATTTGTTGTATTACCCTGCGGAACAGGTGCAACAGGTGCGATAAAAAAGTTCCAAGAACTTATTGGTATTTATATCCCACCTGCAACACGAAAACGCTTTAATATACAATGCAAAGAAGATGAGACCCCTTTAATATTAGTAGGGCCATTTGAACATCATTCAAATGAAATAAGTTATAGAGAAGCCTTATGTGAAACCATCCGTATACCCTTAGATGCAAGCGGAAATGTTGATGTGAAGTTCTTAGAAAAAACACTAAAAAACAATAGTTCAAGAAAAATTATTGGTGCTTTTTCTACCGCCTCTAATGTCACAGGAATCATACCCCCTTATGAAAAGATTTCAGTTTTATTAAGAAAATATAATGCGATAGTGGCCTTTGATTCAGCAGCTTCTTCGCCTTGTTTAAATGTTGATTGTAAACTTTTTGATGCTATGTTTTTGTCACCACATAAATTATTAGGAGGCCCTAGCACCTGTGGTCTTTTAGTTATAAGAAAAAGTCTGATTGATGAAAACTCCCCTCCTACCTTTGCAGGAGGGGGAACGGTAGCCTATGTATCAAGTAAGGAACATATCTTTAATTCTGATATTGAAATACGTGAAGACGCAGGAACACCTGCTATCTTACAACTTATTAAGGCCTCTTTTGTTTATCAGCTAAGAAATGAGATTGGTATACAAAGGATACAAAATAAAAAAATAATCTTATTTCAAACACTTAAAGAAGCCCTGTATAAATTCGATGACTGTGTCATATATGGAGAACATGAAAAACATGATAGTGTAGGTATCTTAGCCATAAATTTCAAAGATGTTGATCCCTTTTTATTATGTGAAAAGTTGTCTCAAGACTTTGGAGTCCAAACCCGAGCAGGATGTTCTTGCGCGGGTCCTTATGGACATGATTTATTTGGGATTGAAAGTACTAAAAGTAAAGAAAAATCTCCAAGTTGGCTAAGAATAAGTGTTAATTATACTCATAATGAATCCGCTTTAAAACATTTAATTTCAGCCTTGGCGTCCTCAACAAAGATTTTAAGAAATACCCTTACTTATAGTAAGTTTTCACACTATACTAAAAAAACCTAACTAAAATATAAACTATAGTATAAGTAGAAGCAATATTAAAGTTTTTATTTACTACAATATGAATGAACATTCATTTATAAGGATATAATATGAAGACAAGAGATACAAATATGATTACCTATCAGTTAATCCAAAATAAGACAAGTGTATTCCATAATAAAAATATTACTTATGGCGAAATCCTAATGATTACAACAAATTACGATAAAGCATTACATGAAGTTAAAAACAATCCAGAACTGCATATAAAGCAATATGAACATTTAGCTAAAAAAACAAGGAAAAGATATGCCCGGTAATAGATGCCCTATAAGTTATATACAAGTGGACGAAAATGTTATCCGTATACAGGCATTTTATATCAGTTTGTTTGCTGTTTCTTATCTTGTGACTGAGTCTATAACAATAATTTTAATACTTTTTATTGATTTTCTCACACGAAGTTTAAAATGTCCTGAGTACAGTGTTTTATTTAACTTATCTCAAATCACGAAAAAAATTTTTAAAATATCTTCTGTTTCTGTGGACGCAGGGCCAAAATATTTTGCGAATAATATTGGTTTATTTGTCATCAGTTTAGCCATAATATTTTCATTTATTCACTTAGAACCATTGGCATTAATTACTGTCTCAGTTCTTCTTAGTTGTGCTCTTTTAGAATCAGTATTTGGATTTTGTATAGCCTGTAAATTTTACCCAATCTGGGTGTATATTAGCACCTTAAATAAAAAAGTTTGTTAGTGAATAAGAAAATATCTGGTTACAGTGAAAAAGAGCTTATTGGACAAAACCATAATATTATGCGCCATCCCGACATGCCTCAAATTATTTATAAAATCATGTGGGAGACCTTACAAAAAGAAGAGACTTTTATTGGCTTAATTAAGAATAAGACAAAAGAAGAAAACTTTTATTGGTTATTTAATGAGATTTTTTTAATGCCTTAAAGGAAAAATTATTCAATCACCTATTATACCTATAAAAAGTTCGCATCTAACCGTGCAACCTTTCATTTAGCTAGTTTATATAAAGAGCTGATTGAATGTGAAAAGGAAGGTGGGCTAGAAGCTTCAACAAAGCATTTAAATGCGTACTTAGACTATAGAGGCGTCAATTATCGTGAATATATTGAGACCTTTAGAGATCCAAGTGGTTTATTTAAAGTAGGCTATTTTATGGCACGAAAACTTTTCATTTAAAATTATTTTCTACTCTATTTTAAGGACTAAATATGTTATACTCAATCATGAAATGTATTTATTGTGATCATCCTTATACCTATGAACTCAGTGACAAACAAAGAAAATGCAGCAAATGTAAAAGAAAATTTTCACCACGAAAAGTAGCCAGAGAAAAAAAGCTCTTAGAACTTTTTACTCAAGGCGTCAATGCAAGTAAGTCTTCAAAGCAAACAAAGATGCACTTTTTAACGGTGCAAAAGTATTATGATAAGTTCAGAAAAAATATTGCCCTTTATGCAGATGAGATGTACCAATATAATGCACAGCGAGTCACCGAGTATGACGAATATCTTTATCTTCCTAAAAGTCTTAATATTGACGAAAATATAGATAAGTTACAGCACTTCCTCACTATGAGTTATGAGCAAACAATTTACAATATTATGATGCCAAAAGCTAGCCGATCCTTACTTGAATATAAAGATGAGTCATCAAAGAAACTTATGATAAAGTATCTTAAGTTTAATAAAATTGCTAAGCTCTGTAACTCCCAAAACAACATTACAAGATTTTGGACTTATTTTGAAGATTTTATTCTCCAGTATAAAGGAGTAAGTGATGAGCAATTCATTTTTTATCTTAAAGAAGCGGAATGGCGATTTAATAGTAAATTTAAGTAAGTAAAGTATACTATACCAAAGGATAGACTATGAAACACCCCGTAAGAACCTACCTAGAAAAAGGTAAAACCTATCAATTTTGCACCTGTGGTAAAAGTGCAGATGGTGTGATTTGTGATGGAAGCCATAAAGGCACTGAGTTTACACCTAAAGAGTTCATTGCGACACGAAATGCTGAGTTTTATTTATGTTTGTGTAAAAACAGCAACGGAACACCTTTTTGTGATGGTTCCCATGCTAAACATGAAAAATTAGATTTAGATTTTTTATTAGAATAAAAAATCTCTAAGCTTAGCTCCAAAAGTTTTTGACATCTTCTTTTTTAAACGTATATCCTATCACCTCACAAAGAACTTCGGATGAAAGTGACTTTTTTTCACCTCTTGCCTCAATAAAGTGTGTTTCTTCTAAGCCAAATTTTTCTCTATTTTGTGTAAATATTTCTTTTTTTGTTGACTGAATAGGTGCCACTACATTAAAAATTTTATTTTTTATACCTTGTTCTACAATACTATTTATAATACCTATAACATCATCACGGTGTACATAATTAGTAGGGCCATCTTCTATTGTTTTTCCACCTGTAGATTTGCCTGCAATCCTGTCATACCCCATCAATCCACCCAGTCTTAAAATAACCGTATTTTCATCTTTTATCTTTACTAATTCTTCGGCTTGGACAATAATCTTCTTGCCTTCATAAAAAGAAGTAGAACTTAAAAAGACAACCTGCGTATTAAGGGCTTCATTCAAGGAGATAGAAAAAAAAGCATCTTCAATGACATCTAGGTATTCATCTGAGGGGGGAATAGCAATGATTAAAGCGTCACAATCATAAAAGCCTACCAAGGTATCCATATTAATATCGCGAGAAAGACAATTCACCTCATGTCCTTGCTCCTCTAAGCTTCCTTTTAAGGTATTTCCTACCCATCCACAACCTAATATAGCTATTTTCTTTTTACTCATTATTTTCCTTCGTATTTTTTAGAGATTTTATAAAAATATTTTTCTCGAGATCATAAATTTTTTCTTCTGTGCTTTTTCCTATAGCATATAGATACTGCTTGTCTGTTTTTAAGGTAATTAGCGTCTTATCAAAAGTAGCAATAGGAATAGAGCGTATAGGTAAGAGAGGGTCTTTTACACTCACTTCATAAGATAAATTAATGTTTTGATAAACATAAAACACCTTGTCATCAAAGTTATAACTCTCTATATAGCTACTTTTACTGTAAGAAATTCCTATCATCAAAATAACAAAAGTCCCCATATAGCTTAAAAGAAATAGGGTATATAATATACTTTTCCAGAGTTCTTTCTTTTTTTGCTGGTAATACGAAGTCCTAATAGTTTTATATATAAAAAATACTGGGATTATATACAAAATAATAATCGTAAAATTAACAATGTTTTCCAGCATTAACGATGGAATCCATGCAATAATATTTAAAGTAAAACTAAAAAACAAAAAGCCTGTAATCTTTACAAAAATTTTAAGAAAATTCATTATTATTTAACTCCTACTCGTATGTATTGTAGCCATAATTTGACCTAAGGAAATCCCACCATCATTAGGAGGAATCATGTTAGAAATAATTGCATCAGGAAATCTTTCTAAGACTAAGCCTAAAAGAACCCTGTTTTGAAAAACGCCACCACTTAGCACTAAAGGCAAATCGTAGGGCTCATATACCCTAGCTATTATCTCCACTAAGGTATTAAAAAATTTAGTAACAGCTATGGAAATATCTTTCTCTTGTAATATTTCATCAAGTAAGGGAAGTACATCTACCTTCTTATTTTCATATCCAAAGGCATAACATCCCTTCACAGAGATATCAAATAATTCTTCAAGCATCATACCACTTTCGCCCTCAAAACTCATCACTTGGCAAATACCAAGTAATGAAGCTACTGCATCAAATAATCGTCCGACAGAAGAACTAAGCGGAGCATTTAAGCCCTTTTGCCATGTCGTATAATAGGCACGAAGTTCTACCGAAGAAAATGATTTAGTCGTTGGATTGTTTAAGGTGAGCACCTCTTTACCATAAAGACTAAACAGCAGTGAAAGGGCTACACGCTTTGGTTCTTTAATAGCTTTAACACCTCCTAAGAGTTTAAAATACTCTAGATGTGACACTCTCTCATATCCCTCATAATCACAGACCATAAATTCACCACCCCAAAGTCTGCCATCATCTCCATAACCTGTGCCATCAAAGGCTACACCAAAAACCTTAGTTCTTATCTGCTTTTCCGCCATGACCGCTAAAATATGAGCATAATGATGTTGAACTTCTTTGCCTACAGTATTTTCATTAGACTTTAGTATCTCAAAAGCGACCTTCGTGGACTCATATCGAGGGTGTTTATCATAAGCAATAATTTCTGGTTTAAAACTATAAACCCGCTGTAAAGTTTCTATATTTTTTTCATAATACTCCACAGAAGCAATCCCATCTAAGTCCCCAATATGAGGAGATAAGATGACGTGATTATCAAATCCAATAGAAATGGTGCTTTTTTGATTAGCGCCCAAGGCCAAAACAGTATGTTTAAGTGAAAAAGGCAATTTTACACGCACAGGAGCATACCCTCTCGCGCGTCTGAGCATCACTTGTTGTTCTTTTACCACCATCACAACAGAATCATCACACCCATTAACGATGTCACGATTATGTTCTAGAACATAATCATACACGCCTTGTAACTTCTGCAAACTTTCTAAGTTCGTACAAATAGGTTCATCTGTTATATTAGCTGATGTGGCTACTATAGGACGTTTTAGCTTATCTAATAAGAGTAAATGTAAGGGGGTATAAGGTAGAAAAAGTCCAATGCGGGAGATGTTTGGGGAAATAACACTTGAATGCATCTCTTTCATTTTAACAATCACAATAGGACGTTCCTTTGAAACAAGAAGCTCCTCTTCTATCATAGAAATAAAGGCAAGATCTCTCGCCATATTCATGTTTAGCACCATTACAGCAAAAGGCTTCCTTGGTCTATTCTTTCTTTTTCGAAGTTTAGTAACTGCATCTTTATTGCTTGCGTCACATATAAGATGGTAACCCCCTATCCCTTTAATCGCAACTATCTTTCCTTCTTCTAAAAGGGTAACTGTTTTATCGATTTCATTTGTTGTGAACTGAGTCAACTGGCCCTTATTATCCATCAATTTTAATCTTGGTCCACAATCATGACATCCTATAGGCTGGGCATGGTAGCGTCGGTCCAAGGGGTTTGTATATTCTGACTCACAAGCCTTACACATCTGAAAAAACTTCATCGAGGTATGACTTCTATCATAAGGTAGATCATAAACGATAGAATACCGTACACCGCAATGTGTGCAGTTTATAAATGGGTATTCATATCGACGATTTTTCGGGTCAAAAAGTTCCTTTTCACACTCGGTGCAAATACTTACATCAGGTGGGATATTAACGCTTATATCCCCTTTATCCTTTGTTTCAACAATCTGAAAATCATCAAATATTTGATAAGTTATCTCTTTATGTTTGATAGAATCAATACAAGCCAAAGGGGGATATTCATACTCAACAGCAATAAGAAATTGCTTTAGTGTAAGCCTATCAGCATTAAGAATCATCTCAACGCCATTGCTATTATTACTCACCGTACCTGTCACTAAATATCGTTGAGCTAAGGTATAAATAAAAGGACGAAAGCCAACACCTTGTACGGTGCCTGCAATGCTTATCTTATAAGTACAAAGCTCCATATACCGCGTTCTCCTTGCCTATAGGAAAATTTTTATTCATCAAAGGATTCTTTTGCCCTAGTGTCTTTTGTATTCTTGCATAAAGTGATTGATTTGCAAAGGTTTCACCCGTTAGCACTAAAATATTACTGCCTACTTTATCGCAAAGTTGTGGAACTAACTCTCCTATATAATCACCAAAGGATTCATAAATACTGTAACACATAAAAGCATTTTCAACATCTCCAAGCTGATACGACATGATACTTGTTAAGAAGGCATAATTATCAAAACGGTTATCTTTTACCTTAGTGTCTATCTGCAAGCCACCCTTACCTAAAAAGCTAACGGCTTCAGCAGAAATTCCTTCAAAACTCTCATCTTCAAGTCCMAGKGTAATAGCWGTYACTTCAAAAATATCCATATCACCTTTTAAGTTATTTAAACGCTCCCATACCTCGGGGTAGGCTTTTTTATAATTATTAACCAGTCGGTCTGAACCATCTCTTAATGTGCGTATTTTTTCCCATAGGTTGTCCGATTCAAAAGGTATAGCGGGTACTGCATTAATCACCTCTTTACCATTATAATACAAGAAATTCAATGTACCATCAAAGTGCACACCTATGGCTTTTTGTCCTACCTTATGATGCTCTGCAAGAACCGACAGCATAGAAGCTTTATATTGTGAGAATAGCTTCTCATTAGGGTGTCCACTCTCAAAACCTTCTTCTGTATCAAGTACAAAAATTTCTGCAGTAGTTGCAGGTTCAAATACTTCAAATGAATCTATAATACTTATACCATCTACTTTCACACAGGCCAAATCATGAGCAACACTCACTCTATTCTTCTCATTTTGTACTATGGCAGGGTAAACAATACGTTCTCCTGAGATAAAAAGCTTCGTGTCTTGATTAATAAAAAGTTTAGTATCTTTTTGCTTATTGATTGGCATATCAAAATCAACTAAAAAATCTGCTTCTTCGTCACTTTCACACTCAATATAAGATACATACTCTAAACCATGTTTAACAGCTTCTGCTGCTAAGAGCATCGTCATACCATCGTCTGGGTACTTAACCAATACCGAAGAGCCATAAAGTCTTTTTATCTCATCACTTTTTGTAGCTACTCTTAATAATGGACGCTCAATACTGAGCAAGGCATTGAA
Source organism: Arcobacter sp. (assembly GCA_002733885.1). GTDB lineage: Bacteria > Campylobacterota > Campylobacteria > Campylobacterales > Sulfurimonadaceae. Next base: position 32,256 of record NVXJ01000014.1, on the reverse strand, counting down.
TTCTTGTTCTACTAGCATTAAATGTTTATTAAAACCTGGCGCACTGACCATAAGCAAGGTTGAGAGTCCCACTTTTCCTTTAGCTGACTTATCGAAGTTATACAGAGGTTTTGCTAAACCCATTTCAAGTTTTGTTGTTGAAAATTTTAGATTTTTTATAGCATCYAMATCWCKATTWGGATWAAAAAACTTTCTATAYCCATGCATTGTTTTCATAAGAACTGTTTTTCCTGAACTAAGAGCACCCGCGCTTGCCTTAAAAAGATTACGGTAATCACCTTTATTAAGAGCCATATGTTCTGTCTCTTTGTCAAGCATACGTAAACCTATACCACACTCTATACATGAGATTAGAGGATAATCCTTACGTAAAGAATTATCTTTTCTTTCTTCTTCACATTCAGAACAAGGTACTAAAAACTTCATTGTCGTATTTTCACGTATATAGGGATATTTAGTTAAAAAAGGATGTTGAGAACCACAATTATTACAAGATGTGAAGGGATAATAGTAACGACGCGTACTTACATCAAACATCTCTTTTTGACAAGTAGGACAGGGAGCAATATTTACAGGTAGCTTTGCTTCTTCTATCGGTATAAATGATGGTTTTTCGTCGCTAAAATAATGTTTTCCCTTACCTAAAAATAGTGATGCAGGTATGATATCTTCTATTTCTAATAAAAAATTTTCTAACTTTTCATCTTCTTTATTAAAAATCATAATAATTTTATCTACTGTTTGAACTATTTCTACTTCAATATCCATTTTTTCGCTATAAGCACGTATAAGCTTGGCTATATAGTTTTTGTTTGAGCTAAATGCTATCTCAAAGATAAAATACATCTTTTTTCCTAGTTTTAAATTCTTGTTTACTATACAGCCAAATGGAAATATTTACTAGTTTCTATGCAGACTAGCTAATTCCATTTAGCTGTGTACTAAACAACCAGTATAAGGTTGTTAACTGAGTTCACAAGCTAAGAGTAGTACGCAAGATTAAGCATTTAAGAAACATACTTTGACATATCTGTAAAGTCTGAAATTTTAGGATTTGCATAAGCTTCAATAATGCTTTTAAAGCTTACTTCATCTGACTTTTTTCGTGTGAGAATAATATCAGACGATGCTAACTCTATAAGTGTTTCATTTACAAGCCTTGGCATATATTCCAAAGCTTCAGGCGTCATAGCATTTTTAACATCAATAATATCATGAGGAACCATAGTGATAAGCTGTACCTCTCCCATCTCTTCGTGGAAAGAACATATCTCTATCATCATGGTAATCTCAACTTCATTAGCAGTTTTACGTATGGAAGATTCATTTGCCATGACTTGTTCAGCATTTTCAGAACCTATAGTACCCACGGGACCTTCTTTAGAACCCGTTCCAACAACTATAATCTTGTCATATTCTTGATAATACGTCATCAGGGTAAACCCTAAAGTACCCCCCTCAACAATAGTAAGTTTAGGGTGTTCTTCAAAGTTTTCTTCAATATATTTCACAAGATATGCACCTAGTCCTTCATCATGAAACATAATGTTTCCTATACCAATGAGTGCTACTTTTTCATATGCCACATATTTCCTTTGCTAAGAGAAAGTTCTAGTCTTTCTCTTCCTCGTCTTTAATCCTAACATATTTACTACCACCTACAATAATGGATATATCACCTTCTTTCCAAAAGACAGTTCTCCATACTTGGTAATAAATATGAAGTACCACCCAAGTAATAAGCAACCACATAGTAACATGATGCGATATACGTACATCCATTAGCGTTGCTGTTGGTCCACCACCAATCAGCCAACCACTTACAGGGACTGTCCAGTCAGTGACAAAGTGTAACATCCAAGGCCACCATCCACCAACACTACTTAGACCTGAGCCTAAGCCATGTACATACATCTGTAAGCCTGTTAATAACATCCAAATCATAAGGAAATGGAAGATAAAGAAAATAGTAACATTAAAACTATCGTTATGTTCTGAACTGAACTTTTTACGTTTATTAAGTGTTACTAAGTTTAAAAATACTTCTACAAATTCTGTTAAGTTTTCTTTATTTGGCACTACCTTCTTCCATGGCCTATCTACACGAGAAAAGAAGGTCAAATAAAAGATAATAATAGAAGTCACATCAAAAATAATTGCCACTATAAAGTGTATCAAACGATTATATGCCATAACATATTTATCTACAGCCGGATCTGCTATAAATGTCTGATAATACGGTGCAGCAATATACAAGCCTGTTGTAATCGCTGCCATCATGCACACCACATTAACCCAGTGAATAATTCTCAAGGCGCCTGTTCTACGTTTAATCTGTCTATATATTGGTTGCTTAGACATCAGGAGCTCCTTAGAATGCGCAGGTAGGGTCAACTTTATACACAGCTAACTCCTTACCATTTGTGTCCATCACATGTACAGCACAAGCAATACAAGGGTCAAAGCTATGTACAGTTCGAATGATTTCCAGTGGTTCTTCAGGATTAGCAACCTTGGTACCGATAAGGGCTGCTTCATATGCCCCTACCTCACCATTTGGTCCTCTAGGACCGGCATTCCATGTAGAAGGAACAACCGCTTGGAAGTTTGTTACTAGACCATCTTTAATAACAATCCAATGTCCTAATGATCCTCTAGGTGCTTCAGCCATTCCTCTACCTCTACAGTCTTTACTTACTTTTTCAAAGTTAAATTCTGTCCAAGTACTAAGGTCTCCTAAGGCTGCATTTTTTGCCAGTTCTGCTGCCCAAGTTTCCATAACATCAGCTATCATCTCAGTTTCTATCGCACGCGCGGCTGTTCTACCTACAGTAGAGAATAGAACTGTGAGTGGAAGACCTGAACGTTTAAGAAAATTCCCTACGTATTTAGTAATATTTTCATCACCTTTTACATATCCAATTACCATACGAGCAAGTGGGCCAACCTCTACCTTACGTCCATCATAAAGTGGTGATTTAATCCAAGAATATTTTCCATCTGTTTTAAGGTAAGCATACCCATCGTCTTTCTTTTCAAGTCCTGTATACTCAGGAATTGTTGTTCCAACATAAGGATGTTCAGGAGCCCCTGTACCTTCAAACCATGAATGGGTTACATCTTCTGTGATCTTATCTTCATCAAGTTCATGTACCTTTGTGATATCACCATCTAGTACTAAACCTGATGGTAAAAAGAGTGCAGAATTATAAAAACCTGTATCATCTAGTCTAAAATCACCATAAGACATATAAGATAAAAGTCCTCCACCAGAACCACCAATTCCTTTACCTAAAGTACCCTTGTGTTTAGTACCATGAAAAGACTGAGATGCATCAGTTGCTTCTGCTGCATAGGCTGTTCCTGCCATATAAATATCTGGAAGATATGCTCTTTTTACAAAATCTGTAGTTTCACGAAGTAACTCTTGGAAAAGAGCAATACGTGCAGGGTTTTGGATATCTTGAACACAAGTAACCCCACCAACAACAATAGATTGTGGATGCGGACTTTTTCCACCAAAGAGCGCATGCATTTTAGACATACGTCTTTGAACATCAAGCCCTTGAAGATAATGAGCTACTCCAATAAGATTTTGTTCAGGTGTAAGCTTATATCCCTTGTTACCCCAATATCCATTTCCAAAGATACCTAAACGACCCTCTTTTGCAAACTTAATTATACGATCTTGTATTCTTTTAAATTCTGTTCCACCTGCCATATATGGCGTGGTGCCTGCTATTTTTGCCCACTTCTCTGCTTCTGCAGCCGTCTTTTTAGGGTCAGCCTTTGTTGCTGAGATAATATCAACAAAATCCAGTGCATGTAAATGATAAAAATGCACAAAGTGATCATGTACTTGCAGTGATCCTTGAATAAGGTTACGTACAATACGAGCATTTTTAGGGATAGTAATATTAAATGCATCTTCTACTGCTTCAATAGATCTTTGGTAATGTGTGCCTGTACAAACACCACAAATACGCATAGTCATCAAACCTACATCTCTAGGATCTCTATCTTTTACGATAGTTTCAATCCCTCTAAACATTGTAGAAGAGCTCCATGCATCTATAATAGTATTGTCACTATTTATCACCGCTTCAATTCTAAGGTGCCCCTCAATTCTCGTAATTGGGTCAACAATAATATGTTTATTCCCATTTGCATCTGTTTGATGGAAGTTACCATCTGTTCCGTGTACTTTACTCATTAATATTCTCCTCCATCTTCTCTTTTACCAGCTATTGCACTCGCAGCTGCGTGAATACCGATACCGATACCAGCCGCTGTCAATAATGCAAGACCAAATTCATCAACTACTTTTTCAACCCCACCTGTTGGTGCTTTGATATTGGCACCTGACATTGGTCTTTCATAAGCGTATTTGTCCCAAAAATCTGGTTCAGAACATCCAATACACCCACGTCCAACACCAATAGGCCAATTCACGCCTTCGTTATAACGAATAATAGAACAGTTATTAAATGTCATCGGACCTTTACAACCTACTTTGTAGAGACAGAAATTGTTTTTCGCACCTTCATCACCCCACTCTTCTACATACTCACCTGCATCAAAGTGTGCACGTCTTTCACAGTTATCGTGAATACGGTACCCAAATGCAAATTTAGGACGTAAAAGTGAATCAAGTTCAGGAAGAGCACCCGTAAGTACATAATGTAAGATAACACCTACCATATTAGAAGGGTTGGCTGGACAGGCAGGAATGTTAATAATAGGTTTACCTTTAATCACATCCATAACACCTACAGAGTCTGTAGGATTTGGAGCTGCCGCAGGGATACCACCATAAGTTGCACAAGAGCCTACAGCAACTACTGCTGCTGCACCTGATGCTGCGCGATGCAAGTGATCTACAAATGTTTCACCCGAAGCACCTATGGTTCCATAGTTACCGTTCAGACCTAATGGAACAGCACCTTCAACAAATAGTAAGTACTTACCTTTGAAGTGTTCCATTGCTTCATTCATCTGCTTTTCGGCTTGGTGACCAGAGGCTGCTTGAAGTGTTTCATGGAATTCGAGGGAAATAATGTCTAAAATAATTTCATCAATTTTTGGTCCGTCTGAGCGAAGAAGCGCTTCAGAATTACCAGCACAATCACTTAGTTCTATCCAAATAACAGGTACTCTATTCATCAGTACTGCAGCCTGAGCTACTAATGGTGTAAATGAAGCAGGAAGCATAAGCATGGCAGTTGTTGCCGATGCCCACTTTAGAAAATCTCTTCTTTCAAGACCTTGTTCTTCAATACTTTCAGTGAAATCCACTCTATTGTTTAGAGGTTTAAGCTTTTCTAGCTCTTCTATCCTCTTTTGACAGGTTATATACAAATCATCATAATATGCGTCCCCTTTGTTTGTGTCAACTTTTGCGCTTTCAGCCGTAAATAGTTTACTTACACCGTCAATTCTATCTGCCATTAGAAACTCCTTAATGAATAATCATTCAGTATAATAACTCTTTACTCCTTAAGTATTTATTATTCTAATTTATTAATAATTCTAATAATTTATTTCTTATATATTTCTAGGACTAATAACATAAACTTATTCTACTTAATGTGTCGTGCACACCGAACATACATCAAAAGTTCTAAAAATAAACAAAGAATCACTAACAGGTGTTCCCTTCATGGACATTTGTGAAGGAGAGAGCTTGTCTTTTTTTGAGCTGCCTAGATTCCACTGGGTTGGTGTAATAATCTCATAAGACACAATAATACCTTTCTCAATATCAATCTTATGCACTAAAGAACCCCTAGGCGCTTCTACAATACCTATGCCCTTAGCATTAAGCTGTGTAATATCATTTAAACTCGTAAAAGAAGATTCGTCTAGGCTCAAATTCTGTATTAAACCCTTGCAATCTTGTAGAAGTTGTGCCAATTCAATCACCCTCGACATAACACGAGTGTAGGCACTGTCTTTAAATCGCCTGTGCATATTTTTTATCAAAGGGACATTCATACTCATTGCCCTTGCTAAGGGACCTGATTCATAAAACTCACCCTTGTATAAGGCATTTTTAGCATACGTTTTTTCATCAGGACAATACGCATCTTTGGTACTTATATATTTTTCATCAACATTAACTAAACGCGTTTGTAAAACCTTTGATACCTTCGTAAAACTATGTTCTCCAAAAACAATAAACCTATCATGCGCGTGCCCTTGATTATGCATGTTCATCTGCATTAGTGTTTTTCCAAGAGTGCCTATATCACTTTGCATAAATTCCATATCATTGCAAGACTCAAAACCTAAGAAGGCTTCAATATCTACTCCTAAGCATTCTTTTTCAAAAAAGTTTATCAATTCATCCATATAACTCAAGGCCTGTAAACGCTCTACATGACTAGGATCGCTCGTCACACCTCCGGGATGCATATAAGAAGAATGAGGCCATTGCCCTGCAAATATTGCTAAAATTTTAGTAGCCAGAGACGCTGCAAAAGCACCTTTTAGAGGAAAGTCTTCTTCTTCAGACTTACTTAGTTTATTTAAAGCGGGAATAATCACAAGATAAAGCCACTTGAAATGGTTTTGTATAATTTCTAAAATAAGCGTAATTTCACGTAAATCTTTTGCTTTTTTAGTTAATTTCACCTGCATACCTGCATTTTCATAAGCATTTTCAATCGCTCTAACGCAGGCCATCAAATGAGCATGCCCACAAATACCACATACTCTTGGAGTAATAACAAGTGCATCTAAGGCATTTTTACCCTCAAGAATTTTTTCCATTCCTCTAAAATGAGGGAAGGCAATACTTGCATGTTCAACTTTTTCATCTTTAAGCTCAAAATAGACAGTGGCTTCGCCTTCAATTTGATCAATCAGTTTTTTTTGTATCAAAAAGCTTTCCTTCGAGTCGTTTAATATGAAATGATTTAGCTATACCCGTTAAGGTTAGATAGCTTCGTTTAGAAACCCCTAGGGGAACATCTTGAGGAATAGACATATTTTTCTTTGTTGTAAAAAGATTTGAGCGTGGAAAGTCAGGTTCTGTACAACCAAAGCATGGTGTACCAACCCGTGTTTTTGAACTCACCTCGTTCCAAAGTATCTTATTACATGAGGCGTGTGTCATAGGCCCTCTACATCCTTGTGCATAAAACAAGCACCCTTCTTTTAAACCAAACTCTTTAACATCTACCTTCCATTCAAAGTACTCATTGCGGGTGCATCCATGATGAGCTAAATTAGAATACAATTCAACAGGACGATGAAGTTCATCTATTTCTATTTTTTGACCTTGTAAGATCATATTTAGGGTAAATCCAAGCCATTCAGGATGGCTTGGACATCCAGATAAATTTATCACCTTTGAAGCCAAAGAAAGAAGCGGTCCTTGGGCTAAAGATTCATTAAAAATCAAACCAGTATTACGTTCAGGAGCACTGGCCTTAAACATCCCTCCAAAACTTGCACATGAGCCAAGTCCAATAATATATTTTGCCTTATGTGAATAAAAGTCAAGTACTTCTGACATAAGCTTTGCATTACGTTTTAATAAAGGATCAAAGGTACCTTCAAATATTAAGATATCACAAGAGCTTTTGCAAGAAAGGACATCATCAAAATTGGCAGAACCTTTTAAGGTTGGATGGTAAACAATTTCAAGTTTATCTAAGAGCTGCGGTAAATAGGGAAGATTAAAAAAGGAATGGGTGTTGCCATTACAGGTTACGCCTTGTAACCATAAAAGACGGGGTTTAGCTTCTAACTTTAAGGGCATTGTAAATATTTTCTGAAATTGATATCGTGTAGCTGTCTAAAGACTCCGGTAACATTTTTTCCCCAAATAAAAACACCATACCTCCAAGATAACCCATAAACAGACCAAAGGCGCTAAAGAAATCTTGATTATGAAGTTCATTTTTACTAACACCCTCATCAAAAAATATCATCATTTCCGTAACAAAAGAAGACACACAGGTCATGCCTTCACACCCTGCGCCAAAAACTTCCCTATTAGAAAGATAAATACGTAAAAAATACTCAATCATTTCGGGACGCTTGTTTGCCATCTCAAAATACATCTGCACTATTTCAAATATTTTTTCTTCTGAGGAGATATCTTTTTCATTAATAGCTTGAATACTTTTTCCTAAGTCATTCGAAATATATAAGACAAGCTCTTTTGCTAAGCTGTCTTTAGAGGTGAAGTAATTATAAAAGTTCCCCACACTCATACCAATTTTCTCAGCTATATCAGGAATGGTAGTAATATAATATCCCTGCTTAGAAAATAATTTCAAAGCAGCAGAAATAATACTTTCACGTCTTTTTTCTTTAGATATTCTCGCCATATTAAATTCCTTACATACTCACAATGAATTCATATTCATTCAGTTCTAGTATTATAACACATTTTATTTTTTATTCACAATTAGTTTTGAACTATAAATAAAAAATAATTTCTGTCAGTTGAATAAAAGTGTCACTAAAACTACTTGATAAAATCAAAATATTTTAGGTAAAAGTTCTATTAATAAGAGAGGAAGTATTTCTTAAATTTTTCATTATTAAGGAAACTTACAATTAATATTAAATCATAATAAATAAAAGCTTAAGAAAGCAGCTGATTAAGGAAACTTAAATATAAAAATTAATAATATTTAAAACAGAGGGTTGTTTATATAACTCCGGAGCCAATTTCAACAACACTTAATCTTTTACTCAGCGTTATCAACAAACTTATGTATAAAAGTACACTTTACTTATCTCTGCCTTGACTAAAGAATTAATTGTTATTGAAAGCTAGTTTTCCTTATCTGCATCTTAAACTTATATATAATAAGAAAACAGTAACTTAAATAAAAAAATATTCCCCTCAGAAAACTACTAATCATCTAAAACAACAAAGTTCTTAACCGTTTCAAAGTCTTTAAAGATACGCTCTGCAGGAATGAGTTCAGGTATGAGTTTAATTCCCTTAAGCATACTAAGAGGCTGTTTTTGAATCCCTGCTATAAGTACAATCACCCCACGTTTATCTAACTGCATTACTGCATCTTCAATGGCGTACATACCACTTTGGTCTACATAAGGAACATTTTCCATTCTCATTATAATAATTTTCACATTTGGCATTTTGGTCATTACCTGATTAAAATGCGAGGTAAACCCAAAAAATATAGGACCATCAAAGTGTTGTACATAAATGGTTTTTTTATCTGTTTGTTCTAAATCTTTTTCATCATCAAAAAGTATAGGCTCAAGACTGTCCATAACAGAGGTAAATGTTTTTGATTCCGCCGTATCTCCCATCTGCTTCATAAATAAAACAGAGGCTAAAACCACACCTACTGCAACGGCTTGTAAAAGGTCTACAAAGACTGTTAGAACCAAGACTATCACCATAATCACCGCATCAGCCCTAGGCACATGCCTCATATGTTTAAGCCCCTTATAATCGATAATTCCAATACCAACTGTTATTAAAATACCCGCTAACACAGGCAAGGGGATAAGCGCGGCATATTCTCCCGCCCCCAGTAAGACCACTAAAAGTACCAAGCCATGAACCACACCTGACATGCGCCCTCTTCCGCCCGCCTTAATATTAACAACCGTACGCATAGTAGCCCCCGCTCCAGGAAGCCCACCTATGATTCCTGCTAACATATTTCCCATACCTTGACCTACTAATTCTTTGTTTGAATTGTGCTTAGTCTTTGTCATATTATCCGCCACTATAGACGTCAGTAAGGAATCAATCGCCCCAAGTGCGGCTAAGGTAATGGCCGGAATAATAATTATCATAGGATGTCGCCAATCTAGCTGAGTAAGAGTATAAACTTGGACTTCGGGCATCCCCTTAGGAATAGTTCCAATAACAGATACATCAAAACCCATAAGCGTAGATAAGGCAGTTAGACCAAGTAAGGCCACTAAGGCTGAAGGAATCTTTTTAGTGATACGAGGAAAAAGATAAATTATGGCAATAGTACTCACAGAAAGAAGCACCGCTTTTGTATTTATATTGGCAGCTATATCACCTAAGGACGTGACCACATCAATCACCTTTGTAGGCGAGGTAAGTCCAAAAAACGGGAAGACCTGAAGCAAAATAATAATAGCCCCAATGCCTGACATAAATCCAGAAATAACAGGATAAGGCATATACCTTATATATTGACCAATTCCTGAAACCCCTAAAAGTACCTGAAAAGCACCTGCTAAAACAAAGGTCGCTATTATGGTCGGAAAGGCTGCTTCCATAGAACCATAATGCGCAACCTCACTCGCAATAACCGCGGCAGCTACTACAGCCATAGGCCCCGTAGGACCTGAAATCTGAGTTTTCGTCCCCCCATAAACAGCGGCTAAGATTCCTAAGGCAATCGCCCCATACAGACCAGCTATCGCGCCCATCCCCGACTGTACACCAAAGGCAAGGGCTAAGGGTAAGGCGACTACTGCGGCAGTGATACCACCAAAAAGATCACCTGAAAGGTTCTTCGTATCTATCATTTAATTTCCCTATTTTAAATATTACAAAAAAATATTATATAATGTGATAATTCAATGACTATTCTATCATATATACCTAGGAATTCTATGGCTTTAAAAAACTTCAAAAATGACGATATTTACTTATGATAGAAATTAGCTCTGCCCAACAATTAGCACTACTGTTTCCCAAGTCTAACAAGGCTATTTCTAAGATTTTAGAAAGTGCGAGTCCTGAACAATTAAAAAACCTCTCAGAAGCTAAGGATTTAAAGGCCATTCTTTCTCAACTTATGAATGATACACTTGATACCAGCAAGTCAAATAAAATCATTCTTGATATCTTAAAAAATTCGGAATTTTTCAAAGAGCTTGGTAGTTTTTCTAAAGAGATGAAAGTTTTAGTAGAGCTTCTTGAGGCTGAAAATAATCCCAATAAAAAAATAGATAAGTTATTGCAAGTGCTTAAACTTTCTTTACTTGACTTTAAACAAGGCGATAGTGCTGCCTTAAAAGACTTTGTTAAAAACTCTGGCGTGTTTTTAGAATCTAAATTTTTACAAGACAATAGCCCCAAGGCTGAACTTCATAAGGCCTTGCAAGACTTAAAATCCTTACTTACAAATAGCAATGAAAAAGCAACATCCCCTATAATCAAAAATATACAAGGCCTTTTAAACAATGAGACAGCTTTTTCAAAAAATACTGATCTAAGTTCTTTAAATCTTATAAAAAAAGAACTAGGTTCTCTCGTGTCCTCTTTAAATGGACTTATTAAATCCTCTACTGAACCACTTTATGCAAAAGAGGTGCAAATCCTCGTTACTAAGCTTCAAACACTTAGCCAAGGTGCTCAAAAAAATGAAAGCTTTTCACTCTCAACTATCAAAAACCTTATGCATGAGATCTCTTCAGAACTTCGTATCAGTCCTAAAGATACAAGTAAGGCCTTGGTCACTAAGCTTGAAGGTATTGAAAGTAAAATTGAAAACATTATTAAAGACAACAGCTCAAAACCCTTATTAAAGTCCTTAGCAAGTGCATTACAAGGCTTAGACATAAAAAACCTCTCAGCTAATGAACTTAAGGCCTTTAAAGCAGGACAAAGTGAGATACAAACCCTTTCTCAGATGAGATTTGAAGAAATACAATCCCTTAAGTTTGATGATGTGAAGGCTTTTTTTGCTGGTTTTAGTGAAAGCTTTTCATCCTTAGGTAGTTCAAATACAAAGAGTATTTTTGATATTATTGAAAAGATACTTTCTTCTTTAAAACAAACCGAGCAGGCTTTTACACAGGCTAAGGTGCCTAAGGATATAAAAAATTGGATAGCCAATTTTGATAAAGAACTTTCTAAGTCTGATGTCATTTTTTCTAAGGACTTTCAAGCCAAGCTCGATAAGATTCTTCAACTTTCCATGCCTTCGCATTTACTTGATAATAAACTCTTACAAGAAAACTTACAAAGAGACATTAAGGCCCTGCTTCTTGGTATAGAAAAAGAACTGTCAGTAAATCCATCCTTACAAACAAATGATATTTTAAAATCCCTGGATAAGCTTCTTGTTCAAATTGATTATTTTCAACTCTTATCGCATCTGTCTAATGCCTCTTATCTTTATCTTCCTTATACTTGGGATGGACTTCAAAATGGAAAGTTCTCCTTTAAAAACAAGGATGATGGCTCATGTTATTGTGAGATAGACCTGGAGTTAAAAGAGCATGGAAAGCTAAATATGATGCTACAGCTTTTTGATGATAATCAGCTCAATATGAATATCTACACCCAAAGCATTCCTCTAAAAGAAATTTTTAAAACACATATCAAAGAACTACGAGAGGCCTTAGTTAAGGTACAAATCATGCCAAGGAATATTCATCTTTATGAATTTGATGAAAGAAAGAAAAATTCTTATGCTAAGACAGAAGCCCTAAATGAACTTGGATTTGAGGTAAAGGGGTGAGCAGTTCTAATAAAAAAGTTTTAAAAGCAGCGGCAATAAAATATGATAAGAAAAAAGGAAGGGCTCCAAAACTTGTTGCCAAAGGAAAAGGTGAGGTAGCTCAAAAAATAATCTCCTTAGCCAAAGAGAACAATCTTCCTATTCGCAAAGATGAAGACTTAGTAGAACTACTTTCAAAGGTTGAACTCGACAAAGAAGTCCCTGAAAACCTTTATAAGGCTGTTGCAGAAGTCTTTGTCTTTGTGTATAAGATGACAAACAAAGATTCAAAGACAATTATCGAAGATGTAAAAGAAAAATCAGAAACCTAGTTTTTTCGCTTCATATACTTATATACACCACCCATGGCTATCCCTATAATAGCCACTGAAATTTGTAATATTACAAAGTCATCTCCCATGTATTCTCCTAGTTTTCAAACCATTTTAGTTGTTCTCTTAGCCTAACGACTTCACCCACGATAATAAGAGCAGGTCTTGCCATACCCTTACTTTTTTCTACTATATTTTCTAAACTCCCCACCACCACTTTTTGCTCGCTTGTCGTTCCCTTAGATATTACGGCACAAGGATAATCCTTAGGCTTTCCCACTTCCATAAGCTTAGTACTTATCTTTTCCAAGTGATGTAAGCCCATTAAAAACACAAGGGTATCATCATTTTTCAAGCTTTCCCATGGGATTTGAGAGGCTTCTTTATCGGGAGATTCATGCCCTGTTACTACTCTAAAAGAAACTGCCACCCCTCTATGTGTTACCGGTATGCCCGCGTAAGCGGGAACTGCTATGGCTGAACTAATACCAGGAATAATTTCAAAGCTTATGCCTTTTTCATGTAAAAAAGAGCCCTCTTCTCCCCCTCTACCAAAGACAAAAGGGTCTCCTCCTTTTAAACGTACCACTACCTCATATTCAAGTGCTTTTTCATAAATAAGCTCATTTATCTCATCTTGAGGCATGATATGTTTATCTTTTTCTTTTCCCACATAAACAAACTCACATCCGTCTTTGGCAAAGTGTAGTATCTCAGCATTGGCAAGATTGTCATATATAAGGACATCCGCTTCTTTAATAATACGGTACGCCTTCATAGTCAAAAGTTCAATATCTCCAGGTCCGGCCCCTGTTAAGTAAACCTTAGACATTTTTCCAACCTTGTATATAATCTTGGGCTTTTTTATCAAGCATTTTCATCCGTTCTTTTCCCTTAGGAAGGATTTTTCGAAGCCCCTTCATCTCTTGTAAAAACTCGCTTATATTAGAAGGGATAAGATTTTTAATATAATATTTAAGATGTTTAGCAAAGGCAGGCGAAGACCCTGAGGTTGAAATAGCAATAGTAAGGTCATTTTCTTTTATATAAGAAGGAAAGATGAAGTCACAATAATCTACCGAATCCACTGCATTACATAAGCACTTATAAGACTTTGATTCTTCAAAAATTTCAGCCTGTAAAGAGATATCATCTACGGCTACAACAACAATAGCATAGTCTTTAATATCCCCTTTTTCGTAGGCTCTGCATTCCAGTTTAAGACCTTTTTTATCAATAAGTTCTTGCATTTGAGTATTTACTTCTAAGGCAATGACTTTAACCTCAGTTGTAAAGTCTAAAAGACGTTCTAACTTTTCAAAGGCAATATTTCCCCCACCCACAAGAAGTACTTTTTTATCATTAAGTTGTAAAAAAGCAGGGAAATAACCCATAAAGATCCTTTTATTTATTAGACTTCTTGCATAAGCCTTCGTTAGAACCTCTGCACCATAGCTACGGCTATGCTTACGAGAACCTGCCTTGGTCATACTCTTGTATGTATTGCTGAGACTGCAAGGGCTTATGCAAGAAGTCTATTACTTAAATAATAGCATAGTGATGATAAAATACTCTAAAAAGATGATTAATATATGAACATAGGAATTATAGGCTGTGGTTGGCTCGGAAAACCCTTATCAAAGTATCTATCAAAAGATCACCAAGTCAGCTGTTTTCACAGGTCTGATACACACGATATCTTTTGGAAAAATGAGCTTTTTATCATCTGTATATCTACTAAAGATAATTATCTGCAAAGCCTTCAAAACTTTCTTTTAAAAATCCCTTCTAAGGCAAAGATTATCTTAATGTCTTCCACCTCTGTTTATAAAGAGTTTGATAAAGAAGTGACTGAAGAAACATTCATACATGAAAAAACGATTCAAAAAGAGGCAGAAGAGCTCATGCAAAAAGCACCAAACAAGCTTCTTATCCTTCGTTTAGGCGGCTTAATGGGAGAAGATAGGATAGCAGGGAAATGGAAAAGTGTTTCAACCTTTGCAGACAGCCCTGTGAACTACATACACCAAGAAGATATATTGCCTATAGTTTCTACCTTCATTCAAAAAGACATCCATTCGGGTATCTTTAACCTCGTATCCCCACTCCATCCTCTTCGCTCGCAGGTTCATAAAAAGAATGCTCAAGACTTTGGATTTGAGCTAGGAAATTTTAAGGGGATGAGTCAAAGAGTAGTCAGTTCCAACAAGCTTATTAAAACCCTAGACTATAATTTCATTTATCCAAACCCCTTAGAATTCTGGACTTAGCTATACTTTCGCCCATGATATACAAACTTTCACTTTTTTTATTATTATTAACACTTCCCTTACTTCCTTCAACTCCCTACGCAGGTGTACCCTTATGGGCTTGGGTTTCTATGGGTATGAGTATCTTATATGCTATTGTACTTATTTATCATATTCAAACCTCTTGGGACACAGATGATGGATAAGGGTATTTTAGGCACCCAAGGAACTATCTTTTTAGTGCTTTACCTTGTTTCTCTTATTGGTGTGGGCATTGTTGGACTTTTAAAGTCTAAAGAAAACACCATGCAAGACTTTTATCTTGGGGGTGCGGGCTTTGGTGTGAGTATCTTATTTTTAACCATGTACGCCACTCAGTATAGTGGAAACTCACTTATAGGATTTGCAGGTTCGGCTTATAGAAATGGCTGGTTCTTTTTAGTCTCAGTTACCTTTATGATAGCAATTGTGGGTGGATATATGCTGTATGCACCTAAGCTCTATGCTCTCTCACAAAAGCACCGTTTCATTACCATGGGTGATTATATTCGTTTTAGGTATAAGCATAAACTTCTTACCTATCTTATCGTGGGCATTGGTATTTTGGCCCTTAGTAATTATATGCTGACTAACCTCAAGGCTATTGGCTACATACTTAACTATGTAACGGGCGGAAGCATAGGTTTTGCTGAGGGCATTATCGGTATGGCTATTATCATGGTGATATATGAAAGCCTTGGGGGTATGAGATCGGTTGCATTGACTTAATTTATAATTAAAAAATATTATTACATTTAAACCTCTTAAATAGGTTGTTTAAATGTACTGTCAATATTACAATAAAAATAGCATACTTTTCAGTGAAAAAAATATATTATTTTTATCAGTATATATTAGAAAAACAATACAGCTATAAATAAAAAGTTCAGACACAATTCAAGCTTAAAAGCAAAAGTAAAGAGGTTGTTGCTTAAGATATATATTCTAACAATTTCTAATATCATCTAAATAAGAAAGAAAAAATTATTCTTAAGTAAACCATTGCTTTGTCCACGATTACTATTAAATACTAAAATACAAGGTTTTAAGTGAGTTTAAATAATGCCCATGAGGGTTATGACTATCAAGACATATTAACATGTTATTTTATCTTACAAGAGATATTATTAGGAAATGTAAATAGTATTTTTTCTATTGACAAAAAACACACTACTGGAGACATCCCTGATAGGTTTGATGATTTAGTTATTACTAATGGTTTAACAATCAAACGTAAACAAATTAAATATAGTAATGACACCGTTGCAAAAAAACTAACGAAATCTTATCTTTCATCTGACTCTCCTTATAGCCTTGCCATTCACAAGCTTTATGAAACATGGAAAGAACTTAATACAGAAGATAGTGAGTTTAGATTATGTCTAGCATGGGATGAAGCTACTGATAGTGATATAACAAGAGTATTAGATTCTTTATCACATTCAACTTCATCGTTCCAAGACTACTCAACAAAAAGTTACAAAATAAATCTTGATAATTTATGGGAAGAAAATCCCAAAAACTTCAATCGATGGGATAGTTTAAAAGCCTATGTAGAAACTAATCATATTAATAGAACTGATTTTAAAAAGTTCTGTGATGAACTAATTATAGAAGTAGAGCTTCCAAAAGCAAGTTTAGACTTCAGTGCTCCTAGTTATTTAGAAAATATTTTATATCAACAAGCAGAAAAACTAGGAATATCACAGTATCCAAATGATGATATTAATATAAATCAATTTTTAATTATCTTTGCAAAAAAAGTAGGTGAGTATAGAACTAGATCCGCAGAAGTTTCAGTATCAGATGTATTAAGAGATTTAGGAGTCAAAACTGACTTCGGTAAGATTGAGCAAAAGTTTGAAATAGACCAAACTAAGAATATTATAAACAATAGTAAATACACTTTATTAGAAAGTAAAGTCATTGAATATAAAAAAACTTTGCTTATTGGCGAACCAGGAAGTGGGAAGTCTTGGTTTCTAACAAATTTCATAGAGCATTTAAAGAACAGCTCAAAAAAAGTTATTCGACATTATTGTTATACTGCTACAGAAGATAACGATATAGAAAAAAGAGTAAGCTCTGATGTTTTTTTTGGTAACTTGATTGCTGATATTATAAATGAATTCCCAAACTTGCTAGAAGTAAAAGGTAAACTTTATACATCAGATTTAGACGAACTTAATTTACTTTTAACTCATGTCCATCATGAATTAATTATTGTCATTGATGGACTAGACCATATTGATAGAGTCTTAAAAAGCTCATCTACATTAGCTGAAGATAAAACTAAAATAATTGAGTCTATTTCTAAAATAAATTTACCTGAAAATATATTTATTGTATTAGGTTCTCAGCCTGTTAGTGAAATCAATACTTTAATAGAAAAATTTGAATATGTTAAGTATAAAATTCCTAAATGGAATATCGAAGATACCGTCGAGTTAATGGGCAAGTATTCTTTAGAAAACACACTTCTTAATACAAAACCATTGTCTGAATATATTTTTGAAAAATGTGAAGCTAATCCACTCTATTTAACATATATTATAAGAACACTTCTTCACGAGAATATCACCGTAAATTTAATTGAAGAATTACCAAAGTATGATTTTAATCTTAAATCATATTATGAATATTTAACAGAACAAATTGATGAAAACCTAACATCTGAAATACTATCTTGTTTAGAGTTTTCCGTTACTAAAGAAGAATTGCGTGAGCTTATTCCTCGTAGCCATCATATTGATAATAATTTAAAGATCTTATCGCCAGTAATTGTTGAAAATATTTCAAGAGGTGGTATAAAGCTTTATCATGATAGTTTTAGAAGGTTTAATATTGAAAAGCTTGAACTAAATACAAATTTAGAAGAAGTATATAGTGATATCGCTAAATGGTTAAAGAAAAAAGGTTTTTACAAAAATGCCAAATCATATAGATATCTACTAAAATACTACATTAAATTAAAAAAGTATAAAAAAATAAAAAGATATGCGACAAATGATTTTTTAACAAAAAGCTTATATCGTGGTTATTCAGAGAATGTAATAAAAATAAATTATACCAATTTTTTATATACAGCTAGAGAAACTCAAGATTGGCCACTTTACATATATATTAGTGAATTAAATAGAACGATATATACTACTCTATCTGAGGATTATCATAGCGAGTTTTTAACAAACTTTGAATTATATTTTGAAGCGATTGGTTTAATTTATGGTTTTGATACAGCAAACAAAATTCTTTTTTTTGATGGAGAGAAAACTTTCAGTAATGAAATAACTGCAAAAGCTTTTTATATATCTCAGATAAATGGTTATATTCCAAATTGGAGTATTTTAGAAGATTATTTTGAAACTGACATTCCATTAGAAGACTATCATTATTTTATTAGTTCATTAATAGCTTCTGAAACTGAATTAGTTGCAGAATTTAAAGAGCTTCTGGATCCTGAATACAAAGACTTTTTTCAGATACTAATTAAAGAAGTTTCCAACCAAATCGGTTTTAATAAGATATTAGAACTGTATGATTCTATTCAAGCTGACAAAAAACAACAAGTTGCAAGTCTAATAAATAAGGTTTTAAATAGAACTAAATGCCAACAAAGAATTTTAGTTACTGTCATGAAGCGACACCTTGTTTTAGAAGAGTTAAATTTAGACTTTGTCAATGATTATTTAGAAATAAAAAACTTAAAGAGCTTCTTTTTACTAGTAAATATGTATGCATCTTATAACATTGAGGCACTTCGTAATTTTGAAAAGACAATCCCATCAAAAAACTTCTTTTATAATTGGATCAAATTTAGACTTAGAAATATAATTATAGAAAATGACTTGAACAACTCCAAGTTTAAAAATCATGCTTTACTTGAAGAAGTATTAGTGGAAAATTTCGAACTATTAGCCAGTGATATTGAACCTTTTAAAGATAAGCCAAGAGCTATAGACTTAACAAGAGAACATAGTTTCATCATTAAACAAAGCATAGAGCATGCCCTTATGTATATAAAATCATCACATTCTTGGGAAAAGACTATTAAATCTTTAGAGCGAATTTCTTTTGGAACTATGGGATATCTAAATAATACACAAATGGGGATACTGCCATATGGTTTATTGATTGATATATTATTAAATAATCTTAATGAAGTAACAGAAAACTTTATACTTAATGTCATTAATAATATTGAGCAAAAAGATGAAAACTATAATTATTATTGTGAGTACAAGCTCAAAAAAGCCATTGCTTATTCTAAACTAGGTCGAATTGGAAAAGCTAAGAAAGCATTAAAGATAGGATCTCGATACTTAACTAGTTATACATTTCATAAAGATAGAACACTTGAAGAAATAATTGAACCTTTAAGCTCAATAAATACTCTTGATAATAAGTTTGCAAAGAAATATACAAAAAAACTAAAATATTTAACTGATGCTGTTATGAAACATACTGATGACAATAAAGGTACTAGGTGGTTAACTACAGAATGGTTCAAAGAATTTTTAAAAGTTGATGATAGACTTTCTTCTATATATTTAATAGACCAACTATTAAACAGTCCGTATTTTTGGAAGCTTGATTATATGTTTGTTTATTATATTCAACACAGCAATAATGTAAATCCAATTATCTTAAATTTTTTATTCAGATTAACTCCAGTGAATACAAATAATGATTACATAAATAGCTTTTCTGATAACATTAACTTTCTTATACCTATAGATCGAAAAACAGCTAAACAATCACTTATAAATATTTTAGCAAGAGACCTTAACAATTCATATGACTCCTTAAGTGTAAAAACGACGCAAAAGCTTCAAGTGCTCAAAAACTTGCTAAATGTATCATTAGATATAAAACAAGAAGAAAACAGTCGTAATAATTTTTCTAATATACAAAATAGTTTAAGAGAAACCGTCGACAAAAGCTTTGATATAAATAGATTGATACTATCAAACAAGACGATTGATGAAATCAATAAGTATTTTGAGAAAAAAGATGATTTATCTGATAAGAATTTAAATACTATGTTCTTTTATCTATCAGAAAAAAATGATGACCAATTGGTAATAGCTATTGTCCTGCCACTTATTCAAAAAAGACTTCTAAGCAGTAATAATTACTTTGAACAACTAAGACATTTAGTCAATTCATTATCTATATCAAACAACACAAAGATATTTCTTTTAGTACATATTTATGTTTATTCAAAAGATGACTGGTATTCTCAGTTTGTAAATAAACAAGCTTTAAAAGATGCTGTACAAATTAATCCAAAAGAAACTTTAGATATATTATCTCAAAGCTTATTTAAAATGTTTTCGAACTTTGGGTATGGTTCAAAATCTACTGCTAATTTAATTATCGCTTTTGAATATGCAGGGTTAAAAAAAGAGGATATCTTATCTATGTATCAGACAGGCTTTGAATCTATAGAATATAGACTACCCGATGATAATGATTTTAGATGGAAAGATATTAAAAGTAAAAGCTTAGAGCTAATGAATGAGGATGAGCTTGCTATAGTTGTAATCCTAGTAAAAATCACAAACTTAGATTCTTTTGTTCAAAAAGAAATAGTTTTTGCCATCAATTACATTTTCATTTACGATAGCACTCTTTTGATAAAACCTTTTAAGTGGTTCTTTCAACATATTAAGAAATTTCCAGAAGTATCTATTGCTGCTTTATTAGAAATATTTTTATTACAAGAGAACAGTAACAATATTTTTTTTAAAGCCCTGAAAATTGATATAAAAGAAGTAAAGATTAATAATTTATACATTCAAAATATTTTGAGAGAACTAGTCGAAAGAACTGACAATGTTTGATGAATTGAAAGACACAATAATACGAAACAAGTATCTTATGTATCTAAATACGATAGGAGTAGAAACTGAAGAAATTATTGAAGGTATTCAGGCGAGTATTGAAAAAAATGGATATATCCTAGAAAATATTTTTTCAAACAGAAGCTATAAGATGTTATCTCCCAATATTTTACTTGAAGATATTATTTTTAGTGAGGTAAGTAAACACCTGCATACGAATTATAAAGATACTGTAATTTTTGAAGAATATATAAAAATAGATATGAAGACCTTAATAGCCACTCAAAATTCTATAATTGAAAGACCAAATACTAAGCGACCATCAGAGACTGATATAGGCTTTAAAACGAACTTAGAGTATGAAAATGGTTTTGTAAGGATTGCAAAATTTGAAAATGAAATGATTGAAGATCCTCATGGTTTTGGAAGAAAGGGCCATAGTATTCTGTTTGAAGGATTAAGTATATTTGGCGAAGAGAACCCTTTTGCTCAGTTTCTTCCATCTTTTCTAATTTGGAAAAATTCCTTTTATTATAGAGAAAATTTTATAATTGGTTTTACTAAAAATTTCAACAGCATAGAATCTGATAATATTTTGTGGTTACATCAATCTATAATTGATGCGTTAGAATTAAAATTAGATGATTTTAACAATGGACTAAAGGCTTTAAATGATAGCAATGAAGTAATATTAGAGTTTCGACAATGGAGAACTGATTTAGTTGGACATGGCTCTAACATTGCAAAAGTCGAAGGATGTGACTTAATCTTAAGAGAAGATTACTTTTTAAAATTCAAAGAGTTTTTCGGTGACATCCAATTTTTCAGCTATAAAATTCAATAAGCAATCCTTATCGGGGGGATTGTTCAAAGTATGCATCACTTTCTAATGATTCATCTAATATCAAAAAAACTTTACTATAAAGTCACTTGATTCATTTATATTTCAAGTTTCCTTTACGCCATCAATACCTATCTGTTTTGCAATATCCCTTTTTAGTTTTGTTAATGGAATCTTTTGTACCTCTCCGTCAAAAATTTCTTTTCCAAATATTACTTTTTTTATATTTGACCTATTTTCAATAGTATTATTCTTAGACATTTTTGCAAACTCTTTTATTTGAGTTTCAGAATAATCTATTGAATTATTATGCAGATCAAGTACAATTTCTTTATGTGCTTTATACCGTCCATCCAGTTTAAATATTCTTGAATGAATTTTGTAAGCATCATCTTTATAGGCAAGCTTTAATTGAAAATCTTCCACATTATCAATTTTACTCGTTGGATTATGATTTATATAAGAGAACGATACGTTAGCATCAAACATATAGTCTTTGTGAGTAGGAGACAAATAGCAATCTTTCTTTTTATCAACTACTATTGGTAAAGTTCTTTTAAAAAGACTATTGCATGGATAACACATAGGCACAAAATTGAATAAACTTAATGACAATATTGGGTTGCTACCTTTGTCAAGAAAATGATCCAATGTAAAATGCTTATATTGTTGTTTTAAAGTCATATTATTAAGGAAATCAATTTCCTCTGCAGTTAATACTGATGATAATTGAGAGATAGAAGTTAATAAGCTGATATTTCTTATTTTAATAATTTTAGAAGCCTGTACTTCATCTATTTTCTCGATTTTTTGCAATTCAATCGCATCAGCCTCATTACAAAACTCTACAGAATTTTGATAATCTCCAATATCATCAAACATATTAATAAAATCAATATTACATGTGTAACAGGTTCCTAATTGTAATTTGTCATTATTTTGCATAAAAAAATTGGATATTTGGGCTTGTCTACCCTCATAATTTAGTGCCTTCAAAACTTTAGATTTATATTTAGTACAATAGTCCTCAACTTTTAGATCCTTTTCAGGATATTTTGTAAAGTATGCACTCGACAATTTTAAATAGTCAATTTTTTCTTCTTTTTCACATAGTGTGCTGAAGTCTTCAACTAATAATATTTTTATATCAATTGATGGTATTCCAAGATTATTTAATTTTGATTTTATTTTATATGTATCTTCAACTGCATCTCTATATTGAACGTATTTAAAAAAAATATCAATATAATCCTGTTTAAACTTTTGGAGTTCAATAGGGTCTATTGGATAAGAAATTTTTATCACAATTGCTTCTTTCTTGTAATATCATCAACAATGTCCATATGTTCTTTTATTAAGTTTTTTAAATATTTTTCTCCTGTATGCTCATATAAAAACTCATATCTCTTTATACATTCATTATAGTTATCAATATTTTCCTGACTTTTATTTTCAACTACAGCATTGCTCCTTTTAATTAAATCATTTATCACCTTTAGGCTCTTTTCTCCTACCGTGTGTTCTAAAAAGAACCCATCAGCTAGTACAGAATGTATGTTTGCAAGCATAGTTTCACCTTCAAATGCTTTTATGAAGGTATTATTATCCTTATCTGTATCTAGGAAAATAATATTCTCTTTTGGTATGTCTGACAGCATCAGAGGGGAATGTGTAGCAATCAGAATATTAAAATAGATTTCTGAATAATTTAACGCTAAATAGTCTGTTAATATAGATATAAAAAGGCGTTGCCATTCGGGGTGTAAAAAGTTGTCAGGTTCATCTAATATTAATAGTATTGTCTCATCATCTTTAACTTTTTCACCAGAAAACTTGGAGTTTAAAGCAGCAAATATTTTTCCAAAAAAGAAAAATAATTGTTTCTGTCCAGATGACATTCTTGGGCCAAATTCAAATGTTAAAAAGGGAGGTACTGTTACTGTTAAATCTTTATGTGATTCAATAACTTTTAATAAGGAATCTTTATTTTCTTCAATAGGAAGTTCGAATGTACTTATTTCGTTATTAAACTCATATGTTTTTAAGGATTCAAGTAATGAGTCAATCTGACTAAAATATTCTTTATTGATAGTTGACATCTCTGTTTTAACTTCACAGATAGAACTAATCAGATCTTTAAGATCAGAACTTTTTACACTTACCGACAATGAGTCAGAGCTATTATTAAACGCATGTAGCATTTTGAAAAATTTGGTATATTTAGTTACATCAATAGTTCTTAAATGTATATTAAAGAAATTCATGATTGCTATGTATTTAATATAATCTACATAATTATTTTTATTTTTATTTCCATTTTCTATAAATAATTTCAATCTATCGTAAAATTCAACAGTTTCTTCTGTGTGTGATTGTTCTTTATGTAAACCTTCAGCTCTTTTTTTGACTTCGGTTTCCCTAATTTGGATTCTTAGTATTTTAGGCATAATAAAATCAGAAGGCAACTTAATATTGTCACCATATAACGCAGTAATTCCATCAGCTATTTGTGTATTTTCATAAAATATTTTTAGTTGTTTAAAGCTAAAAATTTTACTTTTATATGTTGTACGTATTGCTTCAGAAACTTTATCATACTGATAAGAATCTGAAATATCTTCGAGATTGGAACTTAGATGTTCTTCTTTTGTCATCATTGGAAATGAAGTGTCATTTGATGAAGTAAAATATATATTTTTAGCTACCTCTTCTTTCAAGATCTCCTTATAACCTTCATCTATTATTGCACAACTATTTTTATTGATTTTCAGAGTGTCAAGTTTTACAACGAACTTTGTTTGTCCTTCTCTCAGAGAGAATTTATTTTTGCCCTTATCGAAACTTATACCCTTGAAAATAAGTTCTTTGTTTACCTTATTATAATAAATACCAAATTGATACGGATACAAAGTTGAAGCTTTTGTTATCAAATCTGTTGTTAAATCTGATCCACTTCGAATTACATCCAATAAACTGCTTTTACCTGTTCCATTTTTCCCTACAAACATACTAACAGAAATATTTTTTTGAAAGTAACCACTAATTCCTTTGTCAAATTTCTCATTATACTTTATGGATAATTTATTTTTATCAAAATCAAATTTAATATTAAATTTACCTGTTAAATTATAATCTTGTTTTTCGGGAAGATCTCTAAACTTATAAATCCATATATAAATCAGTTCCATATTTTTCATATTTGTTCAACCTTTTTTTCAATGTAATAAAGTAGTTCCTAATAGAATATATTTATACTCAATCATTTCTAATACTTTTTAAAATTCCCAGCTTGCTCAAGAATCTCTTTAAATACTTTCATCTAGTAATTGGAGAATAAGCATTTTCGGGTATTAATTCATAATCTACTTGCATTCTAGATGGTCAAGGTTAAACCTATGTAAAATCACTTTTAAGACACCATAAAAGGATTTTTATATAAAATCCATACCCATGTTCTAAAAAAAACTTTTTTCATTTTAAGCTCCTTATAGAGCCCTAAAACAACCTAGGCTTTATTGCTTGCTATCACTTAATTCAAACCCACCACGTATTACAAATTCCTGAATCAAGTTATAGGCTTTTAGATTTACTTTAAATGTTGACAGAGTGGAGCCTTCCAACTCTTCAAAATAAGCTTTAGCCTTAGCCTTGTCCATACTACTCTTTAACTCATCAAAGCGTCCGTATTCATTTATGTTTGATTTAGAGACACCCGAGTTCATCATAGTGTTTAGCTTCGCTTCATCTAAACCAAATACTTCACAAATTGTATGTATCTCGGTGTTTTTAGCATTAGATTGATACTCTGTTATATATTCTCTAAAGCTTTTTGTACTGTCTAATGTCAGCTCACCACTTTGTACATCATGAATAAGAATGTTGGCGTACTTTTGATCTTCTTGAGATAACGAAGCAAAGGACTTATGTAGTTCATCTAAGGTTTTTTGAATGCTTTCACTATCAGCACCAACTTCTCTAAGCGTTCTCAGAAACTTTTCAAAGCGTGAATTCATATAATCAGAATCAATCTTCCCGGTATCTAACTCCGTTAAGTATCCATCAATATCAAAAGGAACATCTTCATTACTTCCTCCCTCTCCACCTCCACCACTTGATAGTTCTTTATATCGCAGTACTTGGACTAGATAAATACTTTCATCAAAGTCTAGCTCTACTTCTGATTTCTCTTTTCCTTCACCAAAGCTATATTTTGACTGGTCCCACTTAAACCCTTGAATGGTTGCTGCTTCTAAATGAGCATTAAAATCCTTGAAGAGCTTTGCAAACTTAGCTCGTTCAGAAAGGTCTTCTGGAAGTTTTTTGAAGTTTTTCACTTTAGCATTTTCAAATAATTCAGAAATTTCACCATAAAGAGCATTTAACTTTTTAATATTACTTTCAAGCTTATGAGCAAATAACCCAATAGGTCTATCTCCCGAGTACAACTTAACCGCATCATTTATATTTCTTTCCATAGTATGAGGATATCTATAATAACGAATCGTGCCAAAAGGCTTCTCATGGATATTAAACAGACGATTTGTTCGTGAAAAAGCTTGAATGATATTTTCATACTTAAGCACCTTGTCTAAGTAAAGTGTATTTAACCATTTAGAATCAAACCCCGTTAGCATTTGATCCACAACAATCAAAAGGTCAATCTGTTTATCTGCTGTTCTGTCTATCCTCAGATAAGGCTCTTTATGAGCTAGTCTAGCCGCAATATCTTTTTTAAACTTCGAGTGATTTGCAAGTATAAAATCTTGCTCGTACTTTTTATTATAATCTTCTAAAATTTCAACTAAACCCTCTTGCTTAAAGACTATTCCATCTTCATTATCAATATTAGGGTCAAACAGGGCTGTAATCTTCAAGTCAGGCTTAGCTTCTTTTATCAACCGATAATACTCTATTGCCTCAGATATACTATGCGTCGCAAAGATGGCATGGAACTTACTATTTTGACTCAGGGTTATCCAGTTCTCAACAATATCTTTAACCACTTGTTCTTTATGCTCATCACGCGAATACTGAGACTTAGGTAGCTCATCTTCAATACCTTTGACATACTTCCCTACATCATCTATATACCCAGCCATTTCTACTGACTTCATATACTTATTGAAAACCTCTTTTTTCTTAGGATCGCTCAATGCTTCAACTTCATCGTTAGCCTTAGCTTTTGCTAAAGCTACTGCTTTTCTTAAATCTTTGTCCTTATATGTCATTACTTTGTAGGGATCAAAACCAAGAACATTTTTATCACGTATACCATCAGCAATGCTATAGCGATGCAATTCATCACCAAAAACAGTAGTAGTCGTATTCATTTTCTTTTGGTTCTCTTCTTGAATAGGTGTCCCTGTAAAACCAAAAAGCAAAGAAGAAGGAAAGGTGTTTTTAATACTTAGAAGCATATCCCCAAAAGTTGACCGATGCGCTTCATCTATAATAAAAACAATTCTTTTTGCATTTATCAACTCTATGTCATGGGCTTTTAATGCACCTTCTTCTTCATTAATGTTACTCATCTTCTGAATAGAACTAACGATAAGGGTATTTTTAGGATCATCACTTTTAAGTTTCGTGATAAGTACACCTGTATTTTCAGTGGCCTGTACATCTTCGCTTTCACTAGCAAAACCCTGATACTCCCGTAAAGATTGAGTACCAAGCTCAATCCTATCCATTAAGAAGATAACTTTATCAGCATCTTTAGAGTTAGCTATAAGCTGTGCTGATTTAAAACTGGTCATTGTTTTACCTGAGCCAGTGGTATGCCACACATATCCACCCAGTAAGTTCTTACTCTTCCAGTCAGTTTTTGAGACCTTGTCAGATATTGCATTAGCAGCATAGTACTGATAACTACGCATCACCTTAAGAACACCATCCGAACCATCCGCAACTGTATAAAAACCAATGAGCTGATGAGCCATAGGGATAGATAGCAAGGTAGCAGTAATCTCTTTCCAATCATTTATAGGCTCATTGTTAAAATCAGCCCAATGAAAATAGAAGTCTTTGTTAAACGTCCCATCTACTCCAGGATTTGCGAAGTAAACCGTTTCTTTTGGCTCCATTGCTACAAATATCTGTACTAAAGAAAACAGACCGCTAAAGATACCCTCGTGCGAATATTTTTCTATTTGATGATAGGCTTGAGAAACAGGAACACCGCTTCTTTTAAGCTCTATGTGAATCACTGGCATACCATTTATTAAAAGTATTATATCCCCACGGCGGTCATTTAAGATTTTTGACTTACTTGTAAACTGTGGCTGTTGTACGATTTGGTAACGACTTTGACCCGCAGATATTTCTTGGCGGTCATATATTTTAAGACTAATCTCTTTTCTAAAATGCAAGCTATCATCAGGGTTGTCACGAGTGATGGCTACCGTCTTACCGTTGATAAAGCCGTTAAGTTTTAGGGGTGTTTTTAAGTCTGTTATCTGCTCTACTATCTGTTGCATTTCACCATCAGTTAAAGGGGTGTCATTTAGTCGGTCAATATCTCGGTTGTTTTCAAAAAGGATAGTTGCCCAGTTTTTGAGTAAATCCTCTTCGCTAGGATACTTTAAGACCTCGTTTTCCCACCCTTTGTTTTTAAGTTCCTGGACTAAGGCTTCTTCAAAATCGGATTCTTTTTTAAATGTCATTGCAGGCCCTTCATACAAACATCTTTTCTAAACAGGCTTTTTTTATATTTTTTAGTTTTTTTAGTTCTTCTTCATGTAGAGATAGGAGTTTATCTAGGTTTTCAAAATAATTACCAATTTTGGTTTGTTCCGTATATTTAGGAATCACTATTTGAAATTTAGATAATGCGTCTTTTGTTATAGTTTTTATCGTTCCACCCGGAGCTTTTCTTTTTTCTAAATTGAATTTTTCTTGCATTAGATATGCCCAAAAACGGGTATCTGTTTTCTCATTATAATTTTCAAAAATCAATAAAGTTCTATCAACATAAGTATTATATTGAGCAATAGCAACGCGTCCAATACTTCCTTGTAATGTTACTAGAACTTTTCCTTTTTCTACAAATACACTTTTTGGTTGGGCTATCGTGCTGATTTTTTGTTTTGTATTTTGTACAAGTAATAGCTTTTTTGTTACATCAACTACTTGTACAAATGGCATTGATCCTTTACCATCATACCATTCTTTATTTCCATAAGGTTGGGGGAATGAACCTCTACGAAAATTTGCATAGTTTCCCAACTCTTTCTCTTCCCACTTCTCACTAAAACCCTTAAAACGAATTTCAGGAACATCTGCACCCTTTTTCGGGAACATTTTTTCGAGCATGGCTTTTTTTAGATTTAAAAGCTTGTCATACTTTTTCTGATGTAATGTAATAAGAGTATCATTCCTTGTTAAAAAATTTGCAATGGCCTCCTGTTCCCGCTCTCTTTTTGGCAAAGTAATTATAAGTTGATTCAACGAATCTATACCTATATTTCGTTGTGAACCAGTATTAATATTTAATTCTATTTGACTTTGAACTTTATTTGACTGTACATAATTAAATAAGTATTTTCCATTAATAGATTTGTTGTGTTTAATAATTGCACAAGAATACGATATTAAGAATTTTTTTTTCGTTTCAACGTATCTAACTGATCCAACGGAAGCATAACGTGCAAATAAAAGATCTCCAGCTTCGGGTTTTATCTTTTTAGACAATTGTTCATAATCTTGAATTGATATTAGTTTAGAGTTTTCAAAATCTAGACCATTATTTTCTACAAAGCTTCCCGTCATTAGATACGGAATTCCCTCTGTAACTGTTGCTGGCATTCTATGGTCGATATCGCCTATTAAACAAAGATTTCCTAACTCTCTTTCTTCCCATTCCCCACTAAATTCTTTAAAACGGATTTCAGGTATTTTACTTTTTTCTGCCATACTATTCACTCTTCAAAAACGACTTAAACTCACTAAGCCCCTTCATATCAAATTCATTACCTGTTAGTTCGTCAATTAAAGCCGATAACTGTTTTTCTGTGCTGTCTATCTTTTTTGCTACATCAGCATAGGTTGTGGCGTACTTATCTGCTAAGGATTGTACTTTAGCGGTTAGTTCATTAATGATTCTTTCAGGTAGCTTGTTCAAAGAGCTTACTAGTGGAGCTATCCACTTAAGTTCTAGTAATTCATAGACTTGACCCTCCCTAAGCTTTTCTATGGTTTGTTTAGTATGTAGATGCAATGCTTCAAATTGAGCTTTTACCTCTTTTTTTACTTTTTTCTCTTCAGTGATGAGCTTATCCACTTCTAGTATTTTTACTTCAAATGAATCTTCTGCAAAGTCACCATTTTTCTTTATAGCTGCTCTTAGTAGCTTGGCTTCTTTTATAACCGCTGCATTAACAAAGGCATCATTGCTTTCTTTAAGGGTATCAGCCTCTTTTTCCTCTTCACTCAAAGAGTCGATAATTTCTTCAAAGGCTGAACTTATCTCTACTAGGCGGTTTTCTTTTTGTAGCAAATTTTGAAGTTCTTCATTAAGATAAGTTTTTTGCACCAGTTCAAAAGGGATGATATGACCTATCCAACCTTCTTGGACCTCTGTATCTTTGCCTTTTTTCTTTTTAATAACCATATGTGGATCAACTTGTCTAGTAGTCTCAAAACCTTCAGTCTGTATCATTTCTAAGTCTGCGGAGATATTTAGCCAACTATCATCGAGTAGTTGATACGCCTCATATTTATCGACTAAAGAAATAGACTTTAGACGTGTAAAGATATTATTACTAAGTACCTCTTCTTCTTTAGAGATATTAAGTGACAGCATTTTATTTAATAACTCTTCTTTAAGAAAAACATCAAAATTCTTAAAAGATGTGTCATAGCTAGTTGTAAATTTCTTGACATCTTCATGGTGGGTAATAGTCTCTTTAACATCTTCACATTTTAAGGCAGCGTAATCACTAGATGTTTCAGAAAACAAAGCATTTCGTAATCCCGGTAAGGCTTCCCAATAGCTATGCAGTGCATTAATCTCTGTTTGAGGAATACCCCCAAACATTGAGGCGTAAATATCCCAGCTTTCAGCGTCCTGTGATGAATCAACATATCGTGGAATATTGAGGTTGTATTCATTTTCACGGATGAAGTCCCTGCTTACAACTTTTGAGTATTTCTCATTAGTTTCTCTTTTAATAACAGTGTCGGTTATCTTTTTAATGTCCGAAGCTTGGAGCTTGTTGTTTTTACCTACTTTGATAAAACCTTTTGAAGCATCAACGATTAAAACATCAGTATTTTCACGTTTTTGTTTTAAGACCAAAACAACCGTAGGGATACCTGTTCCAAAGAAGATATTTGCAGGCAAGCCGATAATCGCATCTATATGATTTTGCTCAATGAGGTTTTTACGGATAGCACCTTCTTGACCACCACGGAACAAAACACCATGAGGTAATACAATGGTCATAATACCATCGGGTTTAATGTGATAAAGATCATGAAGTAAAAAGGCAAAATCTGCCTTAGTCTTAGGAGCCAAGCCAAAACGTGCATAACGAGGATCAGCTTCTTTATGATCAGGTTCCCAAGCTTGTGAATATGGTGGGTTGGAAACAACCGCGTCCACATATAGAGCCTCATATGAGTCTACGGGGTTGGTCTCGTTAAAGTAAGGCCAATCATCTTCTAAGGTATCCCCATTCCGTGTACGTATGTTATCAGGTAAAATCCCACGCATCACTAAGTTCATACGAGTAAGGTTATAGGTATTCTTTTTTAATTCTTGAGCATAATACTTAATATTATTTTCATCATCCATATGTTTGGCAACACTGCTACCAATGTTTATAAGTAATGAACCCGATCCACTGGTTGGATCATAAATCTGTATCTCTTTTTTATCTTTTAAATGCTCAGCTACGATTTCAGACATTAATAGGGAAACTTCGTGAGGGGTATAAAATTCTCCTGCTTTTTTACCTGCATTTGCGGCAAACATACTGATTAAATATTCATAAACAAAACCAAGTACATCATAATCTTGCTTCCCATCCATAGGAATATCTTTGATTAAATGAATAAGACTACTGATAGCTTTGGTTTGGGATGCAGAACTATCTCCTAACTTACTTAGTCCTGTTTGTAAAGTTTCAAAGATACCATCAAAGAGTTTTTTGTGATTAGGGCTAATTAAACGACTAAAAGCAGATAAAGCATCTCTTACATTTGAAACATCAAAATCACTTCCAATTTCAATCCATGTTGAAAACAGGTCCTTATGAGAAATAAAATAGCCAATATTTTCTTTAAAATAATCAACACTATCAGTATCTTCTTCACTAAGTGCTACTATCTCTTCCTCAGACATACCCTCTTTTTTTGCAAATTGAATCTGTTTATTTGACAAATATTTATAAAAAATAAATCCTAAGATGTAATCTTTATACTCATTTGCTTCAATCTTTGAACGCATCTGGTTTGCTGATTCCCAAATTTTTGCTGCTAGTTGTTGTTTATTCAAACGTATGTCCTTCTTTTTTCATCATG
>NVXJ01000043.1 GCA_002733885.1 Arcobacter sp. | reverse complement strand
AATGATAACAAGACCATTATCTTTGATTCCTGCGTAAAAAGGCATAGTGTATGATTTACCCATAGTAATAACTTGTGGGTGGAAAATCATAACGATATCWGGRTAAATTACTTCCCCTCTATCGTARATAGGCACTGTACCGATACGTGCATAAGACTCAGAWGGAGCCATACGCTTTTCTGCACCAAARAATGGRTTAGAAACAGCGAAGTAACCGTCTGTATCAGCTGCAGTTGCAGCAATGTGTGCAGCAGTWACYGCACCTTGACCACCAAGACCCGGAAGTCTTACTTTGATTGAATCTTTAGCCATTATAACTTYCCTTCTTTTTTACAWKYTTTCAAGAAWKCTTCTGCTTCTGGWGAAACAWAYTTGAAAGMTGCAAATCTATCTTTATCTTGATCTTTCATTTCGCCAAGRCCTTCRTTWGCGCTWAGKCCAATTTCAAGAATACAAGGWGTATAAATGTTAAGGAATGTTGGTCCGATTTCTCTTGCAACAAGGATTGCTTCTCTAACWGCTTTWGCAACTGCTTTAGGAGCAGAAGCTGTCATGTTAAGAACATAATGACAACCTGAAGTTACAGCAAGTTCCCACATTTTAACTTTTTCAAATTTCTTACCTAAAGGTGCCATTTTGAAAACTTGACCTTTTGGAGTTGCACCTGATTCTTGWCCACCAGTATTTGCATAWACTTCATTATCAAAACAAATTGTWGTGATRTTTTCTTGTCTAAAGAAAGAYTGAAGTGTATAGTCAAGACCGATATCWACAGTWGCRCCRTCWCCAGCWARAACMAYAACATCTTTCTSMWTATCTGGAAATCTCCAGTCAAGAACWCKYTTGATACCAGTTGCAACAGCATTTTGGTTACCAAAAAGTGAGTGAACAGTATGAAGWGCGATGTGTGGGAACATCAAAGAAGTACAACCMGTTGAGTTAACAATGATWGTYTCTTCTGGMYWWGGTAATGCWGCWAGWACATATCTAAGTGCAGCAGMTTCWGGACAACCAGCACATAAAGAGTGYTCTTCTARRATCTCTTTAGTATCTGGCATTTCTTTAATACCACGWRGYTTMTYTTGGTTYTGAGCCCAWGTWGCATTTTCYTCAAGATCAATGATCTCTTTWGGCATAATGTCACGRAATTCMGGGTTGATTTTRTAWATATCAATTGCCATMWTWWWTTCCTTYTWKNNNGTTAATGTGTTCAAAYACTTCTTTAAGRATTGCTTCAGMWGGTAAACTCATACCACCAGCAACTCTAGGTCCACCAATAATTTGAGCATCATGTCTCTTGTAAAGACATGTTTTAACTTCTTTTTCTAACCAACCAACAACGTTGAATTCTGGTACGAAAACAGTTTCAATACCGTCTAGTGCAGCAATAAGTTCTTCAGTAGGGAAAGGACGAATAGTTCTAAGCTTAATAACCTTAGTCTTAACGCCTTGCTTTTCTAAATCTCTTTGAGCTTCTTTTGCTTGGTGAGAAGCAGTTCCACAAGTAACAAATGCGATAGTAGCATCGTCATCGCCAGTAACATGAACAAGACCCTTAAGGTAATGTGTTGCATAACGACGTGAACGCTCAACTGCAGATCTTACTTCCCACTGCCATGAAGCGTGAGTTGCGTAAGAGATGTAGTTAGACTTCATTACAAATGGATCTCTTAAGAAACGTCCTGGAGGAGTTTCAGAATCAATCGGAGGTAATGGAGATTTGTACGGCTCATAAGGTAAAAGAGCAATGTCATCCGCAGGAAGCATTACTGATTCACGTGTATGAGATACAAAGAAACCATCAACAACAGTAACAATTGGAACATGAACATCAGGCTTTTCAGCAACGATGAATGCAGCAATTGTCATGTCAAATAATTCTTGAACGTTTTCAGCGTACCAAATTTGACAACCTGTTTCTAACATATAAGTTACTTCAAGGTTATCTGGCTGAATTGTAAGTGGTGAGTTAATACCACGAGCCATAAGGATAAGTTGAACCGGAATTCTAGTACCAGACCATTGTGCAAAGTTTTCCATTGCACGAAGTGTTCCTGGACCTGAAGTTGTTGTAACAGTTCTTGCACCAGCCATACCACAGCCAGCTACTTCAGACATTACACCAAACTCATTTTCTCCACGGAAGTAAACACCAACATAACCTTCAGCCCATAACTCACCGATAAGGTGTGCCGCTTCTGACTGAGGTGTAATTGGGTAAGATACAGATGCATCTACTGTACATCTTTTGATAGCTTCTTTAAGTACTTCTGAACCTGTCATGAAGTGCTTTTCTCTTGGAGCTTCGAAAAGCATGTGGTCAGCTGTAACCATTTTTTGTCCAGACCAGTTGTGTGTGTCTGTCATATCTTTAATTGATGCCATTTAGTTCTCCCTTTCCTATAATTTCAACTCAGCTTTAACTTCTCTAGCTATTTTTACAAATTTCGCTAGTTCTGAAGAATGCTGATCTCTTAATGTAGCCATAGCATCTTCATGCCCTGACAAACCACAAATTGCGATTGTATAACAATCTGTTTCACATCTAACCATCTTAAGTGCAACGTTTGCATAATGACAGTGAACACCGATAAAAATCGCTGCTTTAATGTTGTTATGCCAAATCGTTAAGTTAGGGTGATTTGGATTGATTTCAACTTCAGCATCAATCTTAGGATACTTTGGTCTGTAATCGTACATTGGAATCATCTTAGCGTTAAGCACTTCTGCCATTTCTTTAATGATAGTAGCTTTTTTCTTAGCTTCTTCGTTGTAACCATAAAGTACTTGTGGACCAGGGAAAATAGTTGCATTTTCACTTGTCAACATAACTCTTGCACATTCTCTCATTGCAGTTTCTTCGTCTACCACTTCTTCTAGTAGAAGTGCTTTTCCTTCGGGTGGTGTAGTTACACCTTCATATAATGCCGCAGGATACGGTGCATAATACGCGGGGCCTTGATTTGCCATAAATTCTCCTATTTGTTTTTTTATACTATAATTTAAATGTCAATTATAGGTTTTAGCTTTCTTGACCAGCCATTTCCATTGTAATACAGTTACGGTCTAGCATATCAGTACAAACGTATACACAAAGTGCACACCCCTTACATCTGTCTTCATCTACCCAAGAAGTATTAGCTTCTTTATCGAACATTAGAGTATTTGCTTCTGGACAATATAGTGTACACGTGTTACATTTATATTCAGCACACATGTCTTTGTTAACTTTTGCTACATAATACATTTTTTCTCCATTATAGTGACTTAAACATTGAGCTTAGTTATGATAATTATCAGAACTAATAATCAGTAATGTAGTATCAAAATTGACTTTTCAATATAGAAAAGCTTCATAAAACAAGCGTTTTCCCCTATTAATAAGACACTTTTATCAGCTACACAATATGTTTCTCAAGTGGCACTTTACAGAAAAAACCTTTGATTTCTCTTTAAACTAAGATATTAAAATATTTTGTAAATAAATATAATTGACTATATATAAGTAGAGAAATAAACTAAGCTAAGCATATGATTTTAGTAAAAGAGAGGATATCTAAAATACAAAGGATTAGTTAAACCAGTATGTAAATGCTGTATTTAAATACTTTTGACAGTACTAATGGGGCTAAAAGTTATACCCTTGTATATCTATATATATAGTTTATATTTCTAGTTACCTTATTTCAGAAATATATATTCATGTCTGTTTAACTAGAGAAAAACCATGTAACATAATGTAACAATTATTTAAGAGTACTAATGCTTTTTAGTGATTTTATGCTACAAAATGTAACAAGACCTTAGATAGCGTGAATCCCATGTTTAAGATACAAAAACGTGATGAGGCCTTGTGTCTTTAACTAAAGCCTGTACGATGTCTGAAGCCTTCAGAACACTTTTAAAAACTAGCATATTAGGTCTTATATCTGCTTTTTTCACCTAAAAGCAAGCTTTAGTTGTAAATTATAAGCTTCACATTTAACTTAACTTAAAAGTATAAATGCTAAAAATTCAGTTACAAAAAAAACACACGGCAATAACTTTGCAGTTCTTACTTTGACAAAGCTCTTTTTTTAAGGGGAGAAAAGTCTGGTAAATTACAAAGAAATAAAGACATTAAGTCTTAGGATTAAACCTTTAGATTGTAAGATGATGATTAATCATAAATTTAAGTTTTAGGCACTGTTGTTATTATATAAATTATTTTTATAATAACAATCTATCAGGTATCTTGAAAAGGTATCTTACGAAGTTTGTTTTATACACTTCGTTGTTCAATCTATTATTAGTTAAAAGTTTTAACAAGCTCTAGATATATGTAGATAAGAGTTTTATAGTAGATCACAGGAGTTTTTAGTGGAACAAATCATATTGCTTATTCCAGGCATACCAATTTTAATAGCTTTTCTTTTATTTTTTGTTAGTAAAAAAGAGTTTATTCCAAAAGTGAGTCTAATGCTCTCAAGTATGGTCGCACTTCTTGGACTATATGGGACATATTTCGTCATAACTAATGGACCTATCATTGGCTTTGATGGCTTACTTATTTATAATGAGCTCTCAGCCATACTGGTCCCTTATGTCGCAATTTTAGGCTTAGTTATTCGTAAATATGCAACAAAATATATGTGGGATGAAGCAGGATATAAAAGATTTTTTATCCTTTTAAACTTTATATTTGCATCGATTTATTTACTTGTTATGAGTAACAACCTTATTGTATTAGCCCTTGCTTGGCAACTTTTAAGTATCAGCTTATACCTTCTYGTTTCATTTAATGTAGGCTCAGACACAGCGGTGAAAAATGCTAAATGGATTATGTATATCCATAAGGGTGCTGACCTCGTCTTTATAGTCGCGGTTATCTTGACCTATCAAACCTTTGGAAGTTTCGACTTAGCCGAACTCAAAGAGATCTGGTTAGGCATGTCACATAGTCCTGTTGACAATCCTATGATTTTTGTTATTGGATTACTGTACTTGATAGCGGCTATGATGAAGTCTGCGATTATGCCTTTTCATATTTGGTTGCCTTACACTTCTGAAGCTCCTACACCCGTGTCTGCTGTAATGCACGCAGGTGTTGTTAATGTTGGGGGTATCTTACTTAACAAGCTCGCCTTTTTATTAATATTAGCCCCAGCGGTACTTAACATCGCCTTTGTGGTAGGTTTAGTTACTGCCATTTTAGCCTCACTTATTATGCTAACGGTATCAGATATTAAGCGTTCTTTAGGATACTCAACCGTAGGACAAATGGGGTATATGATTATGGAAATTGGCTTAGGTGCCTTTTCCCTTGCGGTGTATCACCTTATCGTACATGGTATTTTTAAAGCCACGCTTTTCTTAGAATCAGGTGCGCTTATTAAGCTGGCTAGACATGACTCTAATCTTCCAAAGCGTCTTACTTATGAGCTTTTTTGGGAAGAGAAGATTAAGAAGAACAGTAAGAACCTATTTAATTATCTAGCCTTTTTCACTATCTTACCTGTGGTTGTTTTTGTGGGTGTAAAGATTGTTTTAACCGAAGACTTTTTTGAATTTAATGCTTCTATTGTTATTTTAGCCTTTGCATGGTTAACAGGAACACAGTTGTTCTTATCATTCTTTAAGGTGTCTAAGGCTGATTCCCTCAAGGTTATCTTAGCCTTAGTAAGTTCATTTGTTATTATCTTATTTACCTATGAGTTTATTGGTATGTCTCTTGAACACTTCCTTTATGGTCATCACGCTGAGCTTTTTTATAAGGCGGCAACAATTAATGTAACCATGATAATGTCTTTTGTAATGCTAGGTGCTATTATGATTGTTGGGTGGTATTTTATGTATAAACAACATTATATAAGTAAGGCAAACTCTGAGAAACAACCTAATAACATGAAATGGTCATTTTACAAGTTCTTAGCAAAAGAAGGATACTTCTTCTCGGCATTAAAAGTTTTAAAAAAGGGTAAAAAATGATGTCTAATATCTTATTATTCATATTAGCTGCGGGTATACCCTATTATATTCTTTTGGAAAAAATCAAAGCATTAAAGAGTAAACATATTTTCTTACTTAGTGCTACTTCACTCTTAGGTGCGGTGATATTTTCATCTTATATACCTAATGAACATAAAACGCCCTTAGTCGTTATTTCCCTTATTAGTGCCTTGTTTTCTATTTATAAGGCAACCAAAACGACTAATTTTTATAAATTAGGATACTACCTAATCTTTGTTAATGCACCGTTTTTTGTTCTTTTTGAGGGGCAAGGTTCAGGGGCTATGTTTTCTTTGTCTCTTCTTGTTTCTTTAGCCGGTTTATTTTTAATTGCACGGTTTTATGAAAAAAATTATGGATCTGCTAATTACCGCTATATCACGGGGATTACCTTGGTAAGACCCTACATCGGGACTTACCTAACCTTTTATCTTATTGCCATAGCCTTGTACCCCCCTTTTCCACATTCACTCTTTATCTTGTCTTATATCTTGAAAAGTGAGCCGAATCTACTTTGGTTAATGGTAGTGGGAACACTGTTCTTTGGTAATTTTATACTTGCTATGGGTGTTATGAAAAGAACACTCTTTGGCAGACCAAACCCAAATATACATTATGTTCACATGACGACTGCAGAAAAAATACCGCATATACTTATTATCATATTATTATTGGTGCTTAGTGGCTTTGGACTTAAGGAGATACTATCATGAGTATTATAGAAAAACTTGATTCTGTAAAGGGTACGGTTCCTCACTATTGGCCGATAGGGTCATTTATCCACCATAATCCTTTAAAAGGTTTTGAAGACCTTCATTTTAAAGATGGACTGAAAAAAGCGAAAAGCATTTTTGGTGGTAAGGTTTATATGGACTCATCATATTACAAGAAGTTTTATGATGAAGGCAAGATTAATGATATGGTTTTTGAAGGCAACATTAAAAAAGTTCTTTTAGACCAAGGACTTGAAATTCCTTTAGAGTTTGCTAAAAAGTTTCTTATGGAAGTAAGCCCTCAATGGGGAAGTTTGAGAATTGAATTTATTTCTAAAAAAGAAAAAATCAATGAAGAACTTTATGAAGACTTACGCAAAAAATCAATCTACTCAGATGAAAAAGCATGGTTAGCTAAACTTATTGAGCATATGACCTTATATGAAATTAATGATGCACTTTTTGGATGCGAAGATAAAGATGGTATTGAAAAAAATATTATCGAGTTTATCTCACGCTTTTTAGATGAGGACCAAACAACGATGCACATGCCAAACAGAGAACTTGGTATGTTTGAAGTGTTTAAACTTTTTGAAAACTTTGCTTATGAAGGGGATGCGGCGTCTTATGTAGAAGAAGCCTTTAATAAACTTCATATAAAAGACTTTGAATCGTACTTTGTAACCCACCTCTTAAAGTTACATGGTTGGGCTGGATTTATAAAATACCGTTCTGAAGACCCTGATAATGTTTCACAACAAGAATACCCATCAACACTTATAGATTATATGGGTGTAAGACTTTATTATGAACTTAAAGCTGTTAAAAATAACAGAGTTAGTACCTTTGAAGAATTTGCAGCCTATGCAAATGACAATCTTTCTGATGTTATTTTACAACTTCTAAAACATAAGAACCTACTTTTTGGTGTGGCCTTAGATGAGTTAGAAGATAATGAACCAAGTACTAAGATTTTAGCGGATCATATTTATAATGAATTACACTTAGACGCCTTACAAATTCAGCATTCAAATGAAGTATTACAAAGTAAACTTCCTTTAACTGAGTTAGCCGTTATCATTAAACAGCTTCGAGAAGAAGAGGGCTATATCTGGCTTAAGTCTCTTGAAGATACCTATATAAATCATTATGTAAATGAGATTACGAAGGTAGAACCAAAGCCTGAAAAACAAGCCTTAGCGTCTGCGACATTTTGTTTAGATGTTCGATCTGAAGTAATTCGTAGAAAAATTGAAGGTACAGGCTCTTATGAAACTTTTGGAGCGGGAGGTTTTCTAGGAATTCCTCTTGCCTTTGTTGAGTTTGATAAGGCACATGAGCTTTTTTTAGCACCGGCTATTATTAAACCAAAAAATGTTGTATTTGAGATACCTAATGAATCTCATGATGAATATTCCTCGAAAAAAGGGATGAACAAAACAACTAAAAAAGTATTAAGTGATTTGAAAAATAATCCTTATACTCCTTATATCATGGTAGAAGCTATTGGATGGCTTTTTGGAATTACTCTTTTTGGAAAAACCTTTTTACCAAAAAAGACAAACAAGTTCTTTTCAAAAATGAAGCCAAGTAAACCAAAGACAAGCTATACCTTAGACAAGCTTTCTTTAGAAGAGATAGAGTTTTATGTAACAAAGCTTCATATTAAAATCATTCATTCCGCCTTAGCAGAACATTCTAAGAAAGAGTATTCTCAAGACGAGATTGACGTTCTAAGAGCTCATCTTGTTTATAATGCTGAGTTAAATATAGAAGTGCCAGAAGAAACATTAGAAAAGCTACGCACAACATATAAGATTACGCCTGAAGATTATGAGTATCAAAAAAGTAAGCTAGCAATGGTTGGTTTTACACTTGAAGAGAAAGTTTTTTATCTAAAAAAATATTTAAAAATGATTGGTCAAGTAGATAACTTTCCTGAGTTTGTAACCATTATTGGTCATGGGTCTGTTTCAGATAATAATCCTTTTGAATCAGCTCTTGACTGTGGTGCCTGTGGTGGAAATATTTCTTTGCCAAACACACGGGCCCTTTGTATGATAGCCAATAGAAAAGAAGTGAGAGAAAAGCTTAATGATGAAGAAGGGATAAATATCCCTGATAATACAGTTTTTGTACCTGGTCTTCATATAACAACAACAGATGAAATTAAGTTTTATGACACAGATATCTTAGATAAAGATCAAATGACAAAGTTTTTAAGAATTGGCTTTG
This sequence comes from Arcobacter sp., assembly GCA_002733885.1. Lineage (GTDB taxonomy): Bacteria > Campylobacterota > Campylobacteria > Campylobacterales > Sulfurimonadaceae. The sequence continues at coordinate 4,208 of NVXJ01000043.1, read as the reverse complement.
ACTTCAATCAGGCATCTAAAGAATCTAGAGCAGAAAGATCACAAACACTTCCTTTTACAGATAGTGAAGAAGCGCTTATGGTTAAGTCTATGGATTGGTCTGAAACCAGACCTGAATGGGGACTCGCGGGAAATATGGGTGTTTTTGCAGGTCCACGATCTTTTACCAAACACCTAGACCTAGGTAACAGATGGTTTATGCATTCGTATGACTATAAGGTAGATAATGATGAAGCGGACATTCTTACGGGTATTTTTGATGGACCCTTGGTTGTTGGTGAGTGGATTAATCTAGAGCATTACTTTTCTACCGTTGATAACCATATCTATGGTGCAGGCTCAAAGGTATATCACAACGTCGTTTCAAAGGTTGGTGTCTTTAACGGTAACTACAGTGACTTGAAAATTGGTCTACCTATTCAGTCCGTATTTTTAGAAGGTGAACCTTATCATGAACCGGTAAGACTTCTTACCTTTATGGAAGCGCCTTTAGAAAAAGTAGGTAAGGCAGTTGAAAAGTCACTGGCTAAGCCTTTTATTTTAAATGAATGGATTCGACCTATTATCATAGATAGAGAGGCCAAGAAGGTTTACTCTTACGAAGATGGCGAGTTCATTGTTATAAAAGAGCTATAAGGTTCTTAGAGGCACCCTAATAAGTTAACATAAAATTTGGGGAATGTTATAAGTAAGAAAATGCTAATATTCCAAATAATTTTAAAAAGGCTTATTTTTTAAGCCAAAATAAATACCTTTCGCACGATGAAAGGTATAGATGATAAATATCAAAGGAATACAAATGTTTAAAATAGAAATAGAAAATAAATGTTCATGTGTAATGAAAAGTGGCTTAGCTGACGTTTTAGAATTTGAAGAAAGACAAGATATGGTTAATAAGGCACGTGTTTTAGAATGTCGTATGAATCAAGAGTTTTGTATGACCCATTACTTTGAAGCAATGGACTGTGGTGATACGATTATCATTAAAAGTACTAAGAGAGAAGAATTTGAAGATGAAGATGATGTAGAAGATGCATGTGACCTTGTTCGTAACAGTACAATGGTTGTTGGATWKRAYRYMKCTRRNAACACCTCCAAAAGAAGCTGGCGGTAACTAGTCCTTTTCTTTTCACACTAAGGCTAGATTATACTCTAGCCTTAATCCCTCTATTCCCCCTAATCAAATATCTTATAAAATAAAATAAAACTTTACAAAGAACTACTGCTTATAAAAACCCCTTCACTTTCAGTAATAATAACTATAATTCCAAAACTAGATAAAGCAATTTCACCCAAGTGAAAAGTTTCTTTAGAAATAATTTAAAACTGACCTAGATACTTTTGTAGCTTAAGTCAATGAAGGCAAACTATGTACACCGTTACCATGCAAAAAGAATGTTCTTGTTTTATGAAAAGTGATTTTCCAAACGAGAAAGAATTTCAATTTCAAAGAGAGGCGTATAACTACGCGAACACGCTTATAGATGTGATGAATGAAGACTTTTGTACGACTCACCTTTTTACAGCTAACATCACAACGGACGATAACTTTGTTATTGGCGTGGAGCTAAATCCTAACTCAGGTTCTTGTGGAACAAATGACAGTGGCTGTGGCACTTCTTGTGGCTGTTAAGTAATTAACAAAGACATACCTCTTTTATAGGCACAAAATCTTGTGCCTAAACCTCCAAATTCATCCTTATAAACTTTATATATTTTCAGCAAATACCAAGAATATATAAAAATACACTATATTTTTAAAKWMATTWNTTSAYTCTYWGMYRTAAATGTTAATATTTATCTAGAACTATTGATCTTAGAACTAAGAATAATCCTAATTAATGTAACAATTTTACACAAAGTCTTGCTTTGGCATGGGTATAGTGCTCTAAATGTGTAACAATTATACTCATTAGCAATACTTAGTATAAATAAGAAGCCTCTTGTTATTTCAATAAAAAACAATTTATCCTTGCATTTATATCTTAATGATACTTGCTTTTAATTTTGCTAAAGTCCCTATATAAAGAGCTTAAAGAGCTTGTTTGGTGATATTGTTAATTTTTATTTATATTAATTAGTCTTATCTTAAAAGGTTTTAAAGAGGCTTTGTCTATGAAATTTTAGTAAACTATTTAATGTTTTTAAAGATGGTATTGGGTACCATTAGCCACAAATTCATGTTTATCGACGAAAATAGTTACTGTTTTCGCTGCGAAAAACATTATATTTAGTTTTAAGATTTATGACTAAATATAGAATTTAAAAATGTTTTATACACTTTTAGTGTACTTTACGAAAACTTTTAGATTAAACTTAAAAAGGAGTCAAAATATGACGAAAATCATACAAGAAGGTCCAGCTGGTTATATGCCACAGTCTGCACCTATGATGGGGGTTGAACTTGCACCTGAAGGTTCAGCATTACTTTATGGAAATATTGTAACACCAGAAGAAGCAATGAGAGATGCAGCAATTGCATTACTTACTAAGAAAAATCCTACAATATTCCCTGGACCACAAGTTCTTTGGGACTGGAAAGCTGATGTTGCTGAAAAAGCTGACGCTCTTTTAGATCTTGCATCTGAGATTCCTAACTGTAGAATCATTCCAATGCCAGATTACAGACCTAAGTATCCTAAGATTGATGTTAAGGCGGAGATTAATCCAAATCACCCTAACCTTACAATCCTTGATAACAAAATTGATGCAGCCATTTTCGTTGGTGTTCACTGTCACTACGCTAACATGACACTTAGAATGATTCGTGCAGGTACTAGCTGTTATACAATCGCTCTATGTGCTTACATGGGTCACGAAGAAGCTATGGCTTCAATTAGAGATATCCATGCATCTGACATTATTAGATTCAAAGAGATCGTAATTGAAGAAAGAAACAAACTAGGTATCAAGTGGGAAACTACTTTACCTCCAGAAAATCCTTCTTTACCAAAAGAAGACATGTCTGCATTATCCCCTGCTGATTATGGTGAGTATAGAAGTCTCATCATGACCAAAAAGGGTGAGCACATAACTGATTCGGAATAAGGGAGAAAAAAATGGATATTAAAGACAAACCAGTATTAAACAAAAAACAAGTTAGCATGAACTACCTTCTACATGAAGCGCCTCGTGAGAGACACTTTATTACAGGTGCTCAGGCAATGTCTGAAGCGGTAAAAAGAGCTAGTGTTGATATGGCAATTGCTTACCCAATTACRCCACAATCAGAAGTAATGCACCTTGTAGGTGACGTTTACGCACAAGGTCACATTAAAGAGTACTACAGAGCTGAAGAAGAGCTTGGTACTATGTCAGCTATCGCTGGTGCATCTAGAGCGGGTGTTCGTCTGTTTACAGCGACATCAGGTCCAGGTCTTTTACGTGGTCTTGAAGCAATCGTTTCTTGGTCAGGTCACCGTGTTCCTGCTGTTCTTGGTATTTTAACTCGTGTTGTTAATGCACCTTTATCAATTCAACCTGATAATATAGAAATGGCTTACATGATGCATTGTGGTGCAGTTATGCTTCACGCTGAAAACCAACAAGATACTTTTGACTTCACATTAGCAGCATTTGCTATCGCTGAAAAAGTTGATGTTTATATCCCAGTTGCAGTTGCTACAGAAGGTTTCTTCGTAACACACGCTAAGGGTTACGTTAACATGATGTCTGAAGATCTTACTTATACTGAATTTGATTCAGTTGTATCTCCAGTTCCAGCTATGGATAACGAAACTCCTCCAGCTAGAATTCAACGTGATGCTCCAGTTCAAAAGTCAAACTTTATGTCTTACTTAGTTCACTCAGTATGGCAGCAAGAGATTTGGGATTGTAACAACCGTGCAATGAAATACATCTACGAATACCTAGGTGGACCAATTGAAGTTCTTAACCCTGAATCTGACGTATTTATTCTTGCATCTGGCTGTGCTGCTGCACAAGCTCGTGAAGCACATAGATATGCTCAAGAAGAAGGATTATCTGTAGGTTTAATTAAAGTTAAGGCAATTCGTCCATTCCCTAAAGCTGAGATTATCGAAGCTTGTAAGAATGCTAAGAAAATTATCGTTCCTGAGCACAACATCATCGGTTGGTTATCAACTGAGGTTAAAGCGACTATCCCTAATGGTGGTATCGTTGTTGAAGGTCCAAGAGTTTACGGTGGTATGACACTACCTGTTGAACTTATCATGGTTGAGCTATATG
>NVXJ01000042.1 GCA_002733885.1 Arcobacter sp. | reverse complement strand
AAATCCGGTGACACAATCTATTTATTCTTATCTAAGGTTCCAAAGCCCTCATCAAAAAATAATGAATCAATAGCTATCTTTTGGCTTGCAAGCTCTACCAGGTTTTATAGGTTTGCATTTTTTTACTTACAATCTACTCAAGAGTGTAGATTGTTGTCAAACCATGTTTGTAAGTCTTTCCCGTATTTATATTCTGATAACTCAAATGTTTCTATGCCGGTGCTAAGATATTCATCATAAAGTATATCTGCCGATACAGCTGAAGTTTTTTTCTCATGCTTAAGCCAATTATCTAAGAGTATAAGAAAGTCACTTTTGCTTTCTTCCCAATACTTTCTTCTCAATTCAATTTGCTTTTTACTACTCATTATCTAGCCCTATCTTTTGCAACAAAAATTAAGAAATATATTCCACTAAATCATTATCAGTAGGATAACCTGCAACTTCATAACCATCCTCATCAAAAAAACATTTTCTGCCTGTATCCATATTAACGCACACAAGAGGGTAGTCTTCGTCTTCACGAATGTCTTTAATAATAAATATATTACCCATACTACTCTTCCACCGCTGACCTACTTTAAACCCTATCAATTCATATTCCACTATTTTGGCTTTCTGGCTTAAATTTTGATTTCTACTATATTATTTAGTCGTCGTTGTGTAGTTGCCCAGTAAATTCAAAGCCAAACTTCATTTTGTTAGCTATTTCTTCTTGTACTTCTTCTATAAGGTCATCAGTTCGACCTTCTACCTGCTCTAGAAAGATATCTCTTGCTCTTTCTCGTTTAAAGCCATTTACCTTATAAGGTTTATCAGCACCATGTTCTTCTATGAACTTTTCAATGGTATCTTCCCAAATGAAGGTTAGTTCATGTTCTAAAGACTCTGGCTCTTCTTTTTCAGGCAAGGTGTAGTTAAATACTACATTATCTTCATAAGTTATAACCTCATACGCGTTTTGTTCTTTTTGTGATGTTTCTTCATTGTTTGTCATTATGCTCTCTATTAGTAAAATATTAATTATTTGAAGTTATAACAAAATTAGCTGTAGATTAGATAAGTTTTTATACTACTTCTCATAATTAAATTTAAATAGTGATTGTATAAGCAATAATTAAAATTTTCAACCCTAGAGTTTAAATTGTATAATGATGGAACTAACAGTAACATCCTACGATATAGTGCAGTAAATCAATGACACATGGCTAAGGAAAACACAATGATCTTAAATAAAAAAGAAGTGAAAGACATAAAACTAACAGACTTTACAAAATTTACAGAAACAATCCAAACAAGTCAAGAAAAAGAACTACAAAAAAAGATAAAAGAAAACGAGGATTATATCGAGTACATAAAAAAACATGATAAAAAAGCCTATGAAAAGCACTTAAGTTATTCAACATATTTAAAGCATTAATTTTAATATATTGTCGACTTAAACTAGTAGCCAATGCCATCTCTTTTCAAAAAGAAATAGTTATTCCTGAGCCCTATTTTCACCCAAAGTTTTTTACGCTATTTAAATTAAAACAGCTTATCCTTTATTTTTATACTTTGTCAATTTGTAATGAAATTAATGATTTGGGGTCAAACACTTAGAATTAAATGTGAGGATTCAACCCCGGGGGTGTATATGAATAATTCTTAAGCCACGGCAGCAAGATAACTACGGATGCCAATACGTGGTTTTTAATCTCAAACTTGGTAAAATGCTTATAGAGGCTTTACCGTATGAAGCTGTTTATTATGAAATTTTCAAATAAGATGACCTACAGTTTTTCAAAAAGAAGAAGAGAATAAAATAACTTAAAAATGAATAATACAAGGGGCACAATGAATGAATTTTTATTAGAAGCAATAAATGAAGCTAAAAAAGGTTTAAATGAGGGTGGTATACCTATCGGTGCTGTTCTTGTTGTAGATGAAAAAATTATTGGAAGAGGACATAATAAACGAATACAGAATTCAAGTGCAATTTTACATGCAGAAATAGACTGTTTGGAAAATGCTGGAAGGTTAAGTGCAAGTGATTATAAAAAAGCAACTTTGTATTCAACACTTTCGCCTTGTGACATGTGTAGTGGAGCTGTTCTTCTATATGGCATAAAAAGAGTAGTAATAGGTGAAAATAAAACCTTTAAAGGTCCAGAAGAGTATGTGAAATCACGAGGTGTTATTTTAGAAGTATTAGATAACCAAGAGTGTATAAATATGATGAAGATATTTATTGAAAAATCACCAATACTATGGAATGAGGATATTGGTGAAGAGTAATATAAAACTTTACTTAGATCATAATAAGTTATAATAGTTACAAGAGTTTACATTTATAGGATATTTAGTTGAACAAAGAAAAAACTTTTCTTAGTATAATAATTTATGCACCATTGCTTTTTATTCCACTTTTTGTTTTTATAATAATCATATTATCGTACCAAGTTTATTCTACAGGTTTTGACTCAAGCATAGAAGACTTAAAAAAAGATTTATTACAAAGTAAAAAATCAGCTATTGAAAATAAAGTTAAAAATTTATCTAAATTAATTGTATATCAAAAATCTAGAATTAAAGAAGAGTTGATAGCTCGTGTTAAAGGTCGTGTAGAAACGGCACATAAAATTACAAATGAAATATATTATGAATATAAAGATACAAAATCAGATGAAGAAATAAAAGACATTATTAGTAATACTCTTAAGACATTTAGATGGAATGATAATGAAAGTTATATATGGATAATGGATTATAGGGGAGTACATTATTTATTGGAAAATAAGAAAGATTTAAAAGGGACTTCATTTATTRATTTYCAAGATRCTAAARGTAGATATATAGTACAAGAAGAGATAGCTATTTGTAAAGAAAAAGGTGAAGGGTATTTATRGGATACATTCACTARACCTAAGGAAAATAATAATAARCAGTATGCACAAGTAGCTTTTGTGAAAGCTTTTGAGCCATATAACTGGTGTCTTGGTTCTGCTGAATTTTTAGATACTGCTACTAARAAAACYAATAAATTTTTATTTGATATGRTRAACCATGTAGACAAGATAGGRCATAATTATRTATTTATTATAGATGGCAGCGGAAATCTTTTGGTACACAATCAATTACCTCAGTTTRTTGGTGAAGATGYAGAGATAACKGATAAGTTARTAKTAGATACTATTGAATATTTAAGAAATGYTATTAAAGATAAAGAACATSTYTCTTATGTTTATGATTGGCGTAATTCTTYGACARATRAAATAGAAAARAAATATGCTTATCTTCAAARAATWCYTAATACAGATTGGTTTATTGGTAGTGGGTTCTTTTTATCAGAGGTGAAAAATCAACTKRCAAAACAAAAAGTTGATATGCTAGAAATATATAACACAAATACTAAAAATATTTTTTATGTAGCTATACTTATTATTTTAGCATCATTAGTTCTTTCATTTTTTGTATCTCAGAAAATAAGAAAGCGTTTTTTTGAGCATGAACTTAGAATAGGTGCGCAAAATAAAGAGTTAAACGAATTTAATAATTCTTTGGAAGACAAAGTTAAAACAAGAACAGCAGAGCTTGAAAATATTAAAGATGATTTTGAAAAACTAGCAACAACAGATGCTCTAACTCATATACATAATCGCTATTCAATTATGAAGATACTTTCAAATGAAATTAGTCGTTCAAATAGATATAAATCTCCTTTATCAATGATAATGTATGATATAGACCACTTTAAAATTGTTAATGATGCTCACGGACATGATATTGGTGATAAAGTTTTGCTTTCATTATCAAGTTTAGTAAGAGATAGTGTAAGAGATGTTGATTATATTGGAAGATATGGCGGAGAAGAATTTTTAATTATTCTACCAAATACATTACTTAAAGATGCTAGTACTTATGCAGAAAGATTGAGGCAAACAGTAGAAGATTATAATTTCAAAAAAGCAGGGAAGATAACCATAAGTATGGGTATTGTTGAACTAAAAGATGATGAGAATATTGATTTAATGTTTAAGCGAGTTGATGATTTATTATATTTATCAAAAAACAATGGTCGTAATAGGGTTAGTTTTTAAAATATATGCCCCCGGGGTTGAATCCCCACTCTTTATACTTCCCTAATACAATACCTATTTATTCTTATGTAAACAATTTTTCAATACAAAAACAATAAAAGAAAGCAGTAAACATATGAGCTAACAAAGCAGTTGATTGCTTATTATAGACATTACTATTATTTACCATTATAACCCTTGAAAACAAAACTCTCAATCCCATGAGCCTCACCAACAGGTTTGTTGTAAAGCTTCCCATCAAAAGTATTAAGCGAACTAAGCATAGAAGGCACCTTTTCACAAATATTTTCCGCTCCAAAGAAAGCCAATCCTTTAACATAAGGCAAGGTAGCATTTGTCAAAGCATAAGTCGATGTACGAGGATAAGCACCCGGCATATTGGCAACGCAGTAGTGAACGATACCTTCCTCAATGAAGGTCGGTTCAGTATGTGTTGTCGCATATGAAGACTCAAAACATCCACCTTGATCTATAGAGACATCTACTAAGACAGCACCTTTTTTCATAATCTTCAGCATCTCTCTGGTGATAAGCTTAGGAGCCTTTGCCCCTGGAATAAGCACCGTACCTATAACTATGTCACATTCAGGTAGAAGTGAGGTGATTGCTTGACTTGAACTATACATAGTCGTAACATTAGCAGGCATAACATCATTAAGATAATGCAAGCGCGCGGTATTAATATCAAAAATAGTTACATCTGCGCCTAAGCCTGCCGCAATTTCAGCGGCACATTTTCCGGCAACACCACCGCCAAGCACCATAACCTTAGCTCTTTGTGTTCCGACAACACCACCTATGAGTAAACCTGTACCGCCTTGGTATTTTCCAAGATGCACGGCTCCCATAAGTGAGGCCATCTTTCCTGCGACCTCACTCATCGGCTCAAGCAGAGGCAGACGTCGGTCTATTTCTAAGGTCTCATACGAAAAAGCCCGTATGCCCTTGTCCAGTAAAAACTTTGTTTGTTTTTCATCTGCAGCAAGGTGCAAGTAAGTAAAAAGTGTTTGATTAGCGGTAAAGAGTTCATACTCGATTTCAATAGGTTCTTTGACCTTGACAATCATCTCTGCTATCTCGAAAACATCTTCAGCTGACGTCAGTAGACTTCCACCCACTTCAACATAATCTTCATCACTAAAGCCACTTCCCTCACCTGCGCCCATCTGAACATAAACACTGTGTCCTTCTTTGACTAATTCTTTTACACCTGATGGTGTGATGGAGACTCTGTATTCTTCTGTCTTTATCTCTTTTGGTACACCTATATTCATAATATTTTCCTTTATAAGGTCTAAATCTAAGGCATGTTTTATATTCATGCATACTTTCTAAAACTATTACGATGATTCATAATAATTCCTTTAATATTAAATATCACTACATTTTTTGCATTAATAGTTCTTGTAAGCTAACAAAGACCTATATTATGGACATTGATATAAAAAAATAAATTATAATCATCTTATATTCAGAGTTCGCAAACTTCCATAAGCCCCATATTCCTAAAGAAATGACAAAAAGTCATAAACTAGTGAGAGGATAAGAAAAATAGTACTGAAACAAATAAAAGAAGTTATTATGGAAATACTTAAGGTGTATAAAAACAGTACCATCTAGAACACAATAGTTCTGATAAAATAAATCAGGAGCATTCATACGAAAGAGTAAGTTTGCAAAGAAACAGATCATAAAGATTTAAAAAGAGGTAAAAGACGGTGCATCTATTGTAAAAGAATTATTCTGTTTAAACGGATGCAGGTTTACAAAAAAGTCAAGAAAAAGAACTACAAAAAAAGATAAAAGAAAATGAGGCTTATATCGAGCATATAAAGAAACATGATAAAAAAGCCTATGAAAAGTACTTAAGTTATTCAACATATTTAAAGAATTAAGTTTAAATTAGTACCCAATGTAAGGTCTTTTCAAAAAGCAATCAATAGTGCGTAGTAAAGCTCTGTCCCCATTTAGCAGAAGCGAAGCGGACTTTAGAGAAGCAAAGCGGAGTTTACAAAACCACCCAGTTGGCAAATGAAAAAAATAAAAGAAAGTGAAAATGTCCATTGTCGTCACCTAACCCAAACTTTAAGCTTTAACGGCGATTTCTTTTATTTTTTGTGCCCTTTTCTCGCGTTCCTTGATATGGCTTGTTCTTCTGAGCCTCAGCGTCTTCAATAACAAAAGCAGCCTCCGAGTCAATAAACTTGTAAACAATCTCTTTAAAGCGTTCTACCGAACTCATATCTACACTCTCTCCTGTGGTATTGGATCCTGTAATGTTGGGTCCAATAGAGGCAAACTCAAGTTTTGGGGCCTTACGCTTAAGTACAGCACACTCTAGTCCTGCATGTAGCCCTTTAAACTCTACAAAATCTTCTACTTCTTCAACAGTGCGAGATAATCTCTGAGCAAACTCACTTTTTTCAACGATCCATGCTGGGTAAATATTTTCATCTTTGATTTTAAATCGAAAGTTATTAAGAGAAGAACGAGTCTGTTCTTCAAGTTGCATCATACCTATACCATCCATAGAACGAAGAGACAATTCAACAATCAGCTGATGGTCTTCAATTTTCATCTTTGCAAAGTTTACACTACTATGAGGAATATTGTAGATATTATTATCTTTTTTAACCCCATGAGGCATATTAATTAATGCTGAAAGTATAGTTTCGGTATCTTCATAATAATGCACATGCTTTTGATTTTCAGCCTCTTTAAATTGGCTAGGTACATGAGAACCCTCTTCCATAATAAATAGAGCTTTTGCTGATTTAGAAATAGCCGTACGTGCTTGACCACCCGAAATACCCGCAAGCTTGATATCATTTTTCGCTAAGAATTTCACCATCTCTAGGTTGGCATTAGGAATATTTTTATCTATATCTAAACCCGAGTGTCCTCCGGGAAGATTATCCATGCTACATTCATAATACTTAGCCCCTTCAATGCGAACACGATTAAGTTCTAAGGTTCCTATGAGGTCAATACCACCTGCACAGGCAATATAAACAGATTCACTCTCTGGGGCATTTAAATTAAGAACATGTTTGGTTTTGATATTAAATTCTAAGGCTTTAGCCCCTGCACAACCGAACTGCGCATCTGCTGTGAACAGAAAATCAACGGGTTTTTTATCTTGCATAGAGAGAAGCATCAAGCTCACACCAATACCACTATCTACACCTAAAGTAGAGTCCTTAGCGGAGAGCTTTCCCATTTTTTCAATAAGCTCTAAAGTGGGAGCTTCACCCAAACAGACCATATCATAGTGTGATTGTAGGGTTAAGGTCGCTTCATTATGATAACAGATAATATTACCAGCCTTATCACTTGTAACCACATACCCGTGCACTTTGGCCCAGTTACGGATAAAGGTCTGCATTTCCATCGCCTTACCACTACAGCGTGGTATCTTACAAATTTGTTTAAATATATCCCAAAAAGTTTCCATATTTATTTTAATGTCCTTAAAAAATTACTAATGCAACATTATACATTCTCTTTACTTAATACCATTCCCCCCTTTTCACTTTTAAAATAGCCTTTTAAGTGAGTTTTTAATATGATGTCGCACAAAAAGTTCTAAAGGGACAAAACTTATGGATACAAGTATTGAGATAAAGTTTAAAGTAACACCTAAGCAAAAAGCGAGCATAGAGTCTAGAGTCTTCGAAAATGGATTTGATGATATTTCTGCTTATATAAAAGTTGTAGCACTTAAGTCACAAGAGTTTAGATTTACAACAGCGGGTGAAGAAACACAAGAACCTACAATTGAGTTAGGCTTTAGAGTCACTCAAGGTCAAATAGAAAAGCTAGAAGAAAACATGGAAAAAAGCAAGTGTGAAGACCTTGAATCATACTTACGATATGTTGCCCTACACGCAGTTGTATTCACTGTTGTTGAAGTGCGTTCAACAGGAAATTTTGACGCTATGTTAGAGCGTATTGCTGCGGGCCGTAGAAAACCTACTCGTAACGCATTTAGCGTCTATAACCTTAAACAATAGGGTCAGGTCGTGAATCTACACTTTTAAAAATTCACGACCTGCCCAAATTTTTTAAGACAAGACTAAATGCTAACAAATTCTCTGTGGAACTTAACGATAAGTTTAATAGTTCTCTTTGCAACGCTATCCATTATATTATGGGTGAAAATGATTTAATTAAATGACTCAAAACGATTCAAAAATACTCTTTGCACTCAACAAGCCTAAGGGTTATCTTGTCACACGATCTGATGACCTTGGGCGAAAAACAGTGTATGACCTTTTGCCTGATTGGGTTTTTAATGATGGATGGATGCCTGTCGGTCGCCTTGATTTAGAGTCTAAGGGGCTTTTACTGTTTACAAAGGATGGTCAACTAGGGCATGTATTGACCAAGCCTGGCAATTGTGTCAAGATATACGAGATTTGGGTTAGAGGTCACGTAACAGACGAACATATTTCAGCAGCACTAAAAGGCGTCAAAAGTAAGGACGACTTACTAAAAGCTCTTGTTGTCGAAAAGATAGGTATTGGTGGAGCAAAAACAAAACTAAGAATACAAATTAATGAGGGTAAGAACCGACATATTCGACGGCTTTTTGGCGCACTTAAAGATCCAAAGTTTGGAACTCCCTTAAAAGTTGTTAGTTTGAGCCGAGTTAGTATTGGTAGTTTTAAACTTGACATAGACAGTGGTAAATGGCGTTTTCTTTCATCAGAGGAAGAAAAAATGCTCATTAAAAATCTTAGATAAAAGGGGTGTATTCAATCCTTTATTTGACATCCTACATTAGTTGTTCCGAAATAACGACCGTTCTTATTCATACAACTAAGTGCCACATCATAATTCAACATACGCTCATCGAATTCAAAGGTCTCAACAAATTCTTTAATTGCATATCCATCTTGTAATGGTACACTATTAATGTCCGTTGCGTGTTCAACTATAACCCATATAAGCGCACCTGATTGTGCGGTAACATCATATTTATCTACTTTCACGTTTAACCTTTTTTATTTATAATATTAGTTTTTAAGTTGTCTTTAGAAAAGAAATGTAAAAGAGAATTAATTAATAAAAAACTGGGATCAAGTCGTGGCTTTACGACTAATAACATTCCCATACGGAAAATGGCATATTTACATCTCCCTTTGAAGTGATTTGTATTGATTTTTTCCCAAACTCAACAAAGAGTACATCTTTAACTAATTGAGCTTCAATCTTGTTTTTTTCACAATAGCTAAAGACTGATGTAATGCTAATTTCAAATTCTAATATTTCTTTACTATTTATAGTAAGTAATGCTTCTTCTATCAATTTTTCCCTTTTATTCTAGTGTGTAAACTCTAGTATTGTGTATTTCACTAATTATATCTCATTTTATACCCCAGGGTGTATATGTATATGAGCTCTATAAAAGAGTGGGCATTCATCACCTGACCCCAATGTTTTGAGTAAGATTCACAAGCCTACGAGGTCAAGTTCAATAAGTTCGTTCTACTGATCTATCACCATGAGACAGCTCTTCCATTAAGTCATTATCAGTAGGATAACCTGCGACCTCATAACCATCCTCATCAAAAAAATGTTTTTTGCCAGAGTTCATACTAATGCATATAAGAGGATATTCTTCCCCTATACGTATCTCTTTAATAATAAACATATGACCCATATGAGTCTTCCATCGCTGACCTACTTTAAACTCTATTAATTGATCTTCCACTATTTAAACTTTCTAGTTATATTTTGAATGTATTATAGCAAATGTATTTTATTTACACCCCAGGGGTTGAATCCGAAAATATTTTTTATTAAAAATAAAGGGGATAAAAATAAAGGGAAAATAAAGGGGACAGGGTACTTTATTCAATAAAGGAGACAGGGTACTTTATTCCAAATCATCTTTCTTTGGTCTTCCTCTAGCTCTAATACTTGATTCAATTCCATAACGTTCACACATGATTTCTTGCCAACCCTGCTCTCCCAAAGGAGCTTGTCTATTAATAGAATTTCTTATTATTTCTATATCACTTTCTTTTTCTACATCATTAACAAAGTCAATCCAATTACTAGGAATCTCTACAGGAAGTGCATCAAGTAAGTTTTGTTCTTTTCTATCTCTTTGTATAAGTGAGCTATATTTGTATTCGCTTGCATCCTTAACAATATTAGCTCTTAAAGGATTAGCTTCTACATACTTTATTAATGATATAAAATAACTTTCTTTTTGAACAATAAAGCTTTTATAGCGTCCTTGCCAAAGATGTCCTGATGTTTTATATCTTTTATTATAGTACCGAACATAACTAGTTCCTATCCATTGCATACATTCACTTAAACTTTTTCCATATTCAGTATAAAGAACTAGATGGTAATGGTTGTCCATTAAACAGTATGCGTATATCTTTATACGAAATCTATCTTTTGCCTTACTAAACAATTCAAGTATCTTCGTAAAATCATATTCATCATGAAATATCTTCTCTCGCCTATTCCCTCGATTTATAATATGGTAAATTTGATCATCTGCTAAGGCTCTTGCTACTCTTGGCATACTATCTCTTTTATTTTAGTCTAGCTATAGAATACTGAATTTTATTTAAAGTACCCGGTCCCCTTTATTTTTTATTTAAAGTACCCTGTCCCCTTTATTTCCCCTTTATTTCTGTCCCCTTTATTTTGGCACTATTTTTTTAAATACTATTTTTCAACTAAGGAAGCCAACTATTAAGAGTTTTCACCATGTTTTCTATGATAAAGGGCTTTGCAATATGATCATTCATTCCAACTGCTAAGCATCTATCCTTATCGGCTTGCATAACATTTGCTGTCATTGCAAGTATTGGTGTAGCCTTTCTTAAATGGCTTTTTTCAAATGCTCGTATCTCTTTTGTAGCATCATATCCATCCATTATTGGCATATGACAATCCATTAAAACAATGTCATAAGTTTTAGCCTTATACAATTCAAGTGCGATTTTTCCATTTTCAGCTATCTCAATTATTTGAAAACCTAAGGTGTTTAAAATTCCCTCGGCTACAAGCTGATTTGTAAGATTATCTTCTACTACTAAAATACGAATATTTGCTCGTTTGTTTATATTTTCTTCTGTAAGTTCATCAAGTTTTTTCTCTTTTATAGATGAAGTTTTATTCTTATTATCGACCTTATTTAAAACTATATCAAACCAAAATATTGAGCCTTTTTTAAGTTCACTAATTACACCAATTTCTCCATGCATTAATTCAATAAGTTGCTTACTAATGCTTAGGCCTAACCCTGTACCCCCATACTTTCTTGTTGTAGAACCATCAGCTTGGCTAAAACGCTTAAACAAGTTTTGAATATGTTCTTTACTCAAGCCAATTCCAGAATCTTTTATTTCAACTTTTATACGCACCTTATTCTTAGTTTCATTAGTCACCTTATAAACAATACTAACATTTCCTTTGTGCGTGAACTTGATGGCATTATTAAGTAGATTTAATATTATTTGTTTGATTCTATTTGGATCACCATTAAAAGTAGTGTTTTCGAGGGGATGCGTCGGGGCTATAAGATTTAAATCTTTTTCTTTGCAAGAAGCAGCAACAATACTAACACACTGATTAATCAAAGTATCTAAGTCAAAGTCAATTAATTCTAAGGACAATTCACCCGCTTCAATTTTTGAAAAATCTAAGATGTCATTTATTAAGACTAATAGGGATTCAGCACTTTCTTTAATAATCTTAGCTTTTTTCAACTGATCATTATCAAGCGTATTTAAGAGCATTAAGTTTATCATCCCAATTACACCATTCATTGGGGTACGTATTTCATGACTCATATTGGCTAGAAACTCTGACTTCGCCTGTGATGCGGCCTGTGCAGTCTCATGTGCAATTTTTAATTCTTGATTTTTTGTTACTTCTCGTGCTAGGGCTGATGTTAATTTTGTTTCTGCATTTTCTCTTAGCAAGTTTTTATATTCTAAGTCTTCATGTAAATGACTAAGACCCATAAGAATCTCTGCATAAGCCGGATCTATAGGATAGTTATGTTCTATTTCACTTTCCTTAATAGAACACTTTCCAGCCATTATTTCTGTTAGATGTTTAATGATAATTTCAGATATTTCTTCTCTATTAAGCATAATCGCTTAAGGCTTTTAAAGCATCTTCTTGCTTAGAATGAACAGTGAATTTTTTTAGGCCAACACCACCAAGCACAAACTTTGCTGCAACATTAATTAAAAAATTTTTACCCGTAAAAACAGCTGCCTCATCCAGGCCTTCTTCAGCGAATGGCCCATAAACATCACGCAAAGAAGCACGTATCTCTGCATTGGGAGGCTTTGATTCGGTCAAATCAATTAATAACGCATAGTGTTTAAGGTTATTGGTAAGTGATTTCATCTTACTTTGATATTGTTGAACTTGCCAAACAGACATTACCGGAACTTCTTTCCAATAAACTATGTTATCTGAATACATATAGACTCTTGCTCTAATTGCTTCAATCTCTTCTTCCGTACTATTTTCTCCATATGACCTTGCTTCAAGTTCAATCATAATATTACTTTCATATAAGATTTATCTATAAGAATGGCTTTTTATTGCTTAATAAAAGCCAAATTTTATTGACAAAAATTATACTTAATAAATTTAATAGTATTCAAACTTGGATTATCAAATAGTGTTATCTACAAAATACGAATATATCCCATACTTCACCACGAAGTGTAATTTTCATCAGAAAAGCATATTAACTAATTCAACTAGATAAAGGGGACATAGATAGAGTAAAAAGCACTCTGTCCCCATTATTTTTTAAATAATAAAACAGCTTTAGAGTATATAGTTTCATAAAACAACTAATTTAGGAATAAAAATATGAAAAGTAATATAGTAGATTATGGAGCTTTCAAATCTCTATCAAGGGATGATTTTTTAGAAAAACTGGAAGAAGGATATACGATTATCGATGTAAGACGTCAAGACGAGTGGGACTCTACTGGTGTAATAGAAGGTAGTGTGAAAATCACCTTTTTTGATGAATCAGGTCAATACGATGCAAAAGCATTTCTAGATACCTTTAGTAAGGTGGTAACACAGAAAGATCAACCTTTTATCTTAGTATGTGCCCATGCAAATAGAACCAAAAGCATTGGGGAATTCTTAGGTCTCAAAATGGGATATAAACATGTCTTCGAATTAGATGGGGGGGTATTAATGATGGTTGGATTGATTTAGGTTATGGGACAGTACGTTAAGTGCTAATGCACCAAAAGAAACAGTCCGTAAAAAGAGACACTTAACCAATAAGGTAATGAACTTGAGCACGGGGACATTGCTTGAGTTTTTCAAATAAAGGGGACAGGGTACTTTATTCCAAATCATCTTTCTTTGGTCTTCCCCTAGCTCTAAAAATATAGGAATATAGGGGTCAGTCGCCACGTTAATTTTATTCAACAATGATACCAATAGTGACTTATTTTAGAGAAAGCTATTCAGTCATTTTAGCTTCTTGATAGTTAAAG
>NVXJ01000003.1 GCA_002733885.1 Arcobacter sp. | reverse complement strand
TTTTAAGGTCTTGATAAGCTTGAGATTGCTCTATATATCTTGTTGCTAAAGCTGCATCTTTGTAATCACCTAAAGTAATGGTCTCATCATTTGAACTTGCTGTGCCAATGGCAACATCATACACTTTACCTGATGTTCCTATTTCATAAATACGAAGTCTTAAAGCCTCACTTGGAAACTCACCTTCAAAAATAAATTCAAAATTTCCGGCATCATTTCTTTTTTGAAAGCTTCTTTATCTATGTGTCTTAAGTTGTTTTCAATACTACTATCAAAAGAAAGTTTTTGACGAATATATTCAAGCACCTCTTCTTTTGTTTTCGCTTTTAAATCTTCTCTTGTCATTTTTTACCTTTATTTTTATTATTGTTAAACAGTTAATCATTAGAGTCTAACTCTTTGTTGAAGGAACACCTTAGCGTTATTATACTTAATAGGATAAATAAGAGACATTACAAATGTCCTATTAATTTTAATAGAATTCCTATATTTTGGATTATACTCCTTTGTTTCGCAAATAAATCTTTTTAACCTTAAGAAAAAAGTGTCCTTTTTATAAGGGGTATACCGTATTAGTAGAGATTAATGTTGAGTTAATTGCTTGGTTTGGGGTTTAAGGAACATAATGTCCCTTAAACATCAAAATGGAAGGAATAAAGATTTAGTGAATAGAATGAAACTTACATGAAGGATATTAATTATTATTGGGAATATAGTAGGTTGATATATTAAATAAGAAGTTGGAGTTTGTAATTTAAGTGTGAGTGGTGCGGATGAGAGGACTTGAACCTCCACGCCTTGCGGCACCAGATCCTAAGTCTGGCGTGTATACCAATTTCACCACATCCGCATGTGATTGTTAATAAGATCTGATATTGTTAAGAGTGTTTTATATGTATGGTGCGGATGAGAGGACTTGAACCTCCACGCCTTGCGGCACCAGATCCTAAGTCTGGCGTGTATACCAATTTCACCACATCCGCGTATATAAAACACTATTAACAATATCAAAAATGGTGCGCCCTAATGGATTCGAACCATTGGCCTACGCCTTAGAAGGGCGTTGCTCTATCCAGCTGAGCTAAGGGCGCGCGTTTTAGTCAAACGACCTAATGGTGCGCCTGACAGGATTCGAACCTGTAACCAACGGATTCGAAGTCCGTTACTCTATCCAGTTGAGCCACAGGCGCAAAATCCGAGTTATTAACTAACTCGGTTTAAAAAGTGACTTATCAAAAAACTCTAAGAGCTTTTAAGTAAATCGATTTCAAGATTTTTAAAATATATAAATGGGGTGGGATACGGGATTCGAACCCGCGACCCCCGGCACCACAAACCAGTGCTCTAACCAACTGAGCTAATCCCACCATGTGTTATAAAAGTCAAAAATTTTGAAAAGAAACATTTTTAGGAAAATGAATAAAAAAGTGGTCGGGGCGAAAGGACTYGAACCTTCGACCCCCTGGTCCCAAACCAGGTACTCTAACCATACTGAGCTACGCCCCGACACTGTTCAACAATATAAATTGATGAGGCGAAATTATATACAAAAGGCTCTTTAATGTCAATAGGTTTTTAAAGAAATATACAAATATCTTTGCAATCAATTTTATTTAACATGCATTGAGTATAATTATTCATTATTTAGAGGGTTTATAATGAAAATTGCACGTTTTTCACGTATGGGATTTATCTTAGCTGCGGCTGGTTCTGCGGTTGGTTTAGGAAATATTTGGAAGTTTCCTTATATAGCAGGGGAGAACGGAGGAGGGGCCTTTGTCCTCATTTATCTTATAACCGTTTTAGCCATTGGATTTAGTGTTATGATTGCCGAGATGCTCATAGGTTATATGGGTAGACTTGACTCTGTAGGTTCATTTGAAAAGCTTGCACCTCAGAATAAAGGCACTTGGAAGTTTGCAGGTTTTATAGGCTTTACGGGGATTCTTATTCTAACTTTTTATTCAGTTGTTATTGGATGGATATTTCATTATATTTCTGTGGCCTTAGTTGCCCTTCCTTCATCTGTTGAAGAGGCGGAACAAAGTTTTACTCAACTCTTACAAGCTGATATTGGGACTCAGCTTTTTTATCATACCCTTGCCTTTTTAAGCATTACCCTTGTTGTTGTTAAAGGGATTAAGTCTGGGATTGAAAAGATGAATTATATCTTGATGCCCACGCTTATTATTATGCTCATAGGGATGTTCTTGTATGCGATGTCTTTAGATGCGTTTTCTCAAGCTCTAGAGTTTATGTTTGTTCCTGACTGGTCTAAGATAAATTCTGAGTCTTTAGTGGTAGCTGTGGGACATGCCTTTTTCACTTTGTCCTTGGGTATGGCTTCTATTTTAACCTATTCAGCCTCCTTACCTAAGACGGTTAACCTAACAAAAACTTCTCTTATTATCGTTGGTTTAGATACGGGTATCGCTATTATCGCAGGGCTTATGTTGTTTACCTTTTTGTTTCAATACGGAGCGGAGCCTTCAAAGGGCCCAGGATTAGTCTTTATCTCCTTACCTGCTGTGTTTTACGAGATGGGAAGCATAGGAACCCTCTTGGCTGTTATCTTCTTTGTAGGGCTTGCCTTCGCGGGTTTAACATCGGCTGTGTCCTTACTTGAACCTATGGTGCAATATCTTATTGATAGATATAAATACTCACGTCTTAAGGCTTCTTTTTTAGCAGGAAATTTTTTCTACATTATAGGGATATTCGCACTCTTATCAAACACTCAAGCCTATTCAGAATTATTGACCTTTGGTTCGAGAAATTTGTTTGATTGGATAGACTTTATAACGGCTTCTGTATTATTGCCCTTAGGAGGCTTACTTATATCAATTTTCATTGGCTATGTTGTTCCAAAAGAGCAGGTACGGGCTGCCTTACACTCTTCTATGACAGATATGGGGTTTGCTATATGGTATTTTTTCTTAAGGTATATTATCCCACCGGCTTTGATAATAGTTATGTTTAATCTTTTGAATGTGTTTTAAGGAAGAAGTGAAAGAGGTACTGTAAAAGAACAGTACCTAGGGGATTAAAACTGAATCATTCCATCAACAGGAGATGAAGCCGTTGCRTAWGGACGYTTWGCAATTCTACCTGCAAGRTAAGACATACGACCTGCCTTAATAGCATGCTTCATAGCCTCAGCCATAATCATTGGGTTTTGAGCCTGAGCAATAGCTGTGTTAGTAAGAACACCATGTGCGCCTAATTCCATAGCGTAAGCCGCGTCAGAGGCACAACCAATTCCCGCATCAACAATAACAGGAACAGAAATAGCTTCTCTAACAAAAACAATATTATAAGGGTTTTGGATACCAAGACCTGAACCAATTGGAGCGGCTAGAGGCATAACTGCGTGAGCACCCGCATCTTCTAAACGTTTTGCCATGATAGGGTCATCTGAAGTATAAGCCATGATAGTAAAACCATCCTTAGCTAAAACCTTACARGCTTCAATAGTCTCAAGTACGTCAGGGTAAAGTGTTTTTTTAGTATCTCCGATAACTTCAAGCTTAATAAGATCAATACCTGTAGCCTCACGAGTAAGACGAAAAAGAGTGATAGCTTCTTCTGCTGTTGTACAACCAGCAGAGTTTGGAAGAAACTTAACATTTGTTCCTTTAAACGTATCTCTTAGGTTTTCTTTATTTGGGTCTGTAATATTAAGACGACGAACGGCAACTGTGATAAGTTCAGAGCCTGAAGCTAATGTAGCAGCCCTAGTTGTTTCAAAGCTGTCATATTTACCAGAACCAACAATAAGACGTGAGCCAAGTTCATATTTTCCGATTTTTAAGATGTTATCCATTAGATTATTCCTAGAAAAGTTTTATTGGTGGGTTTATAACACACTATGTCTGATATCTTATTGAAGTAAACTAACTACTACTTGGGGTAAGAGCTCATATTCAAGTAAATGTATACGGTTTTTGAAGGATTCAAATTCTTCGCCTTGTATGCGGTGAAGTTCTTTTTGAGCTATGACAGAACCTCCATCTAGTTCTTCACTTACCCAGTGAACAGAGATTCCAGCAGGCTTGTCAGGGTTTTCATAACTCATCTCAATTGCCTTTGCCCCTTTAAAAAGAGGAAGCATAGAAGGGTGCAAGTTAATAGACTTGATGTTTTGCGTAAAGATAGGTGTTAAAATTCGCATAAAACCAGCGAGTACAACCAAGTGGGGTTGATAATAGTTTATACGGTTAACAAGTTCTTGGTCAAATTCTTCTCTGGAGTCATAATCTTTATGGCTTATGATATTAAGGGCAATATCAAAGGGCTTAATCTTTTCTATACCTTCTGCATCTTTTTTATTGGTGATAGCCGCAACAACTTCTATATTTTCATGCTTTTGTACTTCTTGGATGATACGAAGCATATTAGAACCCTTACCCGAAAAGAGGATAACTATCTTTTTTTTACTCATAAATGTGAAAGTCCTTCAATGATATCTTGGGGTGTTATAGCATAAGAGTTTTTATTAGAAGCTTCAGCCGATAAAGTTTGGGCAAGGGAGGCTTGAACAGCGGCATCTAAAGGCGAATATCCTTGAGAAAGTAAGGCACCACAAAGACCCGATAGTATATCGCCACTTCCCCCCTTTGCTAAACGTGAACTCCCATGAGGGTTTATAAAAAAACTTTCATTTTTTCCTATGATGGTGTTAGCACCTTTTAAGACAAGGACGAGGGAAGGAAAAGTCTTACAAAAAAGCTCCGTATATTTAAACCTGTCGTTTTGAAGTTGGGCAAGGGAAATATCAGCTAACTGAGTGGTACGAAGAATATGTACAAACTCTTTAGGATGGGGAGTGATGATAATGTCTCTGTGAAATAGATCATAAGAAATAGAATGATAAAAGATATCGGCATCTAAGACACAAGGGATATCATGGGCAAATATCTTAGAAAGTCTATCTCTTTGAAATGTTTTTCCCAAACCCATACCGCAGGCAATGGCAGTGGTATTAGAAGGAAGGACTTCATTTTGCATAAGAGAATAAGGCAAGCCTGTGATTTTTTCACCTACTAGGGTGACGAGTCCTGCTCCATAAGACAGAGCACTTAGAGCAGAAATGATGGCCGCACCTTCTTTTTCACCATGAAGTACACTTAGATGCCCAAAGCTTCCCTTATGGGTGTTCTTCTTATCTCTAAAAGGGGGCTTGAGGTCTTGTGTATCTAAAAGTTTCCACTTAGAAGCCTTCTCATACAGGTCTTTATGAATACCAAGGTCAATTTGATGAATGTCTCCAACAATATCTTTGGCCTTATCTGAGTAAAGCCCGCGTTTCAGAGCCCCCATAGTTAAGGTCACATCGGCAATAAAGGCATGCTTATATAAATGACCTTCTTTGTTGAGTCCTGAAGGCATATCGCAGGCAATTTTTACACCATTAAAAAGGTTTAGTTGCTCCAGTACAGTAGAAGCTTCTTGGGATAGCTCTTTATTTAAACCTGAGCCAAACAAGGCATCTACGATAAGGTCTGCATCTTCTAAGTCTTTTGTGAGGTGAAGACCTATGGCTTGTACGCGTTTTAGTTGGAGCTTTCCTATATCGCTTTTTGGGTCTTTATGAAGATAAAGTTTTATATCAAAAGAGAGATGCAGTAAACGAGCAAGGGTAATCCCATCAGCTCCATTATTTCCTGAACCACAAACAATTAAGATAGACTTCATTTTTTGATAATGTTTTTGAATGTACCTAGCCATTCCATTAGCAGCATGTTCCATTAAGATGTCTTCACTTAGGTGAAATTCTTCATAACAACGTTTATCAAGGGAGTCAACTTCGTAAAAAAGATTCTGCATTAATGACCTTGTATCTATAGTTGTACAATTATAACGTGATAATTGACTATCTTGTAATAATCACTTTTTTTGAATATCTTAACAATATAAATTTATTTTACTTATATAATGGAATCCTATATAATGATCAAATCAAATAGATTTTAGGAGTACTTATGTCATTTAGTAAAGAAAAACGTAAGGGAACCATTAGCGGAATTGTTTTTGTTGCCTTAGTCGCTGCTGCGGCAACCTTCATTGCTGAACTAGCCCCTGTTTCAAGGCTTGGTATTTCCCCTCTTGTAGTGGGTATCGTTATTGGTATATTTTACGCCAATACCCTTCATAATCAGTTTCCTTCTTCATGGGAAAGCGGGATTGTTTTTTCGGGTAAAAAGATTTTGCGTTTTGCCATTGTTTTTTATGGTTTTCGTATTACCTTTCAACAGATTGCTGAGGTAGGGATAGAAGGTTTTATGGTTTCTTTGCTTGTGCTCACTTCTACGATGATAGTGGGTATATTTTTAGGAACGAAGGTCTTTGGTATGGATAAAGACACCTCAATCTTAACAGCAGCGGGGGCTTCTGTGTGTGGAGCAGCTGCAGTTTTAGCAACAGAGCCTGTACTTAAGGCGGAAGAGCATAAAACAGCGGTAGCCGTTTCTATGGTTGTTTTATTTGGAACGATATCTATGTTCTTATATCCTGTACTTTACGCAACTATAATAGAACCTGCAACAGGAATACTACACATGAGTCCTTCTACCTTTGGTATGTATGTGGGTGGAACTATTCATGAAGTAGCTCAGGTAGTTGCTGTTCCAGCTTCTGTCCCAGGGGCTTCTGAATCTATGGCAAATACAGCGGTTATTGTCAAGATGACAAGAGTTATTATGATTGCGCCGATGTTAATTGTCTTAGGTCTTATCCTTTCTTATATGGCTAAGAAAGAAGGTGCTGCAGGGGGTAAACTTCAACTTGTTATCCCTTGGTTCGCGGTTTATTTTGTGGGTATGGCCGGGGTGAATTCTCTTATTCATAACTATACAGCGACTGCGCCTGAAGACATTGCCTCTTTGATTAAGGCAAGCATTAGTGATATTAATATCATTGATACTTTTTTACTTACTATGGCTATGACAGCCCTTGGTATGGGAACGCGTTTTGCAAAATTTAAAGGCTTAGGTCTAGCGCCAATTTACACAGCAGGTTCAATGTTTATATGGTTAGTTATAGGTGGATTTTTTATCACGCAATGGGTTGTTGCAACATTTTAATTCTTAGTACTATTACTTTCACTCTCTATGCTCACCTTTTTAGGGTGAGCTTCTTCCCATCTTTTTTTCCATATAAGTTCTAACTTTTCAGAAGGTATTTTTTTTATATTTGATGGCAATACTTGACTTACTTGAGAAAAAGCTTGTTTAGTTTCAGTAGGTACTTTGACATTTGAAAATATTAACTCATCTTGAGTATTTAAAATCATAAATTCATAATTTTTTGTTAGAGAATTATATTGAGTAAGGTAACCATCCTTCGTTTGTACCCAATTAAAATACTCATCCCCTTGTAAAAATGCCTTAAAATTTGAACCATCAGCTTGGACGAAAGTAATCTCGGAGTCAATGGCAGGCACCCCAAAAAGAAGTTTTGTTAATAATAAGATTAATACATATTTTTTCATTTTCTTTCCTATTTAGAAATATCTATACTCATAATATAATCACTTCCCGCATTACCAATAGATGAAATATTGTTTACTGAAATATTGGTACTGCTTCCATCATATTTTTTACTATTAGGGAAGGTAGTGTTATCAAAAAGTGTTTTGTTTCCCGCATAGAAGAGGTTAGTAAGTGTTCCATTATTGGATGAACTGAGGTCAAGTTCAGGGTTATTTGCTTCTTCAAGGTCAACTAGTTTTCTATTAACATTGTCATTTTGAGAACTAATTTGAGCATCATCAATATGCCATATAGCCAGACCTCCTAAAAAAGGTGTTCCATCTAAACGGTACAAGCCAGCATCATATCCCAAGGGAGAACGATTTTCAATAAGAAAGTATTCATTAGGATCATTAGTGGGTATTTTAATAATATTATTATTGTTGTTATGAGTAGGGAACATGGAAATATTATTTGCACTTACATTAATTACGATTGGGCTTATAAAGTTAGCTTTTATTTTTGACCATGCTGACATATGAGTGGGTGTTTGTCCAGAAAACTCTCCACTCTTTTTTGCCCATGATCCAGAAGCCATAAGACCAAAGGCCCCAATGGCACCTGATTTTGGTGAGGTTCTATCATAAAGGTCTGGAATTTTTAACATAGCATGGCCAAGCTCATGAACAATGACACCAATAGTTGCAAAATGGTTTCCTTGTTTTTCGCCAAAACGAGAGTACCCTCCATTGTCAAAATAACTCATAACACTTACCCCATCATGAAGTGGCGCTGGAGATAATCCTGAGGCATGTGCCCAAGTACTACTTGCTACAGGATCACCAAAGGCGGTTTCCCCTCCCCCTACAATAAACATAATTTGAAGTTCGTCTATTTCAATATGGCCATTAGAATTTTTATCATAGGTGGAGAAGTCAATAAAAGAATCTGCTAAGGAAATGGCATTAGATAAGTGTGTTTTCGTCATACCATTGTTTCCAGGATGATTGATTCCTAGGGACACCTTTATTATTCCATCATTAAGCGTACCCTTTGTTTCTTGGGCGGGAGTAAGTGAAAATGTCCCATTAGAAATCTCTTTATAATAATGATTAATCTCACCAGGAGAATTACCAAAGACGCGTTTGTGCCAATTTAGTTCAGTATCAAGGATGGGAAAGTTGTTAAAACTAATGGCAATAAGAACAAGAGAAATAGAGTTTATAACAATGTTAGGGTTATTAACACTAATGCTAATAGTGATAGGATCACTGTTCCCCGCGGCATTGGTTGCAATAGCTTGGAGGGTATAAAGGTCTTTGGTACCAAAGTTTAAGTTTGCGCTTGGTGACAGTGTGATTTGACCACTAGCATCAACATTAAAATCACTTTCGCCATTTCCTGAAAGTGTTATGGCGGTAATGGAAGCTCCATTTTCAAGAAGGGTAATACTCCCAAGAAGGGTTCCAGCAGTAGCATTTTCGTCAATATTATTGGAAAAATTTTGCATTCGTGCAACTGCTCCTGAATCCAGTGAAATGCTAATGCTAGCTCTGTTACTTCTTTCAGATGTATTTTTTGCAATAGCTTCTAATAAGTATAGATTTTTAACAGCAACATTAAATTGTGCTTCAGAAGAGAGAGAAATTTGCCCATTATTACTAATGTTAAAGAAGTTGGCATTAATTCCATAAAGTTCAAAAGAATTAATAGAAGAACTTCCACTGTTTAAAATGGGAATGGTGCCTATAAGTGTTCCTATTGATGCATTAGAATCAACACTAAGGGATAGATTTCCAATTTTAATATTAAGTCCTGTTGATGCATCATCAAAAGAAGAACCGGAATCTCCTCCGCAGCCACTGAGCATAAAAATAAGATAAAAAGAGCTTAAAAGTGTTAAGTATTTCATGCCGTTTCCTTATTGATTCTATTTATATTAAAAGTTATACCTAAGGCCAAAGTTGAAATTTTGTAAAGAATCGTGTGAAAATTCTTGGGTTTGTGATAGGACTTTAATTTTTGTGAGATGGTCCATTATCAGATATCTGTAATACATATATAAAGATATGTCTTGAAACATAAACATTTCCGCTCCAAGTTGCGCGCCCCCTATAAAGGAAAAACTTTCTTCATCACTACTTAGTGCAGTAATGGGGTCTTCATTCCATTGCATTCTAGAATATCCTGCAATTAAACCTATGTAAGGATAGATGTCATGAAGTTTGTCAAATCGGTAATTAAAGCTTGAAAATCCATTATCAAAGTCAACATCTGTAAGTTGGACACGTTGGTAATTTAGTGTGGCATAAAGGTTTGAAGTAAGGTAATATCCTGCTTCTAGTTCATAAGAAAGACCATCTTTATCGGGTTCTGAGGCTAGAGTAGTAGTACTTTTGGAATTGTTTATATTAACATAAGCCCCTCCAAAATTCACTCCAATAAAAGCCTTATGATAATTTATGGATTTTTCTTTTTTCTGCTTTGGAGGTTCAGGAATAGCTGTTTTTTTGGAACTTTTTCCTTTTTTCTTCTTTTTAATACTTATAGGGATGACTTTCTTAGGATGTGGCTGAGCTTGTGAAATTTTTTTTATTATTAGCTTAACTGCTTCATCTGCTTGTTTTCGTGTTTTAAAGGGCCCTACAAGAACCTTATGTAAATTATTTTCTTTTTTTGAGTGAGAACTAAAGCCATAATCTTTAAGTCTTTTAATCATATAAGAAGCATTGTCTTTTGTTTTAACTGAAGTGACTTGCACAAAAAAATCTTGCGAAGCAAAAACACTAAAGTAGAGAAAACAAGAGAGAAAACAAACTACTTTCACAGCTCTACCTTTTAAATTTCTATAAGTATAACACACACAATAGGGAATATTTAAGGGTAGTCTTAAAGTTATAGAAAATAATAAAAATGCCGATATTGCTCTAGAACTTTTTAAAATATAATATAAGTAATATGGAAAATATGAAAACATTAACTACTCTTTTTTTAATTCTTTTAATTTTTGTGTTTAGTTCTTGTGGAGGAGCTTCTGACTCTTCTACCTTTACAGGTGTTGTTGCTAATGTTAATGTCAATGGCGAAGTCAGAGATTTTTCTACTCAGACACTTTTAGCAGATGTCAAGATTTCTGTATCTCCTTCTTCTTCTGCCTCAATAACAAGTGATATTAATGGTTTTTACCAAACTACACTTAATTCACAAACAGATTATATTTTGACTTTTTCAAAAGGCTCATACATTTCCACTGAATATAAGGTACATATAGACACAGAAGGCACAAAGGTCTTAGAAGCAGTTTATTTACTTGCGAGTAATACAGGAACGGTAAGTGGAGCGTCGGGTACTATAACAAGTACTAGTACAAGTTTTCCTTTGGAAGATGTTAATGTTTCACTGAGGCAAGGTGTAAGTAATCAAACGGGTGTCGTGACAGCACTTACAAAAACTCTGGCAGATGGAAGTTATGATTTTAATAGTATTTCTATTGGAACTTACACTATTGAAATGGCGTTGACATCTTATTTAACAGGATATGGGACACTTTATGTTATCGGTGGAAATCCAGGAGTAGATCAAAATTTTTCGATTTCCCCAGAAGTTTTATCTCTTGATGGAAATAACAGTGCAAGTGGGACTATTAAAGATGCAGTAACTAGCTTAGGCTTAAATGATGTTAATATTTCTGTAAGACTTGGAAAAAACAATACAACAGGACCTATTGTATTAACCTCCACATCAGAAAACAATGGAAGTGTAGATGGTGCTTATGCATTTAATAACATTGCAGTAGGAATATACACCTTAGAAATGTCTCTTAACGGTTATATCACAGGGCATGGAAATATGAATGTTATTGATGGACAGCTTGGGAATAATCAGAATTTTGTGTTGTCCCCTGAATTGGCTACAAATGAAGAGATGAGACTTATTTTAACCTGGAAGGCAGAGCCTAAAGACTTAGACTCAAATCTAAGAGGAACACGAGATGATAATACAACGTACAAGATCTCTTTTTCAAATAAGATTGAAGTTGGGGAAGCAAGCCTTGATGCTGATGCAACGAGTGGTTTTGGACCAGAAACAATAACGATTGAAAACATCAGTCTTGGAAAGTATGTGTACTATCATAAGAAATTTTCAGGAGTAGGAGATCTAAATAGTTCAGAGGCATCTGTGCAGATCATTCGAAAAGGTCTTCCTATAGAGGTCATAGATATTAACACAACAGGAAGTGGAAGCTTTTGGGAAGTGTTTAGAATAGATAATAATGTAACTACTATTATTAATAAAATCGTGATTTCTGAACCTGTCTTATAAGGGTTGTTTTGAAAAGCTACTCTTATTTAGCTTAGCTTAGCTTTCTTTTCTTCTTGTATATTTTAGGATAATTTACATGAGTAAGTGCTATCCTAATCTTATGTTTAAATCATCCGGCCCCAATACACCAAAACAGCAATATGAAAAAAAACTTGATGAGATGAGTGAAATTATTAAGGATTGGAATCTAAGTGATACCCATAAGTATGTGATGTGCAAGAATAACACGCATGTTTGTAATTTTTTAGGTTTTGATGCGATTATGCAGAAGTTTAATACGCAAAGAACAAGCGATAAAGACTTTCCTGATGGCAGACATTTATTTGAAATAGGGGATAGACCGGAGAGAACAAAAAAAGGTTTAGAGATAGTCATTATGTTATGTAAACATCCTCGCTCAAATATTAAAACTATGTTAGGTATACAGCAGTTTTTAAAAATATATATGGATGTTGTTCGAGATTACGATAAGACTAACTCAAAAAACTATAGACAAAGACTCTTGCATGCATTTAGAAAAGGTTTGTTTAGATTAGAAGTAGAGGCAAAGAAAAAAAGAACAAGTCCCACTGTATAAACTAAAAAAAAGTTTTTAACTATTGATTATTATTAGGGTGTTATAATAGAGGTCAAATATTTAAAAGATGTTAAATGAGGTCCCCATGCTAGATTTATCAGATTCACAAAAAACTCATTATGAATATAAACGTGACCGGGATAGAAAAATGCATGAAATGCGTCGTACCCTTGCGCTTTGGAACAAAAAAAAGTTGCAAGCTTATGTGTATAACAAGAATAAAAACTTTCCAAGTTCTGATGCGGGTATGGCCGCTATCTTAGAACGTTTTATTTATAGGGACGAGTTTGAGATAGGGACTATGTCTGAAGAGCTTAAAATGGGCTTTGACATTGTCTTGTCCATTTCTCGAAATAATAAAATATACTTTCAAACAACAGACCTTATCTTAGAATTTATAACTTATTATAAAGAGGTGATACATTCTTATGATAGACAGTCTGCGCAAACCTATTATCATAAGTTAATGGTAGCTTACGAGAAGAGTGTAAGACTGGTTAATAGAAAGCTAGAAATAGAACAAGAAATCCGCATTAAATATTAATCATCTTTAGACACTATCTTCTACGATAAGACAGGGCTTCTAAGAGATGCTCTTTTTGTATATTCTCACAAGAAGCCAAATCCGCAATAGTTCTTGAAATCTTTAGTACCTTATTAAGGGAACGAAAACTTAGGGCAAAGCTTTCACTTGCCTGCCTCATGACTTCTTGAAGTTCAGTACTAATTTTACAATAGGTATCTATCTCCTTATCTTGGAGCTTTCCATTTGGACTTTTTTGTTGACGCTTATCTCGCATTAGCAGGGCCTTAAAAACTTGCTTGTGCATTTGTGAAGAACTTAGACTAGGCTTATCATCACTGCTAACGGCTTGCATCTGTATATTGATATCAATACGGTCTAAAAAAGGCTCAGATAAACGGTTTTTATATCTTTGAACCTCTAAATCCGTGCAACGACAAGACTTCTGTATATGTAAGAGGTTTCCACAAGGACAAGGATTCATAGCCGCAAGAAAAACAATGTCTGTTGGATATTCTATCTTTGTATTAACACGAGAAATCATAATATATTTATCTTCTAATGGTTCTCTTAAAGCCTCTAAAACATTTTTAGAAAAATTTGGAAGTTCATCAAAAAATAAAATTCCTCCATGGGCGAGTCCAATCTCTCCAATACGAGAATGACTAGAGCCCCCTCCAAAGATACTTGCAGGCGTAGAGGTATGATGAGGATGCCTGAAAGGGCGAAGAGGCAAGAACTCAGGTTCTATCCCTTCTAAGGCATTAAGTTTGGCATTTTCAAGTATCTCTTGCATATGCAAGGGGGGTAGAATGTACAGTAAACGTTTTGCAATCATACTCTTTCCACATCCGGGGCTTCCTTCTAAGAGCATATTATGCATTCCCGTAGCGCAGATTAAGGCTGCTCGTTTAGCATGTTCTTGACCCTTTACCTCTTTAAAATCAAGAGGGTAAAGGTCTTGATAAAAGAGTTTTGCATCTTGAGTCTGAACAAATGGGTGTTCGTAATCTTTTGAAAGAACAGGGACATGCTCGTCTTCTTGGGTGAAAAAATTGATACATTCTTCTAGGTTAGCTACTCCATAAAACTCGGTATTAGGGATGCATGAGAGTTTTTCTAAAGAAGAAGAGGGAACAATGGCTTTTTGCATTTCTCCTGATTGTGATAAGGATAAGATAAGGGCAAATAAGGAAGAGGTTTCCTTTACTTCACCATCTAATCCAAGCTCGCCAAAGATATAAAAGTCTTCAAAATTGACATCTTCTTTTTGAAGGGCAATGAGCAAGGCACCACAAAGGTCAAAATGTGTTCCCTCTTTTTTTAAATCAGAAGGAGAAAGATTAATAGTCACGCGCATAGGAGGAAAGGTATAGTCATTGGCATACAAAGATGACTTGATACGCTCTTTTGACTCTTGAATAGAAGCATTTCCAAGGCCAACAATGGAAAAAGAAGGGAGCCCCTTAGAGAAACTACTTTCTACACTTACTGTTTTGGCTTGGATACCTTCAAATGATCCCGAATATACTTTTTTCATGGTAGATTGTAAGGAAAGTATATAAAATTTCTGACAAAGTATAAGAATTATTTATATAATTTAAGTTTCAGAGCCTAAGACTAGTATATTATTAGGTTATATTATATTGGAAGTACTTAAGTAAGGGACCTATAAGGAAATATTATTATTTAAGAACTAAAAATAACATTCTGTGTTACACTTATCTTGTCTTTTATCCAAATAATTCTGGGGGGGCTGCCGGTTTACTTGTGTAGTGTTTTTAATCGCACAAAATAATGACATTTAAAAAATGTTAAACACAAGGAGTCAAGATGAATGAAATCCATCTTCTAATTGGTAGTGTAGTTGCTTGTATAGTATTGGTTGCTTCGGCAGTAGATTTATATCAGGTAACACATTCAGAGTAAAATGAGTCTTTAGTCCCATTGAAGGGATTAAGCTCTCGTCTTTCAAATACTTCTGCACAAACAATTCTCTTTAAAATATAATTTTATAAAAAAGAACATATAATTAAGAAAGAATATTATAAAAGAAAATTAGATATCTAGTAGTAGATATTGTTACTCAGAAGTACTCTTCTTTGATTTTTGAAGTTTCTTATATTCTTTTTCAAACTTTTTTCTGCGTCCATAAGGAAGTTTTTCTATAAAAAGTTTTCCATCTAAGTGGTCTATCTCATGTTGAATTGCAACCGATAGTAGACCTTCAGCCTCTATACGTAGCTGTTTACCATGGCGGTCTTGGTAGTCAAGGGTGAGTTTCTCATATCTTTCTATATCTTCGTAGAAGCTAGGGACAGATAAACACCCTTCTTGATAAATAATAGTACCTTCTTCATTAGAAACCTTAGGGTTAATAATCTCCATTAGTGCATCTTTACTTTGTTCACCTTCTTCATCAGGCATACATAAAAGCAGTACTCTTTGTGCCTTAGCTACTTGAATAGCAGCCAAACCAATACCATTACTTTGTATCATGGTGTCATACATATCATCTAAAAATAAATGCAAATCTGTATTAAAATCTTCAACTTTCTTAGAAACAAGTTTTAATTTTTTATCGGGGTATACAACTACAGGGAGTTTCATCTTTGTTTTTACTCTACTTCTTTATTTGTTTTCTTCGTCTTTGCTACAAACACAATAATCTTCATTATCATTTTCATAAGCATGTTCCATTGCATTTAAACCACATACTAGGGTTTCTTCTACGGAACGGTCAGGACTGATATTGGCTATACCAATAGATATTTTCAACTGTATCTCTTTTTCGGCTAAGAAAAAGTTACTACTAGATACAAGGTCACATAGGCGTTCACTTGCGCGTTTAGCATTAACGATATCTGTATGCTTAAGCACCATAGCAAAAACACCATCTCCATAATGCGCAACAACATCACTTCTTCGTGAGGTCTTCATTAAGAGTCTAGCGATAGTACGTGTCATCAATAAAAGGGCTTTTTGATTACTAATGCTGTCTTCTATTTCTTTAGAAAGTTCTATTGTGATTAAAGAAGAGGTGTGCTTAAACTCTTCGATAAGATTCTTTTCCTGCTCTAACTTATTAAGAAGGTAACGTTTATTATAAATACCAAACTGGTTATCATAAATCGTTTCATTTTCAACATTTTTAACGATACTCGCTGTATCTTGATACAAGGTTTTCATATGATCAACTTGCTTCTTTAAGATGTTGTTTAATTTTCCAACATCCTGGTCAAGGGAGGTAATAGTAGACAAGACACCGGCACTATCAGATGACTTTGTTAATTCGGCGCGGCGTTTAACAAGTATCTTTTCCATAAGGGCAATGTTTTTATAAACATTAGCAGTAACTTGTAAAATCGACTTTACTGAGGTAAAGCCTGATTTCAAAGATTTTTCTAGCTCAATGGTCTTTTCATCATCACTGTTGTCTTCAAATTCTAAGACAGAGTTTATTTGCTTTCGTAAGGCTTCTGACTTATCTTCTAAAAGCCTGTCAAAATAAAGGGCAAAGTTATTTGGAGTAGGGGGAAGGTTATCATGTATAAGTTGGGATAAAACTTCTTTTGAATACATTTCTAAATCAGAGGTAGGCTCGCTTAAGCCTGAAGGAGACTGTGATGAAGCATCAAAAGATGGTACTTCTGTATCAGAAGAAATAGCAGAAATATCACGTCGTTTTCGAAGATTACCTGCCATTAATTATCCTTGACTTACTTTTTAGAATTTTTAGAAATTACTTCATCTATCATACCGTATTTTTTAGCTTCTGGTGCAGACATAAAGTTGTCACGTTCTGTATCAGCTGCTACTTTTTCTACTTTTTGACCTGTGTTCTCAGCAAGTATTGCGTTCAAGTCATCTTTCATACGTTGAATTTCTTTAGCCTGAATTTGAATATCAGTTGACTGGCCTTGAGCACCACCTGAAGGTTGGTGGATCATGATTCGTGAGTTAGGAAGTGAATAACGCTTTCCTTTTGCTCCTGAACTTAATAAGAAAGCACCCATAGAAGCGGCTTGTCCTATACAAATGGTAGAAACATCAGGTTTGATGTAGTTCATCGTGTCATAAATTGACATACCTGAAGTGATAACACCACCGGGAGAGTTTATGTAAAAGTAGATGTCTTTTTCCGGGTCTTCAGCTTCTAAAAAAAGCAGTTGAGCAACAATAGTTGAAGCTACTTGGTCATTTACTTCACCACTTAACATGATAATACGGTCTTTTAATAAACGTGAAAAGATATCATATGATCTTTCACCACGGCCAGTTTTTTCGATAACATAAGGGATATAACTCAATTGTGTTCCTTGAAATTGTAATTTAAAAAATATTTAGATGGGGTATTGTAGCTAATCATTTTTTAAAGCACAACACCCATAAGAAATATGGGTGTAAAAAGGATCATTCTTTAAGAAAGAAACTTATTTTAACTTAGCGTCAATTAACTTAGTTAAAACCTTGTCTTCTACCATTGCCATTTGTATAGCGGGAAGGTAACCAGACTTTTTGTAGTTTTCGTAAACACCAGCTGGATCTTGACCTGTTTGCATAGCTTCGAAGTAGATAGTTTGCATTACTTCGTTTTCTTCTACTGCGATACCTTCAGCCTTAGCTAAAGCATCAATGATAAAAGTAGCTTTTACAGACTTAGTTGCATCATCTCTGAATGTTTCACGTAATTCACTCACCTTGTCTTTGTTGTCTTTAAGTTCGTTAATTTCGTCTTCACTCATTGTTTGCGCTTTTTTGTTAAGTGCCATATCAATTTCTTGCTCTACAACAAACTTAGGAAGGTCAAAGTTAAACTTAGCAACAAAAGCGTCTAATAAAGAAGGCTTTAACTCATCATTATAAAGTTTTGTTAACTCTTCTTTCTCGATTTGTTCTTTAATCTGGTCTTTAAGCTTATCCATAGAAGCTTCTTCATCACCTGGCATCATTTTCTTAGCAAGTGCAGCGTCCATACGAATCTTAGCTTTTTCTTGAATAGAATTGATTTTTACCTTGAACTCAGCGTCTTTACCCGCAAGCTTTTCGCCACCGTAGTTCTCAGGGAATGTTACCTTAACAACTTTTTCATCGCCTTTTTTCATACCAATAACTTGGTCTTCAAAACCAGGAATGAATTGATTTGAACCAAGAGTTAAAGAAAAATCTTCAGCAGCTCCACCTTCAAATAGTTCGCCATCAATAGAACCTTCAAAGTTTAAGTTAGCAGTATCACCATCTACAAGTGCTCTGTCTTCTGTAACATCAACAAACTCAGCTTGAGATTGAGCAAGTTCTTGGATACGGTCAGTAATTTGCTTAGCAGCTACCTTTGGCTTCATAGTATCAGGAGCTAAGTCAGCATAACCATCAAGGTTAATTTCWGGGCGAAGTSCNKMYMSKMWCWKYRAYTNYCWMTCWWRYSTKSRRYWTKAWYWWMSWYAGYGANTTTGAGGCTCACCAATAAGTGCATCAGAATCAAAACCAAGATCTTTAAGACCTGCTTCTAAAACACCACGAAGTGCTTCAGACTCTGCATCTTGAACAAGCTTCTCACCTGACTGCTTTTTAATAGCAGATACAGGAACCTTACCCTTACGAAAACCAGGTACAGATGTTGTTTTAGCCAGGTGCTTAGCAATTTTTTCAACATTTGCGTCGATATCAGATTGAGCTAAAGTAGCCGTAATTTCAGCATTAGCGCCGTCAATTTTATTAGTTTTGAATTCCATAGAATCCCTTTTTATGTGTCTTGGCTAGTATTTTCGAATTATACTAGACAGAATAAATTTTGCGAAATTCTATCCAAATTTTCCTTTTATTTGCATATAATAGATAATTACAAGCCAAGAAGTGTTATCCTTACACTAATAAAACAGAAGGTCTAAACGTGTCTGATATAAATAATGAAGCTTTTGAAAACGCAGTAAAGATAATGATGGAGTCTGTTGGAGAAGACCCAAATAGAGAAGGTCTTCTTAAAACTCCACAGCGTGTTAGAAAGGCTTATGAATTTATGTATGGGGGATATAAAGAAGACCCCAATGCTATTTTAAATTCTGCCTTGTTTACTTCTTCAAATGATGAAATGGTTTTGATTAAAGATATAGAACTTTACTCAACCTGTGAGCATCATCTTCTGCCTATTATTGGTCGTGCGCATGTTGCTTATATTCCTGATGGAAAGGTTGTTGGTCTTTCAAAGATTCCTCGTGTTGTTGATATTTTTTCTCGTCGTATGCAAATTCAAGAACAACTCACTGAACAAATTGCGGAAGCCATTATGACGACCATTAAACCAAAGGGTGTAGCCGTTGTTATTCAAGCCCGTCATATGTGTATGGAAATGCGTGGTGTTGAAAAGATAAATTCTACGACTACTTCTTCTGCTCTTAGAGGTCTGTTTAAAAGTGACCAAAGAACAAGAGCTGAATTCTTTGCACTTATCAATGCTCCTGTAGGAAATAGGTACTAAATTTGCAAAACAAATTTAGGGGAAGAGAAAGGATAGTAAAGGGTGAACGGGGGTTGTGTTGTGTAAATCTTAGTACATTATCTTTTGCTCTTTCCCATTCCCCGTTCCCCCGTTCACTATTCCCCGAATTATCGGAGAAAATTCAATGCCCCTAAACTCCCTAAAAGATCGCATTAAAGGTAAGAACTTATCTCCTACCTTTGGAACCATCACTGAAATTAATGCCACTATGGTTCTTGCCAAAGGCCTTAGGGTAAGTATTGGGGATACGGTTTGTATGATTTCTAAGGATTCTGGGATGAATACTATGGGGATGGTCACAGAACTTAAAGAAGGTTCTTTTGCCATCTCTCCTTTTTCTTTTATAGAAGGGTACTGTATAGGAGATGAAGTCTTTTTAAAACAAAATGGGATGAAGATAAATGTAGGGCCTGAACTCTTAGGTCGTGTGGTTGATCCTTTTATGGAACCTATTGATGGGAAAGGTCCTCTTAATTGTTCTATTCAATACCCTATTATCAAAGCACCTATTGCGGCTATGTCCAGAGGTATGATAGATGAGAAATTTTCTGTAGGTGTAAAAACAATTGATACCTTGTTATCTTGTGGAAAGGGCCAAAAACTAGGAATCTTTGCAGGTTCTGGAGTAGGGAAGTCTACGCTTATGGGGATGATTGTAAGAGGTTCCCAGGCACCTATTAAAGTAGTCGCCCTAATTGGTGAGCGTGGACGTGAGGTTCCTGAGTTTATACAAAAAAACCTTGGAGGCGACCTTACCAACACGGTTATCATTGTGGCAACCTCAGATGATTCTGCATTGATGCGTAAGTATGGAGCATTTTCGGCTATGTCTGTGGCTGAGTACTTTAAAGACCAAGGAGAAGATATCTTGTTTATGATGGATTCTGTCACGCGTTTTGCAATGGCTCAAAGAGAAATTGGACTGGCTCTTGGTGAACCTCCAACCTCAAAGGGTTATCCACCATCTGCGCTTTCTTTACTTCCTCAGCTTATGGAAAGAGCGGGAAAAGAAGAAGGTAAAGGCTCGATTACAGCTTTTTTTACTATCTTGGTTGAGGGTGATGATATGAATGACCCTATTGCCGATCAGTCTCGTTCTATCTTAGATGGGCATATTGTACTTTCGCGTGAGTTAACGGACTTTGGAATCTATCCCCCTATACATATACTTAATTCTGCCTCACGGGTTATGAATGATATTATTAGCCCTGAGCATTTTGAAGCCGCTAGAAAATTTAGACGTTTATATACATTATTAAAAGAAAATGAGGTCTTAATCCGAATTGGTGCGTATACCGCTGGTAATGATAAGGAACTTGATGAGGCTATTTCTAAAAAGCAGATGATGGAAGAATTTATTTCTCAAGGCTCTTCTTTCATCTCAGACTTCGATGAGAGCGTGCAAAAGCTTATAGAATTAATGAGTTCACAGACTCCATAAACTAAAAGATTTCTTAAGTCATTCTCCCCCCAATATAATCTTAAGCATAAACTTAACAAATACCTATTATCATGTCGTTATCGAAAGAGGACAAAAATTGTCCTAATTAAAAATTATGAGTATTATTATCGTTTAGATACTCAGATAAAGGAATTATATGCAAGCTTATTTAGACAACAATGCAACGACTCAAATGGACCCAAAGGTTCTTGAAGCGATGCTTCCTTATATGACTGAAATGTTTGGAAATCCAAACTCACTTCATAAGTACGGGACAAAAACACACCCAGCCTTAAGAAAGGCGATTGATCAGGTTTACACTGGTATTGGTGCAGGCGACAATGATGATATCGTTTTTACTTCATGTGCAACTGAGTCAAACAACTGGGTTCTAAAGTCAATCTGGTCTGACCTTATGCAACACGGTGATAAGAACCATATCGTAACAACTGAGATTGAGCATCCATCAATTCTAGCTACCTGTAAGTACTTAGAAGAAAACTGTGGTGTTAAGGTAACTTACCTTCCCGTTAATGATCAAGGTATTGTTGAAGCACATACAGTTAAGTCTTTTATTACAGATAGAACAGCACTTGTTTCTATTATGTGGGCTAACAACGAAACAGGAATGATTTTTCCAATGAAAGAAATTTCTGATATTTGTAAAGAAAAAGCAGTTCTTTTACATACAGATGCAGTACAAGCCGTTGGTAAGATTCCTGTAAATGTATCTGAAATGGACATAGCATTTATGTCTTTTTCTGCTCACAAGTTTCACGGACCAAAGGGTGTTGGCGCTCTTTACATTAAGAACTCTCGCAAACTTACTCCTCTTTTACATGGTGGAGAGCAAATGGGTGGACGTCGTTCAGGAACACTAAACGTACCAGGAATTATTGGTATGGGTATGGCAATCGAACTTGCTACGACTGATATGGACGCAAAAATTGCTTCTATTGCAGCTAAGCGTAACAAGATTGAAGATGCACTTCTTAAACTAGAAGATGTATTTGTTGTTGGAGACCGCGCAAATCGTACACCAAACACTATCCTTATTTCAGTAAGAGGTGTTGAGGGTGAAGGTATGCTTTGGGATCTTAACAATGCAATGATTGGTGCTTCAACAGGTTCAGCCTGTGCATCAGCAGACCTTGAAGGTAACACAGTAATGCTAGCAATCGGTGCGGACAATGAACTTGCTCACACTGGTATGCGTCTAAGCCTTAGCCGTTTTACTACAGATGAAGAAGTTGATTTTGTAATCAAGGCATTCGTAGATGGTGTTCACCGTTTAAGAGCTATTTCAAGCTCTTATGCTGAAGTTCA
Organism: Arcobacter sp.; assembly: GCA_002733885.1. GTDB lineage: Bacteria > Campylobacterota > Campylobacteria > Campylobacterales > Sulfurimonadaceae. The sequence continues at coordinate 213,715 of NVXJ01000003.1, read as the reverse complement.
ACCAACAACAGGGGGAGAAGTTCGTGAATGTGAACTTCACCACCACTAGGCTAAACAACTAATATACAGTTGATAGGTTAAAAATAAAGAGCGCCAAGGCGCGAGGGCATAACGCCGAGTTAAACTCAGCGTTAGCGTAGTAATTTGGGCTTTTGCTCAAATGATGTTCTATAAATGGAAGGGTTCCCTTTCATTTTATGAAATTAAATTAAAGGAATAGATTATGGCAAAAAATGACATATTAGGCGAATCTCTATGGGACGCTTACTCAGATAAAGTTACAACATTAATGAATAACCCTCAACACCAGGGTGAATTATTTCCTGATGAAGTTGAAGAAAGAGGAAACAAGTTAATTGTTGCTGATTTCGGTGCAGAAAGCTGTGGAGATGCAGTTCGTTTGTATTGGGAAATTGATCCTAAAGACGACAAGATTGTAAACTCTAAGTTTAAGTCTTTTGGTTGTGGTACTGCTATTGCATCTTCAGATGTTATGACAGAACTTTGTATTGGTAAAACAGTTCAAGAAGCGGTTACTATTACAAACATTGATGTTGAGCTTGCTCTTCGTGATAATCCAGAAACTCCAGCTGTTCCGCCTCAAAAGATGCACTGTTCAGTTATGGCTTATGATGTTATCAAAAAAGCTGCTGGTATGTACCTTGGTGTTGATGAAGCAACATTTGAAACTGAAATCATTGTATGTGAATGTGCTCGTGTTTCTCTTGATACTCTTAAAGAAGTTATCAAGCTTAATGATCTTACAACAGTTGAGCAAATCACTGATTATACTAAGGCTGGTGGTTTCTGTAAGTCTTGTATCAAGCCAGGTGGACACGAAGATAGAGAATACTATCTAGTAGATATCTTAGATGATACAAGAAAAGAGATGGATTCTGAAAAGATGAAAGCTGCAGCTGATGCTGGTTCAAAGGGTGACTTTGAAGGTATGACTCTTGTTCAAAAGATTAAGGCTATTGACGCTGTAGTTGATGAAAATATTCGTCAATTTTTAATCATGGATGGTGGAAATATGGAAGTTATTGATGTTAAATCTACTGAGGAAAACATTGATGTATATATCCGTTACCTTGGTGCATGTGATGGTTGTGCATCATCTTCAACAGGTACACTTTACGCAATTGAAGCAGCTTTAAAAGAAAAGCTTTCTCAAAAGATTCGCGTTTTACCAATCTAGAACCTATATGAAAGTGCTCAAGTAGTACTTTTCTTATGAAAATTGCGGGTGTGACCCGTAATATTTCTTCTCTCTTTTTACAGGGACATCCCCTTTTCTATTTAACTTCTTTGGTAAAAGTCCCATATCTTGAGACGAATGCGCTCTAAACTCTATTTCTCTTGGATCGTTACGCATAATATTTAAAAACATAAAGAGAAAACCACCTACCCAAAGGATTAAAATAAACAAAGAAAAGGGTACGATATATAATAAATTTAGTTCCATAATATACTCCTGCTCTTATAATTATACTATAGAACTATAGTTGTTATGTCACATTTGTGGCACAGTTTTTAAAAATTCTTATCAAACCAATTTGCAATCTCAGATCTAATGGTATGTCTAAGCTGAACTCCCGCGATATAGTTTTCTGTTTGAGCCTTTTGAAGTAGGGCAACTAAGGCATTTCTTCGCTTAGATAAAAAAGGATGGTCTATTTGGTTGGGGTCTCCCATAACAACAAGACGTGTTTCATCTCCCATTCTTGTTCCAATGAGCTTTAGCGTTGCGGCAGTGAGGTTTTGCGCCTCATCAATGATAACAAACTTCTTAGATATTGTTGTTCCTCTTAGGTGAGCGATATCCATTACTTCTATGCTATGTTTCACCATAAAGGACTCAGTGGCCGTCTCTTGCTTCATTGAGTTAATATTACCTGTATATTCTACTTGTGAGTCAATAGAGCGTTTTTTCATATGTTCAATGGTAAAGTTAATAGCGGAGTATAAAGGGTACATAAAGTAACCTAGTTTTTGCCCCTCATCTCCCTTTCTAAACCCAAGTTCAGACTGTTGATCATTCGCGGTTACGGTGTTTCTGGCGTAAATAATACCTTCAACAATTCCCTCATTTAAAAGGTCTAAGCCTGCTTGTAAGGCGATAAGTGTTTTACCTGAGCCCGTTGCACCTGAAACTACTGTAATGTAATTTTGAGGATGCGTGAGCATGGTAAAGTAAAACTTCTGCTCTAGATTGATAGGTCTTATTAGATTATCATCATAAAACTCACCAAAGCGCTTGTCAAAGTCACACCATTCTAAATGATGATTATTCATTAGGGCATATTTTTGAATACCAGTTTCATAAATCTGAGACTTATCATTTCCCGCTTCTTGAATAAAGGTCATTTGCTCAAAATTAAGATGTTCTTCTAAGTCCTCAAGAATAGGTTCTTCTCCTTGGTAGGTATAGGTGCTTGCAAATTCGATTTCATCAGGACGTTCAACCCTTGCATTACGAATGCTTTGAGTAGTAATGCCTTGAACCTCAGAAGCAATCTTAAACGAGATGTCATTGGTGAGAAGGGTAAGGTGGTAGTCTTGGGCTATCTCACCAATTTTGGCATCATTTAGACCATACTCTTGTTTATAGGATTTTGCAATTTCATAAGATTTTCTATAAATTATATATAAGGGGACATCGTCACCTACTTGATTATCCACAAGGTTTGCATGGGGAAAATTAACAGAGAGGCGATAATACTTATCATTACACTCCTTTCCATGTATCTTTGCACATTTTTGTACACATTCTGGAAGCTCAGAAAATTCAATAGTTCGGCCTTGTTCATTATCAGAAAAACGGAAAAATTCTCTGGCTCTAAATCCAGCGTCCCCTCGTGTATCATCTTTCTTATTATTGAGTTCAGCCAAAACGATGTCATTAATTAAAACAGCATTTTCATTATTGTCATAAAGTCGGAGGATATGAAGAGGATCATCAAGGATAATGGAGGTGTCTAGAAGGTAACAGGTTTGTTTAGTAGCCGTCTGCGCCATTGGGTATTCCTTTTTTGACATTAGGATTATTATATTAAACCATACKARAMARWRAAGAWTKMTKAAGAAGATGAGAAAGTGGAAAGAAGTTTAAATTACACCCCCTTGTAACAAGGCTTTATTATTTAATAAAAGAATTTTATAAGAATCCTTTGAATGATAATCTTAGATATTTAGTCTGAGATTTATACTTTAAAGCTTAAGTTCAAGAACATCTTTTTTATAGCTTAGTATTAAGGCCTCTTGGAAGTCCTTAGTCTTAAGATCTAGTAATTTAAGGCAAGAGTCTATTTCTTCGTAGTTAAGTTCTTCAGCACTTAAAACAAGTTTCAATAAGATACCTAGGTCACCATAATATTCGAGGATAGCCTTTTTAATAATCTTGTCTAGGGTGAGCTCATTTAATATGTCTTTCATTGGTATATGCATAAGAGGTTCTAATAAAGATAGACTTCCAATAAAGCTAGCTTGATATTTATCGATATTGAGTTTTTCAGCTAGAATTTCCATGATGCTTAAGCGACTTTGTACAAGATGAAAGAGGGGGTTTGCAAACATATCTAAATTGTCTTCAGTTTTTAAATAAGCAATAACAAGTAGCCATTGTCTCATCTGTTTTCGTCCAAGTAATAAAATAGCATGCTTAATGGATTGTATATCCACTTTTAAAAAGAGGCTTGCTGAGTTTAAAAACTTTAAAAGAGAGATTGTAAGCTTAGGATAAGAAGAAAAACAGTGGGCAATTTTTGAGATGCTTGCCTCACTATCAAGTAAGTTCAATAATTCAAGAATAATTTTAGATTCTGAAGAGACTTTACTACCCTCTGTGATAAAGGGTTTCGCTATATAATTTCCTTGGAAAAGCTCTGCCCCTTGTTTTTTACAATGCTCAAATAGCTCTTGGGTCTTTATATTAGAAATGAAAATACTAGGTTTATAGAGTTTCACGCGTTTGATAATATCATCTATTTCTTCAGTGTTAAGATACAGTGAATTAAGTTCTAGGTAGCTAAAGTAATTAAAATAATTTTCATATAGGTTTATATTTTTGTAATCGCTTATGCGAAGTGTAAGATTATATGTCTTTTCATGTAAATCTTTAATTTTACCAAGTGAACGTTGTAAAATATAAGAGTCCATTGTAAAGACCAAAGAAAAATTATTAGGGGGGATCAGCTCAATAAGCTCATTTGTGGAAATAGTGGAATCAATATTGATAAAGCCGATTGTTTTTGCCAAAAGAGTATTTACCCCAATGTTAAATATTTCATTAAAAGTATTTTTTAAATTTTGAATAGGGCTGGCATTTTCTGAGGGCATTTTATTGATACTAAAGGCGACTATCTTTTCCTCTTGATCTAAAATAACCTGTCTCATAAGTAAAGAACTCATTATATACCTTCTTTTTGCAATCTTTTTTGTTCAGACATTTTTAATTGAATCATAACTTCTGTCGTATTGTTTTTTGAAAAAATAGAAATTTTTCCACCCATATGCTCTTCAATGGCCTGTTTAGAACTGTATAGACCTAGCCCTTTTCCATTTTTTTCTTTTTTAGTACTGAAATAAGGATCAAAGACTTTTAATAAGTTTTCTTTAGAAATCCCCCCCGCATTGTCTTTTATTGAGATAGTGGTATAAAAGTTGTCTTGACGTGTTTTAATCTGAACTGTCTTTTTTGAGTCCTTGTTTACTTTGGAAAAAGCTTCTTGCGTATTTTGAAAAAAACTTAAGAGTACTCGAACGAGTTCATTAGGATAAGCAAATATAGGTTTTAAATTAGTTTGTTCCTTAACTTCTAGAGAAATATTCTGACTCATATATGTGCTACTAATAATTTTCATGGTGTAGCTAAGAAGCTTATTGATATTTACTTCTTTTGCCTTTGATTCGACTTTTGAGAGAGATCTAAACTCATCAATAGTCTTAGATAAGTCTTGAGTATAATTATTAATATTTTTTAAGTGACTTTTCATATTTTCTGGAGTGAGTTCGTCTAGTTCATAAGCAATTTCAATATCTAAGACGGCGGCAGATATAGCGGCAAGAGGCTGTCTCCATTGATGGGCTAGGGTGTCTATCATATCATTCATTGCTGTATATCTTGTTTGGTTAAGAATTTGTAAATCTTTTTCTTTATGAGACAAAACACTTTTTATTCTAGTATTTAGATTCATAAAATTAATAGGTTTTGTTGTAAAGTCATCCGCACCAGCATCAAAACTTTTTTTAAGTGTTTCATCACTATCATCACCTGTCACCATGATAATTGGTATATGTGCTGTCTCTGGAGTATTACGGATACTCTGACATGCTTGTACTCCATCTATATCTGGCATAACGACATCCAGTAAAATAAGATTAATTTTTTTATTTTTTAAAATTGAATAAGCTTTTTTTGCAGATAGGGCAGAATGTAAGTTTGTGTAACCTTCTTTTTTTAGGACCGAGGCTAAAAACATAAGGATGGTTTTACTGTCATCAATGAGTAAAATATTTTTATCTAAAAAATTATTATTATTCATCTTTACTCCTTAAAAATGTAATTCATCAAAAGTGTTTACCAATTGTATTTCAAGTGTCTCAGTATCGAGGTCAATGGGAAAGGTGAGAAACTTATGTAAGGGGGTAAAGGAAAACTGTTTTTGATTTTGTTTATCTTTATCTAAGTCTAGGGGGTGAAGGCTTAAGTCATTTAAGTAGGGTTCAACAGTTTCTAAACTACTTGAACTAAGAAGTACAAATTGATTAATTGAAAAACGTGCAAGAAAGATATTATTAAAATCTTGTTTTTGTAAAAGACCGCTTATTTGATTTGCTATAAGCCGTTCAAAGTCTTTTGCTCCTTGTTTCCCTTTCCATGTCGCGTATTCTGAAAAATGTTTGATTGAAAGGGCCATAGCAAAAACATCTGTATACTCTTGGCGAATACATTCAATTTCTTCAAACATAAATATTCGATTAGGGAGTTTCGTAGTTCTATCAAACTTATAAGGTTCTAAAAAGGGTGTAATCTCTGTAAAACTTAAAAGGTAAAGAGCTTCTTTTTCGCTTCCTTCTGTAAAATTTACAGCGTATATAGTTGGATTTTTTTTATTTTCATCATATCTTTGTACAAGATGTTTTGATTTTTCACTATTTTTTAAGGTGTCAATAAAGTCTTTATTATCTTCATCTTGTATACAATTATAACCAAGGTCAAAGAGGGTTCCTATTTGGGGAGATTCATCTTTTAGTGTTTGTAAATCGTCATATTTAGATAGTTTTAAAAAGGCTGAATTTGCATATTTAATCTTATTCTTTTCTAAAATAATAGTAGCATGCTCTGACTTTTCTTGCATCTGTTCTAAGGTCTGATTTGATAATTTGAGCTTTTCTTGCATAATGGCATATTCTTTTTTAAAAAATATTTGTTCAACAATATAGTATAAACCGATAAGAAAGTCTTTGGCATTAAAGGGTTTCATAACAAACTTTGTAATATTTAAATTAATAAGTTGCATAAGATAATCTGTGTCATTATAAGCAGAAGTAACAAGAATAACAGGTGAGTCTTCGTATTTATTAAGCTCTTTTATCATTTCTATACCATTCATAATAGGCATATTAATATCACTAATAACAAGATCATAAGGATTTTCATTATAAGAGTGAAGTCCATCCTCTCCATTTTGAGCCAGATCAACCTTTGGAAAAAAACGTGATAAAACCCTGGTCATTTCTTCTTGGATTATCTCATCATCTTCAACATATAAAACAGAAATATTTTCGGCATAAGTTTTTAGTTTTGAAATATTAATTTCCATTATTTGCCCTTACATGGAAATAGTGGTATGGATATTGAGATTATAGAAAACTCAGCATCTATATTAATCTTGATATCGGCACTTAATTGATTTTTAAGAAGCATAAGAGCCATATGTAGACCCATGTCTTTATCTTTTGCAGTTGTAGCATCAATATTGTTTATGTCATGTAGGGAAAGAATTCCTTTCTCATTTATTTTTATCAAAATTTCGGTTTTCTTAGGCTGCTGTTGTGTTGATAAAAGTAGTAAGGGTTTGTCATTTTTTATGTTAGATATGATATTTTTTATTATTTGGGTAAGAACAAGCATACAAATTGGCGCAGATAGTTCATTTTGCTCTAAGCTACCATAGTCTTTTTCCACGGAGACATGTTTATCTTTTATCTCTTTATCTAAGCTAATAAAAACTTCTTCAATCACAGAATTTAAATCTATACAGGTCTTATGTCGGTCTGGAGTGAAAAAATGTTTGAAATAATCAATGGAGTTTGATAAGTTTTGTGTTTCCGTTGAGACAGCTTCAAGATTTTTAAGAAAAATTTTATGGTCTATCATCTCCATCTCTACATCTAAGATAAGATTTGTAATTCGTGAGCTAATGAGAGTTAGAGGTCGTTTCCAACGTGTAACTAAGATACTAGATAGTTCTCCCATGCTAGCAAAATGAGATTGTTCCATCAACATAGCATCTTTTTCAATAAGCTTTTTATTATAAAAGCGTATAAGAACAAATAGCATACTAAAGGTAGTGAATAAAAGAGCAGATACAACATAAAAAAATATATCTTTATTCGCATCTTTTATATCCAAGGGAGTATACAGGGCTGTGATAGCTCTTATATCACCTTCTTTTTCAAAAAAGCCATTTTTATTTCCATATTTTTTTATCATATCTGTAGGGGCATCTTTTGGGTCTCCATGGCAATGTAAACATTCAAGTGTATTTTTTTGAGAAGGTACGGCATAAAACAATTGTCTTTTTCCATCTTTATGCATAACCTCCATAAAGGAGCTTAGATCATTTTCTTTCATATTTTTTAAGACGTTTTGTTCGTAAAGGCTTGCCTTATTCATAGGGTTAGTCGGATTATTAGATGCGAACTTCAGTTCTATGTGTACCTTAGAACCATTTTCTTGCAAAAGTCTTTGGTGTTCAAGTGCAATGTGACTTGCAATATAAGAAGAAGACATAAGACTCGCTTCAAAATACTCTTTTTTGAGTTTCTTTTCTTCTTGAAGTTTATATATTTCAGGCTTCTGAGCTCTCTTATTAAAGTGTCTTATCGCTTGGTATTGGGTAAGTACATTCATAATACGGTTTTCAGCTTCTTTGAAAGAGTAGGATTCAAGTAAAAAGTAAAAAACCAGCATAAAGAAAGAAGAAATTGTAACTAGAATTAAGGCTAACTGTTTGTATAAACTCATTTTAAATATCCTTTAAATATTATTTTGATTACTTTCCTTGAGAAAAGTTTTTATGTTTTAGGATGTATTAGGTCAACTTGACTTGTTTAAACTCACGTACAAGTTCAAGTTGACGTTTGGCTAAATATTCTTCAAGGTCTTGTTGTGTATCTAATTTTAATTTATAAGTCAAAATTATGTAGTTTCGATTTCGAATCTCTTTTACAGACATAATCTCAGCTGGGGTGTTAATTAAAACAGGTTTTGTTCCTGAGCCCTGTCCTAAAACCATATCTAAGTGAATTTTTTTAATACTTTTAAAGCTAGGAGGAAGACTTGCTAACATAATTTTACAAGCCCTAATGGAAACATCAAGGATACTTATTTCTCCAAAAAATTTTCTTTCATCATAAAATAAAGTAATATGGTAATTTTTATCAGGGACGAGACGGATATGCTCTCTTTGTGTTGGAGAACTAGGTAGAAAACTAGCATCAGATAGGGTGATAGTCTGATCTTCAAAAGATATTTTTTCTATGTTTAAAGAGATTACATCTGAGGGAAAAAGCTCAGAGCTAAGGATAAGTTTTTTTTCATATTGTATGGCTTTTTGTTGTACATAAGAGGTCTTTATAATAACTTTGGCTATGTTTGTCTTGGTAATAATTCCTGGACCAGATATGGTTAATCCCTTATAATAATTATGTAGGGTTAATTCGGCTGAGTTTTTTTGTATAACATCAAAAAGTTTAAAAAGGGTATCTCTATTTCTAAGGGATTTATCTTTTTTAACGGCTTCTGCGTCAAAAAGGGAAAGAAGGTCAAGTTCTGTAATATCGTTTAAAGAGAGTATATAAGACTCTTTTTTATTGGGAATTTTGTGAAGTTTTAAAATAAAATGTTTACTTTCTTGCTCCGTATCTAAAAGCTTAGTATGAAACAGTTTATCTAAATTTTTACTTACTGTTTCAAACCAGTCATGTCCTGGAATATTAAATAAAAAGCCCTTATGTATTTGTAAGACATTACCAAATTTTTCATATTTTTCTTCAAATTCTTCGATGCTATTAATTTTAAAAAAGTCTAAAAACATTTGATTAACAAACAGGAGAGTATCTCCTTCTAGAAGAATAAGCATATTGTTTTGAAAGTTTACTATATCATGCATATAGGTTTCAAAAATGGATTTGTTTTCTATGCTTTTGTTGTCAGAAATAATACCTGCAAGACTTTTTAATAAACTATCGGTTGAAACAGGCTTTTTAAAATACTTGGAAACACCCAGGTCTATAGCTTGAAATAAAAGTTCTTTTTCATCACTTCTAGAGGTGATGATTACTTTTGTAAAGGGTACAAGCTTTTTTATTTTTCCAAGCATATTCATACCATCTTCATTTTCAAAACTTGTTTCAGTGATGACTATGGAGGGGCGATTTTCTTTAAATGACTCGTATCCTGCTTCAGGACCATCGGCTATAAAAACAGTTTTAAAATAGTCAGAAAGGATAGTAGTAAGCTTTGTTCTAAGACCCTTATTGTTTTCAACATATAAAATACTATGGTTATTTCCATGTTTTAGCAAGATTTCTAACTCAGTTTCCATTTGGTTGCTTTTAGTGAAGTTTCACATATCATATAACATAAAATAATAATTAAACTTAAGGTAACAAACTAAAACTATAGAGATATTGTAATTTAACTCATATATGCCTTATGTTAGAGAAAATTTGCTAGAAAAACGACCATATTTGAATATCCTATTTAGATAATCCCTAGTTGAAGAAGTGCTTCGTCATTAATTTCATTTTGGCTCATATGCGTCTTGTTCTGGTAGATATAAGCTACGGGAAGAACATCCCAAAACTTATCGCTGGGATGTGAAATTCCTGCAAAATTTAAGAGGCGTTCTTGAATCTCAATAGAGAGTTCATAAAACATGATGGTGTCATCAGTAATTGCGTCGCCARTTTGAGGATTAGAAAACATTTTAACTGCACCTTTATTTTTTATACGATTATATATTAAAGAAAATAGTATTAATGTTAATTAGGCAAGTATTTATTATAATTTGAAAAAAGAATGAGTAATTATTATGAAAAATGAATGTGACAGAGATGATAAGTCTTGTGGAAGTACCTGTAGTGAAACACGTAAACAAGTAGGAAAAATTATGCTTGTCTTTGGCCTAATTATTATTGGGTTGGCTTGGTATATCATCAGTGAAGGACTTCTAGAAAAGGTCTTTAAGCAGATGGGTTCATAAAGATACTATCTCTTCCATTTTCTTTTGCATGTAAAAGTGCATCATCTGCGCGTAAGGTCATACTTCGTAATAAAAGGTCTTTTTCAAGAAGGGTACTAAGTCCTATGCTTATGGTATAGTAGGCATCTGTCTTATGTTTTAAAGAGGGTGCCTCTAGGGTGTCTTGAATTTTTTGTGCTACTAACCTAGCCTGAGTTTCATCTGTTTTAGGAAGTAATATAACAAAAATATCTTCTGCATATCGCGCAAAAATATCACTTTTCCTTAAATGGTCTTCGGCAGATTGTGAGACAAGGCTAACAATATTATCACCTGCTTTTTTTCCATATTTTTTATTAACAGAGTTTAGATGGTCAATATCAAACATAATTAATGACAAAGGTTCTTTATTACGCTTTGCAAGTTTAAAAATTGTTTCTCCAAATTCAACAAAATATCGTCGATTATTTATACCGGTTAGGGGATCTCTTAGGCTAAGGTCTTTAAGTTCAGAGTTGTCCTCATCAAGCTCTTTTTTTAAGTCAGATATATATTGGGCAATGTATGAAATTTCATCATCAAAGTAAGTGATGTTTTCTATTGATGTTGTTCCTTCTTTTTGAGCAACTACTATTTCTTTCAGATCTAATATGGGGAGTAGAAATTTCTTAGCAAAGAGAAATAATATGAATAAAATAATAAAAAAGACACTTAGTCCAACCATAAAAAGTTGGGTTTTTTCTTGTAAGTTCAAGTGTGATGAAAGATTGAAATAATTATAGCTTAAGAGAGAAGAAAAGATGAATAAGAGAAGAAGAGATGCGGAGGTAAAGAAAAAAAATGATGTTAAATCTTTATGCATAAGTTAATCCTTTTAAAGATGTGCTTACATATTTTTAACATAATAAATATTTAGAAACACTAAAAAAAATAAATTAGAGTAATAGTCACTTTAAACAAGATATAAAAGTACTTTAGATAAACTCTTATTCTTTTAAAAGCTCGATTAACTCAGTGGTAGAGTGCCTCCATGACATGGAGGTGGTCACTGGTTCAAATCCAGTATCGAGCACCATTCAACTATTCCCCCTAATATACAAATTTAATTTCTGATTGCCTAATTTAAGAACACCGATTTATATAAAAAATCATGTAATTAAAGTATTTTTCTTGAAAAAGTTATCAACTAAATTGGAGTTATATTATATTCTCTAAGCTTTAAGCTCTTGAATAAGACTTTTGAGTTCTGTTAAGCATTGTATGTAGCTTTAAAGAAGCTGCCTCTTATCAACCTTCAAGATATATCCCCTTAGGGAGGATGGATTAACTGTTTTGTACTGGAAGTGGTTTCTATTTAAGTGTCTTCACTCTGAAGTAATCACACGGTTACGACCCGTGTCTTTTGCCTTATATAATGCTGTGTCTGCGCGTTTTATTAATGTCTCTTTTGTATCTCCTTGTTTAAAAGAAGAGATTCCAATACTGATGGTAATATCCTCAACAGTGTTAAATGAGTGTATCTCAATAGTCTTACGTAACTTTTCTGCAAAAGATATTACCTGCGCTTGATTTAGGTTTAGCAATAAGATAATAAACTCTTCTCCCCCCCACCTGATAATGGCGTCACTTTTACGAGTATGTAGTTTTACAAGCTGACTGATAGCTTCTAGCACACGGTCTCCAACATCATGGCCATAGGTATCGTTAACCCGTTTAAAATGGTCAATATCAAAGAATAGGATAGAAAATACACCTCCATATCTATTACTACGTTCAATTTCTATATTAAGGATGTCGTTTCCCTTATGTCTATTGTAAAGCCCCGTTAATTCATCTGTTGACGCTCGTATTTTTAGTTCAGTCTCTAAGGCTATTTTTTCTGTAATATCTTTACCTGTAACGACAAAGTTTTGTATTACCTGTTTTTCATCTAATATTGGAGTAATAGTCGCTTCTTCATAATAAAGTGTTTTGTCTTTTTTTCTATTGATAAATCGACATTTAAAAACGTTTCCACTAAGTAAGGTTTGCCAAAGCTCTTCATAAAAACTCTGTGTATGCTTTCCCGATTTTAAAATCTTTGAATTTTTACCTATTAGCTCGTGGTTTATATAACCTGTGTGTGCAATAAAAGAGTCATTAACATAACTTATATTTCCATCTAGCTCGACAATACGAATTAAGTCATCTGTTTGCTCAACGGCCTGAGCCAGAATATTCAACTTCTTTTTAGTCTTTTTAATGTCAGTAATATCTATCATGGTCCCTAGTCCAGCATAACCTCCACTTAGATGTATGGTTTGCGTCATTACTCTAAATGTTTTGTACTCGCCACTCTTAGTTAAAATATTTACATCATCATAATGCTGAGAGAATTTTTTCCCTTGAAGTCTACCCTGTGCTGCAATACGAACTTTTTCCTTCATCGGTTCTTTTACGATATCCCAAACTTCTTTATCTTTTAGGTCGTTAAGCGTATATCCTGTCATTTGTGTATAAGCATCATTAAAATAGACGTAACGTTGTTGATAGATAAATATACCCATTAAAGAATTTTCAGCAATTAATCTAAATTTCTCTTCACTCTCTTGTCGTTTTTCTATTTCCAAGGCAAGGCTAATTGAGCGGGCCATAGCATTAGAGAATTCTACTTCATGATGATCCCAATTACGATCTGTTTTAAGATGCTCATTGCAGACTATGCCAATAGCTTTTCCGTTTGACATGATAGGGACATCAAGCATAGAAGTGATACTCAGAGGTTTTAGATAATCTTTTGTGAAATCACTCGTTCTAATATCACTTTGTGCTTTGTTAATGATGAGAGGATTTCCTTGTTTTAATGATTCAAAGTAATGAGGATACTCACTATCCTTTAGTATAAGACTGTTACTGTGGGAATTCGTATCAAGTTCAAAAAGATTCAAACAGTTTAAGGAACTTTTGTCTTCATTATAGAGCCATATACTGACACGTCCTACATACATGGTTCGAGCAGATATTTCACAGGCACTTTTAATAGTTAGGCTTAGGTCTTGATAATCAACTTTTGACCAGGCTAATAAGGCCTCTTGAAAATGTTTCAACTTATTGATTTGTTCTTGCTCTGCAATATCATGTAACTTTAACTCAGTAATGTCATGTATTGTTCCTATCATACGGATTGCTTCGTCTTGATTATTGTAATATGCATTTCCGATTTCTTTTACATACGCGATGCTTTTATCTTTACGAATAATTTGGTGTACTATTTCATAGGTGGACTTATTTTTTATTGCTTCTGTAATTGTTTTGTTAACCAGTTTTCGCTCATTTTTAGGAATATACTGAAGAAGAAGTTGCATATTAACTTGAAAGTTTTGAGGAACTTCGCCAAAAATACGAAAGACTTCATCTGACCAGATAAAAATATTATTAGGGATATCCCATTCCCAGCTTCCTAAGTGTGCTAGCTTTTGGGCTGTTTCAAGCTGCTCTTGAAACCTTATATTAGACAATTCAAGTTCTTTGATTTTGCTTAAGTCTTCATAAATTGCCATCACATCACCATTTGATAATTTACTTATACTGTTTTTCCGCCATCCATAAATATGTTTATCTTCATATAGTGAAGAATCAAGTTCTTCACTCTTACCACTTTTATAGACTCTCAACAAAACATCATATAAACCAAACTCTTTTACAGCAGGAAAAATAGAAAGAAGTTTTTTTCCGATTAGGTGAGCACGAGATACATTTTCCGTCTTCTCAGCAGACTTATTAAAATCAATAAAGACAAAATCATCAACTTCCCAGCGATATACAGCTATATTAAAAAGCATATCATCTATGTCAATCTGATAATGTTTATTTATCATGATAATATCTTATTATATTTCATATGATTTCTGATGGTACAGAAAAGTAAAAACCTTGATATTCATCAATCTCCATGGGTCTTAATACCTCAAATATCTCTTTTGAACTGACATACTCTGCTATGACCTTAATACCAAGTTCTTTTGAAAATCCTGTGATAGCTTTGACTAGGGTGTGTAAGCGTATATCCGTATCTATTGTTTTTATTAAAGATGCATCAATTTTTAGATAATCAGGATTTAGCTTAAAAATGTGTTCAAAATTAGAAAATCCAGAACCAAAATCATCAATAGCAATTCGTATTTTATGCTTTTTTAAACGATGAACAACTTCAATCAGTAGGTCATAGTTACTGACCATCTCGCTTTCTAAAATCTCGAGTATAAGTCGATTGCCAACTTTATACCTTAGTATCTCACTTTCAAGAAAATCGACGAGTACGGGGTCGGCAATATCTTCAAAAGAGAGGTTGATAGAAAAATCAACATTCTTTTTAGACATAATTAAAAATGTTTTTGAAATCATTTCCCTCGTAAGTTTGTTATACTGCTTTGTCTTTTTGGATGCTTTTAAAAAAAAGAAGGGGACGATTAGTTTTCGATTTCCTTCTTCATCATATTGAACTAGACGCATTAAGGCTTCGTATTTTACGATTTTTTGTTCTTTATCAACAATTCCTTGAAAAACAGGGATAATATTGTCAGTTTCTAAGGCCTTTTTAATTTCACCCTTCCAATAAAGATCATTAATAAGCTGTTGGCTGATATCCATCTCTTTTGTATATAAAAGATGACTTATTTTTTGTTTTTTTGCAATACCTAAGACCATATTTGCGGTTTCAAAGATATTGTCACTTTCCATAGATATCCCTATGGTCACATCAAAATTGATTGTTTCATCAATCTCATCAATATGTGCAGAAAGGTTTTCAAAGACTTTAAGTAAGGCTTCTATGTCTTTTTGATCTTCTTTCTTCTGTATGCTTTTATACAGGACAAATCCATCTCCATAAACTCGGTATAGACCATAGTCTCTTGAATGATTAAACTCTTGTAAGTATTTTGTAAATGTACGTAGTATCTTATTTCCAGCTGACATCCCGTAGAGTTCGTTGTACTGTTCAAACCCATCTATATCCATAAGGATAAGAATTTGAGATTTTGAAGCTGAAAGTTCTGACATCAAGGATAGATGATTCTTCAGTTCCGTAAGCTGATCATGATGGAGTCTGTGTGCCAATTCGGCGGTTCGTGTTTTTACTTTCTCTTCAAGTTCCTCATTCATAGACTCTAGGCGTTGTTTATATACAAGACTCTCTTCTTGTAAGATAATCTTTGTTAGGCTTTTATATAAGGTAGTGATAAACTGCTTTGGCTCCAGAGGTTTAAGAAGGTATCCATCGATTCCAAGCTTAATGGTCTCTACAAAATAATCGACTTCGTCATGAGCAGAAAGAACAAGGACAGAAATGTCTTTGTTAATATCTTTTAGATGTCTAATCAACTCTATCCCATTCATGTTAGGCATATTAATATCTGTAAGTACCAGATTATAAGTACTGGCCTTAAATTTCTCTAATGCATCTTCTCCATCAACTGCTGTTGTAACGTTATTGAAAAACCTTTCTAGCATCTCCAAGGTATATTTTCTTGCTTCTTCATTATCTTCAACATAAAGGACACGTATTCTTTTCCCATACTTTTTGAGTTCATCAATCAATACATTCATCTTGCTTCTCCTTTAGGTAAGTCTAGAGGTAAGAAAATAGTAAACCACACCCCCTTCTCAAAGTTCTTAACGGTAATACTTCCTTTGCAGTGTTCTTCTATAATTGTCTTTGACATATAAAGGCCAAGTCCTGTCCCATCTTTTTTTGTTTTTGTACTAAAATATGGATCAAAAATATTATTGATAATATCCTCAGAAATACCCCCTGCATTATCTTGAATGCAGATACATGCTAGCTCATCTTTAACATGGGCCTGTACCCAGATCTTTCCTTCCTTGACGTCATTGTCCATCAAGGCTTCTTCGGAATTTCTTAAAATATTTAAGATTACCTGCTGGACTTCATTTGCATAGGTTGTTATATTTATATTTTCTTGTATATCTTCGAATATAGATATCCCTTTACTTACTAGGGTGGGTGAAATGATGTTCATACTTGAATGAATAAGCTCTTGCAGAGATGTTTTATGCAACTCTTTAGTTTCCTTGAAAAAACCTCTGAAATCATTGATTGTTGATGAGAGGTGTTGTGAAAGTCCTGTGATATCTTCCAGATGTTCTTGAAAAAAATCTTTGTTATAGTTATCCAACATAACATCTATGCTAAGTGTTCCGGCTATTGCAGAGATGGAAGCCAGTGGCTGACGCCATTGATGTGCAATCATGGAAATCATCTCTCCCATTTGCGCTAAACGTGATTGCTGTAACATATGATTGGCTTGCTGTTTATTCTTGATTAACTCTTCTGCTACCTTGTCTTTTAGATTAATCGTTAGTTCTTCTAGCTCTTTTTTGAGGGTATTATCTTGAGAGACAGCGCTGTATCCTAATATATTCCCTTCCTTGTCAATTTCAGGAGTGATTGTTGTTTGTACCCAAAACAGCTCACCATTTTTCTTTATATTTTTCATCTCGCCTTTCCACACCTTCCCTATCTTTATAGTATCCCATAATACTGTATAAAAATTGTCTTGGGTGTCTGGATGACGAAAAATACTATGGGCTTTTCCTATTAACTCAGCTTGTGTGTATCCTGATATATTCAAAAGGGCTTGACTTGCATAGGTGATAAGACCTTCCGTATTTGTCATAGAAACAATGGTGGTCTTATCAAGGGTTTGTTTATACTCTTCAAGAAGAAGCTTCTGCTCAGATAAAATTTTGATATTTTTCTGATTGTTAAGTGTTAAATGAATACGGCTGATAAACTCTTCACGTTCAAAAGGCTTATGTAGATAATCATTAGCTCCTTCATTCAAGCAGGCAACTGTAGTGGAACTTTTTCCTATGGCCGATACGATTATAATAGGGAGTTGTGAGGAATCATATTCTTTTCTTATTTTTTGTACCAGTTCCAAGCCATTAACCTTGGGCATCTCATAATCGCTGATAACAAGGCTTATATCTTTTTGTTTTTTAAGGATATCTATTGCTTCTTGTCCATCAGAAGCCTCTACAGTTATAAATTGATGCCTTTTTAAAAGAGTTGACATATACATAAGAAAAACGGCAGAGTCATCTACTACTAAGATTTTTGTTGACTTATTCTGCTCAAGGGACTGTAGAATATCTACCAGTTTAAGGAGCCCTTTTTTATCAGTCTTACTGATATAGTTAACAACCTCTTGTGTTAGGATTTTTTGTCGTGTTTCCTTGTTTTCTATACCACTTAAAAGTATAGTGGGTATAAATCTTGAAAGAAGCTCTTTTACCATTTTTTGCATTTGTTTGGGAAGATCTATGGCTACGGCAGCCGCATCTATTGTTTTCTCTTCTTTAAGCCACTTGAGCGCTTCTTCATAATCTGATGCCCATAGTACATCATAACCTATAGGCTCAATAATTTCATTTATAAGGGCACCTATGGTCTTCCCATCATCAATTAAAAGTAGTTTTTTCTTAGACATCTAATTTTTCCTTTAATGGAAGACAAAGTGTAAAACATGCTCCATTATCACAGTTCTTAACACTAATATCTCCTTTACAGTGATTTTTTATAATCATTTTGGACATATATAGGCCGAGGCCTGTTCCATCTTTCTCTTTTTTGCTACTGAAGTAAGGGTCGAATATTTTCTCAATAATCTCTTTAGGTATACCTTGAGCATTGTCTTTAACGCTCAAACAGATTACGTCATTTTTAAGGTATCCATGAATCCATATCTTACCATGTCTATTGTTCTTCTCTTGTATAGCCTCTTGAGCATTTTTTAAGAGATTTAAAAGTACCTGTTTTACCTCGTTCGGATATGTTTGAAACCTTATGTCTGTATCCATTTTAGTCTCTACAATAATTTCTTCACTTTCAAGGGTAGATCCAATGACTGCCAAACTTGTATGAACGATCTCTTCTAGGGAGGTAGTCTTTTTAATCTTATCATTTTTAAAAAAATCTCTAAAATCATCGATTGTTGATGAAAGATGTTGAGASAGTCTTGTGATATCTTCCAAATGCTCTTGAAAAAATTCTTTGTTATAGTTATCCATCATTACATCAATACTGAGGGTTCCAGAAATAGCTGAGATGGAAGAAAGAGGTTGACGCCATTGATGTGCGATCATGGAAATCATCTCTCCCATCTGTGCTAAACGGGATTGATGTAGCATATGTATGGTTTGTTCTTGATTCTTTTTTGTCTCTTTTACTACTTTTTCTTGTAAGTCCTTGTTTAAATCCTCTAGCTTTGATTCTAGACTTTTTTGTTTTGAGATATCTCGGACAAGACAATGAACTAGATCTTTTTCATCACTGATGATATGGGTCAAACTGACATCACACCATAATGGACTTCCATCTGATCTTTGATGAATCCACTCAAAACGGTGTGAACCTTTCTGAAATACTTTGGAAATTATCTGTTCTTCTTTAAGGGAAGAATCTTGTCCATCAGCCTGAAGCTTTGGTGAGAACATCGAGGGAGAATTGTTTATGATATCTCCTTTTTTACTATATCTAAGCTGTTTTACAAAGGCTTCATTGCAGTCAATATAGAGTCCATTTTTTATGAGGGCTATTCCGTCAGAAGCATCATTAAATAGTCTTTGGTATATTCTGTTTTTTTCCTGAAGGGCATTACTTGTATGTACTACATCTTTTTCCAGTCTTTTGGAATACTTTTTAATCTCAGACTCTTGTTTAATAAGTTTTACTGCAAAATAGTACATCATGGCAAGTAAGGTCAAGATAATAAAGAAGCCTATCCATTCTTTTTGCTTAGAGATATTATCAGCATGGGTTTCTTGTTTTTCTATCTCTATAAGGGTCTGTTTTACGATGGAAAAGGTTTTTTTGTTAACTATATTTAGTGTATGCAGGGTTTCTCGGATCCTTGATCTTTGTTTGAGTACGACTTCAATATGCATTAAAAAAAGTTTTTGTAGGTCTTGAGCCTTTTTATCCGTAAATATGAAGGACTTTATCTGTTCGGTTTCAACTACGATTTTCTCATCTATATTTTTACTTCCGTCTGTAGACTCATGCAATAACTGCAATATTTTTGCATATCCTTTTTTTTGTTTAGGAAAAAAGTGAAGTGTGTTTTCCATAAAGATATTTTGGATAATCTTAAAATGTATAAATTTCAAAGAATTGTGTGTAATAGAATTGGCTCTTTTAAAATAATCGATCTCTTCTAGTCTTTCTTCACTTAATTGTTTTAAGGCTTGAAAGGCGGTATCGTTTTTATGTCCCTGATGTATCTTTTTATGAAAGAGAAAGTATTGTCTTATTGTCATGTTTAATTGATCATAATTTATTGTAAAGTTTTTTTTGAGTTTATTTACCTTTAGCTCAAGCTCTTGAGTGAAAAGTTCCTCCTGGTTAAGAAGCTTTACCTTCTCAAAATAAGAACTTTGTATTACAAGGGTCTGTTTCTGCATCCAAAGTATAGCAATAAATAAAAGTGCAAACAATATAATAGTCGGCTTTAAAAATCTAGTACTCATTAGACAACTTTCCACTTAGAGTTTCCAAGAATGCTTCAATCTCATCAACTTCATTTGCATCGAACTCTATTCCAAGCTGGTGTCTTCCTATCATTTGAATCGTCTCATCAAGAGTAGAAATACTTCCATCATGCAAGTATGGGGCTGTGAGGGTGACATTTCTAAGGGAAGGAACCTTAAAGACATACCTGYCAATCTCCTTTTTTGTTATTGAATACCTACCGGTATTTTTGTCTCGTTTTAGGTTTTCTTCATCAAAAATACCCAACTTTTGAAACATGTTCCCTCCAATATTTCTTCCATTATGGCAGGCTACACATCCTTTGGTCTGAAAAATAGCGAGTCCTCTTTTTGCCTTTTCACTGATGGCAGTTTTATCTCCTTTTAAATAAGCATCAAAAGCAGATGGGGTAAGAAGGGTAAGTATATATGCTTCCATAGCATCAAACAGAGCTTTTTCATCTATTTTTTGATAACTTTTTTCAAACATCCTTGTATAGTTTGGATCAGATTCTAGATATTTTAGTGTTTTTAACAGGTTTCCGTTCATTTCTAAAGGATTCAAAAAAGCGGCCTTGGACCTTTGATGTATACTGGTGTCTGAGCTGGTCCAACCTTGTGTGATGTTTAAGGAAGTATTGAAGATAGAGGGCGTATTTAATTTCCCTTTTCTTCCTTCGACCCCAATAGCAACTTTTTGCGCATCTGCACCCCCTTTATCAAACTGGTGACAACTTGCACAAGAAATTTTTTTATCAGATGAGAGTAAAGAATCGAAAAAAAGACGTTTTCCTAGATAGACTTTATTAAGATCTTTTGGTGCATAAGTTGGAAGTGGTGAAAAAGAGTCTAATGCACATGCAAGTGTAATAAATAATCCTGTTAATATTAAAAACTTCATATTATTTCTTTGTGATTTTTTATAATAAGGGGAAGTATAAGTGTAAAGCATACACCATCGTTAATATTTTTTACTTTGATGCTTCCTCCGCAGTGTTCTGTGATAATTGTTTTAGACATATATAGACCTAGTCCTGTGCCATCTTTTTTTATTTTTGTACTAAAGTAGGGATCAAAGATATCTTCTATTATTTCTTCAGGGATACCTCCGGCATTGTCTTTGATATCAATACATACATTATTACCCTGTGCATAAGCTATAATCTGGATTTTTGGGTCTTTTACCTTCTTTTCTAAGAAGGCATCTTCTGCGTTTTTGAGGATATTTAAAAGTACTTGATTGATTTCAGTATGGTAGGTTTTAAACTTGTCTTTGTTTTCAAAGGAGGTGTCTACGCGGATCCCTTTTGTTTCTAAAACGGGACCTATAATTCGCAATGAAGCATTGACCATCTCTTCAAGGTCAGTTACTTCCATCTCTTTATCTTCTTTAAAAAAACTTCTAAAGTCATCAATCGTTAAAGAGAGGTGACTAGAGAGTTCAGAAATCGCATCTAGACGTTCAAGAAAGAACTCTTTTTTGTACTCATCCAAGCGTATATCAATGCTTAGTGTTCCTGATATGGCAGAGATAGAGGCAAGTGGTTGACGCCATTGATGTGCAATCATAGATATCATCTCTCCCATCTGTGCTAAACGTGACTGCTGTAACATATGTCCGGTTTGTTTTTGTATTTTAGAATCAAGCTCTAGGGTTAATTTCTTATAAAGAGCATTTTTTTCGTGTAAAGATCTTTGCAGCCTCTGCTTAATCTGTTCATCCTGTTTTTGCTGCGTTACATCATTTATGATAACAACGATTTCATTATTAGAAAGTGTATAGATATAGTTCTCTCTCCAAGATGAAATTTGATCTTTTTGGTACTGAATACATGGGTGTTGTATTGCCTCACGTGTTATATATACTTGGATGATTGCCTTTGTAAGGCAATCTGCTTTTGGAAGAAAAGTGCTTTCATTCAAAGAAGTTCCTATTACATCTGCCTTATCTCTTCCTAAAAGTTTTTGGGCACTTTGATTGATGTTTTTATAGATGACGGTGTCATCATATACACTAAAAACGATGATAGCATTTTTCATATTTTCAAACAGCATTTTGAAATGATTTTCACTTGTAAGAAGTTGTCCTAAAATTATTTCAAAATTTTTATTGAGTATAAGTGCTGTAAACAAGAGAGTGATTAAACTGATAATAATATGGATTATGACGGTCTTGTATCTGTGTTGATAGGCTTTGGTGACATCTGAAAAATAGATACGTTGAGCAATAATCTCTTTGGAAGTATTTGTAATCTCAACTATATGGATAGAGTAGACATAATTTTTATAGTGTATTACCTCTTCTTCACGAAGGTTTTTACGGATTTCTGGTACATCAAAAAGCTTCGTTGCTATTTTGTCCCCATAAATAAAAGATGAATTTTCAAATGAATAATTGAAGTCAGAATCATGAAGCCTTTTTTGTGCTTTAGAAGATAATATGCTTACAGAACTGATAGGTGCTATTGACTTTAGGTAGATATCGAACTCATTGAAATATATTCCTAGATCTATAATACAGATGAGCTTATCGTCTTGAATAAGAGGATATTCTATTCTGTATAAAAGGCCAAACTTACCAATCTCATATCCGGAAGCAAGTTTTTTTGTGATAATTGATTTTCGAATTAGATGCCTTGTCTCGTAATTATTATCCCCAAACTTCTCAGGCTTGTGCAGACGTAAGAATGCTGTCCCATCGGGTAGGTAAAAGCTGTAGACAGTAAGAGATTTATTTGCACTTGCTTGCAGCTTATTATAAATTGGGTGCAGCTTTTGATAAAGTTTATCTCGTTGTTTCGTCTCGATTAGTTCTTTTATGTGGGCTACATCAAGAGTATTTAAGTGCATAAGAAATTTTTCTTTTATACGAATTTCGGCTAAATCATATGTTTCATGTATAAGCCTGTGATTATTATCAACGAAGAGTTGAAAATCTTTTTCTTCATTCAAGAAAATTTGTATGGAAATGATGAAGAGGGTTATGGACATAACAGTAAGCACAAGGCTTATTGCCTTATATTTGATATTCATTTTTATGTATCTTCTAACAATTGATGCAAGGTCTCAATAAGTTGGGACACAGAAAGAGGTTTTGCAAGATAGTACCTGACATTATAGACTGAGACTTCTTCATAATAATTAGGCTCATTATGGGCAGAAAGTACTATTATATTAATATCTTTATCAAACTCTCTGATCTTTGAAATCATTTCTGTTCCACTCATCCTTGGCATATTGATATCCGTTAAGACAAGATCGAATCTTTCATTTTTAAATTTTTCCAGACCTTCCTCTCCATCTACCGCCACAGTAATATGGTCAAAAAAACGTGTTAACATTTCCAAAGTGAATTTTCTGGCACTATCATTGTCTTCAACATACAAGAGGTGTAGTTTTTTACTACGTAAAAGAAGATCACTTAAGGAGGGAGTCATAATGTTTTCTCTTTTACATCTAGTGGCAAGCAAATAGTAAAGACAGCCCCATTATCACTATTATTAAGTCTTAATTTTCCTTGGCAATGATCCTCAATAATCATCTTTGACATATACAGACCCAATCCTGTTCCATCTTTTTTCAACTTTGTGCTAAAATAAGGATCAAAAACATTATCAATGATATTTTCAGGAACTCCTCCTGCATTATCTTTTATACTGACGCAGATATAATCTTCTTCTAAATAACTTTTGATCCATATCTTTGGTTGAGAAACCTTGTTTTCGAGGAATGCATCTTCTGCATTTTTAATAATGTTTAAGATGACCTGCCGTACCTCATTTTGATAGCTTTGCACCGAGCTTGTATCTGGAAAGTCTTTTTCTACAGAGATATTTGTGTCAATAAAGGTAGGCTCAATGATTAGAAGAGAACTTTCAATAAGGTCTTTCCAATTGACAGGTATTTTTTCTTTTTCATCATTAAAAAAGCCTCTAAAATCGTTTATGGTTGAAGATAAATGAATTGATAGGTCTGCAATCATAGTAAGGTTTTCTTCAAAAAAAATTTCATCATATTCATTTAGCTGCACATCTATACTTAAGGTGCCGGCTATTGCAGAGATGGAAGCCAGTGGTTGTCTCCATTGATGAGCTATCATAGATATCATCTCTCCCATCTGTGCCAATCTGGATTGTTGAAGCATTTGATGAGACTGTTTCTGGTTTTTTTTAACTTCATCTGCCACCTGTTCTGTTAGTTCCAGATTGAAATTTGAGAGTTCATCCTGCATTAACTTTCGCTTGGAGATATCCCTCCAAACAGAATGTAGTCTATATTGACCTTCTAAGATAATAGGAGTTAATAAAATCTCCACCCAAGTAAGATGTCCATCTGGTTGACATAACTGCCATTCAAAACTCTGAAATTTGGAAAGGGAAGCATTTTTTAAGATTTCAGCTTGCATATCTGAAGAAAGTTGTCCGTTTGGTTGATACTTGGGTGCAAATTCAAAGGGTTGTTTGTGTAAAAATTCATCTACAGAATGAAGCTTAAGAATATCAAGGATAGCCTGATTATAATCTAAAATATGACCATTCTTATCAGTCAACATCATACCATCAGGGGAGTGATGAAAGAGTTGAGAATAAAGCTCTTCTTTCTCTTGCAAGGAGTGTTTTAATTCTGTATATTTTGTTATATCTAATACACCACCAATAAGTTTGATAGCGGTACCTTCTTGATTATAAACAAATTCAGCAATTTCTCTTACGTGACGAGTTTCCCCATTTAGTAATATAATATCATGCTCAACTTCATACTTTTTTCCCTCTTGTATAGCTGAAGAGATTTCCTCCTTGACTTTCTCCTGATCTTTAATTGAAAGATAAGACAAGAATTTTATATAAGAACTTTTAAAACTTTGTGGTTTTTCTCCAAAAATTCTATAGACTTCATCTGACCACTCTAAATCGTTTGTTTTTAGATCCCATTGCCAACCTCCAAAATGCGCGATTCGTTCTGTACTTTTTAAACGAAAAAGGTTCTCTTCTTGAACTTTTCTAGCTTGTATACGCTCACTGATATCCAAACCTATTACAACAATTTGATCTCTTTCGTCTTTTTCTATCAATTGTAAACGTAGCTCCGCATCATAAGTGCTTTTGTCTTTTCTAAGATGAATCGTTTCGAAGGTGAGTTGTTTTTGTGAACCAGCACAAAGTGATTGGATCAGGTCTAAAAAATCTTCTTTTACAAAATGGGGTTTGATGTCTATAGGTGTTAGCTTCATCATTTCTTCATAGGTATATCCAAGGTTTTGGAGTACACCTTGATTAACATAGCTAAAGTTTAGACTTTCGCAATCAAAGATATAGATCTCATTTAAACTATGATCAACAATTTGTTTATGGAATTGAAGTTCGGATTGCATGGCCTTTGTCTGAGTGTAATCCTGATATAAAACGACAAGATGGCCATTGGGTAAGAGGCTGATCTCATTCTTTCTCCACCCTTGGATGCGGTTGTCTTTATACTTGGCTGGTTCAAATACCTCTTTTTTTCCTGTCTTATAGACTCTTTTTAATACCTCAAGTAGTCCAAAATCAGCTATGTTAGGAAATATTTTAGTTAAGCTCTGTCCGACAACTTCTTCTTTTCGAATTGATTCTGTCTTCTCTACGGCCTTACTTAAGTCCACGAAGATAAAGTCTTCTCCGTCATCTATGGCCTTGTAAATAATAGTATGTATAAGGTCTGAATCTGTAAGGATCTGATTTAAATCAATTTGGCTCATAATTTTAATTCCAGTGATCTAAACTCTCTTATTAAAATCATTTGACGGTTAGCCATATATTCTTTAAGCATATATAATGTTTTGTCATGCAGTTCATACATCAGTATAAGATCAAAGCTTTTAGGGTTTTCATCGATTCTAAAGACCCTTGTATTGGTATTGATAATAAGGGGTTGTGCATTTGTTGGCAGGATGATTGAGACGTTTAGGGGAACACTAGTCTCTACTCCAGGAGGAAGAGCACTGACCTGAACCTTTATAGACACAAGGGATATATCTAAGATTGAACACTCTGCTGTAAACTTCCTTTCTTGATAAAAGAGCGAAATTCTCGTGTCTTTTTCAGGCTCAAGGCGGATATATTTTCTATCTGTGGCACTTCTAGAGAGAAATTGCATCTTTGAAAATGAGATGGTCTGTTTCTCAAAGTCCACTTTTTTGATAGATTTGATTAGGACAGGTGTCGGAAATATTTCTGAGCTAAGGACGGTATTCTTTACAAGTTGCACCACTTTTAATTGGGAATTTGATGTTTTCAAGACAGTCTCTTTATCACTAACCTTTGTTAATACAGCAGGATTGGTAATGGTAAGGCCTCTGTAAAAGTTATGCACCTTTATCTCGGCAGAATTATCATGGACAACTTTCATCAACTTTAGGACAGATTCGGTATCTTCATTGATTTTGTCATCATTAGCAGAGCTTTTATCAAAAAGTTTCATAAGATTTAATTCGGTGATATCATCAAAAGACAAGACAAAATAGTTGTCTTTATTAGGAATTTTTCTGGCTTTTAAAATAAGGTGGCGAGCCTCTCCTGCAGAGTTCTTTATCTTGGTATGATAAAGCTTTCCAGGGGTTTTACAAGCCTGCTTATACCAGGTATTTGCTTGTGTGGTGTAAAGAAATTCATCATGCTCTAATAATAAGGAGTCAAAGGCATCCTTTTTTTCTAAAAAATTATCAATATTGTCGACATCAAAAAAGTCCAAGAAACGGTGGTTTACCAAGGTCGGTTTTTTGTCTTTTAGCATAATGATAATATTATTTTGATAATTAAAGATATCTTGTAATTGTACTTGAAGAAGTAGATTGTCTTCTTCTTTTTGAATCACTAAAATTGTGTCATAAAGTGCTTTGACTAAGATGTTAGTTTTTGCAGGCTTATTAAGATATCGAAAGATTCCAGCATCAATTGCCTGATGCAGATACTCTTTTTCTTCGTGTGCTGACATGATTATAATCTTGCTTGAAGGGATAATTGATTTAATTTTCTCTGCCATATCAAGTCCATTCATTTCAGGCATGTTGATATCTGTGATGATAATATCAGGCTGATGCTTTTTAAACATATCAAGGCCTTCTCTTCCATTTTCGGCTGTAAAAACATTAGAAAAAAACTTAGACAGTAACTTCTCCACATTTATACGAAGACCGGCATTGTCTTCGATATATAAAAGAGTATAGTCCACGGCAAATTTTTTCAATTCTTTTAAAATATCACTCATTTGCAACCCTTCTTTCTCTTTGATACTGACTTATCTTAGCATATAAAATTATAAGTTTTGATAATAGTTTTAGTTTTAGTTTAATTAAAAAAACTCTATCTCTCCACTATCAACCTGATCGGGTATGAATAAGGAAATGATTTGACGGATACTTAGCATAGTGGGCTCATGTATATGGTGTGCATTTTTCATTGCGAGACTTTCAGTTCTAAAACGTTCAATATAACGTTCCATATCAAAACTGACAGCATCAAACAATCGTAATACACCCTCACTGTCTTGTCGTAAAATATCAAGAAACTCGGGAGAATGCTCTTTTAAGGCTATTGAAAGCTCATTAAAAACAGAAGCTAAGGAGTCTATAAATGGTGAGTAACGCAAGAGAATAGATGAGATTTTAGAAAAAATATTTGACATATTTTTTATCTCCTTTGGTGAAGCATAGATAATGGCGAAGGAAAGGCGTTCTGGAATCTCATGAAAATATTCCAGCATATCATCCGCATCATAATGTAAAAAGACAACATTTTCTTCTCCCTCGTCCTCATCTTTTTCAAAATAGTTAGGTAGTATAATCTTCTCTTTTGTCTTTTCAAATTTTTCTTGTAATAAGCTCTCAAGTTGGGTATGCTTAATATCAATAGTGTTGTTTTGAACCTGTAATATTTTGAGTTGTTTTTGAAGTTCTTTATTTTTCTCATCTAGCTCTTCATTCTTTTCATTAAGCTCATCAACAAGCTCTAGATTCAAGATCTGGGCATAAGCATCTCTACATACAGAATATAAAATATCTATGACATTGTTTTGAAGTATTGGTTTTAAAATAAAACTGGTGACTCCGGCCTGTATCWTCTGGATTAAGATCTCTGACTCGTTATGTGCGGAGATAGCAATAACTTTCTGTTCAGGGTTAATTTCTTTAATCTGCGTGACCATCTCTATCCCGTTCATATTAGGCATATTGATATCTGTGATAACAATATCAAAAGCTTTTTCATTATATTTTTTAAGCCCTTCAAGCCCATCTTCAGCTGTATCAATCTCTTTAAAAAACAGTTTGAACCAAGCACGCATCTCTTCCCGTAGATTAAGGTCGTCTTCGACATATAAGACATTTATATGTTGTGCATGTTTTATAAGTTCTTTTGCGGTATACATACTTATCCTTTTTTGGCTTGGGGAACACTAACTATAAAATTTGCTCCACCTGTGATATCCGAATTTTGCACACTAAGTCTACCATGTACATGTTGCTCGATAATGGTCTTGGCCATATGCAGTCCAAGTCCTGTTCCATTTTTTTCATCTTTGGTAGAAAAGTACGGTAAAAATATATCTTTAATTATTTCTTCTGGTATCCCTCCAGCATTATCTTTGATGGAAACTAATATGTCTTTTTCTGTGTTACGAATTGAGATAAATATCTTTGGACCTTGAACTTTCTTCTCCCTAATGGCATCTATCGCATTGTTAATAATACTCATAAAAACCTGTTTCAATTCACTTTCAAAAGTATATGCCATACAGGAATGACAAGCTTCATATCTAAAGTCTATATCTATATTGGTTGAATCAAAATGTAACATACTTAAAACACTTTTCATCCCATCACAAACATTAAACAGCTTCTCAACATTATCGGGTCTGTAGAAGTTGCGAAAATCGTTAATTGTCTTGGATAGGTGGCTAACTGTTATCTCAACCTTGGTAAACATCTCGTTAAAATCAACTGTAAAACTTTTTAGAGGATTTTCTTTTTTATCATATAAACCTAGGTCAACACGGGTCTTAAGGTGAGACATTATCATTGTTATTGAGGAAAGAGGCTGCCTCCACTGATGTGCAATCATTGAAATCATTTCTCCCGTTTGAGCCAATTTAGATTGTTGTATAAGCATGTTCTCTTGTTCTTTTTTTTCTTGCCTTACCTGAACTAACTGTTTATTGAGTTCATTAGTTTTGTTTTCCATTAGTCGTGACTGGAGTAAAATAGAAAGCTGTTCCATACTGATATTGATAAAGTTTTCGGCACTAAAGGGTTTAACAATAAAGCCTGAGATACTCAAACCTAGTAGTTCCATTAATTTACTTGAATCATCACTTGCGGAGATAACAATAAATTTTTGTTTTTCAGATAAACTTTTAATAGCTCTTATCAACTCTATACCACTCATTCCTGGCATGTTGAGGTCAGTATATATAATATCGTAGTTGCTTTTTTTAAAGCATTCAATTGCCTCATCCCCACTATTGGCAATGTCTACCTTCTTAAAAAAACGTTTGGCGATCTCACTAAAGTGACGGGTTAAATTGATTTCATCATCAACCATCAGTACCGTCATATCTTTAGAAATCTCTTTAAACTGTGTTATATTTTTTAATTGCATATTTATCAACTACTTTTTTGAATGATACTATCTCTCCCAAGTATAATAAAAAAAAGAAGCAAAAAAGTTTTGACAGGAACAAAGCTTTAAGAAGATATTTCTAAAACAGCGGCATCAAATTCATCTAAAAGATTTGGAGTATATTTATATTCTTTGGAGTTTAAGATATCTTCGAGTTCTAGAATCTGCTTTAGCAAGTTTTGTGCACCATACAGTTTTACACTGCCTTTTAGTTTATGAAGGAGTTTTAGAGCCATAGGATTATTTTTTTTGTCTATTATCTTATGTAAATGTGCTGCTTCTTTTACTGTGTTGCGAATAAAGTACTCGAGCTTCTCTAAAAAGTCTTCTTCTCTTAGCCAATACTCACATATCTCATCCGAAAAAACAAGGCCTGCTATAGGGGGTAGTTTTTTTGCCCAGCACTCTTTTAACACGCTATTATTCTTGATTTTTGTAACCTTGGAAGGTAGCCAATGCATGAGAATTTCTTGAAGCGTTTCAATCCTAAAAGGTTTATTAAGATGTACATTCATACCTGCATTCAGACTTCGTTCTTGTTCGATCTGTGAGGCATGTGCACTAAGTGCAATAATAAGTAGATTGGTAAACCCTTCGTCTCGAAGTATCTGTGTAGCCTGAAGTCCATCCATCTTGGGCATCTGTATATCCATAAGTACGAAATCGTATTTCTTTTTTCTTACCATTTCTAGGGCCATATTCCCATTTATAGCTTCGTCTATATCTGCTCCCATTTTTGTCAAGATAAGACTTGTAACTTCGCTGTTGTCTTTATTGTCTTCAACTAAAAGTATTTTGAGATTCTTAAATGATATTGTATGCTCTTGTACTCGGGACTTTTTAGCTTGTAGTTGTTTTGGTAAGGTAAGTTTGAGTTCAAAAGAGAAGGTACTGCCTTTTCCATATTCACTTTCTACTTCTATGGAGCCATCCATAACATCTACAAGTTGTTTACAAATTGCAAGGCCAAGCCCTGTTCCCCCCAGTTCTCTAGTTAATGAATCGTCTACTTGAGTAAAATGCTCAAATAATTTTTTTTGATTACTTTCTTTAATCCCAATACCGCTATCACTGACAACAAATTCGATAATACATTCATTGATGTCTTTTTGAAGTAAAAAAAGATTGATATGTACATAACCTTTTTCTGTAAACTTGATTGCATTATTAATAAGGTTGATCATTATTTGTCGAATTCGTTTAGAGTCACCTATAAGATATTCCGGTATCTCTTCATCAATCTCGTAACTCAAAACTAAACATTTTTTTTGAGCTTGCAGGACAAGAATATCGACACTTTGCTGGATGACTCTTCTGGGTTTAAAAGGGGCTTTAATAATCATAAATTTATGTGCTTCTATTTTAGCAATATCAAGAATATCATTTAAAATATGTAGAAGAGAGCTAGCAGCATTGTTTGTTTTATCAATATAATTTTTTTGCTCACTGTTCAGAGATGTTGATAAGAGAAGTTCAGAAAATCCTAATATGGCGTTCAAGGGAGTACGGATCTCATGACTCATATTAGCTAAGAAAATATTTTTGGCAAGGTTTGCTTGCTCAGAAGCTTCTTTTGCCTGAAGTGTTTCCCTTTCCATCTTCTTACCTTGGGTCACATCAGAAGCAACTCCAATATAATTTATAATTTTTCCATCTCGTTTAACAACTCCGATAGAGATATGTTGAATGTATTTTTCGCCATTTTTTCTGATATTATGGACCTCACCGCTCCAAAATCCATTCTCTTTAATGCTCCCCCACATCTCTTTAAAAAAAACTTTTGTGTATTTATAAGAAGGATCTTTTAAAAACTTTGGATTTTTGAAACGGGCCTCATCTTCACAGTAGCCGGTAAGTATTTCAAAGGCCTTGTTCACTTGAATAATTTCTACTTTTTTATTTAAGACCATGGTTCCATCTGGTGAGTGTTTAAAAGCTTCGTAGGCGATGTCCATTCTATAGTCTGCTTCTTTTAATGCACGGATATATTTAGCTAATTGATAGCTAAAAAGAAGTATTACTGTTATAAAGAAAAAAAGTATCCACCAAATTGAATAAAAGTATTCAAGAAACTTATGATAAATAACATTTTGATCTAGGTAAGAAAGTATGATCCAGTTTCTTCTTGAAAGACTTTTTCTGTTTGGACTTATTATTTGCACAGGATCTATGTGCAAGAAAGCATATATAGAAGAATCAAGAAGGAAGTTACCAGAAGGTGCCGATTTGATTTTTTTCCACTGTCTAGGGTAAGTATTTTTAAAAGATATTCTTTTATCAAGAATAAACCCCCAGTTGTCAGATTGTATTTTGGACTCAAGATAGTAGGACTCTTTATTTAATAATATAGTATTAATCAGACTGCTATCTTGCTGAAGTAAATTAATAATAGAATTTCCTGACCAATTGATAATTACGTAACCGGCAAGAGTATCAGATTTGTCAAAAACAGGTGTGACGAGTCGGATTACAGGGTTGTATGGTTTTTCTATTTCATCATTTTCGATATTCAGATCAAACTTAGATAAATATATTTCTCCCTTAGCTAATGATGTTGACTCTTGGACATAATAACGGTTAGACTTATTTTGTAAATCAACTTTTTTAGCGACATTGACTTTTCCATTTTTGTACTCAATTCGTAGCATCTCTTGGCCGGTAAGATTTAAATACCTTATTTGAGAGTAAGTCTTTTTTTGTTTAATAAAAGGTTTGAGTATTAATTGAATATCTGCCAAATATTCATCTTCATAATGTTGAGGTGAGGCATGGAGACCTTGATAGATATTTGCCATATAAAGAAGATCTTTTTTGACATCGTAAAAGGAGTGCTCAATCAGTTTACTTTTAGATAAATTGTGAGAAATGATTTCAAGCTTATACTTTTGTTCAATTGTTTGAAATATGCCACTAAGGTAAATATAAAAAATTACCCCAAAGATGAATATAAAGACAATTGATAATTTAAGAAAAAGATATTTTTTAATCAAGGGCACATTCCCTCCATCTTTCAAGAGATTCTACTATATTTAAGAAGCTTATTTGTCTTCAGTATTCAGTTTTATACCTACACCTGATAATGAAATGATGGCATCTTTTCCTATTTTTTTTCGTAGTCTGAAAATAAGACTTTTATAACTAGGGTCACTTAAATTTTTATCTGGTGAAATCACTCGTTCAATTGTCTCACGGGTCACAATTTGATTTTTATGTTCTAAAAGTAGGTTGAGTAGTTTTATCTCAATTTTTGCTAAAGGAATTGGTATCCTTTGGTCCTTTCTTTCAACTTGGCCACAAAGAAGATTATAAAAGACAGTATCACTGATGCTTACCATTAGTGCACCATTTTGTAAGGCTTTTTGATAAGATACAATCAAGGTTTTTTGAAGAGATGTGATACTGACGGGTTTGATAAGATAATCCGTTAGGTTTAACTTTACAGCTTCAAGTAGCTTGTCTTTGCCATCATGTATAGTGGTGATAAAAATTGGTATTTGTTGATTCGTTTCTCGTATCTTTTTACAAAATGTAAGACCATTCATCTTAGGCAGTTCAATATCAGAAATAATCAAGTGTATTAATTCTTGTTCAAAAAGATCTAAGGCTATTTCTGCATTATCACAATGATACACATCTTTAAAAAAAAACTTGAGTAATTTAATCGTTTGTGAACTTACAATAGGATCATCTTCAATATACAAAACATTCATACTTTTCAAAAAATTAGATTCAAACCCTTGCATATAACTACCTCTTTATAGTCTTATAATACAATGAAGCTGATTAGAAGTTACTTTGTTTTAAAACTAGTTTTGCTACTTTTTTACTACTTTATTTTAGCTAGGTCTATGTATATTGTTTCTTGTATTTAAGAAGATTCTTATGTGAAATCGAATAAAGTAGTTGAATTGTCAAAGTTTAAAATAAGGAATTTTAAGATGCTTCATCATTGTCATAATCAAGTTGCTGTGCAAGAGAAGGTTGGATCGAATATTCTTATTGTAGAAGACTCAGAATTTGTAAATAAGGCTATTAAAACTGAGCTCGAAAAGTTAGGACACCACTGTGTTCAGGCCTATACTTTAGAAGAAGCACTTTTACTTATCAAGCTAATGGAAACCTGTGATTTTATCATACTTGATCTACACCTGCCTGATGCATATGGAGAAAAACTTTTTCATAGAATGAGTGAGTATAGGGATAGTAAAATTATTATTTTAACCTCTGAAGAAGACATACAAATACGTTCTACTCTTTTTAAGTCGGGTGTACTTGATTATATTTTGAAAGATAAGAATTTTATCAACTCAATTCTTAAAGCCGATGAAACAATGAGAAATATTGCCAATAATATTGATTTCAATATACTTATTATAGATGATTCCGCTTTGCTGAGAAAGTATATCGAGATGGTTCTATCGGTGAGAAACTATACTGTTTTACAAGCAAAAACAGCGCAGGATGGTTTAGATACTCTAAAAAACAAGAAGGTCGACCTTGTAATACTTGATCTCGAATTACCAGATATGCATGGAACAAAAGTATTAGAAATTATTAAAAACGATTCTATTTTTTTTACAATTCCAGTGTTGATACTCTCAGGTACAAATAATCCTGAATTAATTAGTTCTGTTCTAAAGGGAGGGGCTTCAGATTTTATACAAAAGCCGTTTAATATTGAAGAGTTTGTCTTAAAAATAGATCTATGGTCACGCTTAAGAACTAAAACAGATGAAACTTATTATCTGCAGCAACTTATAAATGAATACAAAAATGTGATTGATCGCAGTACAACGGTAGCTATCCTTGATGCAAAAGGTGCTTTTATACATGCTAATGAGAAGTTTTGTCAGATGTCTGGATATGCAAAAGAAGAGCTTATTGGAAAGTCATATGAGATAATATATGATTCGCAGATATTAGGGGTAATATCTAAGGAATTAAAAGTAGCCATGCAAAACAAAAAGGTTTGGTCAGGTGAATTGAGATATAAAAAGAAAAATTTGGAGATATATACTACTAGTACCATTGCTAGTCCTATAATAGATATTTGTGGGAATGTTATTGAATATATGCTTGTTTCTAATAAGGATGAACATAGTTGAAAGAGATAACCTTTAACTGTTATATTAAAAAGATTGTTCTGCAAAATACTCAGTAAATATTTTAGAAGTATCAGATCCTTGAATGATAATGGTACAGATTCGACTGAGATATAGAATGGCTGACTTCTCCCTATATAAATAAATTTTTAATTAAAGAAAACTTTTCATCCACCATAAAGTATATTTTAGATAAAATCACGAAATTTTATAATAATTATTTTTGCCCAAGGCAAAAAGTAGGATAGATATGGACGCAATTGCGATTAGACATGAAAACGAAGTTTATGATTTACAAACAGCTAAAGAGCTAGGTATTGAGGGTGAGGGTATTGAACTAGATAACTCACCTGAAGCCTTAGATGTACTTCGTCATTCAACGGCTCACCTTATGGCTCAGGCTATTAAGTCACTTTACCCAGAAGCTAAGTTTTATGTAGGACCTATTGTTAAAGAAGGCTTTTATTATGACTTCAAGGTTGATTCTGAAATTGGTGTGGGTGATTTAAAAAAGATTGAAAAGCAAATGCTTTTCTTTGCTAAGAAAAAACACGAGATTGAAAAATACGAAATTACTATGGAAGAGGCAAAAGAAAAATTTGCAACTGATCATTTAAAACTTTCAGTAATGGAACGTATCCCTTCAAAAACAGTTACGATTTACAAACAGGGTGAATTTGAAGACCTATGTCGGGGTCCTCACCTTCCTTCAACAAAGTACATTCGTTATTTTAAACTACTTAAACTAGCAGGTGCTTATCTTGGTGGAGATTCTAAAAATGAGATGCTTACACGTATCTATGGAATTGCCTTCGCGGATAAAGAGTCTTTAAAAGCACACATGACAATGCTTCAAGAAGCTGAAAAACGTGATCACCGTAAAATTGGTAAAGAGATGAAACTGTTTACCTTTAGAGAAGAAGTGGGTGCAGGTTTTCCACTCTGGCTTCCAGCAGGTGGACGTTTACGTGCACGTTTAGAAGGTCTTTTATTTAAGGCACACCGTAAGCGTGGATATGAGCCGGTTCGTGGTCCTGAGATGTTGAAATCTGACTTATGGAAAGTGTCAGGACATTACCAAAACTATGGTGAAAACATGTACTTCACTACTATTGATGAGGTTGAGTTTGGTGTGAAACCAATGAACTGTCTTGGGCATATCAAGGTGTATGAAGATGAACTTCATTCATATAAAGACCTTCCACTTAAATATTTTGAATATGGGGTTGTTCATCGTCATGAAATGACAGGCGCGCTTCATGGTTTATTTAGAGTTCGTGAATTTACTCAAGATGATGCACATATCTTTTGTACGGTAGACCAGATTGAAGAACAAATTACGGAAGTGATTGATTTTGTTGATAAGATCATGACTACCTTTGGCTTTAAGTACAAGATGGTAGTTTCAACAAAACCTGAAAAAGCTGTGGGTGACGCAGAAGTTTGGGAAAAGTCAGAAGAAGCACTTTTTAATGCAATGAAAGCTAATAATCTTGAATATGAGATTGATGAGGGTGGTGGAGCATTTTACGGCCCTAAAATTGATATAAAAATTACAGATGCTATTGGACGTGAGTGGCAGTGTGGTACAATACAGTTAGATAACAATTTACCAGAGCGTTTCAAGCTTGAATATAACGGCGCAGATAATGAAAAAATTCAACCTGTTATGATTCACAGAGCAATTTTAGGTTCTTTTGAGCGTTTTATTGGTATATTGACAGAACATTATGCGGGTGAATTCCCAATGTTTATCGCTCCAACGCAGGTTGCTATCGTTCCTATTGCAGAAACGCACAACGCTTATGCGAAAGAAATTGCGGATAAACTTATAGATCTGGGCGCAGATTCTGAGATTTTTGATAAAAATGAAAGTCTGAATAAACGTATACGTACAGCCGAAAAAGGTCGTGTTCCGATGATAATTGTGATTGGCGATGAAGAAGTTAAAGCTAACACCGTTGCGATTCGAGACAGAAGAACGAGAGAGCAATCAAACTCATCTTTAGATGAATTTTTGAGTATGATACAAACCAAAATCAACGAGGTAAATTTTTGAGTAAAAAACAACAAACCATAATGAATGATGACATTCGTGATCCAGAAGTACGATGTGTAGTAGACGGCGGAGAAGCCTTAGGCGTAGTTCCTACAGCTGTAGCAAAGGCGAAAGCTGATGAATTAGGATTAGACATTGTTTTAATCTCTCCTGATGCTAAACCACCTGTTGCTAAGATTATGGATTATGGTAAGTTTAAATACCAAGAAGAGAAGAAGAAAAAAGAGCAAAAAAAGAACCAAGTGAAGATCGAAGTAAAAGAGATCAAGCTTTCGGTAAAAATTGCAGAAAATGATATCTCTTACAAGGTTAAACACTCAAGAGAATTCCTTGAAGCGGGTAAGCACGTTAAATTTCGTGTCTTCCTAAGAGGACGTGAAATGGCTCACCCAGAAGCAGCACGTGAAGTTCTTCTTCGTGTATGGCCGATGGTTGAAGACTTAGGAACAATGGATAAGTCTCCACGTCTAGAAGGACGTTACTATAATATGTTAGTTCTTCCAAACAAAAAAGAAGGCGCTAAGTAGCCTTTTTTTAAAGAAGGAATTTCTTCCTTCTTTCTCTATTTTAATAATCCCCTTTAAWYWTTTTATTTTAATAAATATTTCGGTATAATGTCGAACTAATTTTACACAAGTTGTGTAGAGTAATAGGTTTTTCCGAACGTAAAAAGTCAAAGTACTCCAGAGTGCGTGGGCTTCCTTCCGAAGAAAACCTAGTGTTAACGTAGGTCAAGGAATTACTTCCTTGGCCGTAAATATAATAGAAAGGTCAAATCGATGCCAAAAATGAAATCTGTAAAAGCTGCTGTAAAGCGTTTTAAAGTTAAGAAAAATGGTCAAATTAAACGTGGAACTGCGTTTAGAAGCCATATTCTTTCTAAACAAGATGCTGGAACTCGTCGTGAGCAAAATACTCCAAAAACAGTTTCTAAAGCTGACGCGAAAAACATCAAAGCGATGATCAACTAGTCTTAGTACTAGATATGATTTAATTCTCCGTTATGAGATATTTAACGGGCAAGTCTGTGAAAATCAGCACCCCCATCATTTAAACGTATGTTCGGGTAAAGAAAAGGAAAAAAATGCCAAGAGTAAAAACTGGTGTCGTAAGACGCAGAAGACACAAAAGAATATTAAAACAAGCAAAAGGTTTCTTTAGCGGACGTAGAAAACACTTCCGTAAAGCAAAGGAACAAATTGAACACAGTATGGCATATGCATACCGTGACCGCAAGCAAAACAAACGTGAGTTCCGTAAATTATGGATCATCCGTATTAATGCGGCTTGTCGTTTAAATGGTCTTTCATATTCTGTATTCATCAATGGATTAAAGAAAGCTGGTATCGAGCTTGACCGTAAAATCCTTGCTGATATGGCAATGAACGATGCTGCAGCATTTACTGCAGTTGTTACAGCAGCGAAAGCAGCTTTATAAGCTTCTTAGTTTTGTAACACTTGTGGGAGCTTTGGCTTCCGCACTTCTTTTAACAAACCCCTTTTTACCCTACATTAATTCTTTGTGACTATAATATATAACAATATAAAAACTTGGAATATTATGAAAAAATTTGCCCTTATTGGTGCTGCTGGTTATATTGCACCCCGACATATGAAAGCTATTAAAGAAACAGGTAATGATTTAGTTGCTGCCCTAGATAAGAGTGATAGTGTTGGTATTATTGATTCATATTTTCCAAAAGCTCACTATTTTACAGAATTTGAGCGTTTTGATAGACATATAGATAAAAGAAGAAGAAACTCTGATGGGGTAGATTATGTATCTATCTGTTCTCCTAACTACTTACATGACTCTCACATACGATTTGGTCTTCGCTCCGGGGCAGATGTTATTTGTGAAAAACCCTTAGTCTTGAATCCTTGGAATATTGACGCTATTGGCGTTATAGAAAAAGAAACAGGCAAAAAATTAAACAATATTTTACAACTTCGTTTACATCCTTCTATCATTGCCTTAAAAGAAAAGGTACAGGCTGAACTAAAAAACAATCCCTCTAAGGTTTATGATATTGACCTAACGTATTTAACAAGTCGAGGGAGATGGTATTTTGTATCTTGGAAGGGCGATTTAGACAAGTCTGGTGGGATAGCTAGTAATATTGGTGTCCATTTTTATGATATGTTAACTTGGATTTTTGGTTCGGTTAAAAGCAACAAGGTTCATTTAGCTGAAAAAGATACGGCTTCAGGTGTCTTAGAACTTAAAAATGCAAATGTGAAGTGGTTTCTATCGGTAAACTATGAGTATATACCGGATGAAATTAAGGAAAAAGAACAAAGAACCTTTAGATCTATAACAGTTGATGGAAATGAAATAGAGTTTTCAGGTGGTTTTACAGACTTACATACGCTTTCATATCAAGAAATACTCAAGGGAAATGGTTTTGGTTTAGAAGAAGCTAGAAACTCTATAGAGATAGTGCATAATATTCGTAATGCTCAGGTATTAGGACTTAAGGGTGAATACCATCCTTTTTGTAAGAAGGTTAAACCTTAATGGATGAGAGTAAATATATAAACAAAGATGCGTGGAAAAAACGACGAGAGAGTTTTAAGGCAACAGGAAGAAGAGAAAAAGTTGAAGAAAAAGAATCTTTTTTTGTGCATGAAAGCTCTTTTGTTGATGAAAGAGTTGAAATAGGCTCAAACACAAAAATCTGGCATTTTTCTCATATTCTTGGTGGCTCGAAGATAGGCATAAATTGTTCTTTTGGGCAAAACTGCGTAGTCGGTCCTAATGTGAAAATTGGGAATGGCGTAAAGGTTCAAAACAACATCTCAATTTATGAGGGTGTTGAAGTTGAAGATGATGTTTTTCTTGGTCCTTCAATGGTCTTTACAAATGTTATTAATCCTAGAGCTTTTATCATTAGAAAAGAAGAATTCAAAAAAACCTTATTAAAAAAAGGTTGCTCAATAGGGGCAAATGTAACAATAGTATGTGGTGTTGAAATTGGAGAATACGCGCTTATAGGTTCAGGCGCGGTTATAAACAAAGATGTAAAAGACTATGCCTTAATGGTGGGTGTTCCCGCTCGACAAATTGGCTGGGTTGGAAAATCTGGAAATACCTTAGACTTTAAATCGGGTCTAGCCATTGATGATTATGATGGACAAAAATATAAACTTACAAATGATACCTTGGAGTTGATTTGAACATAGACTTTGCTAATTTAAATCGTCAGTACCTTCGTTATAAAGATGAGATTGATGCCGCCATGCAAAATGTTATAGATAATTCTTCTTTTATTATGGGCCCGGATGTGTTTGCCCTAGAAGAAGAATTACAAGCTTACACGGGTGCTAAACATGCTATCACATGTTCAAGTGGTACAGATGCCCTTTTACTCGCGATGATGGCTCTTGATATTAAGGCAGGGGATGAAGTGATTACCACACCCTTTAGCTTCATTGCAACAGCAGAAACTATTGCCTTTTTAGGAGCTACTCCTGTTTTTGTGGATATAGATGAGGAAACGTATAATATAGACGTTACGAAGATAGAAGAAACAATCACCTCCAAAACTAAGGCTATTATGCCGGTGAGTTTATATGGACAGCCTTGCGATATGGATGAGATAAATGCCTTAGCAAAAAAGTATAAGCTAAAGGTGATAGAAGATGCCGCGCAAAGTTTTGGTGCGACATATAAAGGTGAAAAGTCTTGTAACTTATCTGATATAGGATGTACAAGTTTCTTTCCTGCCAAACCCTTAGGCTGTTTCGGAGATGGTGGTGCAGTATTTACCAATGATGACGCTCTAGCTGAAAAAATTAGATCATTACGAGTACATGGACAAAGTAAACGTTATCATCATCAATATATTGGGATGGGGGGACGTATGGACACCCTTCAAGCAGCAGTGCTTCGTGTGAAGTTAAGATATTATGAGGAAGACTTAAAAGAACGTCAAGATGTAGCGGCACAGTACGCTAAAAACATTAAAATTTCAAGTATAAAAAAAGATAGAACATCGGCTTGGGCACAGTTTTCTTTACGGGTGAAAGATAGAGATGCCTTACAAAAAACCTTAAAAGAAAAAGGCATACCCACAGCAGTACATTACCCTAAACCACTACACTTACAAGAATGTTTTTCTTACCTTGGATATAAAGAAGGAGACTTTAAAGTAGCCGAAAAAGTATCGCAAGAAATAATGAGCTTACCGATGAATCCAGATTTAAATGAAGAAGAAAAAGACTATATAAGGAATATTTTTCGTGGACTATGATTATCTTGTTGTAGGTGCAGGCATTATAGGTATGAGTATTGCCTATGAGCTTATGCAAAGAGATTCACATTTAAAGATTATTATTCTTGAAAAAGAAGAGGCTGTTGCTATGCATGCTAGTGGAAGAAACTCGGGTGTACTTCATGCTGGGTTTTATTATACGGCAGATTCTTTAAAGGCAAAATTAACAGTTGATGGAAACAGGTTAATGAAAGGCTTTTGTAAAGAGCATGGAATTCATGTTAAAGAAACTCAAAAAGTTGTGATTGCACAAGATGAGACAGAACTTAAGTCTTTGTATGAATTAAAAAAACGAGGTGATATTAATGGGGTTGAGACTTTTATAATAAGCCAAGAACAATTAAACGAAATTGATGACAATATTGTTACCTATAAAGAAGCTCTTTTTTCTCCAACTACTGCGAGTGTTAATCCTAAAAAAGTCTGTTATACCCTGCAAAAAGTACTAGAAAATTTGGGTGTAAAGTTTGTTTTTAATCACAGGTTTCATAAAGACGATTATGATATAAGCTATAAGTATTTAATTAATTCAGCCGGATTATATGCCGATAAAATAGCACATACCTTTGGTGTTGGTCTGAACTATACTATGTTGCCTTTTAAGGGTATTTACTTAAAAAGCTTAGATGAAAATTGTCAACTAAAAATCAATGTTTATCCTGTGCCTAATTTAAATAATCCATTTTTAGGGGTGCATTTTACGATAACTGAAGATGGAAGTGTGAAGATTGNTCCTACGGCTATTCCTGCTTTATGGAGGGAAAACTATGATGGGTTCAAGGGATTTAAGATTCAAGAGTTTTTTGAAATTATCTATCTTGAAGCTAAATTATTTGTATTAGACTCTTTTAACTTTCGCGCTCTCGCACTGAGTGAAATATCAAACTATAGACGCACAACTTTTGTAAATAAGGCAAAACAGATGCTTAAGGTACTTAAAAATAATTTTAAACCTATGCCAGCAGGGATTAGAGCTCAACTTTATGATAAAATAGAAAACAAATTAGAGATGGATTTTATAATCAAACATACTCAAGGGTCCACGCATGTTTTAAATGCAGTGAGTCCAGCTTTTACCTGCTCTTTTGCCTTTGCAAAATATGTAGCAGATGAGATAGAACATAATAAGGAAATTAAATGAGCCATAGTTTAAAAGATGCAAAAGTATTAATAATCGGGGGTGCTGGCTTTATCGGTGGCTTTTTAATTACAGAACTTTTAAAAGAAGACCTTAAAGAGCTTGTAATTTATGATAATTTTTCAAGAGGCAAGATGGAAAATATTTCAGAGTCTTTAAAAGATCCAAGATGTAGTATTTACCCTTATGGTGGAGATGTAAGAGAAATAGATGTTCTTGATACGGCTATGGAAGGTGTTGATTATGTTTTTCATTTAGCGGCGATGTGGTTACTTCATTGTAAAGACTATCCTAGAACAGCCTTTGATGTAAATGTTGGTGGTACTTTTAATGTACTTGAAGCCTGCGTAAAACATAAGGTTAAAAAGTTGATTTATTCTTCTTCGGCTTCTGTTTATGGAGACGCAGCAGAGGTTCCAATGACGGAAGAACATCCATTTAATAATAAGAATTTTTATGGTGCTACAAAAATTTCTGGAGAGGCTATGTGCACAGCATATAATGATAGATATAACCTTGAAGTAATTGGCTTACGTTATATGAATGTATATGGTCCAGGACAAGATCAACATGCTGTTTACAGCGGT
This sequence comes from Arcobacter sp., assembly GCA_002733885.1. Taxonomy (GTDB): domain Bacteria; phylum Campylobacterota; class Campylobacteria; order Campylobacterales; family Sulfurimonadaceae. The sequence continues at coordinate 170,902 of NVXJ01000003.1, read as the reverse complement.
GTTGTTCCTATAATGCTAAATAAGATTGAAGCGGGAGAAGCACCAACTATTAACGGAGATGGCTCTCAGGCTTATGATTTTATATATGTTGAAGACATTGCCCGATGTAATGTATCTGCTTTAAAGTCTGATATAGCACATGGCTTTTATAATGGGGGAACTGAGGTCCAAACATCTATTAAAGAATTGTGTGACACCATTTTAGAGCTTAAAAGGTCCGATTTAAAGGTTGATTATGTGCCTTATAGTGAAGATGATGCAAGACAATTGGTTCAAAATAGAATTGGAAGTGCAAAAAAAGCCAAAGAAGAGATAGACTTTGAGTATAAATATTCGTTAAAAGAAGGTTTACAAAAACTAATTGATTGGCGTATTTCACAAGGTATAGATAGTTAATGAATATTCCTATTACAAAAACGATTTTTGGTGAATGTGAAAAAGTAGCGATAGTTAAACCACTAGAATCTGGATGGGTAGTTCAAGGTCCTAATGTTGCAGAGTTTCAAGAGAAATTTTCTGAGTTTACTAAAAGTAAGCATTGTCATGCTACTACTTCATGTACAACCGCCTTACACTTAGGTCTTGAGGCCATGGGCATTACTAGGGGAGATAAGGTTATTGTTCCCTCTTTTACCTATGTCGCTTCAGCTAATGCGGTGGAGTATACAGGAGCTGAAGTCGTTTTTTGTGATATTGATTTGGAAACTTTTAACATAAATGAAGAGCTTCTTGAAGATTTAATTAAAAATGATTCAAGTATTAAAGCTCTTATGTCTGTGAACCTTTTTGGACTCTGTGCAAACATGCCTTTTATTATGAAACTTGCTAAAAAGTATTCTTTAAAGGTGATTGAAGACAGCGCCTGTGGTTTTGATGGTTGGATTGGAAATAAACATTCTGGTACCTTTGGAGATGTAGGTTGCTTTTCATTTCATCCTAGAAAGTCTATTTGTACAGGGGAGGGGGGTATGCTTATCACTGATAATGATGAGATAGCCTCTAAGGTGTCTCAACTTAAAGACCATGGTGCAAGTAAATCAGACCTACAAAGACATAATGAAAAAGGTGGCTCTTTACTTCCTGACTTTACTATGCGTGGATATAACTATCGTATGACAGACTTACAAGGGGCCTTAGGCGTATGCCAAATGAAGAACCTTGAGTATATTATGGGTGGGCGACGATTATGTGCCTCTTGGTACGATGAAGCACTTAATGAAGTTGCTGAACTAAAGGCACCTCAAACACCAGCGGGATATAAACACGGATATCAATCATATGTATGTATTTTTACTAATGGCGAAGATATATCAAGTTTAACAAAAGAAAAAATTGATAAAATTAACCTTAGACGTAATGCATTCATGAATACCTTAGAAGAAAAAAACATTGCGACTCGTCAAGGTACTCACGCCGTACATACCTTGTCTTATTATAAAAATAAAAACAAATTTAAAGATGAAGATTTTTTAATGTCATATGCAGCGGATAGACTTTCTATTGCCTTGCCCTTATATGCAGGTATGAGTCAAGAAGAGTTCTCTTATATCATCTCAAATATTAAAGAGGCGTTGAACTAGTATGTGTGGTATAACAGGGGCTTTATCTTTAAGTAAACCATTTGTTAATCCTAGCTACGCAAAGCCAATGGCGGATAAAATCTCACACAGAGGACCTGATGATGCAGGTTACTTATTTTTCCATACAGGCACACGACATAAAAATAAAATCTCTTTTTACCAAAACCTTACTGATGATAAGTTTTCTAATGTAGAAGATATGATCCCTTCAATAGATAGTAATTCTGCTCAACGCGAACTTAACCAGCATGATTATGACTTATACATGGGGCATAGACGTTTGTCTATTTTGGATGTTTCTTACGCGGGACATCAGCCAATGAGCGATTTATCTAAAAATGTTTGGATTGTTTATAATGGAGAGATTTATAACTTCAAAGAGTTACGAGCTGAGCTTGAATCTCTAGGGCATAGGTTTAAAAGTCATACTGATACAGAAGTGATCATTTACGCCTATATAGAATGGGGTATTGAATGTATTCATAAATTTAATGGAATGTTTGCATTTTCTTTATATGATAACTTTAAAAAGAGGTTTTTTTTAGTTAGAGATAGATACGGTATAAAACCACTTTATTATCACCTAAGTGAAGATAAGACCTTGGTATATGCAAGTGAGATAAAGTCAATTTTAGAGTATAAGGACTACCATAGCGAAGTGGATAAAGAAGCCTTATTAGAGTACTTTACCTTTCAAAATATATTTACCAATAAAACCTTGCACAAAGATATACAAATCTTAGAAGCAGGGCATTATATTGAACTTGATTTAAGCCGTGAAAGAGATCAAAAAGTAGAACCAAAGCAGTATTGGGACTTTGACTTTAGTGAGCCTGAAACGGTAAAAGACGAAAGAGAATATATAGAAGAATTAGACAGACTCTTTACTCAAGCAGTTGAAAGACAGTTGGTAGCAGATGTGGATGTTGGTGCTTATTTAAGTGGAGGGATGGATAGTGGTTCTATAACAGCCATTGCCTCTAAAAAACTTCCTTATATGAAAACGTTTACCGTCGGATTTGATCTCTCAAGTGCTTCTGGAATGGAAATGAGTTTTGATGAAAGAGTCAAAGCTGAATATATGTCGTATAAGTTTAAAACTGAACATTATGAGATGGTTTTAAAGTCAGGGGATATGGAACGATGTTTACCTGCATTCGCCTATCATCTTGAGGAACCTAGAGTAGGACAGAGTTATCCAAATTATTATGCGGCTAAGTTGGCTTCAAAATTTGTGAAAGTAGTTTTAAGTGGGGCAGGTGGAGATGAACTATTTGCAGGATATCCATGGCGTTATTATAAGGCAACAAACAATAAAGACTTTGAAGATTATACTCAAAAGTATTATGCCTTTTGGCAAAGGCTTATTCCGAACAAAGACATAATGAAAGTATTTTCCCCTATTTCTAATGATACAAAAAACATTTGGACTCAAGATATATTTGCGGATGTTTTTAAGACTCCTTCTGTAGCTCAAACACCAGAAGAATATATCAACCACTCATTATATTTTGAGGCAAAAACATTTTTACATGGTCTTCTTGTAGTTGAAGATAAACTTTCAATGGCACATTCACTTGAAACTAGGGTTCCTTTTTTAGATAATGACTTAGTAGACTTTGCACAAAAAGTTCCTGTTGGTTTAAAGCTTGGAAATTTGGAAAATGTTGTAAGAATGGATGAAAACGAACTCGGAAAAATGCACAAAACTAATGATGGAAAAATTATTTTGAGAAAAGCAATGAGCCATCATATTCCTGAAGATATTCATAAGGCGGTTAAGCAAGGTTTTAGCTCCCCTGACCAGAGTTGGTTTAAGGGCGAGAGCATTGAATTTGTAAGAGAAAAACTTTTACGAGATGATGCCAATATTTATAAATATATGGATAAAACAGCAACGCAAAAACTTATTAATGAGCATCTTAGTGGTGAACAAAATAGAAGACTTTTCATATGGTCTTTGTTGAACTTTGAAGAGTGGAATAATATTTATGCCTAGGAATTGTATTATCTGCGGAAATAATGTGACAAAAATTGACTTTAGGCTTGACTATTGTGTCTCATCAGATGCTAAAATGATTAGGCATGCTATCTCTCACTCTTATTGTGAAATATGTGCTTATCTTTTTGTAGATGAAGAAAATCGCATTGAATACCAAACGTTTTATAAAGATGATTATGATTTTTTATTAGATGGAGATGTTGAACCCATTATTGGTGATGTAAAATACAGTGATTACTTAGTTGAATTTTATTCCGAGTATATTCCAATCAATCAAAAAGCAACACTTTTTGATATTGGTGGAGGGAAAGGAAATTTTGTTAATGCATTGTATGAGAAGTTCCCGAGCTTAGAATATACTGTTCTTGAACCAAGTAAATCATTTGAGATCTTAAAGAAAAAAAGTTTTATACATAAATTATATAATGATTTTTTTGACCCTAAAAACTTTGACAATAAATATAATTTTTTGAGTTTGATTGGTGTTTTAGAACATGTTGTTAATCCTAAGAAATTTCTACTCGATATTAAGACTCTCATGGATAGGGAATCCTATTTACTAATAGAAATACCCAATTTTAAAAATAATAAGGCTGACTTATTAACAATTGATCACATTTCAAAATTTACTGAAGAATCGATTAAAAATCTTTTTTTTAGTGCAGGCTATGAAATTGTTAAACAACAAGTGTTATCAACGGTACCTATGCAGTTTATTGTGAAAATAGGATTTCAAAAAGGTCTAAAAAAAATAGATATAAATAAAAATATTAACAATGCCTCAAAATATTTAACACAGGCCTTTCAAGATGCTGAGGATGTGAGTGAGGAAAAGATTTCTATTTATGGTCAAGGACTTATACTGGAATACCTTTTGGGATTGGGTGTTTTAAAACTTGAAAACATTGTATGTATTATTGAGGACAATCCTTTATATCAAGGCAAAAAATGGAAAAATAAATTAAGAATAGTTGATTTTGAAACATTTGAAGAAAAGTATAAAACAAATAAAATATATTTAGCTATGAATGATTGTTATCATCAAAAGGTTTTAAAAAAGTTAGATAAGTACAAGGTTTTAGGAAGTATAAAATGAAAATTGTTGTTACTGGCTCTAGTGGTTTTTTAGCGCAATATTTTAAAATATTTTCTACCTATAAGGCGGAAGATATTACATTTCTCACCACATCTACTGTCGTAGATTCCCAACTACTTTGTAGCCCTTTGTATGAAAATATTGAAACAGTTTTAGCGGGACAAGATATTGATGTTATTATTCACTTTGCAGCTGTGATACCAACTTCATTCATAAATAGTAACTATAAATTATTTTTGGAAAATAATGAGATGATGAATAACCTATATGAATTTTCTATAAAAAATAATTTGAAAAAATTTATATATTTAAGTAGTTTTGGATCAATGCTTAATCCAGTTAAACTTGATGTGAAAGACTTCTATACTATGTCAAAAATAACAGGAGAACATTTTTGTTCTTTATTAGAAGCCAAGAATATTCAAACTGCATCGTTACGTATTTCAGCTCCTTATGGGGAATATTCTAATGCTCGAACTGTTTTAAATATATTTATTGAAAAAGCAATGAATAATGAAGTAATAGAGGTTTTTGGAACAGGAAAACGCGAACAAAATTTTACCTATGCTGGAGATATTATAAATGCAATTGAACTTTTACTAGAACATAAGGTTTCAGGTGTTTATAATATTGTGTCTAAAGAGAATACAAATATGTTGGACTTAGCAAGTGTCATTATAAAACTAACCAAGTCATCTTCTGAAATCGTTAGTGGAAATAATACTGATATACAAGAAAATTATGCTCCTGAGTATGATTATATTAGGGCTAAAGAAGCATTTAACTATGAGCCTATGTATTCTATAGAAAGAGGACTTAATCGTTACATACAATGGTTAAAACAATGAAAATAGCACTTATTTCAGATATTCATGCAAATGCTTTTTATTTTAAAAGCGTACTAGTAAATATCAAAAATGAAAATGTAGATAAAATTATTTGCTTAGGTGATCTTGTTGGCTATTATGATGAACCAAATGAAGTGATTGATTTATGTAGAAATAATAATATCATGTGTTTGGAAGGAAATCATGAAGAATATACTTTAGAAACGAAGGTTTACGCAAAAGAGAAAGAAGAGCTTTATAGAATTAAGGTTCATAATAAGATATTAACAAAGAGAAATAGAAAATTTATAGAAGAACTGCCTAAAGAGATACTTCTCGAAGATGAAGGAGTGTCTGTGTATTGCACACATGCTTTACCACAGAACAGCAGTAAGTATATATATAATCCAAATGATATAGAGGATGTTCACCTGCGAGGATATGATTATTATTGTTCAGGGCATACTCACATTCCTTATATTCACTATAAATATGGAACATGCTTAGTTAACCCAGGTTCAGTTGGGCAACCACGTGACTATACCACCCTTCCTTCTTATGCAATTATAAATTTAAAAGAAAAATCAGTATCAATAAAAAAGGTTGAGGTTGACGTGAATGCATATATGAAACATCTTGAAAAAATTAAATTACATTTATCGTTAAGAGATATATTAGTAAGGAAAAATGCATGAAAATAAATGTATTGGTCACTGGAATTGGTGGAGGGGGACATGGTGAACAAATTCTAAAGTCATTAAGACTTGCGACTAACCTAGATCTATTTATTATCGGCACGGACTTGACAGAACTAACAGTGGGTAAAAGATACATAGATAAATTTTATATTGTTCCAAAAGCAAATGATTCATCTTACTTAGAATCAATTGAAAAGATTATTGATGAACACGAGGTTCGGTTTATATTTCACGGGTCTGAGCCTGAGTTGAAATTTATTTCAGAAAATCGTGATTGGTTTAGGAAAAAAGGTGTCTTCCATCCATTAAACTCACAAGAAGTTATTTCGAAATGTATGAATAAATATGAGACCTATAAAACCTTAAAAGAAAAAGGATTTAATTTACCTAAATTTGAAAAAATAGATTATATTGGAGATTTAAATAAGATAGACTTTTTTCCAATTGTGTTAAAACCAAGTACGGGTTCTGGGGGTTCATCTTATGTTTTTGTAGCCATCAATATTAAAGAAGCAAGATTGTTAGTAGAATTTATGTTATTAAAAAATATAGATATTATTGCACAAGAATACATTGGGACAGAAGAGGATGAATATACAATAGGGGTTAGTTCCGACGAGAAAGGCAATGTTCTTGGAAGTGTCGTGGTCAAACGAATTATTAATAATGCTTTAACAACATATTCAAGCGTAACTGAGGGAGATAAAAAATATATAATTTCTTCAGGAATTTCACAAGGATATGTATGCAAACATACTGAATTGCAAAAACAAGCAGAAAAAATAGCAAAAAAGTTAGACTCTAGAGGTCCTTTAAATATTCAATGTCGTTGGCTTGATAATGAACTTAGATTATTTGAAATCAATCCAAGGCTCTCAGGTACAACATCACTGCGTTCTATGGCAGGCTATAATGAGCCTAGTCTTATGATTAAATATTATTTATTAAATGAAGCATGGAATTTTGATTATGATGAGATGTTGATTTTAAGATCAATTGAGGAAATAAAAATAAATGAATAATTCAAATTTAGCATATAGCAATACTACATATAAAAATTTTAAGAAGATGTAAAATGGAATTAATAAAACTTTTAGGTTATATATTCTTTTCAATTTTATCAATAATCATCCTTCTCTTTATTAGCATACTGTTAAAGGTATTTAAAATTAAAAGGAAAAAAATTATTTTTGGTACAACTCCAATTTTAACTAATAAGTATTGGTCTGATGCACTTAATAATATCGGAATAGAGTCCGAGACATTAATGAGAAGATATTATTCTAGTATCAATAAGAAAAATGATTACAATAAATATTTTGATGAGATAATCCCTGAAATATTTAAAAAAAAATATTTAGATGAAATAGCTTATTTGTTCTTTGTATGGCTATATATAATATATAATGCTAAAATATTTATTATGCCATTTCATGGAATAGTATTTAAAAAGTACTTTTGGAAAATTGAGTTAATATTATTTAAATTAAATGGGATTAAAGTAATTGTTTTACCATATGGATCAGATGCTTATATGTATAGTAAAATTAATGATAAGTCATTACAACATGTACTTTTAGAGAGCTATCCAGATGCAGCAAGAAATGAAAAGATTATAGAGAATAAAGTATTTTTTTGGTCTAAATATACTGATTGTACTTTTAATGCATATATGGGAATAGATGGAATGCCAAGATGGGATATACCTTTGTTTTCATTTATTCAAATAGATACAAACTTATGGAATAAAAAGAAACTATATTCTACTTATAATGGATTAGATGGTAAAGTGAAAATACTACACAGCCCTAATCATAGATCTTTTAAAGGAACAGAGTATTTATTACAAGCGATTACGGATTTAAAAAATGAAGGATTACAGTTAGAATTAGTTCTTCTTGAGAAAGTTCAGAATTCTAAAGTTAGAGACTTAATGCAAGACGTAGATTTATTAGCTGAACAATTCATAGCTACAGGTTATGCACTTAGCGGTATAGAAGGTATGGCATCTGGATTACCTGTATTAGCAAATTTAGATAACAAGGAATACACAGAACTTTTTAGAAGATACTCCTTTTTGAATGAATGTCCTATCCTTTCAACTACGCCAGAAACTTTAAAGGACAATTTAAGACTCTTAGTAACAAATCCTAAACTTAGAAAAGAGTTAGGTGAACTTGGAAGAAAGTATGCTGAAAAGTATCACTCATATAAAATGGCACAACATATGTTTACTCATATATTTAGAAAACTTGATGGTGAAGATATTGATCTTATGAATTTATATCATCCTCTAAAATCAGAATATGTAAAAAATAACTACATTCAAACACCATTAGTAAATAATAGATATATACATAAAGAAGAAGTTTAAACTTGTTAGCTATACTCAAAGATACATCTATTTATGCTATTGGGGATATCCTTACAAAAGGTATAAGTTTTTTAGCCATAGTATTTTATGCACATTTTTTATCACAAAGTGATATGGGGGCATATGGCTACCTTCTAGTTATTGTTGGGTTTGTCAATACCTTTTTGATACTAGGGATGGACAATGCTTATTCTAGGTATTTTTTTGAGTATAAAAGTCATTACGATAGGCAAGTTTTAACAAGTACTTTATTCTTATTTTTAATTCTTTGGATTATTTGTATTTTACTTTTACCTATTTACTTTTCTAGTAGTTTGTCATATTTTATTTTTGAGACAAGTACTTATTCGCAAGCATTTTTCTTTTCTTTATTAAGTTTACCTTTAAAGTTAATTTCCACTATGTCAAATCAAGCATTGAGAAATCAATTTAAAACAAAATTATATGTTGTACTTAATTTTATAACTGCATTTATAACAGTAAGCGGAGCAATACTTTTACTTAAATATACTTCTTTTGGTATAGGGTCTATATTCATGGCTATTATAATTGCAGATGTGTGTGTTTTACCTTTTCGTTTTTTTGCTATAAAAGAGATGTTTATTAAAAAAATTGACTTCACATTAATAAAAAAAATATTGGCTTACGGTATACCATTTTTACCCGCTTCTGTGGCATACTGGATTTTTAGTTCTGCTGATAGAGTTATGCTTGAATCTATGAGTAGTTTAGAAAGTGTAGGTACATATACAGTAGCGGTGACGTTAAGTGCAGTAATGAGTATAATAGCTGGAGCGATAGGTCAAGCATGGTCACCACACGCAGTTAAAGCATATGAAGAAGATAAAGAAAGGGCAAGAGAACTTTATAGACGATTTTTTTTAGTACTAGTCTCACTAGCCCTTTTAATTATATTTAGTATCTCTATGCTAGGAAAAGAGATTATTACTTTAGTATTTCCAGCAGAGTATAGTAATATATTTTATCCAATGTTACTACTTCTTAGTGGGGTAGGATTCAAAATAACAAGTCAAGTTACAGCTATAGGTATAAGTTTAGCTAAAAAAACAATTTATTTAGTTTATATTACTTTTTTTGTAGCATTGGTAAATATCGGATTAAATTATATTTTGATACCCATTTATGCAGAAGTTGGTGCTTCAGTTGCTACTATGGTTTCATATATGCTACTTACATTCATATATACATTAATTTCACAAAAACTATTTTATATAAATTATAATTTTAAATTTATAGTATTGGCTTTATTCTTATTAATTATTATCTTAATATTGGCTCAATTGAATGTATTTGTAAGGTTTAGTATATTTGGAATAGTATTAATTAGTATAATTAGTAAAAAGAATAAAATTATGGAGTTTGTAAGATGAATATTTTGATTACTGGTGCAAATGGTTTACTTGGAAAAAGTTTATTACAAAAACTGAGTTTAAAACATAATATATATGCAATTGTTGGAAAAAATAATAAATTAAAAAGTACTGATAACATAAAAATTTTAGAAATAGATTTATTTAACTTAAATATTAATAAACTACCAAAAAATATCGATGTTATCTATTATTTAGCTCAATCAAATCATTTTAGAGAGTTTCCAAGCAAAACAATAGACATGTTAAATATAAATATAAATGCACCTGTAAGACTTGCTTTATGGGGAAAACAAAATAATATTAAGAAATTTATCTTTGTATCAAGTGGTGGAGTTTATAAGCATCCAATTAAACCTCTTCAAGAAGTCTTTGAAAAAAATGGGTTTTATCTAGATAGTAAATTAAGTGCAGAAATTTTACTAAGAAATTTTGCTAGCTTTTTTGAAACATTTGTAATAGTAAGACCATTTTTTATGTATGGACCAGGACAAAATACTAGTATGCTGATTCCGCGATTGATAAATAATGTGCAAGATGAAAATGAAATTACACTTTCATATAAAAATGGTATTAAAATAAATCCTATTTATGTAGATGATGTATCTATCTCAATGGAGAAGCTATTAGATTTAAAAGGTGAATATACTTTTAACATAGCTGGTAATGAAGTAGTCTCGTTAAGAGAACTTTCAGAGATGATTGGAATTATAGTTAATAAAACTCCAAAATATAAAGTATTAGATAATTCTCAGTCAGACTTAGTTGCCGATATATCTAAAATGAAAGAAAAATTATGTAAACCAACAATGGCTTTAATTGATGGGTTAGAACGAGTTTATAGAGCTACAAGTAGATGAAAATTTTACACTTACCAACATCTGTTGGTGGAAATGCATGGGGAATGTCTCAAGCAGAAAAGGAATTAGGTTTAATATCTGAAGTCTTAATCGTAGAACAAAACTGGTTGAAATATAACTGTGATTATAATTTAAACTTACAAGGTATTTCTTTTTTGCAAAGAGTTAAAGTGTTGTATAAATGGTTTAAAAGAGCAAACAACTATGATGTGCTGCATTTTAATTATGGAAGTTCATTATTAGATTTTCAAAAACTAGGTTTAGTTTTATTAGAGTTACCCTTTTATTCTAAAAAGCAAAAGATTATATTTACATATAATGGAAGTGATGCGAGAGATGTTCACCCTATAGAATATTGGGATGAGATAGAAAATCCTAAAAAAAGTTTATATCAAAAAATAGTAAAAATAGTCAAAAAATACAAAATAAAAAAAGTAGAAAAATATGCAGACCATATATTTGCATTGAATCCAGACTTGTTGTACTATTTACCTTCAAGGGCTACATTTTTACCTTATAGTATATCAAATTGGAATGAGATAAAAAAATATTCATATGAAATAAAAGATAAAATAAAGATTATTCATTCTCCAACATCAAGGGAGTTAAAAGGCTCAGACTATATTTTAAAGGCTTTAGAAAAACTAGAAAAAAAATATGATAATATCGAAGTCCAAATTATAGAAAATATTCCACATAAAGATGCTTTAACATTGTATCAAGAAGCTGACTTAGTTGTTGATCAAGTTTTGATTGGTTGGTATGGTGGCTTTGCTGTAGAAGTCATGAAAATGGGCAAGCCAGTAGCTGTCAATATTAGAGAAAAAGATTTGAAATTTATACCAGATGATATGGCGGAAGATTTAAAGAAATCAATTATAAATATAACACCTTTTAATATTGAAGAAGTATTGAGCAATTATATAGAAAATAATACACTTCTATATGAAAAATCAAAAAAAGCAGTAGAATATGTTGAAAAATGGCATAACCCACGCTATGTAGCTAAAATAGTAAAAGATATATATGAAAAATAATATTTTAAAAGTTGTAACAATACTCGGTGCAAGACCTCAGTTCATAAAAGCAGGAAGTGTAAGTAGAGAGATATCTAAGTATGACGAACTAGAAGAAGTTATAGTCCATACGGGTCAGCATTTTGATGAAAATATGAGTGATATATTTTTTGATGAGATGAAGATACAAAAACCACAGTATAATCTTGGTATAAATGGAAAGTCTCATGGAGCTATGACTGGACAGATGCTTGAAAAGATTGAAGAAATCTTAGTAAAAGAAAAACCTGATTGGGTTATGGTATATGGTGACACGAATTCAACACTAGCAGGTGCCTTAGCTGCGTCAAAACTACATATAAAAATTGCTCATGTTGAAGCTGGTCTTCGTTCATTTAATATGAAAATGCCTGAAGAAGTAAATCGTATTTTAACAGATAGGGTTAGTTCAATTTTATTTTGTCCTACTGACAGTGCTATAAAGAACTTGAATAACGAGGGGTTTCAAAATATTTTTACATGTAAGATTGTTAAAAACGGAGATGTCATGCAAGATGGAGCTATTTTTTATAGTGAATTTGCTAAGAAGCCAGATAATTTACATGTAGAAAAATATATATTGTCTACTATACATAGAGTTGAAAATACAGATGACGATAAAAGATTAACAAGTATAGTTGATGCCTTAAATGAGATTTCAAAAAACATACCTATTGTTCTTCCTTTACATCCACGAACTAAAAACATACTAAAAGAAAGAAAAAATGTTTTAAGTGAGAATATACATGTTATTGATCCCGTTGGATACTTAGAAATGGTTTGGTTAATTCAACATTCATCTTTAATAATGACAGACAGTGGTGGCTTACAAAAAGAGGCCTTTTTCTTTCACAAGCCTTGTATAACACTTAGAGATGAAACAGAATGGGTGGAGCTAGTTGAGCATAACTATAATGTTTTAGTAGGTGCGGATACTTCTAAAATCCTTGATACCTATCATAAACATGTTTTTAATACGCAGTATGATATTGACCTTTATGGACAAGGAAAGGCAAGTGAAGAGATTGTGAAAAGTTTACTTACCTTTGATGAGCATAGAAAATAATAATGAAAGAAATATGGATTTTTAATCATCATGCGCTTACTCCTGATATGGCTGGGGGGACAAGGCACTTTGACTTTGCTAAAGAGTTAGTAAGTAGAGGGTATAAAGTAACTATCTTTGCTTCCAGTTTTCATTACTCAAAGTATGAGGAAATGAAAGTTTATAAAGATACATATTTTTTAAAGGAAGAGTTAGATAGCGTGGAGTTTATTTGGATAAAGACACGACCGTATAGAGGAAATGGGTTAGGACGTATTTTAAACATGCTTGATTACATGAATAAGGTTCAAAAAGCTGCATTAGAGCTAACCCCGCATCCTGATATTCTAATAGGTTCTTCTGTTCATTTATTTGCAGTCTTTGCTGCATATAAAGTAGCTAAAAAGATGGAAGTTCCTTTTGTGATGGAGGTACGTGATATCTGGCCACAAACACTTATTGATATGGGTGTTGCATCTTGGCATCCTTTTATTTTAGTCCTAGCTAAACTAGAAAATTTTTTATATAAAAAAGCAGATAAAATTATTACCAATTTACCTTATGCCTATGAGCATATTTGTAAGTTTGGAATAGATAAAGAAGATGTAGTTTGGATATCAAATGGGGTAGATATTTTAAGAAGTGAGGCTATAGAAGGACATCAGTATGAAAGCAATATCTTGCATATAACGTATGCCGGCGCTATTGGACAGGCTAATCAACTAGAGATCTTAATTCAGGCGGCTGAAATTTTAAAAGATAATAAAGAGATATTGTTTCATATCATAGGAGATGGCCCTTCTTTAAATTATTTAAAACAAATAAAAACTGATAATGTAAAGTTTTATGGTTCTTTAGAAAAGAAAAAGGCTATTTCAATGATAAAAGGCTCTGATGTTCTATTCTTTCCTTTAGCAGACTCCCCTATTTTTAATTATGGGATAAGTTCTAATAAACTTTTTGATTATTTAGCTTCAAAAAAACCTATTATTTTTGCTTCTAATGCTAAAAATAATCCAGTTAAAGAAGCTAATGCAGGGATTAGTATTAAGGCTGGAAACGTTGAAGAAGTAGTGCGAGCAATTCAAAGTATTAAACAAATGGATAAAGAAGAAAGAAATACATTAGGGGAAAATGGGTACAACTATGCTTCAAAATATTTTTCTATACCTATTTTAGTTGATAAGCTTGAAGCCTGCCTATCTACATTAGTGTATAATACTTCAAAAAAAGAGAGATAAGTGAATATTTTAAATATAAACGATGATGAGAAATTTAATAGCTTAAAGTATTCACTTATTTTTATAGCGATAGCATACACTTTTAGTATATTAATTCGTATGATATGGGTTTTCCAATTTCAAGGTGAAGCCAGTTTCTATTGGAACGAACAGCTTATGATTAATACAAATGATGGATATTATTTTGCATCTGCATTAAAAAATATTTTATTTAATACACATGTACATAACCCACAAATATCTGTAGCTATTAATTCCTATCCTGGTGTTATTTATACGAGTGCTTTATTAGTTGAAATTTTACCATTTTCACTAGAAAGTATCATCTTATTTATGCCTGCTTTTGTTTCAAGTCTTGTAGTAATACCTATTATATTAATAGCAAGATTCTTCAACTTACAGATATTAGGGTTATTATCAGCACTTTTAGGTTCAATAGCGTGGTCTTATTATAATCGTACAATGGTAGGCTATTATGATTCTGATATGTTTGCAGTTGTTTTACAGATGTTTGTTGTTTATGCCTTCATTTCCATCTTAGTGGAGCATAAGTTTTCAAGTATTGTATTTCTCTTTATTTCCATTAGTGTTTATCCTTTCTTTTATCCACAGGGTCTTTCCCTTATTTATGCGATGTTTTTCATTTATATTATATATGCTTTATTAATGGATAAAAATAAAGATATGACTTATGTAAGTATTATTCTTGTGGCATTAGCCTTGTCTCCTATCAGTATTTTTATTAAACTCATAGCTCTCTCAGTAGTTCTGTATTTACATACAATAAATAAGATTAATATTAAGTATTGGCAAGGCTTAGCTTTATTTGTTTTTATATCTTTTTTATTTAATGCAAATGTCTTTGGGCTTATTTATGAAAAAATATTTGGATATATAAATAGAGGGACAGAGGAAAGTGGTTTACACTTTTATCAAGTCATTCAGACGGTTAGAGAAGCGGGAAAAATATCATTTAGTGTTATGGCTAATAGGATCTCTGGTTCAAGTATAGGTGTTATAGTTGCCTTAGTAGGTTATGTACTTTTAGTTTTACGTCATAAACAGTTTCTTATTGCTTTACCTCTCATAGGGATTGGAATATTCTCTTTATGGGGAGGACTTCGTTTTACTGTTTATGCGGTTCCAATAGCTGCTATGGGAGCTGTGTTTTTTGTATATTTTTTAGCCTCATATATTAAGGTTGTACGTTTGCGTTATATATTAATCGTGTCGCTTGTAGGCCTTTTAATTTATCCAAATATTACTCATATTATAGCCTATAAGGTGCCTACTGTTTTTAATAAACAAGAAGTTCAACTTTTGGATAGACTTAAACATATAGGAAGTGATAAAGATTATATTATTGCATGGTGGGATTATGGGTATCCATTATGGTTTTATACGCATAAGAATACACTTATTGATGGGGGAAAGCACCATCATGATAATTATATAGTTTCAAAAGTATTAACAACATCTTCACAAAAAGAAGCGGCAGAACTTTCCCGTATTGCGGTGGAAACTTATGTCTCTTCTGAGTATAAAAATGTAGSARATNASAMKGTKTAAGANWYYRWSWWGWRAATYMWGTAANWTGWASAAAGTNTNTNCTTTGAGGACTTAGAAGCTGACATTATTTCTATTCCAAAAGCAACGCGTAATGTATATTTATATTTACCTTATCGTATGGTAGATATTTTTCCAACGGTAAAGATTTTTTCTCATATTAATCTTGAAACAGGGCAAACCCTCAATTCACCATTTTTCTTTAAAACCTCCAATATACGTGAGGAAAAAGAAAAAATAAACTTTGGTAGCGGGATTAGTTTTGATCAAACTACAGGAATGCTGCATGTTGGATCCAATAAGGTCCCCTTACATCAAATAGTTACATCTGGTATAGAGCAGGATGGAAGTATGGGTGTAGTAAAGCAAAATATACATGCAAATGCCCCTTTAATGATGCTTGTTTTAAAAAACTATAATAGTATACTTATCTTGGATAAGGAGATGTACAATTCGACTTATATTCAAATGTTTTTTCTAGAAAATTATGATAAAAACTTTTTTGAACTCGTTGAAAAATCTCCCTATGCGAAGGTTTATAGGGTAAAGATATAACTTGATGTACGCATCTTATATTAAACATTTTTTGGATATTTCAGGTGCTTTTATCCTTTTACTTTTGCTGTCTCCTCTTATGCTGATGGTATCAATATTGATTTACATTAAGATGGGTAAACCTGTGTTTTTTAGACAAATGAGGCCGGGAAAGGATGCTAATATTTTTTGTATTTATAAGTTTCGTAGTATGGAAAATCAAAAAGAAGGTGAACGTTTAAGTGATGAAAAACGTTTAGGCTCTTTGGGAAAAAAAATTCGTGCTCTGAGCTTAGATGAACTTCCTCAGCTGTTTAATATTCTTAAGGGTGAAATGAGCTTCATAGGTCCTAGACCTCTATTAATTGACTACCTTTCATTGTATAATGAAGAACAAAATAAACGTCATAATGTGAAACCTGGTATCACAGGATTGGCGCAGGTTAATGGACGTAATGCAATCTCATGGAAAGCTAAATTTGAATATGATGTAGATTATGTCAAGCATTTGTCTTTTTATTTGGATTTAAAAATTATTTTTTTAACAATAAAAAAAATTATTAAACGAGATGGAATTACATCTGAAGGTGATGTTACAACGCAGGCTTTTAAAGGAAATACTTATGAAAAATAATTTTGCTGATGATGTGAAAATTTTTGAATTTGCAAAGCTGATTTATGGAAAAAACAATCTTTTTATTGGAAGTCAAAGCCAAATAGATGATTTTGTTTTTTTGAATGCTGGGGAGTTATGTAAGATTGGTCGTTTTGTTCATATCTCATCTTTTTGTTCTATCATCGGCGGTGGTAACTTTATAATGGAAGACTTTTCGGGATTGAGTGCAGGATGTCGTATCATTACAGGAAGTGATGACTTTAAAGGTCCTTTTTTATCTAACCCAACCGTTCCTGATAGTTATAAAAATGTAAGAATGGGTTCTGTAATAATACGTAAGCATGCAATTATAGGTACCAATACAATTATCTTACCTGATGTTGAGATAGGCGAGGGAACCACGGTAGGCGCAAACTGTTTGGTGAATAAAGACTTAGAACCTTGGACAATATATGCAGGATCTAAACCAAGAAAAGTTGGGGAAAGAGATAAGGACGGTGTTTTAGACTTAGAAAGAAAATTTTTAAAAGAGTATGAAGGAAAACTTTAAGCGCTAAGGCTTAAAGCTCTGTTTTTAATACCGCACCATGAGATGCGTTTGAAACAAGTAAACTATAACGTTTAAGCCACTTAGATTTAATCTTTTTCTTAAGAGGTGTAAAGTGAAGGCGACGACGTTCAATTTCTTCTGCGTCAACAAGAAGTTCAAGTACGTGCGTATCAACATCTAAATGAATCTCATCTCCATCATGGATAAGACCAATTAAACCACCTTCAGCAGCTTCAGGAGAAACGTGACCGATACTTGCGCCACGAGTCGCTCCAGAAAAACGACCATCTGTGATAAGTGCAACACTTTCACCAAGACCCATTCCCATAATAAGTGAAGTAGGTGCAAGCATCTCTTGCATACCTGGACCACCCTTAGGGCCTTCATAACGAATTACTACAACATTTCCAGCCTTAACCTTATGTGCCATGATACCTGCAATAGCCGCTTGCTGAGAGTCAAAACAGATAGCCGTTCCCGTGAACTTACGCATATCACCTGTGATACCCGCTGTCTTAACAACAGCGCCTTCTTCTGCAAGGTTACCAAAAAGGATAGATAAACCACCAACAGGAGAGAAAGCATTTTCATTGGTGTGAATAATGTCTGTATCTTTGATGTCCGCATCTTTAATACGTTCAGCAAGAGTCTCGCCAGTAACCGTAAGAACATTTGTGTTAAACACAGACCCACTTCTTTTACTTACTTCTTTCATTACTGCATTAACACCACCGGCTCTGTTAACATCTTCCATATGAACAGTAGAAAGAGAAGGAGAAATTTTAGCTATATGTGCTACTTCTTTTCCAATTCTATTAATGTCAGTGATATCAAAATCAACTTCGGCCTCGTTTGCAATAGCAAGAAGGTGAAGAACAGTATTTGAAGAACCACCCATCGCCATGTCAATTACAAAGGCGTTATTGATAGCGTCTTTGTTTAAGATATTACGCATATTCCATTTAGGGTCTTCGCTCTTTGCCATCTCAACTATGCGTTTGGCTGCGGTTCTAACCATCTCAAAACGCTCAGGAGTCATGGCAAGCACGGTTCCATTACCTGGAAGAGCAACACCCATAGCTTCACATAGTGTATTCATAGAGTTAGCGGTAAACATACCAGAACATGAACCACCTGAAGGACAAGCTTCACATTCGATTTCATAAAGCTCTTCGTCACTCATCTTACCTTCGGCGTGAACCCCAACCGCTTCAAAAGCAGTAGCAAGATCAATAGGTGTACCATCAGCCTTAGCGCCAGCCTTCATTGGTCCACCTGAGATAAAGATAGTAGGAACATTAACTCTTAATGCACCCATTAACATACCCGGAACAATTTTGTCACAGTTAGGTACACAAATCATTGCGTCAAGCTGGTGTGCTTCCATAACTGTTTCAATTGAATCCGCAATTAGCTCACGTGAAGGAAGTGAATATAACATTCCTTCATGACCCATAGCAATACCATCATCCACACCAATAGTGTTAAACTCAAAAGGTACACCACCGGCTTCTCTAATCGCTTCTTTTATAATACGACCGTATTCTTGAAGGAAAAAGTGTCCGGGAATAATATCAATATGGCTGTTTGCCACACCAATAAATGGCTTATCAAAGTCTTCGTCTTTAAGACCAGTTGCTCTTAAAAGAGAACGGTGAGGGGTTTTGTCAAATCCGCGTTTAATTGTGTCGCTACGCATAAGATTCCTTATAATGTATAATTTAGTTATAAAATTATAGCCAAGTTTAGAGCCTTAAACATCTATATAAAGATGGAAAGAATAGATAATCTATGAAAATATAAGAAAATTACACAAATTTAAAGATTTATAGCTGTAGTTTCTTTACTTTTAAGAATAATTTTGCTAAAATTCCCGTCCAAACAAAGAGTGCGGGAATAGCTCAGCGGTAGAGCACGACCTTGCCAAGGTCGGGGTCGCGAGTTCGAACCTCGTTTCCCGCTCCATTTATTTGAAGTAACATGATTATGGGAATAATCACTAATGTTAAAGATGCCCAGGTGGCGAAATCGGTAGACGCAGGGGACTTAAAATCCCCCGGTAGCAATACTGTGCCGGTTCAAGTCCGGCCCTGGGCACCATTGTAAACTTATTATGATTTACTGACGGACGGCGCCATCGCCAAGTGGTAAGGCCGGAGCCTGCAAAGCTTCTATCCCCAGTTCAAATCTGGGTGGCGCCTCCAAGTTTACATAGTACGACCATTTATGGAGAATTGGCAGAGTTGGTCGAATGCACCGGATTTGAAATCCGGCGAGGGGTCAAACCTTCCCAGAGTTCGAATCTCTGGTTCTCCACCACTACATTTATAAACCTTACAAAATATTTCAACAATCACATTTAACTAGCTTTTTTATTTTCTTTAAGCCATTTTTTAATTGCCTCTTTCTCACCATTATAATATTCATTTCCAGTTGATATTTTATGGCCTACTTCATTAGTAGTTATGCTTTCTTTTTTTGAAGTGTTTAGTTTTTCATTTGTATTTACATCAAATCCATAATCAAAATTGTTACTCATAATAAGTCCTTTTATTTTATGGTCTAATCATAAATGGAATTAATGTGAATAATGTGCGAAAGAATAAAGTTTTATAGAAGGTGTTTACTGGAAGCTAATAGCTAAATCCAGAGATTGTCAATTAACCTTGTTGTTCCTAGTTTTGCTGCAACTAAGATGATACTATCTCCAATGACTACCTTTTCTTGAGGGATAAAGGCTCTTGATACGATGGCTACATATTCAACATCTAAGGGTTTTAAAACCTTTAACATCTCTTCTTGTAGTAAGGATACATCTAGCGTTTTTTGCATAACAAGTTGAGTGGCTTTTTTTAATGAGGAAGATATTTTTAGTGCTTCTTTTCTTTGGACCTTGTCCAAGTAGATATTTCTTGAACTTAGGGCTAGGCCATCATCTTCTCTTACGGTTTCTAAAGGGATGATTTGTACCTTCATATGAAAGTTCTTTACCATTTGCGAAATGAGAGAAAGTTGTTGTGCATCTTTTTTACCAAAATATGCCTTTGTGGGAGAGACAATGTTTAAAAGCTTCATTACAATTGTAAGTACCCCATCAAAGTGACCAGGACGCATGGCTCCTTCTAAGACAAAGCCACGGATATTTGGTGCAATAACTTTAATCTCATCTTCTTCATACATATCTTCTTTTTTTGGATAAAAAAGTATGTCAACCCCTGCGAGTTTACAAATTTTTTCATCTGCGTCAAACTTACTTGGATACTTATCTAAGTCTTCGCCTTCTAAAAACTGTGTTGGATTAACAAAGATAGAAACGATGTTAAGTTCATTTTCTTTTATTGATTTTTCAATAAGGCTTAAATGCCCATGATGTAAGGCCCCCATTGTAGGTACAAATCCAATACTTCGTGTTTCGTTTTTGAGAAGTTCTTGGAGTTCTTTGGGAGTTTGGATAATTGTCATTGTTTAAGCCCTATTGCATTATAATAAGTGAATTATATAATATTTATGGATAAATACACATGGACCACTACGAATACTCTGAAATTTTAAAAACTTTAGACACTAAAATGCAAAATATTAGCGATATTGTTAAGCCTTCTGCGATAAGTACTCGTTTAGATGAGATAACGCAGCTTGAAAGTGATCAAGACTTTTGGAATGACGCGAGTGCCGCGGCGGTCATTCAAAAAGAAAAAACGCAGTTAGAGCGTAAGCTTAATAAGTTTAACAAAGCCTCTGAAATGGTGAATGATGCGAGTGACTTGTATGAGATGGCAAAAGAAGAAAAAGATGATGAAACCATAGAAACACTTTTTATTGAGGCCAGTGAGCTAAATGAAAGTGTTAATGCTATGGAGGTTGAGGTGATGCTTTCGGGTGAACATGATGCAAACTCAGCTATATTGACCGTTCATCCAGGGGCCGGTGGGACAGAGTCTCAAGACTGGGCACATATGCTTTTTAGAATGTATTCTCGTTGGGCAGAGAGACGTGGATTTTCTGTGGAAATTTTGGATTATCAAAATGGGGAAGAAGCTGGGATTAAAGACGCAAGTATCTTGATTAAGGGTGAAAATGCTTATGGGTACTTGAAGGTTGAAAATGGAATTCATCGTTTGGTAAGAATTTCTCCTTTTGATTCTAATGCTAAGCGTCATACTTCTTTTTCTTCAGTAATGGTTTCTCCTGAACTAGATGATGATATAGACATTGAGATAGAAGACAAAGATATTCGCATTGACACCTACCGCGCTTCAGGTGCGGGAGGTCAGCATGTTAATAAAACAGAATCCGCCATTAGAATCACGCATTTAGAAACAAATGTAGTCGTTCAATGTCAAAATGGACGTTCTCAGCATAAAAATAAGGCGACGGCTATGAAGATGCTAAAGTCTCGTTTATATGAGCTTGAGATGGAAAAACAACAGGCTGAAAAAGACGGAATTGAAAAATCTGAAATAGGTTGGGGACATCAAATACGTTCTTATGTTATGCAACCTTATCAGCAAGTCAAAGATACACGTTCAAATGAACCTTTCTCAAACATATCAGCCATTTTAGATGGTGATATAGATAAGTTAATAGAAGGTGTGTTGATTTCACAGAAGAAATGATAGTCGTCTGCTCGCAGATTTTTTAGTAAGACAGAGATTAAAATAATTTTTTAGGATAGTTTATGGGGCACTTTAATAATCGGTCAATCTTATATTTACATGGTTATGACTCTTCATCTTTAGGGGATAAACCTCAGATGCTTAGAGCCTTATATCCTGAAAACCGTTTACTTATTCCTGACCTTCCATTAGACCCTCTTGAATGTATGACCTTAAGTGAAGACACTCTTCGTACCGCCTCAAATGATACTATTATTGTGGGTGCCTCTTTGGGTGGCTTTTATGCTTATTATCTTGCGGCAAAGTTTAGAAAAGATTGTCTTTTAATTAATCCTGTTTTTCAACCTGCCTTAGAGGCTAAAAAGCTTTTAGAGATAGAAACGAATCTAGAAAAGAAAAAAGTCATCTTAAATGCGGCCAATATGTATCTTTCTTTTATGAGTAATTTAAATTCTTTGAAACACCCAACAAATTGTTTTGTTGCCTTGGGCTTAAACGATGAGATTATCAATCCTGAAACCTCTTCTTTACACTTTGCAGATGCCTTGGTTAAGAATTATAATGACGACCATTATATGTTAGGTAGTTTTAAAAAGATCATGCAGGACTTTGAAAACTATTTAGAAGAAAAGTTTTAGTCTAAAGTACTGTATTTCCTTTGTATCTTCGCAATAAAGGGTTTTACATGATGATTAAAAGAGCTAGGCGAAATAGGCTTTTTTATAAACTGATGGACGCCTAGTTTTTTGAGCTTTATCTTATAATTTGGGTCTTCTTCTCCTGATATCATAATGATACGAGAAGACTTAAGATGTGATATGTAGTGGAAAATTTCTTCAACTAACTCATCTCCATTCATTTCGGGCATATGTAAGTCACAAAAGATAAGATCATAAAAGTTAGTTTTAAAGTCCTCTAAGGCAACTTGAGCAGAAGGAAATTCAAAGATACTTTCTTCATGCAGATCAAGTTCTTCAAGGCATATATTTATCATCATTCTTACTGAGCTTGAATCGTCAACTATTGCTATTTTCACTTAAGAGACCTTATATGTAATACTACTAAATGTTGTTTATATTCAAACATTCTATTATAATTCTTTGCTTAGAATAATTTTTTAAAGGCTTAACATGTCCCTTCCTTCATATTCCCCCGAAAATATAAGTATGCTTATTCGTATTAAGGCAAAGAAAAAAGACCTTGACAAAGTGATTATGGAAGCTTATAAAACCATAGTAGTGACGCATAAAGAAGAAGGCTGTGTTGAGTACAGAGTCTTTCATATGGATTATGAGGTGATGATTTTTGGGACATGGACCAATTCTAAGTCCTTAGAACTGCATCTTCTTTTGCAATACCATCTTAATTTAGTAGAAGAAATCTTACCTCCCTTGTCAAAAAAGATAAGTATAAAGATTTATAAAGAGTTAGAACCACCTATTACTGCTTTAAGCGTGCAATAAATTAGAATGAATAAACTTCTGCGAGAAAGTATTGGCGAAGATAAATGTTCTTATTTAGACGATAAACTACAGCAAACCCAGTATAAAATCATGGGAGAGTGTAGTGTTTCTTATTGTGCAGCCTTAATTGAAAGGGGTTGGCGACGTTTTGGGTCTATGTTTTTTCGTCCTATCTGTGCTGACTGTACGGCCTGTGAAAGTTTTAAGATAGATGTACAAAATTATCAGTTCACAAAGTCTCAAAGACGTATCTTACGTAAAAATGAAGAAACAAAGATTATCATACAAAGACCTCAGGTTACTTCAAGTCATTTAGAACTTTTTGAAAAATATCATGTACATATGAAAGATAAAAGAGATTGGAACCATGAAACAACAACACCTAGACATTATTATGCCTCTTTTGTTCATGGGCATGGAGATTTTGGATATGAAATACTTTATTATATAAAAGATAAATTAGTAGGGGTGGACTTAATTGATATTTTGCCTAATGGTATCTCTTCAATTTATTTTTATTATGACCCTTGCTTTGAAAAGTATTCCTTAGGGACGTATTCTATGCTTCAGCAAATTAAAATTGCCAAAGAGAATGACTTAGCCTGGATATATATGGGGTATTATGTAAAAAGCTGTCAAAGTTTAGAATATAAAAGTCGTTATACTCCTTATCTTATTTTACAAGGGCGTCCTTCGGATGAGGATGAGTCTTTATGGATGAAAAATGACAAGCAAACTTAAAAAGATGTCTTTGGTGTTTTTTTAAGCTGTATCAAAAACTCAGGTGTTAAAATATAAATAAGAATTAACTAATAAAGTTGTTAGAGACTCTTACTAATCAAAGGTTTAAAAATATATGCAAAGAAACTTTATGGAAAAAAGAAGGAAACGTCCCTCATATCTAGTTCCTATTGCCTTTAGTTTAATGGAGATAATGATGATGTGGTTACTTTTAAGTCTTTTTAACTGGGCTATAAATCCTTTAGAGTGGAATGTATATGCTTATGGTGTTACTATAATATGGATACTGTTTAGTAGTGTAAAATTAAGTTTTGTTTTAAAACGCCAGAACGTGCAATATGACTAAAAAAGATTATTTTTCAAGTGGGCATATCTTTAATAAAGATGAAAATCTTTTAGCCTTCCAATTTTATTTTTTTAATATAATGCTGGGTTTGGCTACGGTCTTTTCTCCCTTTATCGCGTATTTACATAAGGATATGAGTCGTATTCTTTTTTACAGTGATATGGTATTTTCTTTTACAAGCTTTATCTTGATTTTACTTTTGCGACAGGATAAAAAGTACTTTACCTTAGGGACCTATCTCTTTATCCCATCTTTATACATTACAATTACCCTTGTTTTTTTTCTTGCAGGTAATGACCCTACAAAGGTGATATGGGCACCTATTTTCTTTGCCTGTGCCTTCTTACTTCAAGGGAGTAAACAGGGTTTATTTTGGCTGTTTGCCATTCTTTCATCTTATTTTATAGCTTATTATATTTATGGGGAAGAGGGTGTTTTTTATTCACTTTCTGAGCTTATGCTTATAAGTATCGCCTTTATTACAGTATCTCTTATCTTTAATGCCTTTAGACAAAAAAACGAGTTTGATAATGACAGTATGATGAGTATTAATGCTGATTTATATAAAAGTAAGAAAGAACTCGAAGCATTTAGTTCGCAGCTTGAAGAACGTATTGCGATGGGTTTGATAGAAAGCCAAAACAAAACCAAGTCTATACAACAAAGTCTAGATATCATTAACAAGCATGTCCTTACTGCACATATAGATTTAAATGGGCTTATTACTAATGTTTCTACGGCGTATTGCAATATTAGTGGATATGAGAAAAATCAATTTATTGCTAAACCCTTTACCCTTTTGTTTGATGCGCAAACACCCTTAAAAGATTTGAAAGCCTTATGGAAGGATTTAAAAGAGGGACAAGCTTATACGGGTGAAGTCAAAAATATGGATACTTTTGATAATTTTTATTGGTTAGACATGCATATTAACCCTGAGTATACAAGTTCAGGTGAAAAGATAGGATATGTTTGTATCGCTCATAATATTACAGATAAAAAACTTGTAATTGAACAACAAGAACAGCTTATAGCCCAATCTCGTCACGCAGCAATGGGGGAGATGATATCTATGATTGCACATCAATGGCGTCAGCCCTTAGCTACAATATCAGCAATAACAACAGGTATTAGTATGGATATTAGCTTAGGAAGTTCAAGTAATGACACCTTAGAAGAAAAGATAGAAAGTATTTCTAAGCAGGTTCAACATCTTTCCCATACGGTGGATGATTTTAGAGACTTTTTTAAACCTACTAAGGGTGTTGAAAATACTTATGTAAAAGCTCTTGTTAGTGAGGCTATTAAACTTTTAGATCATCGACTTACGAAAAAAATAGAGATTAAATATACAGCAGAAATTGATCTTTGTCTGGCCCTCTATCGAAATGAATTGGTGCAAGTGCTTATAAATATTTTAAATAATGCCTGCGATGCCTTAGAATCAAAAGGGGTTAAAAATCCTTGTATTAGTATTAATGAGTATGTAGAAAACAGTATGCTTGTCATAGAAATACAAGACAATGCAGGTGGCATAGAAGAAAAGGCCTTAGCTCATGTTTTTGATCCTTATTTTTCAACAAAAACAAAAAATGGCACAGGTTTAGGTTTATATATGAGTAAAACCATTGTTGAAGACCATCAAAAAGGGATTCTTGAAGCCTTTAATCAAAACAAGGGGGCTATGTTTAGAGTTTCATTGCCTATTTCTATTTGTAAGTTTTGAAATTCACACTTCTTATGATCTTTGCCATGTTTTTATGGGGTGGTGGTTGGAGCGCTTTAAAAATTTTAACAGCTAGTATGGGGGTTGAGGTACTTAGCCTATGGCGATTTATCATTATGTTTCTTGCCTTTATCCCTATCTTAATATATATAAAGATTCCTCTTAAACTACCAAAACAAAGCCTTTGGCTTATCTTAATGAGTTCTGTATTAAATGTTGCCTTTATGTTTTTTGCCTATCTTGGTGTAAAAATGTCGACGGCGGGTAATGGTGGTGTTATAATTACTGTCTTAAGTCCCCTGTTTACCTTTATGCTTAGTATGATACTTTTTAAACTTAAGTATGCAAAAAAACAATATATGGGGCTACTTATAGGGCTCTTTGGTGGGCTTATTATGCTAAATATAGTAAATATAGGGCTTTTTCTTGAAGGAGGGGAATTTTATTTTATATTAGCTGCAATAACGTGGGCGGGGGTCAGTGTACTTGCTCAACAGTCCCACAGCCATATACACCCCATACATTACAGTTTTTTTATAGCAAGTTTTAGTATGTTTATCTTGTTTATAGTCAATATACCTAATGATATTAGCCTTGTTTTTGAGCAAGACTTAGAATTTTGGTCAGCACTTTTATATTTAGGTGTTTTTGGACAAACTATAGCCACAACAATTTACTTTATTGCTTCAGGAAGATTAGGCTCTTCTCATGCCAGTTCTTTTATGTTTTTAGTACCTTTATTTGCCTTGCTTATCAGTTACCTTGTTTTAGATGAAAGCTTGAAAGTACATATTGTTTTAGGAGGTTGCATCTCCTTGTTTTCTGTATATTTAATTAATAAAAAACAAAATTAAATATAAAACATTTGTTTTAGGATGGCTTGTAAGAGTAAACTTCTTATATTACTGAATGAGTATAAAATTTATAGGGATGAGCTTAAGGAAAGTGAAGAAAAAACACTATATAATTCATGCTTTATAGGGATACTTTTATAGTTAGTTTAGGGGCTAAGATATGAACAAGTTTTTATTTTTTATAGCTATTATTGGCTTTTTTTCTTTTCTTCATGCTGAAAATATTGATAATTTATTAAGTGATTTTGAAGAAGCTTCTGACCTTTCTCATAAAACAAAAAATGAAGCGGCTGGAAATCTTATTGTTTACACTCGTTCAGATATAGAACGCATGCAAGCAAATACGCTTAAAGATCTTTTAAAATCAATGCGTTTTTGGAATTACCAAGAGTCTCGTATGGGACAACCTGACCTTTTTAATACTGATCCTCTTTTATATAATAGCTCTTCTATACGAACCTACCTTAATGACCATGAACTCTTTAATCCTCTTATGGGAAGTGGTTTTGTTTTGTTTGGCGATATTGAGTTAGACTTTATAGACCATGTTGAAGTATATCAAGGCTTTCCTTCTTTTGACTTTGGTACTGAACCTGCCACCATTGTTATCCGCTTATACTCAAAAACAGCGGAACATGATGCAGGAGGCCGTGTAAAGGCACAACTTGGCTCTTATGGGTCAAACTCTTTGTCTGCGTATTATGCAGAAGAAAGTGAAGGGATGTCTTATTTCGCTTACGCAAGTAGACGTGATGAAAAGAGAAAAGATATTTATGCCCAAGGAAAAAGTTTACTAAGAGATAAAAGAAGAGAACGTGCTTATATATCTATTGGCTCTGACAACCATAGGCTCGAGATTCATGCTTCAAAATTAAGCTCTGATGCTTTTTTAAGTGGTAYCACTAGCGTAATTGATCCTACCCTAGCGACAAGTGATGCTAGTGCCTTACCTGATAAGGCTGATGTAGATAACCTTTTCTTTTCAGCCGCCATTCATTCAACATTTCAAGATAAAAGTTTGATTTTTGATGCCTCTGTTTTAAAAAGCACTAGTGATGTGGATACGATATATAATAATCCTTTAGCCTTTAGACCAAACTATACAAACCCTCCTGAAAATCCTCTTCCAACGGGACAATTTCAAGTTGACTCTATTGATCAAACGGTAGAAGAATCGAGTTATACCATTGGTTTAACTAAAAAGTTTTATACACAAAATAACACCTTTAGTACAGGTATGAAGTTTAGACATAATAGTTTTGATCTTTCAAATACGCAGATAGAAGGATATCTTAATGTAGGGGGAACGCCTATTGATGTGCCTTTTACTCAAGATCAACCTAATAACACAACAGATATTTACTCAGTTTTTGTAGAAGACTTGTACAGTATCAATGAAAACAATCTTATCTCTTTTTCTTTAATGTCTCAGTATTATCATAATAGGCACACCGACCTTGTCAAAAATGATACCCTTTGGCAAAGACGCTTAGGCTATGTGTATACTAATGATTCTTGGGTTGCTAAAAGTTTTTTTACTTATGAAGAGTTTTTTCCAGCACCTATAGCAACCGCCTCTCCTGCTTCTAGTTTTGGAAATGCAAATCTAAGAAAGAGTAAGTATCTTTCATACTTGCAAGAAGTTTCTTACAAGAAGGACAGGTTTTTATCAAAGGTGGTATTTTCATTTACAAAAAATAAGGATATGGATATTCTTAATCCTCAAAGCCTAGTACTTGAAAATAGTAGTGAAGATATTAATATTCGTTTGATCTCTTTTGAAGAGACAATTGGTTTTAGACAAAATGATAAACTAGAATTTCAAGCCTTTGTGACTTCTATTGAGTACCCCCGCTCTTCTGGATTTAGATCCAGATATGGAGGGATGATGCGCCTTATTAATACTATTGATAAGTTTGATATTTTTAATGAACTTGTTATTAGAGAAAAACAAAATTCTAGATTACAAAATGGACATGATTATAGTGCCGGTATTATTTACCATATGACAAAAGACCTTATGTTTAATGTAAAGGGCGAAAATATTTTTGATGATGGGGTTGAACAAGAATATATTGAACAAATTGATCTGTCTGGAAATATTAAATATATAAATGCTCCCACAATAGATAGAAAATTCTGGTTTGGAATGGAACTACTATTTTGAGAAAACTCTTTTTACTTATTTTTCTCAGTACCTTTGCTTTTTCTTCGGATAAGGTTTTGGCCATTAAAATATACCTTTCTATTGCCAAAGAATTAAGCAGTAAAAGTGAACCAAAATTTTATCTACATGGAAATATAAAACATTTGTCAGAAAATCTAGATATTAGAAGGGTTGAAAACTGCGAAGAATCAGATATTATTATTTTACATTCCATGGAGGAACTTTCTTCTAAGTGTTCAGATAAACTTATATTTACGAATTATTACAAGACCTATATCAGTAATGAAGAGATAGTGGGTGCTTTCTTTTGGCAAAAAGGACGACCAAATATTGTCTTTAGACGAGAGGTACTCCAAGATAAAAAAATTATCTTGAGTGCATCTTTTAATAAGTATATAGAGTAATTATGTCTATACGTCTTAAGGCTGAAAGCCCCATTCTTCTTTTCTTATTCTTCCTTCCCTTAATGACAGGAGGGTCTATTTATTTATATAATAAATATACTCAAGCGACGCAAAGTATACATACTATTACCTATAATAACCTTGTGAGCACCAAACTATCTCTTATACAAAATTTTATAGGACATATGCAAGGCGACTTAGGATCTCATAGTATAAAGCTCTTATCTTCTTCATATAAGCTACGAAGTAAGTATGAGGCACAACTACGTGTGCTTGTTACCCCTGAGGTTAAATACTTGTATATGCTTTATTATGATGCAGGTGGAACACAGTTAAGACTACGTTATATGCTAGACACCACGATAAATGAAGAAGACAGAGCTTATTTCAAGCAGAAGTTTGACCCAGCAACAGATACGTGGTGGAAGGTTAAAGAGTCTGAGGTTCAACAAGTGCATAAACAAATAAATAGTGATGTTTTATGGAGTAGCCTTGTTGTCCCTATTTTTGAAAATGGCAAGGTCGTAGCTGCTATTGGTGTTGATTTTGCACATGAGGCAAGGGATAACATTGATGAGGTTGTGACACCTTTAAAAACATTATATTTTTATATTACTATTTTTATGATTATTATGCTTGTTGTGGCATATATACARTTTCTTTTATATTATAGAACAAGAAGAAGAGGGTTAATTGACCCTTTAACCAAGGTTTATAATAGACAATATCTTTTTAATTTTTTACGCCATATAAATATCGAAGATTATCAAATACTAATGTTAGATATTGATTATTTTAAAAAGGTAAATGATACCTATGGACATGATATTGGTGATATTATTTTAGCCTCTGTAAGTGGAAGAATATCTGCGCTTATACGAAAAAAAGATTCTTTTATTCGTTATGGGGGAGAAGAATTTATCTTACTTCTTTACAAACAAACACCTATTCAGTGTCAAGAAATTGCTGAGCGCATTATAGAAAGCATTCGCGCTTGTCCTATTAAGGCTAATGAACATTTAGTTGATTTAAGTATGTCCATAGGGGTTAATCCTTATCCATCACATTCAAAAGATATAGATGGAGCAATAAAAATAGCAGATGAGCAACTTTACTTAGCTAAGTCCAATGGCCGAAATCGTGTTGAAATGTTTGATATTCATAATGAAAAAGAGATGGTATCAGCTAAGCATATAAATGAGGTAAAGCTTGCCCTTGAAGAATCTCGTATTAGGTGTATGTATCAGCCGATATTTAAGGCAGAAACAGGTGATTTAAAAAGTTATGAGGTACTTGTTCGTATGATAGATATAGATGGAAAAGTCATCTCCCCTCATGCCTTTTTACCTTCCATTGCACATACTCAGGTTTACACAGACCTTACAAAGTGCATTTTAGAATCAGCACTAAGTGCCTTAGAACATAATGATATTAAACTAAGTGTTAACCTAGATTTACAAGATCTTTTTAATCCTGATATCTTAGAAATAATCTTAAGTGCCTTGAAGAAAAAAACCTCTTTAGCCTCAAGACTAAGCTTTGAGATTTTAGAAACACAAGAA
This sequence comes from Arcobacter sp., assembly GCA_002733885.1. Classification (GTDB taxonomy): domain Bacteria; phylum Campylobacterota; class Campylobacteria; order Campylobacterales; family Sulfurimonadaceae. Next base: position 139,588 of record NVXJ01000003.1, on the reverse strand, counting down.
GTGTCTAATTTTGAAGAACTGAAAAAATATATTAATGCTATTAAAGAAACAGGCGCAAAAATNNNYWTAGATGNANCTKKGRAASWKKTKAYGSSANRMWTTAYTKANSMKCRTKCWCWTAKKTATAGATATATTGAAGATTGATGGTTCTTTAATACGGGACATTGATAAAAATAAAAATGCAAGAAATATTGTTCAAACTATCAATACTTTAGCGCATAAAATGGGGATAGAAACAGTGGCTGAACAGATTGAAAGAAGAGAAGAACTTGAGGTTATTAAGCACTTAGGTGTGAGTTACGCTCAAGGTTATTTCTTAGGCAAGCCAAGCTTTGATTTTTTGGATAATGTAAAGGGTATATAGGCTTATTCTAAGGCTTAGTTTGATGAGGGGCTTAGATAATCAAACTCAACGAGTAAGTTTACTACTTGTTTATAAACAGGAACCGCCGTTAAAGAAGCAAAATGATTTTGTCTAGGTTGCACCACAGTAACACCAATGGTATATTGGTGTTTAGCATCATTCGCAAAGCCAAAAAATGAGGTATTATATTTTCTAACATACCTTCCTCTTTCAGCAATGTGCGCGGTTCCTGTTTTACCACCAATCTCAAGGCCCTTTATAATTGTGCCCTTACCTGTTCCTTCTTCAACTGTCTTAACTAAGATCTTTTTCATTCTTTTCGCAGTGGCTGTTGAAATCACTTGGACAGAGCCCTCAGGTCTAAGATCTCTAACATTTCCATGCATATCAATAAGCTTCTCAACAAAATAAGGCTGAAGAATACGACCTCTATTATTGAAGGCATTATAGGCCTTGAGCATTTGCATAACATTCACATTTAATCCATACCCATAAGAAGCAGTTGCCTTATAAATCTCACTTTTTAAACGATTTATAGCTGGAACAGATCCTGCCTTTTCGTAAGGTAAGTTAATTCCCGACTTTTGTGCAAATCCAAAGTCAATAAGACCTTGATAATAGTCTAAGGCGGGAAGTCTCTGTGCAAGTTGAGCGATACCTATATTGGAGGAATGAACAATAACATTTTCAGCACTTAACCATTGAAATTTATGTTCATCTGTAATGGTTTTTCGACCAATTTTAAAACGCCCATTATGTCCATTTACGAGGTCATAAGGATTAACAAGCTTGTTTTCTAACAATAAAGAAAAGATGATTGGTTTTAAAACAGAACCCGGCTCGAAACTGTACTCTACGATATTGGCATTTAAGGAAGGATAATCTGAACGACGGATATGATTAGGTTTAAAACGATTAGAACTTGCCATGGAGATGATTTTTCCCGTGGATGATTCCATAACAACAGCCATTATCTCATTTGCATCAAGTTTTTTCTTCATCTTGGATAAGCCTTGTTCAACACGTTTTTGTAAGGTCACAGGGATACTAAGTTGAACATTAAGTCCATCTACATCAGCCTTAGTATAAGACCTTTTATTTAATATCATATAATTATTGACATCACGCAGGCCAAATTGTTTTCCATCTTCACTGGCACTTAAAACATTATCAAAACTTTTTTCTATCCCTTTTACCCCTCTTACACGGGTATAAGAATTGTCTTCAACCTTATGAATATATCCTATAATTGGCGTGAGCAAATCAGCATAAGGATAACGTCGTTTTTCTCCACTTGGAATGATACTTAGACCATGAAGTATAGTTCTTCCATTAGGACGAACATATTCTACAAAAACCTTCATTCGGCGCAGTCTATAGGCTAAAGACTTGAGGTACTGAGCTGCTTGAGGGTCAATATGATAAGACAAAACCACACTTCCCTTACGTGACTTGAGTTTTTTCTTAATATTTTTTTCACTGATACCTGAGTAAATAGAAAATAGCTTGATAAAAAGCTCTTTTTTATCAGGGTCAATATTTTTTGTGTTAACGACAGCCTTAAAAAGTTGTTGGGTGGTTGCGATATGAAAGCCATCAGCAGAAATTATTTCTCCACGTTCAGCCCGTGTTTCATTAGAGGTAAATTGAGAGGGAGTGTGCCTGTCATGAACGACAGTGTAAAATTGGGAACTTAAAAAAATCAAGAAACCTATGATTAAAAAGAGAAAGAGTACTAATATTTTTTTAGATTTACTTCGATTGCCCATTAAACTTCAACTCTTTTCTGCCATTGTACCCCAAAATATAGTAGAATTTTATAAAAGGGGTACAAATGAAAAAGACACTGGTCCTTATAATAGGGTTTTTAATAATAACAGGATGTTCATCTTTAAGGGTGAATGTAGATTATGACCCTGAGTTTAATTTGCTAGAGCAAAAGAGCTTTGCTATTGTTCATCATAATAAAGAAGGCGAAGATACTCTTTTTAATGATAGGTTTATTGAGGCCTTAAAAAAGGACTTAAAGGCTAAAGCCTATGTTGAAGTTGATGAAGGCTCAGCAAGTCTCATCTTTGTTTTCCATGTAAATGTTGAAAGCAAGGTAGATATAGATACGGACTATCAAATGGTTGGATATGGAAGGTATGGTTATGGTGGTCATATGGTTGCTACAACACGTAGCTATAAATATACTAAGGGTACGCTTATAGTTGATGCCTTAAATCCAAAAGACAATAAGATTGTGTGGAGAGCTATAACAACAGATATACTAAAGTCTTATGATACTCCCCAGCAAAGAACAGCCTATATTCAAAGTGTGGTTAAAGAGACGATGAAAGACTTCCCTTCGAAGCAGATATCAAAATAATGGTTTTTACAAATGAATCTATGCTGAGTATCTCTACTATACTTCAAGAAGAACTCAGTAAAAGAGATAAGGTTTCTTTTAGCATCTTGAACCCTGATTATGCCCAAGAGGTGCATGCTGGCACACAGATAAGCCTTGAAGACAAGACCTATATATATAGAGGTTATAAGGCTTGGATGGATCTTTGTGAGCTTCTTTTTTGCCGTATGTTAACCCCTACTAAGATTAATGAGCACCTTGTTTCTTTATGTTTTGAAAAACTAAACATAGAGCAGAGCTTTCATAAGACGAAGGCAGGAAATGAAAAGTATGGGGTAGAGTCTTCTTTTTTTCAAATTCATAAAAACGAAGAACCGGCCTTTCTTCTTCCTTATAAACATGCTTTAAAAAATGTAAAGATTCAAGATAGAAAAAGAGTTCTTGACCTAGGTGTAAACAGTGGAGATGAGTTTGCCCTTATAAAAGAACTTTTAAAAAAAGAAGAATATGAAAAGATAGAGCTAACAGGGATAGACTATTCAGCTTCCGCTATAGCCTATGCACAAGATAGGTTTCGTGAAAAAAATGTAAGCTTTATAGAACACGATATCAACACCTTAGATGAACTAAACTTGGGTAAGTTTGACCTTATTATTAGTATAGGAACCTTTCAAAGCCCTAATATAGATTTCAAGCCCTTTTTTATGTCCCTTGTTCAAAACTATTTAAATAAGGGTGGGGCAATTATCTTAGGCTTTCCTAATTGTAGATGGATGGGAGGAGAGATGATATACGGGGCAAAGGTTCCAAATTATGCGTATTCAGAAATGGGAATGTTATATTCAGATGCAATATATTGTAAAAAGTATCTTCAACAAAAGAAGTTTAGAGTGACACTTACGGGAAAAAACTATGTGTTTTTAACAGCAACTAAAATAAGCCAAGGCGGTCGCAAAAGCGATATTTCTTTAAAAAACTAGTCGTGGCGATTTCAAGTTAGTGAGTAGCACAGCGGAGTTTACAAAAGTTTTTTAGAAATATTGGAAGTTTATAAGAGAAGAAAGACAGTAGCTTAACTACTATCTTATAATTGTGTTCGAGAGATTTCTTTATATGCGTTAAGTGCTTTATTTCTTACTTCTAACATGAGTTTCATGCTGATTTCTGCTTTATCAATAGCAAGAGCAGCTTGGTGTAGGTCTTTAACCTGTCCCGTTGCTAAATCGCTCATTGCTTTTTCTCCAGCTTCTTGCATCTTATTAACATCTTCTAATGATTTCTTAAGAGCATTTGCAAAGCCTTCACCTGTTGTACTAGACGTGCCTTTGGCTTTACCTAGTAAGTCAGCAGTTGAAAGGCCGGAAACTTTATTTAAATCATTCATAGTTTAATTATACCTTATTTAAAGAAACTTTTCCACTTAAGTGAAATAGCTTCGGCTAGTCTTGTTTAAGCTTGTAAAAGACTCATGGCAGATTGAGCCATGGTCTTTACACTTTGAAATGCTGCTACATTAGCTTGATATGAACGAGTTGCCTCAATCAAGTCTGCCATTTCTATAACAGGATTAATGTTTGGATACGCAACATAACCTTCAGCATTTGCGTCAGGATGACCTGGCTCAAACTTCATGAGAGGTTCTTTATCATCACGTATAATCTTGTCTACTATTACAGACATAATCGGCGGATTTACTTTTTTATTAAAATCCCCTTCGTTTAAAGGATCAGAATAACCCATGTCGCCTGTAGCTTCTAAAAGTCTATCATTGAGTATCTTGTTGAAGTCAATGGCCTTAAACATAACCTGTCTACGTCTATAAGGACCACCCTCTTCAGTACGGGTTGTTTGCGCATTGGCAATGTTAGAAGAGATAACATTAACCCTTGCTCTTTGCGCAGACATTCCGTATCCGCTGATATCAAAACTGTTCATAAATGCTGACATGATAATCCTTTATCTTTTTTAAAAAGTACTTGAGCTTACCGCTGAGGTAAAGCTAGTGTTCACATAGATTAATGGGCTTTTACTAAAGAAACTTTTCACAAATGTGAAATTTCGTTTGCTAGTTTTGCTCATTAGCCGTATCATTATTGAGTTCTTTCAGATGCTTGTAAAACAGCTTTGAAAATAGCCGCTTCTTTTTTCAAACTTGCTGTGATTGCTTGGAACATCATCGTGTTTTTGGCCATTTCTGTTGTTTCTACATCAAGATCAACGCTATTACCATCATTACGAGCCAAGTGTCCATCTCTGTAAAAGAGTTGAGCTTGACCTGTGCCCTCTTTTTGAGCTGACTTAAAGTGTGCTCCATTAGTACGAGCTAACTCAAGTGTCGCAACCTGAGGTTCATTAAATATCTTTTTTGCTTCGGCTTGAAGGCTACCTGCAAAACTAATATCTCTAGGACGATAAAAAGGGGTGTCTTCATTAGCAATATTTCCTGCGATTAAATCTTGACGCGTAGCACGGTAGTCAAGGGCTTTAGTCATTAAGTCATGTGCTTTTGATAATTGAATACCCATAATATCTCCTAGTTATAATGTTTAACAAGCATAAACTGTTCCGTATTTATAAATAAGATACAAGCAAAAATCATACCTTAGATGCGATTTTGAAATATATTAGGGTATCAATTAATTGTAAGAAATTTTAATTAAAAACTTGGGCTTAGCTAGATAAAATACAAAACTTATAAATGAGATGACTTAAGCTCATCTTTTACTAATGGAAATAGATGACAGACAGAGCCCTTTTCTTATCGGTTGTACTACTAATTACCATAGGGATAGTACTTTCATATTCTCTTTCCTCATATATTGTTATTTTATTTGACTATAACCCCTTTCATTTTGCTATGCGTCAGACCCTTTTTGCCTTTATCTCTATCTTTGTAATGTGGGGACTTTCCCAAGGGAACGCAGATAAGCTACTGCACCCTTTAGGTCTTAGCTTGTTTTTTATAGGTATGTTTTTGATGATAATCATGCCCTTTCTTCCTAGCTTTTTAGTAAGTGAGGTAGGAGGAGCTAAGCGGTGGATTAAGATTGCGGGGTTCTCCTTAGCGCCTGTGGAATTTTTCAAGGTAGGTTTTGTTTATTTCTTAGCCTGGTCCTTTACAAGAAAGTTAAATGACCATCATAGTGAACTTCGTCTGCGAGATGAGTTTGCCCGCTTTATGCCTTATGCCTTTGTTTTTATCTTGGTTATGTTTTTAATTGCCTTTATGCAAAATGATTTGGGACAGGTTGTTGTTTTGGGCTTGACCCTTGCCTTTTTACTTTTCTTTGCAGGGTCTTCGTTTAAATTCTTTTTATCTTTAATTYCTTTAGCCTTTATGGCCTTTATCTTTTTTATTGCGACAGCTGAGCATAGAATTATCCGTATCAAGTCTTGGTGGGCTTCTATTCAAGGCTTCATCTTAAGCTTCTTTCCTGAGTCCATGGCAGAGCAGTTACGTATCTCTGTAAGTGAAGAACCTTATCAAATTGGCCATTCTTTAAATGCCATACATAATGGCGGTTTTTTTGGAGCAGGTTTGGCAAATGGAACCTTCAAATTAGGCTTTTTGTCAGAGGTCCATACAGATTTTGTTTTAGCGGGTTTAGCAGAAGAATTTGGGTTTTTTGGCGTGCTTTTTGTCACAATGATTGTGATTGTTATCTTACAAAGAATCTTTAAAGTCGCCAACAGAAGTGAGAATCATATTTTTTATCTTTTTTCTGTAGGCATTGGTCTTTTATTTGCCTTCGCATTTTTGATGAATGCCTATGGTATATCGGGTCTTACCCCTATTAAAGGTATCTCAGTTCCTTTTCTTTCTTATGGTGGTTCTTCAATGCTTGCGGCAAGTATAGGCATTGGTATGGTTTTAATGATCTCTAAAAAGATGAGAAAAGAATGAAGATACTGATTACAGGTGGGGGTACAGGTGGACATTTAGCCATTGCAAAAAGCCTAAGAGATGCGGCTATTTCTAGAGGACATGAATGTGTTTTTGTGGGTTCGACCTCGGGGCAAGATAAGTCTTGGTTTTTGGGTGACGCAGAGTTCAAGGAAGTGTATTTTTTAAAGACTTCAGGTGTGGTCAATAAAAAAGGTTTTGGCAAAATCGCCTCGCTTTTTTTAACACTTAAGGCAAGTTTTCAAGCAATGTCCTTTGTGAAGAAGGCAGACGCAGTTATATCTGTGGGTGGCTTTTCAGCGGCTCCCGCTTCTTTTGCAGCGGTCTTCCTTAGACGTCCTTATTTTATACATGAACAAAATGCGGCTATTGGACGTTTAAATAAGCTTCTCCGTTCCTCTTGCGATGAATTTTTTAGCTCTTACGAAGAAGACTCCTTAATCAAAGACTACCCCGTAAGACAGAGCTTTTTTAAGCTTTCTCACACACGCTCTAAGATAAAAACAATTATTTTCTTAGGGGGCTCTCAGGGAGCTCGTTTTATTAATGAACTTGCTATTAAAATAGCACCCATGTTAAAAGAAAAACAGATTCGTATTATTCATCAAGCAGGAAAACTAGAGATTACTAAGGTAAAAGAGGCTTATAAAAACTTAAATATAAGCGCAGAAGTTTTTGACTTTAGAGATGATATAGATGTCTTAATGAAAGAAAGTGATTTTGCAGTGAGTCGCTGTGGGGCATCAACCTTATGGGAATTATGTGCCTCTGCCTTGCCGGCCTTGTATATCCCTTATCCTTACGCGGCGGGAGACCATCAGTTCTATAATGCTTCATTTCTGGTAGAAAAAAAGGCTTCATGGATGCAAAGACAAGAAGAAAATCCTTATAAGCTCTTATGTGAATTATTAGAAATAGATATGAAAAATACAAGTGAGAATTTAAAAAATATAATCAAGCCAGATGGGGCGATCAATATTATAAAAAGGGTAGAACAGTGTTAGGTGAATTAGCAGACATTATCATAAACACAGTAGGTGACTTGGGATACTTTGGTATCTTTATTATGATGGCTATTGAGAGTAGTTTTATCCCCTTTCCCAGTGAAATTGTAATGATTCCAGCAGGATATTTAGCCTATAAGGGTGAGCTAAACCTTGTCTTGGTTTTATTATCAGGCTTTGGTGGTTCAATGATAGGGGCATGGATTAACTACTTTTTAGCCATAAGTTTAGGAAGAAAATTTTTATATGCTTATGGACGTTATTTTTTTATGAAGGCGGAAACATTAGATAAAATGGAAACCTTCTTTAGAAGGCATGGGGCTGTTTCAACCTTTACAGGAAGACTTATCCCTGGAATTCGTCAGTTGATATCGATACCGGCAGGCTTATCGAAGATGTCATTTTCTTTGTTTTCTTTATATACTTTTTTGGGTGCAGCTATTTGGACAACTATCTTAGTTTTCTTAGGATACTTCTTAGGTGAAAATGAAAGCTTAATTAGTGACTATAAGCATGAACTAGGATATGCAGTCTTAGCCTTTGTTATTATAATTCTTTGTGTATATACTTATGTTTATAAACGTAAGCAAGCAATAAAGTAAAAATATCTAAAACTTAGTGAAAATTCATTAAACTAGGATTGTAACGAAAAATTAACGATGCTTTTATATAATGCCCTTAAAGGGATTGTATGCAAGAAAAGTTACAAGAGATTCACGAATGTTTTATGGAACTAGGTATTTTACTTAGCGGCATTGATCTTGAAGAAGATTTAAATAACAAGCTTATGATTGATAAGATTGAGTTTGCATTAAAACAAACTTATAAGCTTTATGCAGAAGGTTTGTGTGAAATAGAATATGTTTGTGAAAAATGTGAGTCAAATAAAAATCAACTTTTTAAACTTTTAAAAATGTTTAAAAGCTGTTGCGAACATAAGAAAATTGACCCTGTATCTTCTGTTGCCTTAGTCGAATTTGCCTATATAATTCCACAGGTTCTTTCGGAACTAAAAAGTACTTATATACAAAATTTAAAAGTACAAAGATAATAAACCAACTTAAACCTACTTTTACCCCTTCTTAGATATAATCGCGTACTTTTTTATAAAGAGATTTATACAGTAGTCTCTTTCAAGGATACATAATGGACGTAAGAAAAACGTTTTTAGACTATTTTGAATCAAAAGGACACGCTCTTGTAGCTTCTGCCCCTATTGTACCTGATGATGCATCTTTACTTTTTAATAATGCAGGTATGGTTCCTTTTAAGTCGATTTTTACAGGTGAAATTCCTAGACCACAAAACCCACGTGCAACCTCATGTCAAACATGTTTACGTGCAGGTGGAAAGCATAATGACTTAGAAAATGTGGGACATACAGCCCGCCACCATACATTTTTTGAGATGCTGGGTAACTTTTCTTTTGGAGATTATTTCAAAGAAGAAGCCATTTCTTATGCCTGGGAGTTTATTACTAAAGAGCTTGAACTTGATGTTGATAAGCTTTGGGTAACGGTGCATGAATCTGATGAAGAAGCTGAGCAGATGTGGAAAAAACATATAAGCCCTGATAGAATTGTACGCTTAGGCGATGCAGATAACTTCTGGTCTATGGGAGACACGGGTCCTTGTGGTCCTTGTTCTGAAATCTTTTATGACCAAGGTGCAGAAAACTTCAATGGCCCCGAAGACAAGATGGGTGGCGAAGGCGACCGTTTCTTAGAAATCTGGAACCTTGTATTTATGCAGTACGAAGTGAAGGTAAAAGGTGGAGAAAGACTTCCTCTTGCTAAGCCTTCTATTGATACGGGAATGGGACTTGAAAGAGTTATAGCGATTAAAGAAGGGAAGCTTTCTAATTACGACTCGTCTATGTTTATGCCTATGATTAACAAGGTTGAAGAACTTACGGGAAAGACCTATGAATATAAATCAGGTGCTTCGTTTCGTGTAATTGCAGATCATATTCGTACAGCAGTATTTTTACTGTCTCAAGACATTAACTTCTCTAATGAGGGTCGTGGATATGTGCTTCGTCGAATTTTACGTCGCGCGGTTCGTCATGGTTATCTTCTTGGTTTACGTCAAGCCTTTATGTACAAGATTGTTGATATCTTAGTGGCACAGCTGAAGGATGTTTATCCTTATCTGAGCACAAAAGCAGAAGCGGTTAAAACTCAGATTCAACTTGAAGAAGAGCGTTTCTTTAAGACTATTTCTTCAGGAATAGAGCTTTTTAATGCTGAGCTTAAAAACACTCAAGATACTTTTTCAGGGGAGGTCGCTTTTAAACTATACGACACCTTTGGTTTTCCTCTTGACCTTACTGAAGATATGTTAAAGGGTAAAAGTATTGGGCTTGATTCTAAAAAGTTTGATGCTCTTATGTTAGAGCAAAGAACTAGAGCTAAGGCCGCTTGGAAAGGTTCTGGAGACGCAGCTAACGAGGGTGATTTCAAGGCACTTTTAGAGAAGTTTGGAAAAAATACATTTGCTGGATATAACTCCATGGCAAATGAAGCGAAGATACAAGCGCTTTTAAGTGAAGACTTTAAAATCGTTGAAGAACTTCACTCAAACCAAAAAGGCTGGGTTCTTTTAGACAGCACGCCTTTTTACGCAGAGTCTGGTGGACAGATTGGTGATATTGGTATGTTAGACAACCGAGCTAAGGTCACTGATACAAGAAAGTTTTTTGACCTGAACCTTTCTCATATTGAAGTAAAAGAAACACTTAAAACAAACGATAGCGTTAAGGCTGTTGTTGATATCAATAGACAAGAAGTTGAAAAGCATCATTCCGCGACTCACCTTTTACATGCTGCGCTTTATGAGATCTTAGGAGATCATATTTCTCAAGCAGGTTCGTCAAATGATGCAAGACGTTTACGTTTTGACTTTTCTCATCCAAAGGCGATGAGTACGGCAGAAATAGCTGAGGTAGAAGAACAGGTAAATTATGAAATCCTTAGAGGAATAGCAGGTCTTACTAAAGAGATGAGCATTGATGAGGCAAAAACTTCTGGTGCTAAGGCCCAGTTTGGTGAGAAGTACGGAGATAAGGTCAGAGTGGTTAGCTTTGGCGACGCAAGTACAGAGCTTTGTGGTGGAACCCATGTTGATAATACAGCAGTAATTGGTACCTTTATCATTGTAAAAGAGTCAGGTGTATCTGCGGGTGTTAGACGTATAGAAGCCGTATGTGGAAATGCAGCCTATAATCTTTTTAAAGAACAAAGACATACGCTTCTTAAAGCTGCGGAAGAAGTGAAAAACAAAGATGTACTTCTTGGTGTTAACAAGCTAAAAGAACAAATTAAAACTTTAAAAGTAGAGCTTACGGAAGCAATGTCTGCTTCTAAAGAAGACCTTAGCTTCCAGACTATCAATGGGGTTACCGTTATCATTGAAGAGATTACGTCAGGTGATGTTAAAACACGCATTGATGAGCTCAAAAATGAAAACGATTCTTTATGTGCCATGTTATTTCAAATCAAAGGTGATAAGGTTATGATTGCCGCGGGTGTGAAAGAAGCAGGTGCTAAAGCGGGTGATTGGATTAAAAAAATCGCTCCTATTTTAGGTGGAGGTGGTGGCGGACGCCCTGACTTCGCACAAGCAGGTGGAAAAGACCCATCTAAACTTGAAGAAGCAAAAACTGCTTCATTAGACTATATTACAGCGGAATTATCATAATAAGCTGCAAAGAACTGATTAGAATACCTCGCGTAAATGAAACATTCTTGAAGAATATTTTTAGCGAGTAAAATAACATTAAATAGGATACCATTTATGAAACAAGCAATGACTGACCTCTTTTGGGCCAACACAGAATTAATAGTTTTTTTACACGTTATCTCAGCAGTTGTCTGGGTAGGTGGGATGATAGCGATGCGTTTTGCAGCGCATCATTCATTTGCAAGTATAGAAGACCCTAGAATAAAGCTTACACGTATTGCACATGCCCTAAAGCGTCTTTTTTACATTGTTATCCCTTTTGTAATTATCTTAATTGTTACGGCTATTCTTATGGCAGTAGGTTGGGACTTTAGAAATGCGGCTGTTGATGCAAGTGGAAATGTTATAGATGAGACAGCAATGATGATGTATAACTTTATTCACTTAAAAGAAGTTATTTGGATGCTAATGGCAGGAAATCTTGGCTTTATGATGTTTCTTCGCTCTAAGGCAGAAAAGCTTATTGCAGATGATAACCTAAGAGATGCTCAAAAGAAACTAGGTTTAATTGGTAAGTATCTTGTTCCTTTAAATATCTTAATGGGTATTGGTGCAATTTATCTAGGTGTAATTCTTCGCTATTCTCATTAATTTTTTTATAGTATAACTGTTAATTAGTTATACTACTTATAATAAAAACAAATTTTTATACTAAAAAAATATCACATTTGTAACACTATCTTTAGAAAATAAAAACTTATAATCAAGTATTAAGTCTGACTGCGTTAATATCCAAAAATACTTTATAAATGGAGCATTTTATGAGTGATATTATCTATTATTTAATGACAAACTTTACCAATCAGATTGTTTTTTTACATGTCTTTTCTGCGGTAATTTGGGTTGGTGCAATGGTCTCTGCAAGATATGGTCGTGTTAAACCTCTTCGTAGCCTTAGCGAGCCAGAAGAGTTTCTTTTTGAAACGAAACGTTATAAAAACTTTTTCAAGATGATGACACCTTTTATTGTTATTCTTTTTATTACTTCTATCATTATGGCAATGAGTTTTCATGATAACGCTTATGATGCAGATGGCTTTATTTTAGACCAAGGCGCGGTAGAACTTCTTAAAATGGTACACACTAAGGGTGGTATCTGGACAGTTATGGCAATGAACATGGGTCTAATGTCTTGGATTAACTGGAAGGCATCTAAAAGCTTCAACAGCTGTTCAAATGTAACTGAGTGTAAACGCTGTAAAGAAGCCTTAGAAATTATTTATAACTATCTAATGCCAGTAAACATTATCTTAGGTACAATAGAAATTATGATGGGTGTTGTTCTTCGTCACGCTTATTAAACAATAAAATAGATAAAAGTAGCCTCCATGAGCTTTCAACGCATTCGACTTTGTTCACAGTCCCCCTCAAGATCACTTCTTTTAAGAAAAGCAGGGGTTCGTTTTATACAATCTCCTGTCGAATATGATGAAGAACTTATAAAAGCAGACTCTCCCAAAAACTTTGTATATCAAGCTACTCTTGGCAAATACCAAGCCGCTTTAAAAGCATATAATTACAAGAAACTTCCTCTTTTATGTGCCGATACGGTTGTGACTTCGCAGAACAAGATACTACGCAAGGCAAAAGACATAGATGATGCAAGAAAAATTCTCTTAACTCAAAGTGGAAACATTACCTCTATCATTTCATGCATGATATATAAGTCTAGTAAGCTTGAACTCATTGATATCTCAAGTACAGATTATATTTTTTCAGACTTTGACACAGATGACTTAGAAAGATACTTAGCCTCAGGAGAATGGAAAGGTAAGGCGGGTGGCTGTATGGTTGAAGGTTTTTGTAAGCCCTATATCAAAGAGGTTAGAGGTTATGAGTCTTGTGCCATGGGCTTATCAGTAGAAAAACTTTTACCTTGGATTTAATTCGTTATAATAACTGTAATTTAATTTAAGGATTTTCATGGAAGCTGTTTCTGTTATTGGTATTGCTATTGTTATTGCTGTTTTTATTATGATGGTTAAGGGGATTAAGATTGTTCCTCAGGCTCATGCTTATGTTATTGAGCGTTTAGGTAAGTATAATGCAACCTTAGAAGGTGGTTTTCATATTATCATTCCTATTATAGACTCCGTAGCTATGCAAGTGACGAAGCAAGAACAGATTATTGACATCCCTCAACAGTCTGTAATCACAAAAGATAATGTAAATATCTCTGTTGATGGACTTGTTTTTATTCAGGTAGAAAATGCAAAGATGGCGGCCTATGGTGTTGTTGATTTTAAACGCGCTATTGCTAATCTTGCCACCACTTCTTTAAGAGCTGAAATCGGTCAACTCGCCCTTGATGAAACCCTTTCTTCAAGAGACACTCTAAACAGAGCTATTTTAGTGGCTTTAGATGAGGCTTCACAAAAGTGGGGTGTTAAAACCATGCGTGTTGAACTAAGAGATATTTCTGTGCCAAAAGAAATTGAGGAAGCCATGAATCTTCAAATGAAGGCAGAACGCGAGAAACGCGCGATTGAGTTAACAGTTACGGCTAACAAAGAAGCAACCATTAGAGAAGCAGAAGGTGAAAGGCAAAAGGCATTTTTACAAGCTGAAGCAATTGAAAGAATGGCAGATGCTAGTAAGTATGAGCAAGAAAAAACAGCAGAAGGTCAGGCAAAGGGTATGTTACTTATCAATCAGGCCATGGCAACAAATCCTGAAGCCGCAGAATTTTTATTGGCAAAAGACAGAATCGCTGCCTTTAATGAAATGGCAAAAAATGGATCAAATGATAAGATAATTGTTCCTTATGAAGCAACAGAATTTGTTGGTTCTCTTTCTATCCTTACATCTATGCTAGGTAAGAATAAAGAGGCCGTATAAATGGAAGTGATTGAGTGGCACTATCTTTTAGCCATTGGTATTTTACTTATAGGAATTGAAGCCCTTTTCTTTTCTTTTTTCCTTATTTGGATAGGGATAGGTTTCTTGTGCGTTTCTGTCCTTAGTTATTTTGCTTTTTATGAGAGTGCAATAGCGCAAATAGCGACTGCCTTTGGAATAGGTCTTATCTTAGTCTTTATGCTTAGAAAATGGTCAATGAAGATGCTCGATAAAACCCAAGACAATACCGAAGAAAAAGTCCACAAGTCAGGCATTGGAACCATAGACAATGGGATGATTAAGATGGGTGGAACCTTTTGGCAAAGCGACGATGATCTAAGTTCTTATAAAGATGGTGATAAGGTTGAGGTTATTGATATTGTGAATAATATGGCTGTTTTGAAATAGGAAGTACTAATTTAGGCTTGCAAAGGTATAATAATTTAAAAAGTAATTAAATGAGCCTCTTTCAAAACTCTTGTTTACATCTTGCCTTAGAAGAACTCAATCCAAATCACATTGATACTGCTTTTAAAAAATACAAATCCTCTTTTCTTCCTAAGATTGATAATATTAAAAACAAAATAGTAGTCCTAAGCCTAAAAGAGCAAGAGGAATGGACAGACTACTTCAATGATTACCAAAAAGATCTGCAAGAACTAAAGTCACAAATAAACAAAACTGACAAAGAAAGAATAGAGTTTTTGTTTGAGCTGTATGAGGAGTATTTGGGTGAGTAGTTATACGTTTAATAACCTTTCACCAATAGACTTTGAGGAGTTATGTCGGGATTTATTGCAAAAAGAATTAAATGTAATGTTTGAAAGCTTTACAGAAGGCAAAGATGGTGGTATTGATTTTCGTTGTTCTTCTTCATCGGGAGATGAAACTATTTTACAATGTAAGAGGTTTACAAAAAGTACATATAGCTCATTGTTAACAGAATTAAAAAAAGAGCTAAAAAGTGTAAAAAAACTCAATCCTAATCGATATATACTTATGACTTCATTTGGATTAACTCCTGCAAATGAAGTAGAGATACTTAATATGTTTCATCCTTACATTCAAAAAAGTGAAGATGTTTATGGAAAAAATGATATTAATAATTTAATTGGAAGACATGGTGAAATAGAAAAAAAGCATTATAAACTTTGGATTGAAAGTTCAAATATATTAGAAAAATTTATTCATAAAGATGTAGTTAATCGAAGTACTTTTAAGTTTGATGAAATTAAAGAAAAACTTAAAATATTTGTAATGAGTGAGAATTACAATGATGCTGTAGAAATTTTGAATGAATATCACTATTGTATTATCGCGGGAAATCCTGGTGTGGGAAAAAGTACCCTCGCCGATGTATTATCATATCACTATGTTCGTGAAGAATTTGAATTTTGTTATGTGTTACAAAATATATCTGAAGCATTAAAAATGTTTGAAGATGGTAAAAAGCAAATTTTTTATTTTGATGATTTTTTAGGTGCAAATTTCTTAGAAGATGGGCTTGAAAGAAATGAAGAGACAGACTTCATATCTTTTCTAAGAAAAATCAAATAATAAAAAATTAATTTTGACCACACGTGAGTATATTCTTACTCAAGCTAAAGAACGATATGAAAAATTGAAAAACTCAGATATAGATATAGTTAGATGCACTATAGATATGAGCAAATATTCTAAAAAGATTAAGGCAAAAATTTTTTATAATCATCTTTTTTACTCAAAACTCCCTGAAGAATATTTTGAAAATATTTTATTAAATAAAGGATATATGAAAATTATAACTCATGTTAATTATAATCCTAGGTTGATTGAATTTCTTACAGATAAAAATAAAATATTGTCTAACGATATTCTTTCATCAAACTATACGGACTATTTTCTAAAAATATTAGATAATCCAGAAAAAATTTGGGAAGGAGCTTTTAATAAAATAAATAAATACTCTCAATATCTTTTATACACTTTATCTCTTGCTTACCATGAAATATTTATGCATGATTTAGAAAAAGCATTTTTATCAATTTATGAGAGTGAAGCAAAGACGCAAAACTTTGAAGCCAATAGGCATGCTTTTAAAAATTCGTTAAAAGAACTAGAAGGTAATTTTATAAATATTGAACATGATGGTAAAAATCATATAGTATCATTTCAAAATCCATCAATTAAAGATTTTTTAATAGGTGTAGTTCAACAAGACACAAAACTTATAGAAATGTTACTTAATAATATTATTTATTTTGATCATTTTTTTAATCTATTTACATATGAAACGATTAAGTACTTTAATAAAGTAAAAATAGATGAAAGGTTATTGAGTTTATTTTCTATTAGAGTAAAAGAAAATTTTAGTATGCCACAAGCTTGTATTATTAAGTACTCAAATGTAAATTATTATCAATATTGTATTAGACATACAATAGATAGATTAAATAGTACGTATACTTTTTTTGCGACTAAAAAAACAGATTTACTGATAGAATTTATTAAAGAAAAAATGAATAAAATTATAGAAGAAGTTTTTACTGCTTACTACAGTTCTTCTCGTATAACATATATAAGGTTGTTTATAGAATTGGAATTACATGTTGTTTCAAATAATAAAGAGCTGTTTGAATATTTTAAAGAGAATATTCATTCAGAATATGATTTAAAATGCTTATCATTGTTAAATGAAAATATTTTTGAATTTAGAACATATTTTGATAGTAATAAAAGTACATTTGTATCATCTGTTGAAAGTTATTTGGATGATGAAGTTAATAATATTGGGAAAGATAATGATGGACGTGATAGTGTTGATGAAGTAGAACAGTTCAATAGTACTTTTGATGCTAATGTTAATCTTGATTCTTTGAATAATAAAATTGACGAACTCAATGATTATCTAGAATCTGAAGCAGACATGCAACTTGAAGAATTAAAATTTGAAAGAGATGATATTAATGAAGAAGAAAATTATATTGATTCTATGTTTGAAACATTACAAGAGGTCAAGGAAACCTAATGAGTTTTGAATTCAAAAACTGGAAAAAGTTCCGTACTCAGATGAAAGAAGATGGAGTTAGTTTAAGGTATAAATACAAGTAAGTTGTACAGTTAATAAATACGTAATATAATACGTGTTAATATACGTATAATATATACAAAGGAATTTTATGAAAATTTCATACACAACAGAAGAACTTATTCCTTCTACTGACTTTGCAAAGGGTTTTGGTGGATTTATTTCTAAGATTATAAATGGAACCGTAGATAAACTTGCTGTGGTTAAAAATAACAAACCTGAAGCGGTAGTGATTAGTATCTCTGAATATGAACGTATTAAACAACTGGCAAACTTAGCAGAAGACTTAAGTCTTGCGAAGACGGTACATGAACGTGTTGATGGCAAGGAAGAAGAACTTTCTGATTATGAGACCTATGCCAAACGTAGAAAAGCGAAGATGAAGCGTGCCGTTTAAAGTCCAGTATTACCCTGAGGTTTTTAATGACTTAGAAGCTTTAAGTGATGAAGAATTTATTGAAGTGGATGAGTATATCCAAAGACTTAAACAAAATCCATTAGGTTGTTCTTTGCCTCTAGAAAATATTGGAGATAGTTTACTTGGTGAATGTCGAAAGATATATATTGCAAATGCAACTATAAGAATAGTTATTCGAGTTAAAAATAATGAGATACAGATAGTTGAGTTGATTGCTATTGGTCCTAGGTCTAAAAATATTGTTTATGATGAAGCTTACCGTAGGCTAATTGATAGTGGTATAGGTTTGAAATAGTCTTATTATAATGGAAAAAAATGACTAAGTATTACGAAAAAGAATTAGCCGCACTTAAGCGTTCAGGTAGATACAGACAACGCAAACTTTTTGATGAAAACCTTATTGATCTTGCTTCAAATGACTACCTAGGGCTTTCGCATAATAAAGCTTTGATGGATGAGGCGTATAAGAGAGTTTCTTCTTATTCCTCACATTCTTCTAAGGCTTCAATGCTTGTGAATGGATATCATCCTATTCATGCCTCGTTTGAGAAGGCTCTTTGTGAGGCTAATGGCTTTGAGGATGGGGTTATTCTTGGGTCTGGTTTTTCGGCTAATGTAGCTATGATAGAAACCCTTTTGAGAAAGGGCGATGAACTTTTTATGGATGAGAAGTATCATGCCTCGGGAGTGATGGCTACTAAGCTTAATGATGCTCAAACGACTTACTTTAAACATAATGATGCGGATGAACTTGAAAGACTTTTAAAAGGCTCTAGCGCGAAGCGTAAGGTTATTGCAGTTGAAGGTATTTACTCTATGGATGCGGACTTACTTAATGTTGAGATTATCCATTTAGCCAATAAGTATGATGCCTTGCTTATCTTGGATGAGGCTCATTCTTCAGGGGTGATTGGAAAAAAACTTATGGGAATTTTGGATTATTATAATCTACCTATTAAGCAAAACTATATCAAGATGGGAACTTTGGGTAAGGCATATGGCTCTTTTGGGGCTTATATATTAGCTTCTTCACATATAATTGATTACCTTATTAACAGAGCTAAACCTATCATTTATGCTACGGCACCTTCTCTTTTTGATACGGCTTTAGGGCAGGTTTCTTTAGAATATATCTTAGAAAATTCTCAAGAATTAAGTACTAAAATAAAAGAATATCAAAGCATAATAACAGAGGTTCTAGATATTAAAGTTGATGGGCTTATTGTCCCTATAGATATAGGGGATAATAGAAAAGTGATGCAAATACAAGCTGAGTTAATGCAAGAAAATTATCTCGTGGGAGCTATCCGTCAACCTACCGTAGACTTCGCAATTATAAGGCTTATAGCACGCCTAGGCGTAAGCAAAGAAGAACTGTTTAATGTCTGTAATCTTATCCAAGCTAAAATAAGTTAAAATAACTAAATTAAAATATCAGAGCTTGAATGAAAATCGAAAAACTTCATATTTCTTATCAAAATGAAACCCTTGTTAATATCTCTTTTGATATTAACAAATCACTTGCTCTTGTAGGGCAAAGTGGTTCAGGTAAAAGCTTGTCTTTAAAAGCGCTTCTTGGGATGCTCCCTGAGGATATGAGTTTGGACTTAGACGTAGACTCACCCTTTGAACTATCAAATGGCAAGAGCCTTGCCTTTGTTCCTCAAAATCCTTTTACGGCTCTTTCCCCCTTGACCAAGATAAAAAAGCAGTTTTTTGCAAGTGATAAGAAGATGAGAGAGTTGTTTGAAAAGGTAGGCTTAGCTTATGAATTATGCGAACGCTTTCCTCCTGAACTTTCAGGGGGGCAGTTGCAACGTGTCATCATTGCCATGGCCTTAAGTTCTGAACCAAAGCTTCTTTTGTTAGATGAGCCAACAACCGCGCTTGACCCTAGCAATAGAAAAGTCATTATAGAGCTTTTAAAAGAGCTTCAAGACAAGATGGGTTTTAAGATGTTGTTTGTTACTCACGATATGAAGTCAGCAACAGATCTTTGTGAAGATATATGCGTTATTAAAAATGGAAAGGTAGTTGAGTATGGAAGCTTGTTAGAGGTTTTAGCTCAGCCAAAAGAAGAGTACACCAAGGTGTTAATCTCTTCAAATTTTTCAAATCGGGAATTTAGAATATGATTAGAGCAGTTTTTAGACTTAGAAATATATTTATAGTTTTTTTATTAGCAGGTTTTGCGGGCGCGGGATATGTTATGTATTATTACAACCAAATTAAGTATGAGGTGAACACGCTTATAAACTATCATCCTACCTTAACAACGCAAATCTTTGATAGAAATGGCGATAAGATTGCGAATATCTTTAATAAAGAACACAGATACTATGTGCATTTTGAAGATATTCCACCTCAGATTATTGAGGCGCTTTTAGCCATTGAAGATACTATGTTTTTTGAACACCCTGGTGTCAATATAGATGCGATTATGCGCGCAATTATAAAAGATATTAAGGCTAGAAAACTGGTTGAAGGTGCTTCTACTATCACACAACAGCTTGTAAAAAATACCTTATTAACTCGTGAAAAGAAATTTTCGCGTAAGTTTAAAGAGCTTCTATTTTCTCTTAAGATAGAAAGTGTCTTAACAAAAGAAGAAATCTTAGAGAGATACTTAAATCAAATTTATTATGGACATGGATATTATGGGATCAAGACAGCTTCAATTGGTTATTACCATAAGGATTTAGATGATCTTTCTTTAAAAGAAATTGCTGTTTTAGTAGGTCTTCCTAAGGCGCCTTCGTATTACTCCCCAACACGTCATTATGAACAAGCTATGGGTCGTGGAAATCGTGTTATTTCACGTATGCATACCATCGGTTGGATAGATGACAAGTCTTATGCACAGGCCTTAAAAGAAAGTCCTGAGGTCTTTAATGACACCCTTACACAAAACAGAGCACCTTATATTGTTGATGAGGTTATGCGTCAGTTAAGAGGGGAGTTTAAAGACCTTAAAGGGGGTGGTTATAAAATTTATACCACCATCGATATTCGTATGCAAGAAGCGGCTCGTATCGCTCTAACAGAAGGGTATGATCAGAGTGTTTTACGGGCAAAAGAATCTGATGACTATAATCAGACCTTAATGGACAAACTTAATGGGGCTATGGTTTCTATTGAACCCCGTACGGGAGACATCTTAGCCCTTGTTGGGGGGATTGATTATAAGAAGTCTCAGTACAACAGAGCCACACAAGGAAGGCGCCAACCGGGGTCTGCCTTTAAACCTTTGATTTATCAAGTTGCGGTTGACTTAGGTTACTCGGGTGCTTCTCAATTGGTGGATATTGCTAGAACTTATGATTATGAACTTGATGGGGAAGAGAAGAAGTGGAAGCCTAAAAATTATGGAAAAGATTATAAGGGTTTTATTTCTTTACGCGAGGCCCTAGTACATTCTAGAAACCTTGCGACCATTAACCTTGTAACTGATATTGGCCTTACAACGGTGCGTAGACAACTTGCTAAGTATCATATTAAAAATCTTCCACCTGACCTTTCTTTGGCCCTTGGTTCTATCACGGTATCTCCCTTAGAATTTTCGTATTATTATACGGTGCTGTCTAATTATGGGACAGAGGTGAAGCCTATTTTAATTCGTAGTGTTGAAAACTCTTTTGGGGAAGAGATACGTTATGAAAATGAGTCTGAGGTTCAAACTACGCCTCAACAAGCCTTTATTATGATTGATGTTATGAAAGATGTTATTAAAAAGGGTTCGGGTCGTAGAGCTCGTGTATGGGGAATTGAACTAGCAGGTAAAACAGGTACAACAAACAAGGGAATAGATGCTTGGTTTTGTGGTTTCTCACCGGATATTCAAACCATAGTTTGGTATGGAAATGATGATAATACACCAATGTTTAAAGGGGAACAAGGAGGACGTACCGCAGCGCCTGCCTTTGCTTCTTTTTATAAACAAATCTTAAAATCTCATCCTGAAACAAAACGAAAGTTTGACGAACCTGAAGGAATGATAAGCTCTTATGTTGGAAATCAAAAAGAGTACTTTACAGAGATTTCTAAGCCACCACAGGTACAAAATACCCAAGACGCAGATGAAGAGCTTTTATTTTAATGAATGAATTTATTGGGACACTTCCTTTTTCTCAAACGGAATTAACCTTACATATTTTTGTCCTTATTGTTAATCTTCTTTTGCTTGTTTTTTCTAAGCCCTTAGTCACCATCTTTAGAAAAAGAGCAGAAAATGATTTTCAACTTAGTATTTTTCGGAGTCTAGGTCTTCTTTTTTTATGTTTACATATACTTGACTTTATTTTAATTGTGTTTAATAAAGATTATCAGAATGTTTTTTCTCGAATGGCATGGATGCTTGTTACGATTTATCTTGGTGTTTTTCTTTTTTCTTTTTTGTCCTATCTAAGTCGAAGAAAGTTCGGAACTCAAAAAAAGTTTGATGATAAAATATCGTATATTGACACCTATAACAGTCGCTTAGTAGACCTCATTGGATTAGTCATTATTTCTATTATTTCACTTTATATTATCATTGATATTTGGGACTTTGATTCCTTGCTTCAGACTACAGGTATATTTGGTATTGCTGCTGCATTTTTGGCACTGACCAATCAGATATGGGCCCCAGATATGTTTTTTGGGATGGTTATTTTAAACTCTAAGATGTTAGAAGATGGAGATGTTATACAGTTTGGTGAGAGCAGTGACGAATATATTATAAACAAGGTTACGCTGATTTATACCATTTTACTTGATGTTAGAAACAATCATCGAACCCTGATAAAAAACTCAAAACTTGTGGATGCTAGAATAGATAACCTTAGTAAAAAAGCGTCTACAGATGGATTGAGAATGAAGCTTTCGTATAAGATTGGGTATCCTCCAAAAGAAAATATTGAAGGCTTTAAAAAACAGATTAATGAGATGTTTGCAGAGGTAAACACCTACGCCATTAAAGATGAAGATATCAAAATTAATGAAAATATAGCCTTTGAATGGTACCTACATGAAACAGGAGACTATGCACTTGAGTATGACCTGTTTTATTATATAGACGCGCTTCCCAATACAAAGGTGACCCGAACGGTTAGGTCCTATCTTCTAAAGACGCCAAACCTTCTTAATGAAGCTGTTTATACAGCATCATTACATCATAATATCGATCTATCAACACCTATATTACATCAAGGAGTTTAAATGTATAAATTGTTTTTTTTACTTATCATAAGCATTGGTTTGCAAGCCGATATGTTTGTGCAAGGAAGTAAGTCAGTTGGCCTTAAATTAGGTTCGGCCTCTATAGGAAATGAAGATTATACCATTGCAGGTATAACAGGAAATTATTTTATAGCAGATTCCTTATCAATAGGTCTTGGATACGAGAAATGGTTTTCAGGAGATCCTGACATTTCTAAGGTGACCTTAGAAACTACCTATTTTATAAGGGCTACTGATACAGTTCGTCCTTATGGAGGTCTTATTTATAGACGTATTTTGATAAGTGGTTCAGATTTTTTTGGTAGATCTTATGATGACACAAATTCTTATGGAGGAAGAGCAGGTCTGGCATTTGTGAAAGACAATTTACTCTTATCCGCAGGTCTAGTATATGAAAGATATGATTCAACTCAAAGACTTTTTGATGACTCTGAAACCTATGTAGAACTTACTATTGGGTTTGTTTTTTAGAAGATTTTTATACCGCTTAAGCGGTATAGGCACGGTTAAGTGCTGAGAAAATAGCTTTGAGCGAAGCGGTGGAGATATTTGTATCTGCGCCCACTCCGTAAAAAGAATCAAAGTCTTTTGTTTCGATTTGTATATAAGAAATTGACTCAGCTGAAGACTTTTGTCCATGTGTGTGCTGAGTATAATCTGTTATAGTGAAGCTATGTGGATACTCTTTTGTTATTGCATGCTTACATGCGTCAATAGGTCCATTTCCACTTCCAACAGAATTTATCTCTTTACCATTTAAGGTGTAAACTAATTCACAAGTAACAGTATTATCCTTGTTTGTTTGAGCTGAAAAGTTTACTAAAGAGATATGCTCAGTAGTCTCAAAATAGGTCTTTTTAAAGATATCAAAAATCTCTTCAGTACTTAATTCTCTTCCTTCGACATCTGTTACACTTTGAACAATTTTTCCCAGTTCAGGATGCATCTTTTTAGGAAGACTATATCCGTATTTTTCTTCAAGTAAGAAGGCAATCCCTCCCTTTCCTGATTGAGAATTAATACGGATAATTCCCTCATAATTACGTCCTAAGTCATCAGGGTCAATGGGGAGATAAGGAACTTCCCAAAAAGCATCATCCTTGGCTCTTTGGTAAGCAAGCCCCTTCTTAATCGCGTCTTGATGTGAGCCTGAAAAAGCCGTATAAACAAGCTCTCCCACATAAGGATGACGTTCATGTGTTTTCATGTCCGTACAGCGCTCAACTACATCAAGAACAGTCGTTATATYTGAAAAGTCTAGCTCAGGGTCTAATCCTTGGGTGTGCATATTAAGAGCAAGCGTGATGATATCAACATTACCCGTTCTCTCCCCATTACTTAGAAGCGTTCCTTCAACTCTGTCCGCGCCTGCTAGAAGAGCAAGCTCGGTGGCAGCTACGGAAGTACCTCTATCATTATGCGTATGTGTAGAAATTAAGACATTTTCTCTGTTGTCTAAGTTTCTTCCCATCCATTCAATCTGGTCAGCATAAACATTTGGTGTGGCCATCTCGACTGTTGCTGGAAGATTAATGATAACTKTTCGCTCAGCTGAGATACCCCAACACGCTGTTACTGCGTTACAAATCTTAGCCGCGTAGTCTAACTCCGTACCCGTAAAAGACTCAGGTGAGTATTCTAGAGATATCTTTCCATCATGCATCGCTTCATACTTTTTAACAAGTTCAACACCTTCAAGTGCAAGTTCAATAATCTCATCTTGGCTTTTTTGAAAAACAATCTTTCTTTGAGCCACAGAGGTGGAGTTATATAAATGCACAAYGGCATGTTTAACACCCTTTAATGATTCAAAGGTCTTAGCAATTAAATGCTCTCTTGCTTGCACTAAGACTTGAACAGTTACATCATCAGGAATTAACTTATCATTCACTAAACGGCGTAAAAAGTCAAATTCTACGGCTGAGGCAGAGGGAAAACCTACTTCTATATTTTTGAAACCAAGTTTGATTAAGAGTTTATACAGTTCGAGTTTTTGGTCCATATTCATAGGTGTAATCAAGGCTTGATTACCATCACGTAAGTCTACGCTACACCATATAGGTGCCTTATCTATAGTCTTGTTTGGCCATTCTCGGTTTGGTAAATCGACCTGTGGATAAGGACGATATTTCTGTACAAATTCTTTCATGTTATCCTCAAACTAGTATTAATACTGCAATTATAGCAAATGAAGGGTATAAAAGCAGTATATCTTAGGCCTAACTATGAAAAGCATAGACTTATGTAAGCTTTGAAGTAAAAGAGGGTATTAATTCACCCAATAAAGAGTGAATTAAAAATAATAACCGAGCCTAATCGAAGCAAAATGATCACTGCTTGTATCACTAAGTCCATAGGCATAGTTTAAGGTAGTAAACCAGTGTGTATTTATACTGTAAAAATTATAGATTGATATGTTTTTTATGTCATCAACATTTTCATACACGCTTTGAGCTTGGTAATAGGAGGTACTAAGATAATACTTTGGGCTTAGGTAATAACCTACTCCTGCACTGTAGGCACTACTGTTTTTATAGGTCACGACATCTGCAATGTCATCATCATTGACTATGGTGTAGTTATAACCGGCAAAAAGTGAGAATTTATTAATAGAATAGTTAGCATTGATAGAACCTAAGTAGTCGGTGTTATTATTGTTTAAATCTGTATCATAGGTGGGTAAGATTACTCCTGCCCCTAGGCGAAGACGAAAATTGTCGCTGAGGCGAAAGAGATAGTACCCGGCTAAAATAGAGTCATTAAGACCACGGTTGCTTGTCGTATCACTTGAAGAAGTATAATATGAACTTGATGCTTGAAGGGAAAAGTTTTTATAAAAATAATCCACCTGAAGAGAGGTGGTATAAGTATCTGTTTTTTCATTTGTTACATAATTAAGTTGCGAATAGCTTTCCCCAATAACAATATCAAAATGATGGTTTGACTTGAGTACTTCAAAGCTACATCCATTAATGTCTACAATATCAAGAATAGGGGTATTTGGACAAACATCAACACTGTCGTCTACTCCATCAAAATCTGCGTCATTATAAGCAAATAAGCTGGATAAAAATACTAATGATAATAAAAATATACGCATGTGGTTCCTTAATTAAACTCGATTAAACCGAGTTTCTTTATTTCTGACCTTTTTGTCCAAAGGCTTGATTTATTGTATTTGATTGCATCATCTCTTGAGAAAATTGATTTGCACCTTGATACTGATTCATATTTTCCATCTGTTGCATTTGCTGAGTCTCTTGCATTTGCTGTGTTAGTTGCATCGTTTTAATACGTTTTTGTTCTTTTACTTGAAGTTGCTCTTGAAGCTCACTCTCTTGTTTTTCTTTATACTGGTTTTGCACCTGTTTTTTAATCTGAGTTTTCTCAGCCGTTATCACTTTTTCTTGGTTCATGGATTTGAGTTGAAGACGCATCTGTGAAACAGCATCTGATTGCTCGTCCTTATTCATTTGCGCAATTTCTTGCTTAAGTTCATTGATAAGTTCTCTGCGCTCTTGAGGGTCAGCATCTTTAATAGCTTGAATTTGAGTATCAACGGCTTCGTTTGCACCAACTTGTGTAAGCGCACCTAGTAAGATAGCCATTGCTAAACTTATTTTTAATGATTTCATTTTTTAATCCTTTATGTTTTGATAAGAGAAGTATGACAGTAAAACGTTAGCTAAGTGTTAGTCCTCTTCTCGTATCTCTTTTAAATCTAGAGTAAATATTGAGCCCTTAGCTAATTGGGACTGGACATTTATAGGTATCTTTAGTGCCTTGCAAAGCTTTTGGACAATATGCAGACCTATGCCAAGTCCACGGTCGTGTTCTTTATAAAAACGTTCAAATATCTTTTTAGGCTCTTTTATACCTCTACCCGTATCTTTGATACTTAATATATTTTGTGATGCATCCAGTCTTAGTAGAATGTACCCACCCTTTTTATTATATTTGCAAGCATTAGAAATAAGGTTGTCTAGTATACGTGTTAGGGCATCTATATTTGCCTTAACAGACATAGGGTCTAGCTCTGTTGTAAAAGATAGGTCTGGATAGTTATCACTAAAGTAGTGTACACGTTCTTGAAGTAGTTTCTTCAAGTCAATAAGCTCACTTTGTAAGGGACTCTCATCTATATAACTTCTTAGATTGTTTTGAAGGTTCAATATCATTTGAACAGCTTGCTCGATTCTTCCGATTTTTTTATTGTCTTTGAAGGTATTAGATAAGAGCGAAGAATTTAGCCTTAGCGTGGAAAGAGGTGTGTTAAAGTCATGTAGGATATCTTTAATAAACTCGTCACTATGGGTAAGGGCTTGACGAAGTGGTCTTAGTGTGTACCAAGAGAAAAACATTGAGATAAGGGCTAAAACGAGTAGAGAAAGTAGAAATTTATAAAGATATGTATTTAAAATACTTTTTCTCTCGTTTACATAGTCTTGCAAGGGATAGCTAAGTTTTAAGAGATAACTTGAATCCTTAGGAATACTAAAAAATGCATAAGGACCTTGCTCATCTTTATAAAGGGTGTAAACCTGCTTGTTCTTTGCTTCAATAAAGTCAAATTCAAACTGTGTACATTTTAAATCAAAACTACATAAACGCATTTGAGTAAAGAGGTTTTCATCAAGGTCATCTTTTTCTAGGAGGTAGTTGTTATATAAGATAAGACTCATTAAAAATGTTAAAGAAAGAAAAAACAGGGCAAAGCTTTTGCCTAAGGATTCAAACTCAACTTTCTTCAAGGACATAGCCTACACCTCTTAAATTTTTAATGTCTAAACCTGTGGTTTGCTTGAGCTTATTAATCGCAACTCTAAGGGCAATTGAGGAAGGGCTTTCTAAACATTCCAGTAGTATTTCCTTGTCAACTACCTTTCCTATATTGACATATAAACTCTTAAATAGAGCCTCTTGTGAACTTCCCAAAGAGAGACGTTCCTCCTTATAAATATAGGTATTACTTTGTTCATCAAAGCTAAAGTCCCCTGAAATAAAAATGTCTATTTTGAGTGGAAACTTTGCTTTGACACGAATCAAAAGTTCTTCGGGAAAAAATGGTTTTTTAAGATAATCTTCTGCCCCAAGTTCAAACCCTTTGGCAATATTTTTGATATCTACAAGTGCACTCATAAAAATAGTAGGGGTGCTATCATTGGCATTTCGTAAACTTTCTAAAAGCTCAAATCCATCAATGTCTGGAACATTAATATCAAAAATGTATAAGTCATAAGAATTAACATAGCATAGCTCAGCCGCTTCATCCCCTGTCATAGCCAAATCTACCTCATATGCATTGTCTTCTAAGATCTCATGCAGAGTTTGGGCTAAGAGTCTATCATCTTCTAAGAGTAATATCCGTTTAGACATAATCTACCTTTTTCTTAAGATAGTATAACTTATAGGGTGTTGCGTTTTCGTTGCATTAAGTATATTTATAAAATGTGAAGAGCTAAAAAAGAGTGAGCCTAAGCCCACTTCATTTACGCGAAGAGTGAACTTTTATCAGGATTTTTTTCTTGATATTTAACAATGTATGAACATTTAGCAACGGCTTTTTWTCCGGCTTTTTCAATCTGCGCTAAAACATCTTCAAGAAGCATCTTAGCAAGACCTTTTCCTGCAAGTTCTTCAGGAACGATAGTGTGTGTTAGGTGCATTTTTCCGTCTTGATCATCATAAGTGATATAGGCAATGTGACCATCTATATGGTACTCGTATTTACATTCATTTTCGTTGTGGGTTAGTTCGTAAGCCATTTTATTTCCTGTGTGTATGTTTTTTATATAATATCATATTTAGTTTTAAGTACCTTGGTAAAGCGCACGAAACTTTAGTTTGGAGAGACCCTTTTCTTCCGAAAAAATACTAAACTCAAGTTCATTACAATTATAATTTTCAAAGAGTCTTAACTCATTTCGTGTTAATGGCCAAGGGGGACCATTAAACCGTTCTCCCTCACTTTTTCCATTAGCAATGGCAAGAAGCTTTCCCTTTGGGGCAAGCAAAGAAGCAATAGCACCAATAATCTTATTTCGATAAATGAGAGGTAAAGACTGAATGGTTCGAGCTTCAAAAATAAAGTCATACTGACCTAACATCTCAGCAGGTAGTTCAAAAATATCTTGTACCTTAAAATTAACATTAGTGTAATCATACTTATCCTTACACCAAGCAATTGCTGTTTCAGATATATCAATAGCAGTAACATTAAACCCTGCCTCATCCATAGCTACAGCGTCATCTCCAAGACCACAGCCTATAACAATGGCCTTTCCTTCGCCGAGGTTCATTTGAAGGTATTCTTCTAGGTAGGGATTGGTTCTCATCTCAGCCCAAGGGACTTGTTTTTCATCCCCTTGGCTTTGTTTATAAATACTTTCGAAAAATTTGTTTGATTTTTCTATGCTCATTTTTGTCTCATTTTTGTTTTTCGTATTATAGGATAAAGATGAAAATATCTTCTTAATTATATGTTAAACTTATATAAGTAGATACTTCTTGTAGAAGATATTAAAAGGATACATTATGGGATGCAAGATAAGTGGATTTGAAAACGGCCCCTTAGAAGTTGATTGTGAAAATGTAGAATTCATTCAAGATGGAAAAAAACTAGAAGTGAAAAATCCTTCTTATCTTTGCCGCTGTGGACACTCAAAAAGTAAGCCTTTTTGTGATGGAACACATGCTAAGGTAGATTTTGAAAGTAAAAGAGAGATCTCGGAGGAGGTCTTGCAAAACTATGAGGGAAAAGAGCTTAGCATACATTTTAACCGCTCCATTTGTTCAGGTTCAAGTCATTGTGTACATGGATTAGGCTCTGTTTTTAAATCAGGGGATAACTTAAACTGGATAGATCCAAATGCGGCTAAGGCAGAGAATATTATCAAGCAGATAAAAGCTTGTCCATCTGGAGCCTTATCTTATAGTATTAAAAATGAGGTACAGATAGATTCTCGACATCTTTCTAAGATAGAAATTATTAAAAATGGCCCCTATAATGTAGAGGGCATAAATTTAGAAGGCTTTGATTTTCCTACAAAATTTTCAGCAACAAAATATACCTTATGTCGATGTGGATATTCAAAAAATAAGCCTTTTTGTGATTATTCCCACGCAGAAAAAAACTGGAAGGACTAAAGGTCTAGGGCAAACTTTTTTAAGGTGTCTAAATCAATAAGTTCTAGCATTGCCTTATGGGTAGAATGGATAAAGATATGAGGGGCCTTCCCATCTTTAACGGCTTGCACAAAACGGGGACCTGAAAGACACCATGACTGACCCGGTTTTACTCCAGGAAAATTAAACTGAGGCATAGGTGTAGAGATGTCATTTCCTGCTTGCTTTGAATATTCTAGAAATTCTTCACTTGCATAAATACATACAGCATGAACCCCAGGGTTGTCTTTTCCACAATTACAAGACCCATCTCTGTAAAATCCCGTTTTTGGATCTATGCTACAAGGTTCTAATGGACCACCTAGTGCGTTAATTGATTCATACATTTCATACCTTTTAATAAATTACGCAATTGTAGCAAGTCTGTTCTGTATTTTTAGTCTTACTTTAAACCGTTTCAATTTTTTTAGTTAGCTTTAATGCTACAATTGCGTAATTAATGAAAAGAGCCTCATGCAAACTATTACCGAATCCTATTTAGCCTTAGGCATAGATAATCCTTCCGATATTTCTGATAATCAACTCGTTTTACTCGATATAAATCTTGATAAAAAAGACTTGTGGTTTGAATTGGCTATGGGTAAAAGTATCTCAGACGCAAGGGCTGAACTTTTTGTACTTCTTAAAGGTATTAGTGCAAAAACGAACCAAGATAAGATTATTAAAAACTATAAGGCCTTGCAAGCCTTTCGAAAGAGTGATGTTAAAGTCGAAGTTGAGAAAGAGAATAGGAAAGAAGTTAAACCTGCTTTAGGTGATGTAACCCTATATTGTGATGGTGGATGTTCTCCTAATCCTGGTGCCTCAGGTTCGGGGGTTGCTGTTTATAGAGAAGGTAAGGTAAGTGAGCTTTGGTATGGGCTATTTGAATCTAGTGGAACAAATAACACAGCCGAACTTAATGCCTTATATGAATCCCTTTTAATAGCCAAACAAGAGTCAAAACTTGGAAATAAGGTTGAGATCAAGTGTGATTCTATGTACTCGATTAACTGCATAAAAACTTGGGCAAAGGGATGGGAGTCTAAGGGTTGGACTAAAAAGGGTGGAAAGATTAAAAACCTTGAAATAATTCAAAAGGCATATCATCTTTATAATACTATCTCTTCTAAGATTTCGCTTATGCATATAAAAGCCCATGCGGGTTTAGAAGGGAATGAACTAGCCGATAGAATGACACATTATACGAGAAAAACTAGAGAGCCTAAGTTCGTGAAGTATGAAAAATATTTGGATATAAATGAAATTTTAAAGATGGGATAAAGTTAGATTTCATATATAAATTTTGTAACAGCTTAAGGCAGTATAATCTTATAAAGTCCTCCATATAGGTAGCCCCATGCCCTTTCTTAAAAAGAAGTTTAGCTTTGCGCAAAACATACCAATGCTTCAAAAACATATATCTATACTAGAAAATGAAGATAAGGCTATTATAGAGAGATGGCTAAAATATACACAAGTTAGTAAAGTCTTACAAAAGCATGACATTGATCTCAATAATTTTAAGAAAATCTATGCCAAGTCTATGTTTGAGAACTTCATTGCTATTGTAAAAATGGAACAAGAACTAGGACCTTGTACTAGTCTTTCTAAGTTTTTAAACGTTAACAGGGATAAGGCCATTTCCATTTCAAACTTGTATGTAATATGGGCACATTTTGAAAAATCAGTTATCTCTCATTTTTTTTCTTTGAAGATTATGAATGCTGAACTTTATGATGAAGTGTCTTATGTTTTTGAAAGAAACTTTGAAGGGACACTTAGTAGCTATCAGATGACAATTTTTCAAATTGAACAAGAAATAGAAGAACATAAACAAATTTTCAACCAATACAATATGGCGCTAGATCAAAGTGCCTTAGTCTTAAAAACAGACTTAAATGGAATTGTCACCTATGTGAATCCAAAGTTTGTAGCCGTTAGTGGTTATAGTGAAGAAGAATTTATTGGGAAAAATAATAATCTTATCAGACACCCTGATATGGCAGCAGAGTTTTTCTCAAATATGTGGAACCATATAAAAATAGGGAATACCTTTAGAGGAAATATTAAAAATAAAAAAAAAGATGGAAGCTCATATTATGTTGACACTACCATCTTACCTTTGTATGACATAAATCATGATATGAAAGAATACTTATCGGTACAATATGAGGTTACAGACTTAGTAAGGGCGAGAGATTACGCACTTGAAGCAGAAAAAACAAAAGATATATTTTTGGCAAATATGTCACATGAAATACGGACTCCTTTAAATGCGATACTTGGTTTTGTGGATGTCTTAAGGGGACGAATTAAAGATACGAAAAACAAAGAATATCTGGAAATTGTACATAAGAGTGGACACTCATTATTGACTATTATTAGTGATATTTTAGACTTTGCTAAATTAAGAAGTGGACAAGTATGTATTCATAAAGAATCATGTGACTTAGTGCATGAATTACGTCTTATCATTAGTTTATTTACAGAAGGTATGGTGAAAAAAGACATTAACTTTGAGTACTTTATTGATACAAAGTTACCCTCGATAGCTAATGTAGATACTGTACGTATTAATCAAATCTTTTCAAATTTTTTAAGTAATGCTATGAAGTTTACTCCTGAAAAAGGTAGGGTTAGTATTCATTTCAGTCTACAAGAACATATTTTTAAACTCAGTGTCACTGATAGCGGTGAGGGGATGAATGAAGAACAACAATCAAGAATCTTTAATGCCTTTGAACAGGCTAAGGAAACAACAACTAAGACGCATGGTGGAACGGGATTAGGTCTGGCTATTTGTTTAAAACTAGCTCAGCAAATGGATGGAAATATTATTTTGGAAAGTGTTCCAGATAGGGGAAGCATCTTTACCCTTGAAATACCTATCGAATATGATGAAGAGAGTCTTAGTGACTTTTCAAAAGATAAGAGACCTCAAATAGCAAGTTCACAAATAGAAGATAAGCTTCAATTTAATGGTCATATTCTTGTAGCCGAAGATAATGCATCAAATCAGCTTCTCATTACCATCTTGCTTAAAGAGTTTGGCCTTAGTTTAGATATTGCCAATAACGGGAAAGAAGCCTATGAAATGTATGAGAAAAATAAAGATTCGCAAGATAAGGTATATGACTTAATTTTAATGGATAACCAAATGCCCATACTTAATGGTATTGAGGCTACAAAGAAGATTAGAGAGATAGAAGAGGCCAATAACTTTCAAAAAATTATTATTGTAGCACTTACGGCGAATGCTTTAAAAGGCGATAGAGAACGATTTATAAAGAGTGGATTAGATGATTATCTTAAAAAGCCAATTGATGTGAAAGCATTAGAAAAGGTATTAAATAAATACCTTCAAAAAAAGTAAGCTTCTTTTGAAGGTAGTGTGTATTTTTATTGGACAGGTGAAGATAACTAGAATTCATAGCATCTAAGATAGAACCTGTATCGCCGTCAATTTCCCAAGAGAAAAGACCGCCAAGGTTGTTATCTAGAACATATTGTCCTTTTGCTTTTACGCTTCTTGCGTTGTCAAAGGTAATAAATTATTTTTTCGTGGCATTATAAAGATAAGCTGCTTGGTCTACTTCATTATAAAAGTATTCAAATTCACCCATACCTGTTTGAGATGTTTCATTATAGTACTTGTGAGCAATGTCTTTGTAGTCTAAGATACTCTTTTCCCAAGTACCAGTAATTGCTCCGCCCCCATTAGCATTTGTGAAGTCATCTGCACTCATACCAGAAACCGCGTTCCAACCACGACCATACTTAGCCACACCAATCACTAGTTTTGAAGGGTCAACACCTTGATTAAGCATGGCATTTACTGAGTTGTTTATATTAAAACTTGCCATCTTTTCATTAACACCTGAGTATAAGCCTGTTTGATGACCGATAACACCATTCCAAGCACCACAGGAGTTGTTGGCTCAGCTGGAACAGTAGGTTCAACTACAACAGGTGTAGTAGACTCAGTTATACTTCCTGACAGTAGCTTCCAATTGTGAACCGGGAACTTCCCCTTTAGTCCACCATGATGTCTTACCATTAAAGTCGGTCGTCATACCACCTGTATATACCTTTGAAGAATCTTTAAAACATTTCATCTTTTATAAGATATATTTAACTTAAATAGCTAATTGTAAGTTTAGATTGGAAAATATATAATAGGTATAAGCTATTAATACTTAGGACATTTTAAATGATAAAAATAAGTAAATTAATTCTATTTTTAAGCCGCTTAGCTGACAGAGCTGATACAAGCCAAGAAGAAAGGCTACAGCATAGTTTTTTGATTTATATGGGTCTGCTTATGAGTGTAGGAGGGATTCTTTGGGGAACGATTTGTTTTTTATCTGGATTACAGACTCAGGCTAGTATCCCTTTTGTATATGCTATTATTACTTTTATTAACTTCACGTATTTATATTATTCCAAAAATTTTAAACTTGTTCAATTTATTCAAGTGCTTATTTCTTTACTCCTTCCTTTTTTCTTTCAGTTTGCAATAGGTGGATTTGTTGCAAGTGGAGGGGTTATATGGTGGTCTATTTTATCTATCCTTGCGGGTTTCGCCTTTCAACATAGACAGACAACATTAAAATGGTTTCTTATCTATTTATCCTTAGTTATTATTAGTGCCGTTTTTGATGGAGCAAATATATTTAAGGTAGTGGAAGTACCTAAAAGTATTAGCATCTTGTTTTTTGCTATGAATATTACTTGGATATCTATTATTATTTATACCTTATTCTATTATTTTGTAGATAGTGAATTGAAATTTAGACACTCCTTAGAAGTCAGTGAAGATAAGCTAAAAGTGGCACTTAAAGAAAATCAAGAATATTTACAAATTACTCAAAATCAACTTATAGAGTCAGAAAAGATGTCTGCCCTAGGGAACTTAGTTGCAGGAGTAGCCCATGAAGTCAATACTCCCTTGGGTATATCCATAACAGCCGCATCAATTTATGATAGTAAGATTAAAGAACTTAAGTCTCTGATAAAAGATAATACCTTATCTAAAAGCGTGTTAAACAATACCTTAGACTCTTTTGAAGAGGCCAACACAATCTTAGTGAAAAACCTTAGCAGAGCTGCCTTATTAATTAAGAATTTCAAGCAAATATCAGTGGACCAAACCTCTGATAATATTCGAGACTTTGAATTGAACGAATATATAAAAGAGATAGTGTTTACCCTGCATAATGAATTTAAGCACAGGCCCATTGAGCTAAGCTTAGAACTTTGTAAGGAAGAACTATTGATGCACTCTAATCCTGGGGCGATTTCTCAAGTTATGGTCAATATCTTGCAAAATACGCTTTTTCATGCCTTTGACATTAAAGATGAAGGAAAGGTTGTTATTGAAACGAAGGCTTATGATAAATATGCCTTGATAAGAGTAAGTGATAATGGAAAAGGGGTTAATAAGGAAATTTCAGAAAAAATATTTGAACCCTTTGTCACCTCAAAGCCTAATACAGGAGGTACGGGTTTAGGACTTAGTATTACACATGCCTTAATTGACGAGATACTTGGTGGAAGCATAGTTTTAGACCATGAATATAAAAATGGAACATCATTTATAATAAAAATTCCTTATCTAATTGCACAAGAAGACTAGACCCTATATGTTACAATGGCATTAAAATATTGACTGGGGCTCTAATGGCAAAAAAGACATATATCAAGGGTAAAGATAGAGATTTAGAGTCAACGATTACAAGCATGAAGAAAAAACTTTCAGCTATAGGCATAAATGTTGAGGCTTCTTCTGTTTTAAATCCCGTTCCTTATGTTCACTCCCTACACATACATGATGCCGATTATAGAATGATGTTTACCAATGGAAAGGGCGCATGTTCCTTGTCTTGTGAGGCTTCTGCTCTTGGTGAGTATTTTGAAAGACTTTCCTGCAACTACTTCTTTGCTGATTATTATCTGGGTGAAAAATTTGCAAAGGCAGACTTTGTTCATTATCCTAATGAAAAATGGTTTGTGAGTGAGGATGATGAGATACCTGAGGGACTTTTAGACTCGCAGCTTTGGTCTTATTATGACCCGGGTGAAGACCTTGAGGCTGCTGAACTTTTTGATACAAATTCGGGAGCGGGTGAACGTGGTATTTGTGCCCTACCTTTTAGTAGACTAAGAGATGGGGAAGAAATTTATTTTCCTGTAAACATCATTGGAAATATATATGTATCTAATGGGATGGCAGCGGGAAATACTAAAGAAGAAGCAAGAGTACAAGCCTTATCTGAAATCTGCGAGCGCTACGCAAAAAATAAGATTATAGCAGAAGGGATTTGTTTACCTCTTATTCCGGATGAAGTCTTAAACCGTTTTCCTCATATTCAAGAGTCTATTAAGGCCTTAGAAGATGAAGGCTTTAATCTACGTATATGTGACGCTAGTTTAGGGGGCATTTATCCTGTTATCTCTGTGACACTGATTAACCCTAAGGATGGTTCAGTACTTGCCTCATTTGGAGCGCATCCTTGTTTTGAAGTGGCATTAGAAAGAACCGTAACTGAACTACTTCAAGGAAGAAGTTTGGATATGCTAAATGACTTCCATGCTCCAACTTTAAGTCTGCAGGAGGTAAGTGATCCTCAAAACATTGAAGAACATTTCATCAATTCCACAGGGCTTATCTCTTATGAATTTTTTAAAGAAGTTGCTGATTATGCCTTTGTTGATTGGAACCATGATGCTAATACAGTAGATGAGTTGGCCTACCTCACACAAGTGATTCATGCGAATGATTTTGACATTTATATAGCGGACTATAATCATTTAGATGTGTATGCTTGTAGGATTATTGTTCCAGGTATGTCAGATATATATCCTGTAGATGACTTGCAATGGTCCAACAATAATGAAGGTGCCTTATTTAGAGAAGCTATCTTGAGCCTAAAGAATCTAGAAGAATCTGAGTTAGAAGAATTATTTGAGGCCTTGTATGAGCTTAATGATATGACAAAGGTATGTGAGTTTATAGGGATTGTACCTGATCCAAATACCTCTTGGAAGAACTTAAAAATCGGTGACTTAAAATTAATGATTGCCTTGGCATTAGGCAAGAGTGAAGAAGCAAAAGAGTGCAATACACTAATCTTACATGGGGTAGAGTTAGAGGAAAAGGATCTTCTTTTTCATAGATGTTTAGACGTGATGTTAGAGATTAAGTTGGATGAGGAAAAAGAGTTTAAAGACTATGCTAAATCTTTAGTACAAATGTATGGAGAAGTTATCTTACAGTTATGTGTAGATATCATTAATCAAAAAGAAGTTTTTCATGGGCTTCATAGTCCAGGGCTTAGTCTAGATGGTTTTGTAAATCATAATAAGCTCTTAGATGCTTATGCAAAACTGCATAAGGAAAAATCGAAGCGGACTTTAGAAAACTAGTCATGGCGCTTACTCAGTAATCTTTCTTTAGTAAAGGCAGAACAGGTGTTCATAGATTAAGCCGATTTAACAGATTATAAAATCAGTTTAATCTCTTAAGTTCGTGGACAAAGACTTTTTTAAAACTGGTGAACTAAGATTTCAAGTAGAAACTGAGCACCTTTTTCGGTGTTATGGACAGAAAGACTTCCATGAAGTTTTTGGGCGATTTGCATACTCATATATAAGCCAATTCCTGTACCTTCACCTTCTGCCTTAGTGGTAACGTCTGGCTTAAAAATATCATGTATAACAGACTCGGGAATACCTCCTGCATCATCTTCTATTTCTAGGTTGATGTGGTTGTCTTCTTTATAAAAATTTATGTAGATATTTCTGTCTTTGAGTTCTCGCTCATTGAAGGCATCTTTAGAATTATTGATGATGTTTAAGACTAAGTGTTTAAACTCATTTTCTATACCATGAATAAGGATTTCTTTGTCACTTTGAATATGCACATTAATGTTGTTTTTCATAAATTCATCATTAACTAAGAGTAAGACAGACTGCAAAGAACGCTTAATCCCAAAACTCTTAGCTTCTTTGTTTGGTCTAAAAAAGCTTCTAAATTCACTAAGTGTGTTTACCATGTGTGCTATTTGCGTTTGTATGTCTTCTGTCATGTTGTCGATATAAGCCTGGTCTACGTCACCATCTTTGAAGTCACCTTGAAGCATATCAGACATTAAAGAAAGGGCATTCAATGGTTGCTTCCATTGATGCGCTGCCGCGTCCATCATCTCACCCATAGCAGCCATTTTTGCTTGTTGCTCATACATCTTATGGTTGTTTTCTCTAATCTTTATCTCTTCATCAATCTTGTCTTCAAGATGTTTATTTAAAGTAGCAAGTTCATTTTGAGAGTCTTTAAGTTCGTGCTGGCGTTTATCTGACCTAAGCAAGATTTCATCCAAGATTCGATTAACATCGGGATGGTGGGGATTGGTTCGAATTTCAGAGATAAGGTCTGCTGTGTTTAAGTTTGCATATACACCATCAGGGTTTATACGACGCTTTATAACAGGACTGGTCTTTGCAAAAGGATTGTTCATATTAGAAGAATTATAGCGAAATTTATTTTACAAAAAAATTGGTAAATAATAAAAAGTAAATAGAAAAGAAAGAAAGAAGGAAAAGGAGCCTCTTCACCAGAAGTGAAACGGGCTTTAGAAAAGCAAAGAGACTCATTCAATAATTTCGGCTAAGCCGAAATTATACTAGCACTGGTACGTAGTTTTGAACTCGTAAGCCGTTGGACGACCTTCATCAGGCCAGATTTGACGCTCAAACATATAGTGTTGGTAAGCTTCAATAAATTCTTCTGTAAACACAGGCTTAAGGAAATCGTGATCAGAGATAAGACCTTCAACAGCAGAACGTAATGTATGAGGCATTTGAGGGATTTTCTTTTCACGAATTTCGTCAAGAGAAAGCTCAAATAAATCTTCATCCATTGGACCAACAGGAACAGTCTTCTTCTGGATACCATCAATACCAGCCATCATCATAACTGCAAATGCTAGGTATGGATTAGCCGTTGAATCTGGGAAACGCATTTCGATACGAGTTGCACCTTCACCAGCTCCCCAAGGGATACGACAAGCTGCAGAACGGTTTTGAGAAGAGTAAGTAAGAATACTTGGAGCTTCATAACCTGGGATAAGACGCTTGTATGAGTTTGTTGATGCATTAGTAAATGCTGAAACTGCGTGAGAGTGAGCAAAAATACCACCCGCGTAGTTAATCGCCATATCAGAAAGGTTACCGTAAGCACCTTCGTTGTAGAAAAGGTTTTTACCATTTTTCCAAAGTGATTGGTGAACGTGCATACCATTTCCATTATCACCGTAAAGTGGCTTAGGCATAAATGTAGCAGTCTTACCATTAAGGTGAGCAATCATCTTAACAACATACTTATATTTTTGAACATTATCAGCCGCACCAATGATATCAGAATAAACGATTCCGATTTCACCTTGACCTTGTGCAACTTCGTGGTGACCAAGAATTACTTCAAGACCAACTTGCTCTAACACTAACATCATTTCAGCACGTAAATCTACCATAGAATCTGTAGGAGCTGTTGGGAAGTAACCACCCTTAGTTCCTGGACGGTGACCCGTATTGTACATGTCTTCGTAAGTAGTGTTTGAATTCCACTCACCTTCTTCAGTATCAACACGGTAACCCGCTTCATTGATATTGTCTATAAACTTAACATCATCAAAGATGAAAAATTCATTTTCAGGACCAAAGAAGGCTTCGTCAGCAATACCAATTTTGTCAGCATGCGCAATAGCAGCTTTTGCAATTGAACGTGGACATCTCTCGTATGCTTGTTCTTTGTAAATATCATAAACATCACAAAATACGATAATAGTAGGATCAGCAGTAAATGGATCTAAGAAAGCAGAACCAGCGTCAGCCTTAAGAAGCATATCTGATTGGTTAATTGGTTGCCATGCTTCGATAGATGAACCATCAAATGGGAAACCAACAGTCATGTTTGTATCATTTACAGCGCTCATTCTGTAAGATAGGTGGTGCCACGCACCCTTAATGTCTGTAAAACGAAGGTCAACAAATTGAACATCATTTTCTTCACAATATTTAAAGAATTCTTCTGTGTTATTCACAAATTTACCCATGGGTATATCTCCTGATAGTTTTAATTATAGGAAGTATAACCAAGATGCTTTAAAATTAAAGCTGGCTTTTGATTAAATATTAATCAATTGAGTTTGGTGTTTCGTATGGTTATGAAAAAAGCGATATTTATGAGTTTATTTTCTTGCCTTATCTTGACTTTCATAAAAAAGCAGGTAATCCCCTGTATTATGCTCCACATTTTCAATATGAGATTCAAGAGGAATAATAGTAAGGAAGGGTTCATTAGACAAGCGTGCAAAACGAAGAGGAATACCTAGGTTTTTTTCCATATGCATAGACCCTGCAAGGACAAGAAGCTTTTCATTTGCTTTGAGTTTTTTAGAAAGTTTGTAGGCCTCCAAGGCCATCTTTGTATCCCAAGCAACTTGAACCTTATACATTCGTTCACTACATTCTTGTAAAGATTCATCTTTTTTTGGTGCATGACAGTGTGATAAGAAGGGCATGACTAAGGATTGATGGGGATAAACACTAAGGTCCAAGGTCTTATAAAAGAGGCCTTCTTTTTTTGTCATAACTGAAAGATTGGCATCTGATATTTGTTTTCGTTCTTCTTTTGAAAGATTAATACCGTGGAGCTCGCCATTTTCTTGTTTCACAGCCTCATAAATAGGCTTAAAAGATTCATACTTATAAAACTTCATACGTTTTTGCCATTGTATCTTTTCAAGAAAGACACTTTCGTTATCTTCATTTGAGTAGAAACTTTGAAGGGTCTTTTTATCGCTAGGATAAAACCATTCATTCGCTAAGATAATTTTATATCCATCTTGGCTTAAACTACTAATAAGCCCTGCAAGACGAAGATGCATGTCTTTTTCGCTGTGATGGTCACCTATAAAGATTATCTTATAAGGTCTTAGACTTTTTATCATTTGTTCTGTATTTTCGCACATTGCTGTTTTTAAAGAATAATAATCACAATTATTTTGAAGCACATGAGAAATACTAGGTTGCTTTTTTACACAGGCGCTAAGGCTAAAAAGTAAAAGAAGTAAAAGAAAAAATCTTTTGAGAGAAGTTAGCACTTAAAAATTCACCATAAATCTTTGACGCTTTTTAAAATAAGCACATTGGGTATATCCTACCTCTTTAGCAAAGGCTTCTATCTCATCTCTAAATAAACCCACTTGTTCAGGTTTATGTGCATCTGAACTAAAGGTGATAGGGATATCTAATTCAAAGGCTCTTTGTAAAAGAGACTTAGAAGGGTAAGGCTCAGCGCAAGGTTTTCGGTAACCGGCCACATTAAGTTCTAAGACCATATCTGCTTTTTTTATGGCAACAAGGGCTTCTTCAGCGATATCTACGATAGAGCCTTTTGGCATGTATTTAAAAACCTTAATTAAGTCGAGATGACCTACTATATCAAAGTACCCTGTTTCCGCCATATCTTTAATAAGATCAAAATACTCTTTCCAAATGGTATCTATATCTGCCCCTTCATACTTTCCAATAAACTCAGGGTTATCAAATCCCCATTTATTAATAAAGTGTGCAGAACCTATCAAATAATCTACATCCGCCTCTAAAACGCGCTTATCCATATGTCCCGGAAGATAATCCACCTCATAAGCAAAAAGTACATCAATTTGGTCTTTATACTTTTCTTGAACATTTGTTACCATTGTTTTATATTCATCCATTTGCTCAAAACGCATACGATACTTCGGGTCAAAGTCCATAGGGGCATGATCAGAAACACCGTATTTATCAATACCTGCTTTGATAGCTGCTTCTATATATAAGTGTAAATCCGCCTCAGCATGATTACAAAGAACAGTATGATTATGAAGATCTACTTTTAGGGTTTTAGACATGAATTTCTCACTACAGTTATAATTTAAAAGTAATTATATATTAACTTGCCTATAATCTAGTAAACCAAAAAATTTAATTTATGATTTTAATGGAGAGATTTTATGACGCAAGAAGAACTAGACGCCTTAATGGGTGGTGATGTTGACCTGGAGGCTTTAGAAGATGAAAGCTCTGAAAAAGAAGAAGAAAGTCCATCTACAGATGAACTCGAGCATAATGCTGACGAATATAAGGTTTCGGCTTCTCATAAATGGCCTCCACCACCTCCTACAAATGACAATAAAATGGTACACCAACTTGATGATGTTACCAAAGAGTCTGAAGAAAAAGCATCAGAAATTTTTGACCATATTGAAAAGATTTCTGATGAACTAATGGAAGCAGAGGAAACCTTAGCGGGTGTTGTTGGAACCTTTAATAGTAATATAGAGCTTTTTAAAACATTAAGCGAAAAATTTCCTGATGTTCAAGCCTTTAAAGATCAACTTGAAAAAAATGAAACGTCTAAGGAAACAGTGGAAACGCATATTGTATCCTTGCAAGATCATGGTGATTCTATTATGAATGTGATGGATATTATGCAGTATCAAGATATTCACAGACAAAAGATTGAACGTGTTATTAATGTTATGCGTGCCTTATCTTCTTATATGAATGAACTTTTCTCTGGAGGCAAAGATGATTCTAAACGGGTAGCCTCTGCACGTCATCTCCCAGGTGATTCTGCAACAGAAGATGTTGTTTCTTCAGATGATATTGAAGCTCTCTTAGCCTCATTTTCGAAGTAAATCTACGCCTTGCATAGAGATGAAAAGTAAATTGTAAATAGTAAGTAAAAAACTTAACCTATGTGACTACCTATCTTCGCTAATATTCGTAAAAATTAATTAAAACAAGCCGAGACCGCCATTAAACGATGTTTTAGGCCTTGTAAAAAAGATATATTATGAATAAAGTTGAACTTCTTTCTCCTGCTGGAAACCTTGAAAAACTAAAAATTGCACTAGACTTTGGTGCTGACGCAGTTTATGGTGGTGTTTCTCACTTCTCTTTGCGTATACGCTCAGGTAAAGAGTTCACGATGGAAACCTTCAAAGAGGGAATCGACTATGCCCACGCCAGAGGTAAAAAGGTTTATACCACTATAAACGGCTTTCCTTTTAACTCTCAATTAAATCTTCTTAAAAAACATATAGCCGCTATCGCTGAACTTGAACCTGACGCTATGATTGTGGCAACTCCGGGTGTGCTTAAGTTAGCCCATGATATTGCCCCTCATATTGATCTTCATCTTTCTACCCAAGCTAATGTTATGAATGTTTTAGATGCTCAAATTTATCATGATATGGGGGCTAAGAGAATTATCACCGCTAGAGAGATTTCCCTTAAAGATATGGTG
Organism: Arcobacter sp.; assembly: GCA_002733885.1. Classification (GTDB taxonomy): domain Bacteria; phylum Campylobacterota; class Campylobacteria; order Campylobacterales; family Sulfurimonadaceae. The sequence goes on along the minus strand of NVXJ01000003.1, from coordinate 96,164 downwards.
GAAATTAAAAAAGAAATACCAAGCTTAGAATTAGAAGCCTTTGTTCATGGTTCTATGTGTTTTGCCTATAGCGGACGCTGTCTTATTTCTACCCTTCAAAGTGGTCGTGTACCTAATCGTGGTTCTTGTGCAAATGATTGTCGTTTTCCTTATGAGATATACGCAGCAAATCCTGAAACAGGTACTCTTTTTAGACTTGAAGAAGATCCAGGTATTGGGACGTATATCATGAATTCTAAGGATTTAAACCTTGCTTCGCATATGAAAGAGATTTTAGACGCGGGATGTATAGATTCTGTGAAAATTGAAGGTCGTACTAAAACTTCATATTACGCAGCAACAACCGCGAAGGCATATAGAATGGCCTTAGATGATTATTATGAGGACAAATTTGATTCTCAAAAATATCAAAATGAACTTAATTCCATGCAAAACCGTGGATTTACAGATGCCTACTTAATTAACCGTCCTTTTGAAAAACATGATGGACAAAGCTTAGACTTTACTATGCAGATGGGAACCCATCAAGTAACAGGAATGGCGGATATAAATGGTGAGTTTTATCATTGTAAGTTCACAACCAAACCCGGTGACAAACTAGAGATTATGATCCCTTCTACTGAAAGTATTGAAGAAGTTGATAATGAGTTTGGAAGTATAAAATTTGAAGAAGGTATCCCTTATCTAAGATTTAAAAAACTTCAAGCCCAAAACAATAAGATATGGGAAGTTGTTCACAGCGGAAATGTAAATCCCATAAAACTACCATCTACCTTACCGAAGTATACGTTTTTTCGTATCCCTGCGGGAGATGATATCAATCAGGCACCCCCAAAATGAGTTACACGTTCAGCTTGCTGACATTTCTTCAGAAAATAAGCCGTGGCGGTTTGCAAAGCAAATATTTCTTTAGAAAATAAGCCGTGGCGGTTTGCGAAGCAAATATTCCTTTAGAAAATAAGCCGTGGCAGTCGCAAAGCGATATTTCTTTAGAAATTAAATATTCTAGATTAATCTAGAATATGGACGTCTGTGACTATTGATCCTTTTTTTTGGTCTTCAAGTTCAAAACTAATACATGCTCCATTCATCAAAGGTCCATCTGCCTTTTTAGAAGATACAAAATACCCATGCTTTCCGCCATCAGCTATAACAAAACAATGCTCAGAACTTGTAGCACCATTACTACAATTAAATAACTTTCCTTTCATAATAAATCCTTTACTTTCCTTCATTATAAATCTCCTCATATTAAAAGGATAGTTAAAACAATATCAATTCAAAATATTCAATTTTTATTAATCTTTTTTTAATCAAAAAATATGGCTTTTAACACGAATAAACTTTTTCTCCTAAGGTTTTTTTTGCCTAAGCTAAAATATAAGGCAGAAGATTATTTTCTTGTATAAATATAAAGTTTATTAAGACGTAAATTAATGTATAATTTCATTATTAAACGAATAGGCTTCTTTTAAGAAGTCTGATGAATATTAAGGAAAAAAATGAAATTTGTTTCAATTATTATGGGTTCAAAAAGCGATTATGATGTAATGAAATCATGTTCAGATACTTTAGAAGCATTTGGTGTACATTATGAGCTTATTATTTCTTCAGCTCACAGAAGTCCTGAGCGTACGAAAACATATATGAAAACAGCAGAAGCAAAAGGTTCTCAAGTATTTATCGCAGCAGCTGGTATGGCGGCTCACCTAGCAGGTGTATTAGCATCTACAACGGTTAAGCCTATTATTGGTGTTCCAATGTCAGCTTCTGCTTTAAGTGGTATTGACGCTCTTCTTTCAACAGTACAAATGCCAGCTGGAATGCCAGTTGCTACTGTAGCTATAGGAAAGGCTGGAGCAATAAATTCAGCTTACTTAGCAATGCAAATTTTAGCCCTTGGTGATGAAGACTTAAGAGTTAAATTGACAGAAGATAGAATTGCTAAAGCGAAAAAAGTAGAAATGGATTCTTTAGAAATTGAGACAATACTTTAATCCATACCTAAAGGGATATATATATGAGCAATAACTGGATTACAATACAAGAATATTCAGACTTAACAGGTTTAAGTCCAGACGCGATTGATGACTTAATGGAACGTGGAAAACTTGAGTGTAAAAAAGAGCTTGGAAAGATTTATATTGATCCTTCTCRTGGYATGCAGGCMATYGTCCCTACTGAAATWCAWGAACTTWCAGAAGCGGGWAACASCATMACTRTWGGTCCWGCYTTTATTGAAAAAACAATTGGTACAATYATTAATCTTCATGARAARGTWATTGACGCMAAAGATGARACRATTGARTCTGTTMRAAGTGAAAAYCTTTTTYTAAAAGAAGCCCTTTCGTCTTTACAAGAGCTTTATGAAGAAGATAGAAATACCATTGAAACCTTAACCAAACAACTGAATCTTTCTCAAGATGAGGCAGAGTTTATGAAGCGTAAGTATAAACTTATGTGGGGTAAGGTGATAGATGAATATGCTGATAATGCTCCCACTAAGGAAGCTAAGGTATAGATGAATATAGACCCTGCCTGTGTTGATTGTATCATCAATCAAAGTAAGCGTGTGGCTTCTGCCATACACGCGGATAAAAAACTCACCTCTGAAATTATTAAGGCTGTTGAAGAAATGGCCCCTGGTTTTTCTTTTAATCAAAGTCCCCCCGAAGTTGCTGCTGCTGTGTATGAAAAAATGGCAAAAATTGCAGGTAAGGATGACCTTTATGATGAGGTTAAAAAGCTTTCAACACAAAAAGCCCAAGCATTTGTTCCTTACTTGCAAAAAGAAGTGGCCTTCTCAAGTTCTCCTTTATTAACAGCGACAAAGATAGCCGTAGCGGGGAATGTTATTGACTTAGCCGCTGAGTATGCCTTTGATTTAAATGAAGAATTAGATAAGATTTTTCATACTTCTTTTGCGGTTAATGATTTTGAGCAACTTAAAAAAAGATTGGGTGAAGTCTCTAATGTTTTATACATAGCCGATAATGCAGGTGAACATATCTTCGATCTTATTTATATAAAAACCATACTTTCTTTATATCCTAATATTTCCCTTACCTACATGACAAGAGGAAATGCCATTATTAATGATGTGACCTATGAAGAGGCCCAAGAAGCAGGTTTTGGTGAGGTATGTGAGCTAATAAGTTCGGGAGTAAATACACCTGGTTTTGTGTATGATAGAGCTAATCTTGCCTCTCAAAAACTTTTCGATGAGAGTGAACTGATTATTACTAAGGGGATGGGGAATTATGAATGTTTATCTAATGTAAAAAAAGAAAATCTCTTCTTTTTATTGAAGGTAAAATGCAATGTTGTGGCGAATTCTATAGGTAAAGAAGTAGGTGATATTATTTGTAAGCGTTTATAATTTAGACTTTTTACCTTAACGACAGTCTCCACCTACCATACAAGCGGCATCTGCTTCATCAAGCATTTTTTCCATGAGTTCATATAACAAATGACCCTGTTCTTCAATCTCTTTAAAATTTGCAAGGACTTCTTCTTTATTTTGAACAACGACATCTTGAGATTTTATAAAAGAGATGTTTCTATCAACAAGGGCATGGATTTTTTTATGGGGTGCATCTAGCTGAGAGTAAGAAGAAGTATGCACAAATTTTTCTTTAGCCGCACCCATATACCATTTACCCAATTGACACTCAGAAGGGCTTAAAAAATTTGTACGTATCTCACGTCTAAAGATAGAAGAATACGCATTAGATTTATAAATAGTATGGTCAATCTTTGCCAAAATTACAAAGACCATATTAGCAATTGAATGGGCATATCGACTCGTTAGTTGAGCATCTTTTGAAAATTCATGAAGGGTCTCTTCAAAGTTATTAATACTTTCAGTAGAATTTTGAGCAATAGTTGTCATCTTACTCGAACGCTCTTGTAAATCATTGGCATCTTGTTGAAGTGTTTGAATAGAGATAGCAATTTCTGAAGTGGCTTTTTGCGTTCTTTCTGCCAGCTTTCTTACTTCATCAGCAACTACGGCAAAACCTCTTCCATGTTCACCCGCTCTTGCTGCTTCAATAGCTGCATTAAGGGCAAGTAGGTTTGTTTGATCGGCGATATCTTTAATAAGTTCAACTACAGAGGTGATTTCGTCTGTCTTTTGCGAGAGGAGTTCTATGCTTTCAGATGAAGTGTCTACACCTTCTATAAGCTCATGCAGGCCAGTTGAGATTTTTTGAATATCTTGTGTACTGTTATTCGCATTATCTAAGGTAGTCTCACTTGCCTGAACAATTTCTTCTATATTATGCAAAGACTTATTTAAGTCTTTTTGCAAAAGCTCCAATTCACCTATAACACCTGAACCAATTTCACTTAAGGCCTCGTTTACATCGGTCCCCTCAATATGAGCAGAATCTTCTTTCATTCTATGAATGGCTTCATTTGTTGTTTGTATATTGCTTTTAAATTGACCTTGAAACTCTGCTTCGTTAATTTGTGGATAAGCAGACTTGTGGCTGGCTTGCGATATTGATGAAGCCATTTGAGTAGCAAAGGTTTCTAATTGAGATAAAAATACATTAAGATTTTTTCCAAGTTCAGCCATTTCCCCACCATCATTTATCTTTGCAAAGCGATAATTTAATTCACCTTGCTCAGCTTTTTTAACGGTATCTGATATTTGCTTAATAGTCGACTGAACCTTTCTAATGTTGATAAACATATACCAAGCAAGGGCAAAGTTCGCGATATTTACAAGGCGCATAATATCAAAGCCATAATTATATATTTCTATGATGAGAGCAATAGAAAAGATGATTAAAGAGATGATGTTAGCGTATTGAATTTTAGATAATGATGAGAGTGAATGCATAAATTTTCTTTATATGTTAGTTTGTTCATTCTAACATATTTTTTGTAAAAATGGCTATTATTTCCACACCCCTTCAATAGCTCTAGAACAATTAGGACAGCTTCCCTCCCAAATATGATTTTCAAAAATTTCTTCATTTCGTCTTTGAAGCAAGAGTGCATTACAAGAAGGGCAGTTGGTTTCATTTAAAAAAGGAACATTTCCAAAATAAACATGATATAAGCCCTGCTTTTTTGCTATTTCATAAGCATTAAGTAGGCTTTGTGTAGAAGTTGAAGGCTGGTTCTTCATAAGATTGTCAGGCTCGAAGGCAGATAGGTGCCAAGGAATATGTGAGCCTAATTCCTCATCAATAAAGTAGGCCATTGCCTCTAACTCTTCATCTGAGTCATTTATACCATCTATCACCAAGGTGGTAAGTTCTAGCCATACTGAGTTATGTGCTAAAATTTTGAGATTTTCTTTTATCGCAGGAAGCTCTGCTCCTAAAATATTTTTATAATAAGAGGCATTATAAGATTTAAGATCAACATGCACCGCGTCTAACCAAGAACTCATATCATAAGCTATTTGTTCAGACATATATCCAGAGGTTTGCATCACACATTTAATCCCCTTGTCTCTCGCAATTAAGCCTATCTCTTTGGCATAAGGGTAATAAATAATAGGTTCGTTATATCCAAAGGAGATGATTTTTATATTTTGCTCTAGGGCAAGTTTTACAATTTCTATGGGAGATAAGGCTAGGGGCTCAACATGTGAAAAATGTTGTGAGATCTGATGATTTTGACAAGAAGGACAGTGCATATTACAACCCACCGTTCCTATACATAAGACAGAAGAACCTGGCATAAAGTGTAAAAAAGGACGGTTTTCAATATAGTCTATGCTGATAGCAGAGGGTTTGTCTTTTGTGACACCTATAAGCTCTGAGTTGATATTTTTTTGGTTGGCACATTTTCCAAGTTCATTTTCTTTAAGCTCACAGAAGTGTTGGCAAATTAAACAGGTGATATGGTTTTGGTGCTTTTGAAAGTACTGTAAGGGCTTATTTGAGTATAGGTTCATCACGACTTTTTTCAACTTGAAAGATGTATATTCTTGGATGTTTAAGAAGGTCGGATTCATTTATATTAGAAAGTTTAAACACTTGTTTTATAAAGTCATGAACCTTAGGAAACTGCAACCAATCGCAGGGCAATAAGCTTGCACTTTTATCTTCTAAGTGGATGTAGATACCATCAATCTTAGGTTTGATCTTTGAGAGCAAGTCACTAATATCAAGATAGCTAAGTTCTTCAAGAGGGGTTAATAAGCTAAGTTCAAGTTCGGCTTGTAGATATTCAGACACCTTCAGAGGTCCAAAGGCCTTATCTTCAAAGGCAGCTGCCTTTGCATGATATATAATCTCTTCAAGTAAGGACTCTTTGGCTTGGACTCTACCACTTTGCCCGCGAAGCTCTTTGTTGATATAAATAGAGACAAAGGCAGCTAAGGGCTCATTTAAAATAGGATAATCTTTTATAAGCTCTCCTCTTTTAATAATATTTTGAGCTTCAAAAACTTCTGTAATGGACTCTCGTGCAATCTTTAAAAGTAATGATTGAGACACCTATACCATCCTTTTTAAATTATTATAGCGTAGTTCTATTGGAAGTCGTTTTCTTCCAAACAAGGCGCGGTTCCTTCTGACACGAGACAGTATTTGGATCCCTTTTTATATATGAGAAGATAAGGCCATTTTTTGATATCCATTTGTTTGGCTACTTCTGTTATCTTCTTCATAAAAACGACTGTTTCACTTGAAGTTTCATTTATCTCAATATCATAGTCTTGATAAATCATCACCTCTTTTAATGCTTCTAGAGGATTTTTAGCTTGATAAATATATATAATGTACTCTTTTGAATGGAGTCTAGGTAATTCGTATAAGAAGATATAGTAAGAGGTTTCTTTTTGAAGGTCTTCGCGGTTTACAATTAACTCTATAAAGGCTTGAGACTTAGAGCATAAGGGGTCTATAAAAGAATAGGTTTTATTAGGGCCTGTCCCTATTTTAATAGCATATTCACTTATAGAATCCATAAGGGATTGTCTGTTTTCTAAGGCAAGAAGATTACTAAATAGCAAAAAAATGAAAATAAAGACCCTCATATAGATTCCTTATCATAGTTTCTTCTATATGATAAGCTAAGAAGTCTTTTAAAAACATCTCTACTAAGAACTAACCTGTTGGCTTAAGACCATAAAAGTCATACCTTAAGAGGATGATTTTTGCCCAAGATGTGTGGGCAAACTTTTCTCCCATCTGCCCATCTTGAATGATAATAGCGTCTGTGCTCTCATCAAGCATCTTTTTTGCCATCTCATAATCTAAGTGGCTAACCTTGTACGCCTGATTGATAGCCTCAATTTGATTAGGATGAATAATAGTTTTACCTATTAATCCTTGTTTCAAATCTTCATCAACATTTTTAGTATAAAGTGCAGCTTGATTAATGCAGTTAAAAACGGTCGCTGAAATATTAAAACCATAAGGTTTAAAAATATTTAAGACATCTCCAATAACTTTCGCAGGCCCTACCAACTCATATATATTATCTTCGCACTTACGTTTTAGCCCAAGATAATTCATCATGTCTTCACCTCCAAGGCGAAGGCTTAAGATATTAAGATGTGAACCAAGTAAGAAGACGCGAATCTCTTCAAGCTTATCTTTTGAAAAGATATCCAAACTTTCAAGTACAGGCATAATATAAAACTCTTTGCCGCAAAGGGCTAAGATTTGTGCGTATTCCCGCATAAGTTCTATAGAAAATTTAGGTAAGGCAAAGCCATCAATAAGCCCAATATTTGTTAGTTTTAAAAGTTCTTTTAAAACCTGAGGATTGCGAGGACGAATAAAGACACAAAGCTCTTTTGGTTCATAATTTTCAAGCATAAGAGAAATATTTTGCATGGCTTTATCTAGGTCCTCTTCGCCAATAGCGTCTTCAGTGTCAATGATGCAAGAACGCAGTTGAGAATACTTGTTTTCATTACAAATAGCAAAAACATTTTTATGAGTGGCTGGTATATAAAGGCTTCCACCAAGTTGTATGGGTGATAAATTTCTAATCATAGAGATATCTTATCTAATCCCCAATAAAAAACTATATAATTAGTCTTGATAAAGATTTTTTTCTTTCCAGCGAATAGCCTTGCTCTTAATGAAGTTGTGAAGGCTGGTAGTAAATAAAATCAGAAAATAGGAAGCACTTTGTATGGGTAAAATAAAAACACGAGACAAACTTCTTGWTGCTGGATATGAAGAGATCTATAAATATGGGTTTCAAGGCGCCTCCATAGATTCTATTTTACAATCTTGCAATGTCCCAAAAGGTTCTATGTATCATCATTTTAAATCAAAAAAAGCACTTGCCTTAGCTGTGATAGATGAAAGGCTTTCTCCTAAAATGCTAGCCATGTTAGGTGAAGTAAAAGCAGATGATATCCTTATAAATAAAATATTTTCGATAATAGACTTTATTGGTTCAATTCCATATCTTTTACAATTTGGTTGTCCTTTGAGTAAACTTATTACTGAAATGTCTCCTTTAGATAAGGACTTTGAATTATCTCTTTCTTCTTTACACAAACAAATTCATACCCATGTGAAGCTAATGATTGATAAGGGCATTGATAATGAAGAGATAATTTCTCTTGATAGTTCTTCTCTTGCAACATTTATAGTTGCTAGTGTTTGGGGAAATATTTCGATTGGTAAAGACCTTGTGACAGAAAAATCTTATCAAAATTCAATTTTACACTTAAAAAATTATTTAATCTCTCTCCAAAATAGTTAGACTATTTAGTCTAACTTAAGAATCTTTTAGTAAACTTACTAGACTAAATAGTCTAGTCTTAAATAAGAGGAAAACGCAAATGGAAGAAAACATATTAGTAATTGAAAAAGATTCTAGTTTAGATAAACCCGGTGCGGGAATTCCATGGCATCAAGAAAAATTTATTCAATACCTTATCGTTCCTATCTTGCCTAGTATTTTAAATTGGGAAAGAGGTCTTAGCTATTTTCAAAAACAGGTGGCAGAAATTGTTGAACTTGTTAATGGTTTAGATGAGAATACCTTAAGTAAACAGGTCTTAGTTCCACCTATGTTTGCCCTAGAAGATAGTTCACGGTTTTGGTCCATTAATATGGTTCTTGAGCATCTAGTAACGGTTAACTTAGGCACTATGGAAATAGTAGACCTATTGAGCCAGGAAAAGAAGATTGAAAGAGAATTAGGGACGGCAAAGGTGAAGCCTTTTAAAAATACTAAGCATACAAAAAAACTTATCGTCTTTGAAAAAGCATATTCACGAATGATAAAGAGAAATTCTAAACAGGTTTCTACAATGACAAAGGACCATCCTTGGTTTGGTTCTTTTAATAATACAAACTGGCACTCTTTTATTGGAATACACAATAGACTTCATAAAAAACAAATACAAAATATTTTAGAACTTATTTAAAATGAGATCCATCACAGTGGGGAAGAATTTTAGACTTTCCACATTGACAAACATTAATATCTTCGGCCTTAGTGAGTGTAAATTTAAAAGGGTTTTTATCTGTACTTCTATGGCTTCCGTCACATAAGGGAAACTTCTTCGATTCACCGCATAAACATAAGGCATATTTGATATTTGCTTCAAAAGACATTTTTAGTGGTTGATTTTTAAAATTTAACATCTTAGAAAAGGTTTTCTCTTTCTTTTATATTTTTACAATATTGCTTAGCCGCATTTAATTTTTCTTTTTTGTCTTTATCCGCAATGGCGTCAGGATTGACATTTTTAAGATAATACTCTACGTATTTACAAAGATTTAAATCACCTTTAATGTTCGCTTCTTTTTTAAACTTCTGTACAGAAGCAGATTTTTCAGAGTCAATAAAAAGTTTTTCATTAAATTCAAATCCAAAGAAGCTTAGAGACTGAGTATATTGGTAGTCAAGCTTTTCTTTTACAGTCTTAAAAAAGTCCATGAAAATTGCCTTATGTTCATGCTCGAAATTCTTAAGCAGTCCTTGTACATCATCTAATTCATTTCGTCTTTGACCTAAAAAGTGTACAGTGTCTACATGCTCTCGTCTGAGAATTTTGATGGCATCAGCTTTTTCTTTAGGGAGTTCTTTGAGTTTTCCTTCTGCCTTTAATTTAGCAATTTTTGCTTTTTCAGCTTTTAATTGCGTATTTAATGATTGCTCTTTAGAGATGAGCATTTGCAGTTCGGCCTGCAAGTCATCATACTTTTTTTGCTGGGCCACATATTCTTTTTGAGAAGATAAGAATTCTTTAGTATAAACATGAAGGGAGTGCTTACTCTTAGATGAGAATGATGTATACGCTTGATCTAGAGTCTGAATGGTTTTAAATGAGCTAAGGAGTTCCGCATTATAAATAGCATGGTCAAGGTCTTTCATCATGCCTGCTGCAGAGAAAATAAAATCTTTAAAAATACAATATTGAAAGCTTTCGTCAAAGTCAAAAGATATCATCATAAAGTACTTTTTAACAAGCTTTATATCGTTTTGGAAAAAAGCAAGAACTACATCTTTTTGTGGTGTTGTAACATTAATCATAATCACCCCAAGTTTTTATCTAAAACTATTCTATCATAGATAAAGATAAATGCATAAACAATCGAGAAGACTAATATTATTTTTAGCTCCAATCCTCAGACCTAAGGAAACCTTTATTAAAAGCAATAATAGCTATAATACAGGTATGAGTAGAATAGATAATGAAAAATTTTACACGGCTGCTATTAAAAAGCATGGAGAAAATTCTAAGGGTGTGCATTGGAACTCTGTGCATTCTCAAGTTACGCGTTTTAAGGTACTTTTGTCGCATATAGAAGATGATGATTTTTCTCTTGTAGATGCAGGTTGTGGCTTTGGTGACTTGTACTTTTATCTTCAAGAAAAAGAGGTGAGATTTTCTTCTTATAAGGGCTTAGACCTTTGTGCTTCTATGGTTGAAATAGCTAAAGAAAAAACAGATCAAGAGATAATGCAATCTGACATTTGTAAGGATGTTTTACCTGAGGCTGATTATTATATATGCTCAGGTGCGATGAATATTTTGACCCGCTTTGATACCTATCTTTTTATACGAAACTGTTATGAAGCCTCAAGAAAAGGCTTTGTTTTTAATCTTTTATTAGGTGAGGATGATTCCTTAGTTTATAATCATTTCTTTCCTAAGGACTTAGAAGATTTATTTGAAGACTTAGGGGCAGTTGTAAGCATAAGCAAGGGTTACTTAGCCCATGATTTCACTGCCTTTTTAAAGAAGCCCTAATGTGTGCAATATTTGGAATTATAGGGGAATACAATCCGCAAACAGCTCGAAAATCAATAGCCTTACTTTCTCATCGAGGTCCTGATTATTGTGGAATTATTGRAAAGAAAAATCTTTTTATTGCTCATAACCGATTAAGCATAGTAGACCTAAGCCATAAGGCCTCTCAGCCTATGATAAGAGATGAAATTATCTTGTCATTTAATGGAGAGATTTATAATTTTGAAGTGCTTAAAAAAGACTTAGATATAAGTTTTGAAACCAATAGCGATACAGAAGTCGTTTTAAGGGCCTATCAAAAATGGGGACTGAATTTTGTAGAGCACTTAGAAGGAATGTTTGCTATTTCTCTTTATGATAAGGGAAAGCTTTATCTTTTTAGAGACCGCTTAGGCAAAAAGCCCTTGTATTATATGAAAGGCCAAAAGTGTTTTGTATTCGCCTCTGAAATAAAAGCCATTCTCCCTTTTTTAAAAACAAAGAAACTCAATATTGACGCCCTTCATGGGTACTTGAGCTTTTTAGCACCCACACCTCCACATACCTTTTATAAGGGGATAGAAAAACTAGAGTCAGGCCAYTTTGGGGTATATGAAGAGGGTGAGTTTACAGTTAAGGCTTATTATGACTCACTTCCTGCTTCTATAAAGATAAGTTCTGAAGATGAGGCCTTAGAACAGATAGAAAATATCTTAAAACAAAGTATACAAAAGCGTTTAATGGGAGATGTAGAAGTAGCTTCTTTACTATCAGGAGGCTTAGACTCCTCCTTGATAGCGGCTATTAGTGCTCAAATGGGTACGAAGCTAAAAACTTTTTCCTTAGGATATGAGGGATATCAAAAGTATGATGAAAGAAAGTACGCAAAAGAAGTGGCTTCGCACTTAGGCCTTACAAATATCGATGTAGAACTTTCTAAAAAGAGGTTTTTTGACAACCTCGATAAGGTAATTGATGCCTTAGATGAACCTCTTAATGACCCCGCGGCAGTTCCTTTATATAGCTTGTTTGAACGGGTGAAAGAAGAAGGTATTAAGGTGGTGCTTTCAGGAGAAGGAGCGGATGAGCTTTTCTTAGGATATAAACATTATTTTGAATACTTAGATATACAAAAAGCAGGGGAGCTAAAACACAAAAATTGGTTAAATAAGCATCTTCATGGGAACTTTTCTATGCACAGGGAATGGGAATGGTATAAGCGTGTTTTTAGCTCAGAGGTTCTATTTAGAAGCTCAGGTGAGAAGTTTACAGACCTTCAAAAAAATCTTTTAATGAAGGCCAATGTAAAAGATGGCTTTTCTATGCAATATCTTCAAAAATATAGGGATAGATTTGAATCTTACGGCCACAAAGACGAGAGTCAATGGTATTCATATGTGGATTTAAAACACTTTCAAGCAGAGCACTTTTTAACAAAGTTAGACCGTGTTTCTATGGCTCATGGAATAGAAGGACGAACCCCTTTTTTAGACCATAAGTTGGTTGAACTTGTTTTTTCTATGGAACCTAGTTTACGTTATAAGGCAGGTATTAGTAAAGATCTTCTAAAAAAAGTGGCACAGCCTTATCTCCCTCAAAACATTATCACTAGAAAGAAAAAGGGTTTTGCCTCGCCTTATCTCGAATGGCTTATACAAGAGGGCGAACTTGAACGTATTATAAGGGTGAATAAGAAAACAGGACTCTTTAATGAAGATGTTTTACAAGAATATATAAATGAAGGTAAGAAGGGCAGATACAAACAACATATTTGGGGACTATATCTTTTTTCACGTTGGTATGAAAAGCAAAATTTTTAGATAAGTAAATTAAGTTTTTGGCACTTCCCTTATCCGTTCTCGTCCTTCATTAAAAAAGAAAGTTCGAGTGTTCCAGAGATATAGTTTGCAAAGAAGGTTAGCACCTTAAGGTCTTTATCTAAAAAGTCTCCCTCGTTTTTATTAAGCAACTGAAAAAGTCCAATAACCGTACGTTGAGAATCAAAGATGGGAACAGTAATCATGTTTTTAGTTTCATACCCACTCTTTTTATCGATACCTGCTAAAAAACGTTTATCGGTATAGGGATCATTGACAACTTGTGCCTCACCCTTAGAATAAGTATCACCCGCAATTCCTGAACTTGAACTGATAGCGATTTTTCCTATTCCATCGGCAAGTTTAGTCCAAAGCATATCTGCTTCTTTATCATACATAAAGATAGAACATCTATCGGCTTCAACTAAATCTCTCGCTTGGTCGGCGATAAGAAGAAGTGCATTATCTAAAGAGGTGTCTGAAAGAAGTTGTTTTCCAAATTCAGCAATTTTTTTGTATGAATCTACTTTAGTAGCCATATCTATCCTTGTGTGTATATTTTAAATTATAGCGTAAATGAAAATATATTTTCAGTTCTTTAAACTCTCTTCATATTTTATTTTCAGGGATGCTTCCTTGTAGCCTTCCTTCTTAATCTTGTACTTTTTCTTATCATAAAATAAGAAGAAGATACTTGAAATCTAGACATGTTCCTCATGAAAAAAGACAGCAAGTTCTATATAACCGCTAATATAATGATTAAAGAAGGTTAAAAGACGTTTGTCTTCTTTGTCAAACTCACCTTCATTTTTATTTAATATCTGTAAGACCCCTATTGGCTTATTAAAGGCATTATTTATAGGGATAGTAATGATGTTATTTGTAATGTAGCCTGTTTCATGATCAATCTTAGGTGAAAAACGTTTATCGCTATAAGGATCATTAACAATTAAGGCTCTGTCTTCTTTAAAAGATGCTCCAACAATTCCTTCATCTGCAGAAATCTTAATTTTTTCAACCCCATCTGAGACTACCGTCCATAAGCAGTTTTTTTCCTCATTATAAATAAAGACAGAGCATCTATCTGCTTTTAAAAGTTCTCTAGCGTAAGAAGAAATCATAGGTATGGCTAATTCAATAGATGGCCTTGCCAAAAGTTTTCGCCCAAACTCAGCAATCTTAGTAAATGATTTAATATTTTTATACATGGTTTATCTTACTATATATAACTAAAAATAATGTCATGCCTTGTTTATTTTTTTCCAGTGTGATACTAATGTAAGAATCTGAGTATAATTTCAAAAATATATGGAGTTACTTATGAGTACTTATCAAATTTGGCATAACCCACGTTGTTCGAAGTCAAGACAGGCCTTAGCCCTTTTAGAAGAAAAGGGAGTAGAAGTTGAGGTCATTAAGTATATGGACACACTAAAGTCAGTTGATGAACTTAAAGAGGTTTTAGAAAAACTAAACATTTGCGCAAGAGAGTTAATGCGTACTACTGAAGATGACTATAAGGCTTTAAATCTTAAAGATGAAAATGATGAGCAAAAACTTATTGAAGCTATGGCAAGTCATCCCAAGTTAATTCAACGTGCTATCGTTATTAAAGGAAATAAGGCTGTTCTAGGTAGACCACCTGAAAAAGTGTTAGAGCTTCTTTAATGAATCAAAACGATAATAATTATGAAGAAGCCTGTAGGGCGTATGAGGCTAGGGATTATGAAAAGGCCTATGAACTTTTTTATGCCTTAGCCCTTGAAAGTGATGTGTCTTGTCAGATGAATGTTGCCAATATGTTAATGCATGGACTCGGCGTTAGTAAAAACGAAGACAGGGCCTTTGAATGGTTTGAACAAGCCGCTATAAATGAAGATAAAGAGGCCCAATATATTCATGCTTGGTTTTGCATACAAAATGGGGATGAAAAAGAAGGGTTTAAATACTTAGAACTTTCATCTAAGGCTGAATTTTTAGACGCGGTTTATGACCTTGCTGGTTTTTATGCACAAGGGATTTATGGCTGTGAAAAAGACATATGTAAGGCAGGTAACTTATATGAAAAGGCTGTTTATTTAGGCAAAAAAGAAGCCCTAGGAAATCTATTTTCACTTAAAAAACAAGAACAAGGCTTAATAAGGGCCTTATTTTATATGGCTAAAAATCTATCTAGTTTTTCTAATGCAGTTAAATAGTAGCCCTTAAAAGTGATAGAGTATTTCAGCAAAGACTCTATCATTATTTTTAATGGCATTATAAAAAGGAACCTCTGCATTCCCACCTATATAATCAACAACTCCCGCATTTAAAGAGACGTCATCATTATATTTATACTCAAGCCAAAACCTTTGAAAACCCCCGTCTTCAAACTTGAAGTCTTTACTTCCAAACATACTTAGAAGATAGTTTACACTTGCATTATCATGGTCAAAAAGATAGTTTCCTCTTAGGGCTATTTGTAAGGTGTCTTCTCTTTCAAAATCAGGAAAGATAGGAGGTGTTTGAGAAAGTGTGTCTTCAAGCATAATATCTTCATAATCAAAAACATGTTTATTGGCTAATTCAAAAGATAAGGTAGTTTTTGAAAAGCCTGCATAATCCAGACCAATAAGGGCGTCTAAACGGTTTTTATTATCTTGTACACTTCTATAATCAATGTCTGTTATATAAGCGGCTTCAGCCTTATACAGCCATGAACCATTGACTATACTTGTGGATAAACCCGTCATATAAATCATCTCATAGTTTCTTAGGTTTGTATTATTACTACCATTATTTTTAATGGAGAAACGACTGTTTAAAACCTTTGCCGCGTAAACAGAGATATCCCATCCTTCAAATCTTGCGTCTAAGGAAAGGGCAAATTGAGTATTGTTTATATTCCAACTTGGCTGATAAACATCAGGGAAAAAAGAATCAGGAGAAGTAGGCCCAAAAACGTTTCTAGGTCTATAGTCTGAACCAAAGGCAGGTTCAATGGCTAGTCTTGACTCATGAATAAGAATGATAGAAAGGGCATAATCATCAAAATAATAATTTAGCTTACTCATAGTTTCACTTAGGCGAAGGTCTTTAATATCTACCATACCAGGTTCACGGATATCAAGAGGATTAATAACATCAGTGATACGAATAGAATCAGACTTTCCCCAAATAACAATTTGTCGACCAAGTTTAATATCAATAGATTTACAAAGTGTTCCTAAAACATAAGCATCTTTTATATCAGCAAAGTATTCATAAGAGTCCAAAACATCATTTGTGTAATTATCTCGTCCCTTTATGGCCCAAGAAGCATCATACCAAGACATCACTTCTAAACGTGACTGCCATATATCTGAATGTTTCATATCAAGGCTAAGGTTTAGCTTTGTTTTAGCCCGAGATAAACCACTAAAGTCCATAACCTTATCTCCGGGAGCAGCTGCATTTTGCGAAGACTGGTTGTAGTTGTAAGCACTTAGAAAACTAAGATATCCACTAAAGGTATACCATGATTCAGGTTTAATGTGTTCTTCAATGACAATGACGTCCTCATTCTCAAAGCCCTCAAAGTCTAAGTCATCTGCTTGTATACAGGTGTAAAGAAGTAGGGACAAGAGGACGCGGTAGGGCACTTATATTCCTTTTTCTATCTGTCTTACTGTAAAAAAGTTATCATCAAGATTTTGATTAAACTTCACATCACTGAGTTGTAAGATAGTGGTATGAAGGGTTTGTTTTAATTTTTTTGTTGTCATTTGTGTTTTAGTTGCTACCCAAATACCATCAATTTGTTTTAATTCTTTAACATCAAGATACTTTTTCTTTCCATCAAGGAGTAAATGCATGGCCCGCACGACAACAAAGTTATCTTGTCTAACAAAAAGATAAGACTTGGTATATCCCGTTTCATCTATGGTCTTTTGTGTTTTTGGGGTGGACTCAATAATCCAAACCTTTTGTCCATTAACCTTAGACTCTTTAGTAATCTTATAATTATAATCTTCAGGATTACGACTTGTCATATCAGAATAACTAAAGTCAGAACCCATAAAAGAAGCACTTTTATCACTAGAAGCAATGCGTTTTGAAAGTTTTAAAGCGGGTAAATAAAGCCATTGGTCATCATCTTTTGAAGACTTGTCATAATCATAAGTTAAAAAGGCAGTTTGCCTCACATCACTTGGAGTTAAAAAGTAGATAAGATTATAAATATCTTCCCCAAAGTACTTAGAATAGGTCTTTAATGTACGTACTCTTTGTTTTTTATTTTTATCAATTAAAACCATTTGTAAGGTGCTGATAGAATTATCTCCAAGGTCTCGTTTGTCGACACTATCTACAATTTCATCCACACTCATACCCGCCATTAAACTCAGTTTCATAAGTACTAATATTAATAATTTTTTCATTTTGAATCCTCATTTTTATAAAGTAATACCATCAGTGCAGGGCCTATAAAAAAATCTGCGATTAAGGCCACAATTATTGCAGTACCGACTATAAGACCGAAGTTAAAAAGGTTTGCCATAGAAGAAAACAGATAAACATAAAAGCCTATACTTAAGACAATGGTTGTAATAAGCATGGCCCGTCCACTTCCTGTTAGGGTAAGTCGAATAGCTTCTTCTGTACTTTTTCCCTGATCTTTAAAGCGTCTAAAATTATGCATAAAGTGCACATTGTCATCCACTGCAAGACCTAAAACAATGGTACCTGCAAGCATGGTAAATAAATCAAAAGGAATATTAAACACGACCATAAAGGAGATAATAAAGAAAACAGGAAAAAGGTTAGGTATCATACTTATAAGGCCAAGTTTAACACTACCAAGCAATAAAATCATCATCATTCCAATAGCAAATATAGCAATAATATAACTTTTACCAGCACTAGAAATAGCGGCTGAAATTGTGTCTGATAATAAGGGAATCATACCTGTTAACTGTACTTCAACACCTTCAGGAAGATTTTTATCTAAATAGATTTTTAAATCTTCAAGCATACTGTGATACTCAATCGCGTCAATCCAAGGCATTTTTATAGTGATACGTGCCTTAGAAAATTGAGAATCTACAAAGTCTTCTAAGTCATCACTTCCACTGTTTTCAAAAAGTAGAATTTCTTGGGCAATGAGTTTGGGGTTTTGAGATATGGCGTAATATTTTTCATCATTAGCATGTAAGGCCTTATGAATTTCTTTTATTACATCCACAACACTCACAACCTTACCTACAAAATAGGCATCAGTTTGAATGCTTTGGGCGTAAAGGGAGAGTTCTTCTATACTTTTTAAGAGCTCATAATCATATAAGCCATTTTCTTTTTTAGTATCTATAATGAGTTCAAGAGAGATAGTCCCTCTCATCTCATGGTCTATAAGTTCTGTGGCCTGTCTTGCTTCATTATCAGGACTTAACCAGGTTAAGGGATTATGTGAATATTCAATCCTAATGACTAAACTCATAAAGATAGCTATCAAAACTAAGGAACTAATCACAATAGGCTTGGCTTGAATCTGTGTAAAATGTGCAATTTTTTCTAAGAGTCTTTCTAAAAAGTCCTTGTGCTCAACAGAAACATAGGCCCTTCTTTTAAGGGGGAAGATCGCAATAAGAGTAGGTAAAAGGACGAGACTAATGATTAAGGAGATAATAACACCTGCGGCTCCATACATCCCTAAGTCAGCGACAGGGGCAACACTTGAAAAAGAAAAGGCACCAATCCCTGCGGCGGTTGTGATAGAGGTTAAGATAATAGCCAGGCCTGAATGATTAAGAGTATAAGCAATGGACTCATTCTTGTCTCCGTATTTATCATAATGATGAAAGAAAATTGCCATAATATGAATAGAAGTACCAATACCAACCGCTAAGATAAAAGAGGGCAAAATTTGCGTTGGTATCTTAATAGGCGTACCAAAAAATGCCATTAAACCAATGATGCTAAGAACAGATAAAATGACAGCTATGAGAGGAAGGACAACCCCTGAAACACGCTTAAATACAAGAACTAAAATAATAATAATACTTAAGATAATGAGAGCATTAAACTTTTTAATATCTTTTTGCAATGAATGCTTCAAGGTCTCAGTAATACTAGGACTTCCAGCAATAATAATGTCAAAGTCAGCCTCCTTATATAAAGAAGAAATAGAGCGAACCTTATTTACCATCTCAGCCATTTCCCCATCTGAAATAAAATCAGGTTTTTCACTTGAAGCACTTTCATCTTCCTCAAAACCTTCCTCAAAGTCGAGGCTTTCTTCTAGACCTACTGAGGTATAGGTATTTGCTTCTAAGATAATTACCGTAAAACTAGCATCATCATTAAGTAATAAGTTCTTATAGATAGGATTATTAAGGGCTAAGGCTTTTTTCTTCTCTAAGGCATCTTCATTTTTGGGCCAGTCTTCAAAAAGGTCTTCTACAATGAGAGAGTCTTCATCTCCTGTGGTGTTCCGTGCATTAATAAGAGAGGTGATGTCATTTAAATAAGGGACATTAGTGGCTAAATCATTATGAAGTTTTTTAAGTTTTGTTAGGGTTTCTAAGTTGAAAATATTATCAGTTTTAATGGCAACAATGATTTTTTCATCATGTCCAAACTGATCTTGAAACTTATCATAAGCAATTCTAACAGGGTCGTTCTCATGTAAGAAGCCTTCAGTGCTTGTATCTAAAGTAATATGTGGAAGATTTACTATCATACTTATTAGAAAGACCATTAAGCCAGCAAGTACCTTGAACTTATGCTGACTTATAGAATGGCCCATTTTATAAAGGAGAGAGTCTATGGTGTTAGTAGTATTTTTCATAAGATAACCTTTTAATAATTATAATCTTACAGTACTAGTGTTAAAGATATGTTAAAGGTATTATAATCAGAATATAGGTTTTCTGCTCTTAATGTACTAGCTAAAAAACTTAAGGGAGATGAAGTTGTTTTTTTTCTATACTAAAGATAAGAAAGAGTATCTTTAAGAGGGAAGTCTTATGTTACATTCTAAAATTATAATTTTGATGCTTTTATTTGTGAGTTTTACTTATGCTGAAGTTACAAAGGGGAAACAACTGTTTAATGAAGGTTCTTGTTTGGAATGTCATAATCATGAAGACTTTGGTACTAAGAAATCTAAGATAAAAATGTTTAAACAGCTAGAAGCTAGGGTTCAAGCCTGTCAATTAGCTGGAAATGATGGTCTTTTTGATGATGAGGTTCATGATCTATCAAAGTATCTGAACAAAGATTTTTATAAACTAAAAAAATAGCTTAGTTGTTTTTAGGACTAAAGGCCTTAGCACTTAAAAAGTAAAAGAAACCAATGGTCATAAGATAAAAACATCCCCAAATCATATTTGAAAGTAAAGAAGCCGAGATTAAAGAACTGTAAAAGGCCACAGATATAAGTGTAAAACCGATATTGCTGTAGTTAAAAAGCCTTTGTTCATCTTCAACTTCAAACTCTCTACTAATATAATCCACAGAAAACTTAATCCCATAAAAATAAAACACTAAAAGCCATGTAAAAGATAAAACTGTTAAAAGTACAGGATTAAGCTCTACTAAAAGTGTACGCAAAAACTTATCTGTCATACTAAAAATAAGGGGGAAGACCACTGCTGAAGATATCAGAAGTATGCCCGTTAAAATAGGGGTAGAAAGTTTTTGTTTCATTTAATCTGCGTCTAAGATACGAGGAAGGGTGATTCCTTTTTGCCCTTGGTACTTTCCACTCTTGTCTTTATAGGTTGTTTCGCATTGCTCATCACCTTGTAAAAATAAAACCTGAGCAATACCCTCATTAGCATATATCTTTGCAGGAAGGGGAGTGGTATTAGAAATCTCGATTGTAATATGACCCTCAAATTCTGGCTCAAAAGGTGTCACATTGACGATAATTCCACAACGTGCATAAGTAGACTTACCAAGACAAATGGCTAAAACATCCTTAGGAATTTTAAAATACTCTACGGTTCTTGCTAAGGCAAATGAGTTAGGGGGGACAATACAAATATCACCTGTAAAATCAACTACATTAGCGTCATCAAAATGTTTAGGGTCAACAACTGTTGAATTTAGATTTGTAAAAATTTTAAATTCATTACTTACACGGATATCATATCCATAAGAGCTAAGTCCATAAGAAACGACACCCTTACCTACTTGTTCTTCACAAAAGGGTGAAATCATCCCATTTTCTACGGCTTGTTCTCTAATCCAAGTATCTGCTTTTAGTCCCATTATTCGTCCTTCTTATCTGTATAAAAATCTCTATAACAATATCTTAATTATAATTTTGGTATTATAACACACTATTTTTTACACAATTTGCTTTAGGAGACATAATCCAATGGATATGAAACAGATAAAATCACTTATGAAAGAGTTCGACGAAAGTACTCTTAGTTCTATTAAAATTAATAAAGAAGGTTTTTCAATTGAACTTGAAAAAGCGACAATAGCAACACCTCTTGTAGCAGCACCAGTAGCAGCGGCTCCAGTGGCAGCAGCACCTGTAGCAGCGATAATTCCAGCAATAGCTGAAGAAATTACAGGGGATAAAATCTTATCTCCAATGGTAGGAACGTATTATAATGCTCCTTCTCCAGACTCACCTGTGTTTGTTAAAGAAGGTGATATTGTTAAAAAAGGTCAGCCCCTAGCAATTCTTGAAGCAATGAAAATCATGAATGAGCTAGAAGCTGAATTTGATTGTAAAATTCTTAAAATCCTAGTTGAAGATGGAAAGCCTGTTGAATATGACATGCCTTTATTTGCTGTAGAGAAAATCTAATATGGCTGAGATTAAAAGAATCTTGGTTGCGAATCGTGGAGAGATTGCTCTTCGCGCGATTCGTACTATTAAAGAGATGGGTAAAGAAGCCGTTGTTGTTTACTCAAAAGCAGATAAAGGTGCTCATTACTTAGAATTAGCTGACGCAGCTATTTGTATAGGTGATGGCCCAAGTGCTAGCTCTTATCTTAATATTCCAGCCGTTATTGCAGCAGCTGAAGTGACTCACTGTGACGCAATTTTTCCGGGATATGGTTTCTTATCTGAGAACCAACACTTTGTTGAAATTTGTACCCATCATAATATTAAATTTATCGGACCAACGGTTGAAGTAATGCAACTCATGAGCGATAAGTCAAAAGCAAAAGATGTAATGATTAAAGCAGGTGTTCCTGTTGTTCCTGGTTCAGATGGTGCTATTAATGATATGGTTGACGCAAAGAAGCGTGCTAAACTTGTTGGTTATCCTGTTATTTTAAAAGCTGCTCAAGGTGGTGGTGGACGTGGTATGCGTGTGGTTGAAGATGAGTCTTATTTAGAGAATGCATTTTTAGCCTGTGAATCAGAAGCAATTACTGCCTTTGGTGATGGTACGATTTATATGGAGAAATTCATTAAAGATCCTCGTCACATTGAAGTTCAAATTATGGCAGATTCGCATGGAAATGTTATCCATGTTGGTGAGCGTGATTGTTCTATGCAAAGACGTCACCAAAAACTAATAGAAGAATCTCCAGCAGTAGTATTGACTCCAGAAGTTAGAGAAAAACTATGGGACGCTGCTGTAAGAGCGACTAAGTTTATTAAGTATGAGGGTGCCGGTACATTTGAGTTTCTTTTAGACTCTAACTTAGACTTTTACTTTATGGAAATGAATACACGTCTTCAAGTAGAGCATACGGTTTCTGAGATGGTTTCTGATCTTGACCTTATTGAGATGATGATTCGTATTGCAGAAGGTGAAAAACTTCCTTCTCAAGAGTCTATCACGCTTAAGGGACACTCAATCGAGTGTCGTATCACAGCAGAAGATCCAGTGAAGTTCCTTCCATGCCCTGGTAAGATTGGCGATTGGATGACTCCAGGGGGTAAGGATGTTCGTGTTGATACGCATGTTCACGCAGGATACATTGTCCCTACTATTTATGATTCAATGGTTGGAAAACTTATTGTTCGTGCGGAAACCAGAGAAAAAGCGATTGCTAAAATGCACAGAGCCTTATSYGARTTCAAGGTGACAGGWATTAAAACWACGGTTKCTTTYCACMAWAARATGATGGAAAAYGAAGATTTTATAAACAACAATTTTGATACTAAGTACCTTGAAAGATATCAAGGTTAGTAATAAGTTTGAGGAAATTAGTAAGGCTAGTTACTGTCTTAGAAACATCTGTTTCACAGACTTCTATAGCTTGTTTTCTAAAGTCCACTTCGTTTCTGACACTAAATACCTAGAAGGTTACCAAGGTTAAAAAGGCTTTGCCTTTTGACTTCTTATCCGCGTAAAACAAACTACTTAAGAACTTCCCTCCAAAATAATTATTGCCAACAATAAAAGGACAAAGATGAACCTAACAGCAGATATAAGTGATGTAGAACTTAAACAAAGATGGAGACTTTATTGGATTCATTGTATATTTGAATTTTCAAATAGTCGCTTACAAGAAATGTCATGGATTCAAGGAACAGAGGCTTCTTGGCCTGATGAGGCTTGGGAATCTTCTTTTGAAGACTGTTTAAGTGCTTATTTTGACAACTTAGCCTTAGATGATGCTTATGTGAAGGCCATTGAAAATGCTAATGTTTCACAAATTGAAGCAGACAAGGCAAGAGCCTTTCATATACTGGCTTATGCCTATATAGAACCTAGTGAAGACCCAAAAGAGATTTTAGAAGACCCCGAATGGATTGAAATTGTTGTATTGGCAAAGGTCTTTTGGGATTATTTAAAAGTAAGTGTCACCTCGCAAAGAGAAATTGATCTTATGACTAAATTAGAAAAAGATTTTTCTTAGGTCTTAGAAGTCTCTTTAGAATTTATTTTGGTAATCTTAAGATTTTAATATCTGCATTTACGCGCATTCTTTGAAAGTGCTCATTTAAAATATGTTCTCTATAATCATCCATAATTTTATTTTCTACCTGAGTACGAATAAGCTCTAAGGGTGGTGTGTTAATATCATTTTTTTGAAGAACATAAAAGGCCATATGACCTGTACTTCCCATTTGAGGTAAGATAGGTGTAAAGTGATTGTCTTTTGTTTTAATGATAAGTTGCGCTAGTCTTGGATTGATTTTTGCGGTATCAATCTTTGTGTTTTCTGTTTTTACCCCAGGAATATTCATCATTGGATTTAACATCTTTTTTTGCAGGGCCTCTTTATTTTGTGAACTGTAAATAATGACGTCAACTGACTTAGGTGCTTGGTAGTCACTAAGGTGAAGGTTATAATATTCTTCTACCTCTTCATCTGTTGGTTCTTCCATTTTTGACATAGCAATGGCATTAAAAAGTTTTTGTTTTAAAAGCTTTTCTTTGGTCTTAGCCTTTGTTTGAGACTCGCTAAGATGTCGAGCAGAACTCATTGCTTCATAAAGTTGAGAAAGGGTCATATTATTGGTCTTTGCCATCTTTTTTAAGTCATCAAGTACTTCTTGATTACTCACACTCACATGACGTTCTTTAGCTTCTATGCGCTCTAGCTTAGAACGAATAAGTTGGTCAACAGTCTTTCTAACGCTGAGTTTAGATATCTCTTGTTCTTGTTTAATTTCATATAAGGTAATCGTTTCCTGGTCAATAGTAATGGCAATACCACCAATAACATCTGCAAAAAGGATAGGGCTTAGGCTTAGGAGTAAAAGAAGTTTCTTCATAATTATTATATGTCCATATTTAAAGTGTAAAATTTTACCATTATTTAACCAAGCTTAGACTAAAATGCGAGTATAAATAGTACTGAGTAGGGAATTACCATGATAGTAACACGTTTTGCACCAAGTCCAACAGGATATCTTCATATTGGAGGATTAAGAACAGCACTTTTTTCTTACCTTTGGGCTAAGAAAAATGGAGGCAAGTTTATTCTTCGTATTGAAGATACAGATGTAAGTAGAAATAATGAAGAAGCAGCACTTGCAATTGTTAAAGCCTTTGAGTGGGTTGGATTAAAGCATGATGGTGAAATTACCTATCAGTCAGGGCGTATGGATATATATAAAAAGTATATAGATCAACTTCTAAAAGAGGGTAAGGCCTATAAGTGTTATATGTCTAAAGTTGAGCTTGATACCCTTCGTGAAACACAGATGGCAAATAAAGAACGTACCCGTTATAATGGAAAGTATAGAGATTTTACAGGAACACCACCTGAGGGAGTAGAACCTGTAATTCGTATCAAGTCGCCTGAAACAGGAACTATTGTTATTAATGATGGTATCAAGGGTGAGGTTGTTTTTCAAGCAGAAGACATCTTAGATGATTTTGTTATTGCCAGGTTTGATATGAGCCCAACATATAACTTTGTGGTGGCAATTGATGACGCTTTAATGGGGATAACAGATGTTGTTCGTGGAGATGACCATCTTATGAATACGCCTAAGCAAATGGTTGTTTATGAGGCCCTTGGCTTTGATCTTCCAAAGTTTTTTCATGTTCCAATGATTCATAATTCAAACGGCAAAAAACTGTCTAAACGAGATGGTGCAACAGATGTTATGATGTATAAAGAGATGGGATATACACCTGAGGCACTTATGAACTTTTTAGTACGTCTAGGTTGGTCTCATGGAGATCAAGAAATTTTTTCCATGGAAGAGATGTTAGAGCTTTTTTCACCTTCAGATATTAATAAGTCTGCTTCTATTTATAACCCTGAAAAACTGGACTGGCTAAATGCACATTACCTCAAAAATATGACTAATGCCGAGTTAGCACTTGCACTTGAGCCTTATGATATTATCTTAACCTCACATGATAAAAAAGAGATTCTTTTAGACGCAGTTAAAGAAAGAGGAAAAACCTTAAAAGATATGGCAGAACTTATCAAAGAAATTTTAGCCTCTCCGAGTGAATATGATGAAAAAGGGATGAAAAAAGGTTTTAAGGGAAATGCGGATGAGGTACTAAAATCATTTGCAGAGAACTTAAACCTTGCAAAAGAATTACACCTGCCTTCTGATTATCATCATATTATGGAAGAAACCATTACTAAGATGGAAGTAGGCTTTGGTAAGATTGGTCAACCTCTTCGTATGGCGCTTCTTGGAAAAATGTCAGGACCAGGATTAGATGAAGTGATGGCAATTATTGGAAAAGACGAGACCTTAAATCGTATAGAAGCTATCCTAGAGAAGCTTCCTTCTAAATAGGTTCTCTTTTTGGGGCTAGACCTTAGCCTCAAAAAGACTTCAATATCCAAAAACAACTCCCCTCTTTTCTCTTTAATTTTCTCTTTAATTTTTAAATTAATATCTCTTTACTACCATAGTTGTTAACCTATAAATAATATTTATGTATTAGGTTTGAAATATGAGCGATTTATTTGCATTTGCGCAAGAAGATAAAACACAAAAAATTATCCATAAGAGGGTATGGAAAATATTAGTGATAGATGATGAACAATCTATTCATGATATTACTGCTAATGCTCTAAAGTCAGTTATTATTGATGGACGCCGCTTAGAACTTATTAACGCTAGAAGCGCGGAAGATGCCAAAGAAAAACTAAATGAACATAAAGACATTGCCCTAGCCTTAGTGGATGTTATTATGGAAACACCTACAGCGGGACTCGACCTTATTAATTACATAAGAAAAGATTTAAATAACCATATTATACGTTTAGTTATTCGTACAGGACAGCCTGATGAGGTGCCTGAGAGAGATATTATTGACCAGTATGACATAACAGACTACAAAGAAAAGACAGAGCTATCAGTGGATAAATTTTACACTGTGGTTCGTTCTTCTATACGTCAATATTCACATCTCTTAGAGCTAGAATCAAAATATGAAGATGTGTATAAACAAATGACCATTCACCCTCTCACTAAACTTCCAAATCGACAAAAACTGAATGAACATCTTGATAGTTCAGGGCCAAAAAATCTTGTTTTAATTAATATTGATGGTTTTAGTATTATTAATGAAACCCAAGGTTTTGATGTGGGGGATGACCTCTTAATGCAAATGGGTGGTTTCTTACAATCTATGTATGGGGATGAGATGATGGTTTTTCATCTTGAAGGAGATACCTTTGGTGTCCTAAGTACAGATATGCTGATTACAGAAGAGAAGCTTATTTCCATTCAAAAAGAAATAAACGAGATGAGCTTTTTGCTAGGGGGCATAGAAAATCGTTTAAGTGTCACACTAGGGCTGGCGATGCATGAAGAGGGAAATCTTATTCAAAAGGCAGAATTTGCCCTTAAAGAAGCAAGAACCCTTGGTCGAAATAGGGTGAGCAAGTACGCAGATGATATTAAAATCATTAAGACTATACAAAACAATTCTACCTGGAGCCAGCGTGTTAGAGACGCTCTTGAAAGCAATAATATAGTGGCTTATTATCAGCCTATATTCCTGATTGAAACAGGTGAAATAGCAAAGTATGAATGTTTAGTACGCTTGTTATATAAGGATGCGGTTATTTTGCCTTTTAAATTTTTATCAGCGGCTAGAAATAGTGGTCAATTACACCGTATATTTGAAATAATGTTTGAAAATGCTTGTAAAAAAACCAGAGAATTTTCGGGTCAATTTACCGTTAACTTAACAGACCAAGACCTCCAAGAACCTGAGCTGATGAATTTTATAGATAAGATGCTAGGTAAGTATAATGTCAATCCTAAGCAAATAGGGCTTGAGATATTAGAAGAAAACAGTATTGTAAATAATGAGATGATAAAAGAACGTTTAGATATTTTATCACAGAAGGGTATGTCTATTATTATTGATGATTTTGGAGCTGAATGTTCTAATTTTGGTCAGCTTATTGATCTTCCTATTTCTGTTCTTAAAATAGATGGTATGTTTATAAAAGACCTTCCCGAAAATCCTAAGCATCAAATTATTTCAGAAGCCATTGTAGGTTTTGCTGGAAAGCTTAATATCCCAACCGTTGCTGAGTTTGTTCATTCTCAAGCTGTCTTAGATAAGGTGACCCAAATGGGCGTTACTTATGCTCAGGGTTTCCATCTAGGGAAACCTCTACCTAATATTATTAAATAATTTCACACATTGTCAATAAATAGTCTATACTATACGTATAATAAATTTTATAACTAATGGAGCATTATAATGAGTAGTCAAAGCCCTATTACAGATGAAGAAGCACTAGCCTATCATTCAAAGCCCCGTCCTGGAAAAGTATCTATTGTCCCCACGACTGCTATGGACACGCAAAGAGACCTTTCTTTAGCCTATACACCAGGTGTCGCGGTACCTTGTTTAGAGATACAAAAAGATGAGTCCAAGGCTTATGATTATACTTCGAAGGGAAACTTAGTAGCCGTTATATCAAATGGGACAGCGGTTCTTGGTTTAGGGGATATTGGGGCACTTGCTTCAAAGCCTGTTATGGAAGGTAAGGCCGTTTTATTTAAAAAGTTTTCAGGTATTGACTCGGTTGATATTGAAGTAGATACCCATGATATAGATTACTTTTGCGATACCGTTGCGGCTATTGCAGGTACCTTTGGGGGGATTAACCTTGAAGATATTAAGGCACCTGAATGTTTTGAGATTGAAAGACGTCTTGTTGAGAAACTTCCTATCCCTGTTATGCATGATGATCAACATGGAACAGCCGTTATTTCAGCCGCAGGTATGTTAAACGCCTGTGAAATTACAGGGCGTAAATTAGAAGATATGAAGATAGTGGTTGTGGGTGCAGGTGCGGCCGCAATTTCATGTGCAAGACTATATCGGTATATGGGTGTTAAGAAGATTTATATGATTGACTCTAAGGGACTTGTTCATCATAAACGAGATGACTTAAATGAGCATAAAAGAGAGTTTGTGGTGGAAGAGATCTGTTGTATAGAAGACGCCTTTAAAGATGCAAATATGGTGATTGGTCTTTCACGACCGGGATCATTTTCTACCGATAATATAAAGTTGATGGCTGAAAATCCTATTGTCTTTACCCTAGCAAATCCAACACCTGAAATTTTTCCTGAAGATGTAAAGGCGGTTAGACCTGACGCTATTATTGGGACAGGACGCTCAGACTTTCCTAATCAGGTCAATAATGTTCTTGGCTTTCCTTTCATTTTTAGAGGGGCCTTAGATGTACGTGCAAGAGGAATTAATACGCAGATGAAGGTTGCCGCAGCCTACGCTCTAGCAGACCTGGCAAAACAAGAGGTTCCTCAGTATCTAAATGAAATTTATAATACAAAGGATATGAAGTTTGGAAGAGAATATATTATTCCAAAACCCTTTGATAAGCGTCTTGTTGTCGAAGTTTCTTCTGCAGTAGCTAAGGCAGCTGTTGATAGTGGAATGTCAACGATACAAAATTTCGACTTAGAAAAATATAGAAAAGAATTAGCACAACGTATTTAAAAAAGGGTAAAAATGTCTCAAAAAAATTATGAAGTTATTATTATTGGTGCAGGTGTCTCAGGTGCTGCCTTAGCGTATGAGTTAGCACGCTACACAGATATAGAGTCTGTTGGAATCATTGAAAAGTATGAGGGGATAGCGACTTTGAATAGCTCTGGAACATCTAACTCTCAAACCATTCATGTAGGTGATATTGAGACGAACTATACTCTTGATAAGGCCGCTATAACCAAACGCACAGCTAAGATGGTTGAAAAATATTGTCTTCAGTATGGATATCAAGATGAGATTATATTTTCACACCAAAAAATGGCACTGGGTGTTGGGGATAAGGAAGTCGAGTTTTTACTTCATCGTTTTGAAGAATTTTCTACACTTTTCCCTTATCTTGAGGTATGGGACAAGGAAAAACTAAAAGAATATGAACCCCGTGTTGTTTTAGATGAAAATGGAAATGAAAGACCTGAAAATGTTGTAGGCATTGGGGCTAGAGGTGAATGGACAACGGTAGATTACGGAAAAATGTCTGAAAGTATGATAGAAAATGCCAAAAAACAAGAGGGCAAAACCGTTGATGTTTATTTCAACTCCAAGGTGACCAAGATTGAAAAAAGTGGAAAACGTGGATATGTAGTGTATGTGGGAGAAGAAAAATATTACGCCGACTTTGTAGTTGTAAATGCAGGGGCGCACAGTCTTTTTATCGCACATGAGATGGGGTACGGACATCATTTAGGTTGTTTACCTATTGCAGGTAGTTTTTATATGACAAATGAAAGAATGCTAAACGGTAAGGTGTATATGATTCAAAATCCAAAGCTCCCTTTTGCCGCCTTACATGGAGATCCTGATGTACTAGCAGATGGAAATACACGTTTTGGGCCAACTGCTTTGATGATGCCAAAGCTAGAACGTTATAAACCGGGTACCTATATGGACTTTTGGAAAACCCTTCGTTTTGATAAGAATATTGCTATCGCCTTATGGAAGCTTTTAAAAGAATCAGATATTCGTTCTTATATTATGCGGAACTTTTTATTTGAAGTGCCTATTTTAAACAAGTATTTATTTTTAAAAGATGCAAGAAAAATCGTACCTTCTTTACAGCTTCATGAGTTTAGATACGCAAAGGGATTTGGAGGAGTACGACCTCAGGTCTTAGATAAGAATGAGCAAAAGCTTATGCTTGGAGAAGCCTCTATTAATCCGGGTACGGGTATCCTTTTTAATATGACTCCTTCACCAGGGGCAACCTCATGTTTAGGGAATGCAGAAAGAGACTTACGTTTTGTTGTGAAATACCTAGGTAAAAACTTTGATGAGGACTTGTTTAATCAAGAACTGACAGAAGGCGAGTATTGTGTTCTTCCTGAACCTCTTGCCTCACAAAAAACCCGTGTTAACCTTATAAGGGCTGAGATTGCTAGAACCCAAGAGAAGTTTGAGTCTGAGATGCGTCATAGTAATGTTGATGATGAGTTTTGGGATAAGCCTCAGAGTAAGCTTTAAAAAGGTTTTACTTTATTTTGTGGATTTACCTAAGTTACTGACGCGTAAGTTTGCATTGCTGAGGCCTTCGATGGTCGTAAACGACATCATCTTCGGTTTCGAAGCTACAAATGACACGCAGGTGTCATTTGCTTAACGCTTCTCAAATAGCAGAGGCCATTAATTGATTTACGGTTACTGTTATCTCTTTTAAACCCTTTGTTTCATATCCTTCAAAGGCTTCTAATTGTTCTTTTGTCCCTGCAAAGGTTTCATTTTCATTTGATACAAAAGAGTTAAAGGCATCTTCTGGGCTTTCATCTAGTCTTTGAAAACTTAATATCTTGTGCGTATAATGCACTACAATAAAGTCTATAAACTGTAACATCTGTCGTTTAAGCACCCTATCACTATCTAAGCTAATAGAAACTTTATCTAAAGCGGATAAAAGTTCTATAATTTTAAACTCACTTACTATCATATAAAATAAGGTAGCCACATCATCAAAACTGTGTTGAGTAGATTCCTTAATGCTAATGGCGGCTACTGCAAAACGAAGATATTCTATATGTGAAAAAAAGCTATTGAAACTATCATTTCCCTTAATTATCTCTTTTTTATTAACCCCATTAATCTTATCGAGCATGAGGAAAAGGGCTTCTTTATTTTCAAGTATATGGTTGGAATCTATTTGGTTTTTATTAAGGTATTTTATCATCCATTTTACAGAAAAGATAAGGGTTCTTTCCATTTCTGAGAGAAGTTCATATTGTTCTTTACTTGGCATAATGAAGTCTTGTCTAAAGAGCTCATGTCGTATGTCATTAGTTTCAAAGAGCTGATTACAAATGAGGTAAGACTTTATCTTATTGATGAATTTTTCGTTTCCTATACGCTCATAGTCACAAATAAAACTCGCGCCTTGAAAATTAATCACCTTATCAGCAATAGTAGTCGCTATAAGCTCACGCTTTAAAGGATGTTCAGAAATTTCTCTTTCATAAATACCTACAAAGGATTTTGGGAAATACTTATAAAGATATCCTTGTGAAAAGTTTTCATCTACAAGACTAGATTGAAGTAAAATATTCTTCATAAAAATTTTAGCATAAGATAATAAAGAGGCAAGTATAGGACGGACAATAGCTCCCTTCTCGTTTATCATGGCAGAAAGGTTTTCATCTTTTGGAATCTGAAAATCATTTCGTTTAAAAGCAGGAATATGTCTTTCTATAATATTAAGTGCGCCTATAAAGTCTTTGGTATATACGCAAGAAAGTCTTTCATCACGAGAAAGGGCGAGGCTTTGATTGTAATTACCCCATAAGACCATATTGACGACTTGTTCGGTTAAAGAGGCAAGGGTTGTATTTCTTTCTTCTTGGGTCAGGACGCCTTTTTCTTCTATAGAATTGAGCAAAATCTTTAGGTTTACCTCATGGTCTGATATATTAACCCCCGCAGAGTTATCAATACCATCAAGGTTTATACGTCCCCCTAACTTAGCATATTCTATACGGGCTTTTTGAGTAAATCCAAGATTACCCCCTTCACATACACAATAGGCATTAAGTTCATTTGCATCAATACGAAGGCTCTCATTTTGTTTATCGCCTATGTCCAAGTTACTTTCATCTGAACTTTTTACATAGGTACCAACACCCCCATTAAAGAACATGTCTACCTTCATGCATAAGAGTTTTCGTGCTAGTTCTTCACCGCTAAGGTTTTTACGTGTAGTACCTATCATTTTCTTTATTTCTGTAGAAAGTTCAATAGACTTGTCTGAACGTAGAAACACACCTCCACCTTTTGAAATAAGGCTTTTATTATAAGCCGACCAAGAACCATTTTTTGAAAGAAAAAGCCTTTGTCTTTCTTCGTATGCAACTAAAGGGATAGGGTCAGGGTCAATAAAAATTTCTTTATGCGAGATAGCACATAAGAGTTTAAAGGCCTTAGATTCTATCATAGCGTTTCCAAAAACATCTCCATTCATTGAACCTAGACCAATGAGAGATATAGTCTCCTTATAAAAATCAACTCCCTTTTCGATGAAAAATCTTTGAGTAGAGATAATAGCGCCCTTGGCCGTTATTCCTAAGTCCTTATGTCCAAAGCCATTTGACCCCCCAGAAGCAAAGGCATCTTTGAGCCAAAAGTTACGTTCTATAGAAATGTTGTTTGCAACATCACTCATACTTGCAGTTCCCTTGTCTGCGGCAACTACAAAGTAGGTGTCATCCCCATCATAAGCAATGATGTTTTTATTTTTCACCACCTTACCTTCAATAATATTATCAACCATGTCTAAAAGGTTATGGATAAACTTAGTATATATCTCTTCAAAATATTCTTTAGAAATATCAGCCTTATCACGACGAATCACAAACCCACCCTTAGCCCCATCAGGAACAATAATAGAGTTTTTCCCTTCTTGTGTAATCATTAAAGACTTGATTTCTGTTCGGTAATCTTCATGTCTTTCAGACCATCTAAGACCCCCTCGAGAGATCTTGCTCATTCTAAGATGAAGACCCGAAAAGTCAGGATGATAAACAAAGATTTCAAAACGAGGTTGTATGCCTTTTAGATGTTCAGAAAAGAGTTCTGTATGAATTTTCAGGGCAATACCTTCTTGGGAAAGAAAATAGTTTGTTCTCAATAAGGCTTGTAAGAGGGTATAAGTAAGCTTTAAAATCTTATCTTCTAAGATATTAGGGACAGCCTTTATTGCTTCTTCTATTTCATTGCCTACCGCCTTTAACTTAGTTTCTTTTTGTTTAATAGCAGGGTCAAATTTTATTAGAAAATAATTCACAAATAAATTTGTTATAGGGTGATGATGGTTAAAGGTTGTAATAATAACATTAGCATTTAAAGAAAGAACAGCTTGGTCTAGGTATTCAATAATAGAACGCATTAAGGTGATATTTCGAAGTGAGAAATTTTGCATATAAACAAGGGAATACAAACGACACTTATCAAAGCTTTTTCCTAATAACGAAAGACTGATAATCTTTTCAATATTGTCCTTAGCAGAGGCCAATTTTTTGAGGTCTTGCACATCTAGGTTAAACCTATTAACATGAACACTTACCTCGTTTTTTGGAATTTTATAGGTGACTTCATCAATAATATCAAAGCCAAAATCATGCAGTACAGGTGTCATGGAAGAGAGGTGTAAGATATGGTCTGCATAAATTTTAATGGACACACTTTTATCACTTAGATAAATTTTAGAGACGATTTTTTCTTGAGTGATACGTTCAAATAATTCAGATGAGATTTTGAGATCATCTGGCTGTAAAAGTTGGGAACAAACGGAATTAAAAAAGGCTGTTTCAGGCATGGAGTTCTCTTTTATAATAGTATTATCTATTGTAGAACAGTTCGTCTTAGGGAAGTGTTAAAGCTGTTTTGCAAGGCGTAAAAACCTTTTTAAAGACAACAAGGCATGGGCATCAAGTTTATATTCTATAAGCTCTAAATACTTTAAGATATCATTTTTTGAAATGCCTGTTCTTTGGCTTGAATTTTCTAAAATATATTGGGGAAGTTTATGAGACTTTCTTAAAAATTTGTTTGAAAGTTTTTTATATTTTTTGGATTTTCCATGATAACAAAACCTTGCAAAGACAAAAGGAAGCCTTTGTTTTTCATACCATAGGCTTGCTAGGTCAATACTCTCTTCATCTTTGTTTTGAAGATAATATTTCAGGGCCTTATCTCCAATGATAACCTCCCCTTCAAGACCAAGAACCTTGGCTAAGACATTAGAAGTAGCGGATTCATTATCTAGCTTATTTATACCAGGGATAAGAAGAACAGACTTAACCTCTTTTTTCGCAGAGATACCTAAGTCTAAACAGTTACAAGAGGCAGATGCGATACTTGAAATAAAGGCAGCATCTACGCGGCGTGTTTTAAAAGACTCATTGATTTGTGAAGGTACCCCTCGTTTATAATGAAGGGACTGGGCTTGTTGAGAACTCCTAGTGTAGCGTTTCATAAAGACATGAAAGGGTAAGAGGTTAAGGTATTCTATTTTTCCAAAAATCATAGGGGGATTATACTCTTTTTAAGTAGAATATTTCATTTCTAAGCTGGCTGTTTCTTTGGCGCTGAGAAGTTGTTGATGAAGATGATCAAGTAGGGCATCTACCGTTTGTGTTGGGGTGACACAAGACAGAGCATAGTTAACCTGTATATTAAAGTTGATATCAGAAAAATGAAAACGTTGAGACAGCAAACTCTTTTCAAATTTTTTAATAAAATGAAGGGCCCCATCAAGGTCTGTTTTATGCAACATAATAATGAACTTGTCACCCTTATAACGACCAAGAGGATCTGAACTTCGAGAAGCATCTTGAAGAAGCTTAGCAATCGTTTTTATAATAGTGTCGCCTGCTAAGTAGCCAAAGGTCTCATTAATATCAGTAAGGTGTGAAATATCAATTATAAGAGCAGTATAATCGTCTTTATCTCGGATAGCACTTTTAATCTCATGATCAAGTAAGGCTATAAGACTACGCTGTGTGAGCAAGCCTGTAAGTTGGTCATGTATATCATGCCTACCTGTGGGATTAACAATCATCCAATCATCATCTAAGAGAAAAAATTGAAACTCAAAGGTTTCTTGTAGGTCAATACACTTATAACACACATGATGTTCTTTTCCTTGTATGTTTAATTTAGCTAAAAAGTTATCTTCTAACATTCTGTTTTTAGCTAAAAAGGTGTTAAAAGAAGTCAGGGTTGTAATATGAGGAAAAAGAAAGGTAAATACAGGGTCTGTACGCAGAAGAAGATTCATATTTTTATCAAATACGATAGTGATGATTTTTTGAGCCTTAGCCATGAAGACTACCTGGGCTTGAGATAAATTTTTTTATAATAAATACTCTATATTAGAGGTGTGGCTTTTTTTAGCTTTTACCAGGGCTTTATGGGCTCTGTCTATCAAGGTATGAATAGTATCACTTTCTTTTGATAAGGTGACCCCATAGCTAAGGTCAATATCAAAGTTAAAGTCATTAAAAGAAAAGTTCACATGCTTAAGAGCTTCTTCAAATTTTTGAATATACTGCATGGTTCCATGGGCATCTGTCTTATACAAGATAACAAAAAACTTATCTCCCTTAAATCGTCCTAAGGCGTCCGAACCACGTGTATTTTCTTTTAAAACACGTGACACTTCTTTAAGTACATAATCCCCTGCTAGGTAGCCAAACATCTCATTTATATTTTTTAAATGCTTAATATCTATGATGATACTCGTTGATTGTGCCTTGTCTCTAGCTGTTCTTTTAATCTCATGCTTTAGTAAAGACAGAACGTTTTTTTCTGTCATTAATCCTGTAAGTTGGTCATATAAGTCATAACAGCCCGTAGGGTTAACAACAAACCATGAATCTGATAATAAAAAGAATTGAAACTCAAAGGTCTCGTCTTTATCTTTTATCTGATAACAAAGATGATATTCTTTTCCACCCATGCTAAGCTTATGTAAAAACTTTTCATCTAACATTGAGTTTTGTGCAAGAAAACCATTAAGTGCGGTAAGGGTATAGATATTTTCAAAAAGTGCCTCAAAAATAGGATCAGACTGAATTATTCTATTAAGATTTTTATCAAATATAACGGTTTTTACTTCTTGTAATTTAGACAAGTTATCTACTTTATTAAGAGAAACCTTCCCCCATTGATTGGACAGTCTCACTTATTTTTATCACATTATAACTAAATATCACTATGTTTCATTTAACTGTTCGGTATAAAAGAGGAAGATCTTGATGAAGTCATAGCTAATGGTTAATGAATTTGCTATAATAAGTCAAACTTTTTAAATGATAAATAATGGAGAGTATTGATGGTAACTATTGAATTCTTAGGACCTATACAAAAAGACAAGATTAGTTTAGAAGCCGCGACATTAAATGATGTAGCTGAGCATTTAAGCCAAGACGCGGAACTTAAAACTTGGATAGAAACCTGCGCGGTAGCTGTTAATGATGTGATGGTAATGGACTTAAATACCAAGCTTAATAATGGCGATAAAGTCTCTTTACTTCCTCCTGTGTGTGGTGGCTGATGTTAGAGCTTTTTGATGGAGCTGTACCTGTTGAAGAAACTTTAGCGAAGTGGTATAAGGAAGAAGAAAAGAGCAATTATGGTGCTTATATTCCTTTTATTGGAACCATTCGTGATGAAGATGGTATTTCTGGGCTAAGTTTTGATATATATGAGCCTATTTTAAACTCTTGGTATGATGCTTGGGTTTTAAAGGCCGCGCAATCGGGCGCAATTTTAAAAATGGCACATTCTCGTGGTGATGTTCTTTTGCATGAGTCTTCTTATATTGCTGCGGTATTTTCACCAAAACGTCGTGTTGCCTTAGAGATGATTGATGAATTTGTAGAAGACTTCAAGGCCTCTGCCCCTATTTGGAAATACGACTTAAAAGATGGCAAACGTA
Source organism: Arcobacter sp. (assembly GCA_002733885.1). Classification (GTDB taxonomy): domain Bacteria; phylum Campylobacterota; class Campylobacteria; order Campylobacterales; family Sulfurimonadaceae. Next base: position 58,853 of record NVXJ01000003.1, on the reverse strand, counting down.
TTTACGCAAAAGATAGATCAACTCAAATTAAAGGCTCTGGATTGTTAAAGGTTAATAAATGATTTCTTATGATGAATCAATAGAAAAACTTGAAGCCTTAGAGCTTAAATCATCTGCAGTAGAAAAGCTTTTCTTATCTGCTGCGCTTGGGCGTATTTTAGCTGAAGATATTATCGCAGGTGAAAATTCACCTGTGTATCCAACCTCTGCTATGGATGGATATGCTATTTTAGCAAGTGACCAAGAATCAGGAAAAATAAAGGTGCAAAGTCAAGACAACCCTGCTGGAGCTGAGGTGATTGGTACGGTTATAGAAGGTTTATGTATTAAAACCTTTACTGGTTCATTAATGCCTGAGGGGGCAGATACACTAACGCCTATTGAGAATGTGACCTTTGACGAGGGGCATATTATTATTAATGAAAAAGTGCCACAAGGCTTTGCTGTTCGTCCTGTTGGTGAGAGCTTTAAAGAGGGTGAAGTACTTATTAAAAAAGGTTCTAAACTTGGATACGCAGAAATAGGAGTTATGGCCTCACTTAATGTTGTGATGGCACCTGTTTTTATTAAACCTCGGGTGGCTGTGCTTTCCACTGGTTCTGAGATCTTAGACCTTGGTGAAGCGTCTAGCCATGCTTCTCAAATCCGGTCTTCAAATAATTATACTCTTGCAGCACTTGCGGAACAAGCTGGTGCAACAGTAGTTCAACTAGGTATCGTTAAAGATGATAAAAAAAGTATTACTCAAGGCTTTTTAAATGCTCTTGACTCAGCTGACCTTATTGTTACTACGGGTGGAGTAAGTGTTGGTGATTATGACTTTGTTAAAGATATTATCCCTTCCCTTGGTGCAGAAGTTATTTATAAGGGTGTGAAGATTAAACCAGGCCAGCATATAATGTTGGCTAAAAAAGATGATAAGCTCATCATTGCCTTACCCGGCTTTGCTTATTCATCTACGGTTACCTTTATGCTTTATGTGATCCCTTTGATCCACCGTATGCTAGAACAGAAGGCTTCTTTACCAATGGTAGAAGCAACCCTTACTCAAGCTTTTATAAAGCGTGCAAAGAAGACCGAGTTTTCTCCTTGCAACTTAAAGTTTAAACATGGAAGATATGAGGTCGATTTTGATGGTAAAAAAGTAGGGACATCTGCTATATTAACAAATATGCTAGGGAACTGTTCTTTGGTTGTAACTAGTGAAAACTCTACCTCTTTAGAAGTAGGAGATAAGGTGAAGGTTATTAATCTTTTATCCTTATAAATCTAAATTTTTTTAAAGTTCAATAAACTTTATTTGATTTCTTCCTGCTGCCTTGGCCTTATATAAGGCCTTATCACTGGCTTCATAAATCTCTTTTAGCGTAAGTGTTGAATCTTCGCTTATAAGGGCTACTCCTATTGAGATAGTTATGTATGGATTAACATCACTTTTGATATGAGGTATGCGTTCTTCCTGAAGTATATTACAAGCATTTTGAGCAGAATAAATGAGTTTTTTTATATCAGTAGCTGCACTAAGTACAGCAAACTCTTCCCCACCTAGTCTGAAAATAAGATCTGAAGAACGGCGAAAACTCTTCTTTAAAGACTCTGCAACTTTTTGTAAGGCGTGGTCGCCTTGTAAGTGGCCATAATTATCATTATATTGTTTAAAATAATCTATATCTATCATGAGGAGGGAAAAGTATTTATGATCTCTTTTTGCGCGTGCTCTTTCAATCACAAAATGTTGTTCAAAATTTCTACGATTAAATAAAGTGGTGAGTGGATCTTTATTTATGTCTTCTAAAAGTGCCTTTTTCTCCGTAATAACACGCATAATAGACTCAAAGTACTGAGTTATACCATGGTTATCTTTAATATGATTAATACTTGCTTCTACCCAAAAAATCTTTCCTTCTTTAGTGATGTTCTTGACCTCTCCTCCCCATGACTCACCTCTCATAAGGCTTTTCCACACAGGTTGATAAAGATCTTCTTCAATATCTGGATGTTTGAAAAAACAAAACTGTTGTCCAATAATCTCTTCTTTTGAGTAGCCCGATAAGTTAATAAGGGCTTCACTAACTTCTATAAGCTCTCCTTGCATATTAAACTTTGAAGAGAGGACATGTCCATATAACTTTTCTAAAGAGTTTTTTAATTCTTCAGCTTTTTGATGACTTTTTTCTTGGGCATTATTTGCACTAGCAATGGCATCTTCTTTTGCTCGCATATGTTTTTTTATCTTTTCTGCAATGATTAAAAGAATAATAAAAACAAAAAAAGTAACGAAGGCAATAAAATAAAACTGTCTGTCATTCTTTTTATAAACATCAGTTAAGGGAGCTTTTACAGATATGATGGCGGCTAAGTCTCCTATTTCTAAACCAAACCCATTTTGATTACCATAGGCTTCAACAAGCATTTTTGGAGCATCTTCAGGAATCCCATGGCATTGTAAACACTTAGCTTGGATTCTTTTTCCTGCAATGGCGTAATAAAGATATTTTTTATTATTTTCACTTAGTATTTCTTTATATTTTGTGATACTTCCTTTATTGAGTTGATTATAAATATTAAGTTCATATACATTGGCTAGATTGTCTGGGTTTGTAGGGTTTGGGGAAGCATATTTAAAAGTAAGTGGCTCTAGGCCAAGTTTTTCACGTTCAATATTTGTATATTCATTCAACTGTAAACTGATATAAGAACTTGATAAAAGCTCCTTAGAAAAATATCCAGGCTCAATATGTCCCAAGTCTTTTAATCGATTTACTTCTGCTTTTTGTATATCACTTACAAGGTGTGATAATGCACGTCTAGATAGTAGGATATCTTCAATATTTTTTTCAGTTTCTTGGATAATAATAGTATGGGTTTGATTGTAATATAAGCCCATAGTCAGGAGGTATACAAAAAACATAAAAAAGAAAATGACCAAATTACTCTTTTGCATAAGATAACCTATAAATATAAGAATAGTTAATACTATTTGTTTTGAGCTAAGAATGTACTGAATGTAAATATGTAGTTTTTATAACATGTTTAAGAATAGGGGGATAAAAAAGGGGGAGTTTCCCCTTTTTATGTTTAGGCGTGAACGAGTTTAGCTTTTATCTCATCTTCGCCTAATTCTTCTTTTCGGTACTTAACTACAACAAGTTTTTCTGTTTCATTGATATACCATTCCGCAATTGCGTCATGTTCTAAGTCTTCAAGCTTTTTCATATCTACGCTATCTTGAGCAAGATATAAATGTGAATGCTTGATAGGATTAGATAACTTCATAGCCGTCCATATCAACCATACAAGACCTACACCTGCTAAAGATATACCAAGAGTAGCTCTATCAGAAAAGTCAAGCATTAAACCTGCAAAGGTACCACCAATAAAGGTCATAAAGTAAGCCCCTGTATTTGAAATACCAAGTGCGGTTCCTTTTTGGTGAACCTTAGCGTACTTTGAGATGATAGATTGAACTAAAGGCTCCATCATATTAAAACCAATGAAAAAAGAAACAACACCCACAATGAAAAGTGTTGGTGTTGTTGCAAGTCCCATAAGTAAAAAAGCAGTAATGAAAAGAACAATACTTACTAAAAAGATTTGTTTCGCCTTATTATGCTTTTCTCCAAAAACAGCAGCAGGTCCCATAGCAACAAGACCAAAAATCATAGCAGGAAGATAAACCTTCCATAAATCAGACTTAGCCCAAGCGAAACCACCATCTTCAATGGCGCCTGTCATAATAATAGGAATTAATACAAAGGCGATAGTCATAAGCCCTTTTTGCATACCATTGATAACAAACATACCTAAAAGGTTAGGGTCTTTAAAAATATCTTTTGTTTTAACCGTATCGTGGTACTTATGATGAATACGTGGAGGCGTAGGCACTTTAACAAAGACTAACACGATAGCAATCATAGCCATAGCCGCTGTAATCCAAAAGAGTGTAGCCACACCATAAGCGGCACCAAGAACAGGACCAAGACCCATAGCAATAGCAAAACTCATAGCAATCGAGCCACCCATCATAGCCATAGCCTTACCCCGTGATTCTTCAGGAACCAAGTCAGAAATCATTGCCGGAATAACCGAGCCAATAGCGCCTGCACCTTGAAGGAAACGTCCTGCCATTAACATCCAGATAGTATCACTCATTGCAGCAAGTACAGAACCTGCTAAAAAGACGAGTAAACCAAAAACAAGTGTTGGCTTACGTCCCATCTTATCTGAGATACTTCCAAATGGAACTTGAAAGATAGCCTGAGTTAGTGCATAACCACCAACAATAACACCTACTAGAAGTGCTGTGGCATCTTGCATATCCATTGCATAAATAGATAAGACAGGTAGAACTAAAAATAGACCTAAAAAGCGTAGGGCTATGATTGCCGTGAGGGGCCAAATGGTTTTAAACATATAAAGATTCCTTAAAAATAAATTTTACGATAAAATTACGCCATTATAATGTAAAGATATTAAGTTAAGGTAATGAAATGAAATTGGTTCTTGCAACAGGAAACAAGGGTAAGGTAAGAGAAATCACAGCGATGTATAGCTCCTTTGAGGTTATACCTTATAATGAAATCATTGAGCCCTTTGAAATTATAGAAGATGAGCCTGATTTTAAGGGTAATGCTCTTATTAAAGCCAGAGCTGTTTATAAGGCACTTAATGATGAAGAAGCTATTGTTTTTGCAGATGATAGTGGTATAAGCGTTGAAGTTTTAGATGGTGAACCCGGTGTGTTTTCAGCGCGTTATGGTGGTGTTGAGGCAAGTGATAAAGATAATCTTCATAAGCTTATGAATACAGTAAAAGAAAAAGGTTTTGAACGCTCGCCTGCTTTTTATACGGCGGCCATTGCCATTGTTTGTAAAGAAGGTGAATATACAACACATGGTTGGATGTATGGAAATGTGATAGTTGAGCCAAGAGGTGAGGGTGGTTTTGGATATGATCCGTGTTTTATTCCCTTAGGACTAGATAAGACTTTAGGGGAGTTAGATGATGATCTTAAGTCAAAACTTTCTCATCGTTCACAAGCCTTAACGAATGCTAGACCCGTCTTAGATCTTATTAAGATGATGAGAAAGAAATAAGTTTTTATAAGATTTTTTTACTAATAGAACATAAAATAGATTCAATTGATGTAGAGATGCGTTCTATAAGGTCAAGTGTTTTGATAATCATGAGATTTCCTTAGGGTTTTATTTGACTCACCCATAAGAATAAAAGCAAAGAGTGTTCCAGACACATCATAAAACTATGATGTGTCTTTTCTGTCCACAGATTAAGCAGATTAAAAAATCAATTTAATCGGCTTAATCTGTGGACACTTGTTTTTAATATTTTAGAGTTCAACTCCGAATAATCCAAAAAGAATACCTGAAGCAATCAGATAGATTCCAAAGGGTGTAAAGTTATATTTACCAACGATGGCTAAAAAGCTTTTAACCGCTGCTAGTCCAACGATAAAAGAAACCACAAATCCAATAGCTATCATTACAAAGCCATCCATTGAAAGTGTGTCATATTCTTTTAATAGGGTGTAGCCCGAGGCTGCCGTCATAGTAGGAATAGCAAGTAAAAATGAAAAACTCATAGAAGTTTCTCTTTTAAGTCCTAAGAGCATTCCTCCAAGTATGGTTGAACCTGAACGTGAAACACCAGGGATTAAAGAAAGTGCCTGAATAAAACCTATTGTAATGGCTTGCTTATAGGTAACTGAGTCTAAGTCCGCTGTGGTGTGTCCTCTTTTACTATAAAGGTATTCAACGATTAAAAAGAAGATACCTGTGGCTATCATCCATAAAATTATACTGTTAGACGAAAACATAGCTTCGATTTGATGATGAAATAAGAATCCAATAACCCCTGTTGGTATAAAAGAAGCAATAAGTTTTTTCCAAATCTCAAGACTATGAAAAAGTGTATTAAAATAGATAATCATAATAGAAAAAATAGGCGCAATCTGAATAATAATATTAAAGGCACTCATAAAGTCATCTTGTGGAACTCCCATAATTTGAGAGGCTAAAGCGATATGTGCGGTTGAAGATACCGGCAAAAATTCGGTTATACCTTCTACTATACCTAAGATTGTTGCTTCATAAATGGTCATATTTATCCTTAAGTGATTGAAAAACGACAGAATATCTTTTTTATAGTTAAATCTTGGTAAGTTCTGTTTGTTGCCTATGTAAATACAGAAACAAAGACAGTCTTAACTAAGTTTGAGATACAATTGCGCCCGTATGTTTATAAAATAGGTTTTTTACCTCTTTTATAAACATATCACAGACCTAAAAGAAGGAAGCTCATGCTACTTTTTACACCAGGGCCAACCCCTGTTCCAGAATCAATCCGTTTAGCAATGGCGGAACCAACACTTCATCATAGAACGCCTGAGTTTGAAGCAATTTTTGAAGAAACTCGAAAAGAACTGTTTAAACTTCTAAATACAGATGAGGTTGTTATGCTGGCAACCAGTGGTACTGGCGCTATGGAAGCGGCGGTTATTAACCTTTGTCATAACACGCTTTTAAATGTAAATGCAGGTAAGTTTGGTGAGCGTTTTGGCAAAATTGCTAAGGCTAACGGACTTAAAAATGTTGAGCTTAAGTATGAGTGGAACACTCCAACATCAGTAGTAGATGTTTTAAAAGCACTTGAAGAAAACCCTTCAATTGACGCGATTGCTATTCAGATTTCTGAATCAGCAGGGGGCTTACGTCATCCTGTTGAAGAAATAGCTAAGGCAGTTAAGGCTCTTCGTCCTGAGGTAATGATTATTGCTGATGGGATTACGGCTATTGGTGTTGAAAAAATTGATGTGTCTAACATGGACGCAGTTTTAGCAGGAAGTCAAAAAGCCTTAATGCTTCCTCCAGGACTTGCAATACTTGGTCTTTCAAATGCAGCGATTGAAAAGATTGGTGAAGGTAAGGGGTATTACTTAAACCTTGCCTCAGAGATTAAAAAGCAAAGACAAAACACAACTGCCTATACAGCAGCAACAACACTGACTATTGGTTTAAATGCTATCTTAAAAGAGATAGACGCGGATGGTGGTTTGAATAAGCTTTATAAACAAACAGCAGCGAGAGCCTTGGCTACACGGGGAGCCCTTGAAGCCTTAGGTCTTCATTCTTACCCATCAAGCCCAGCGCTTTCAATGACAACTATAGATGATGAAAACGCTCACGAGATTCGCAGTATTTTGAAAAAAGACTATGAAGTGAATGTAGCCGGTGGTCAAGATCACCTAAAGGGAAAAATTTTCCGTATCAATCAAATGGGACTTATTAAAACCTACGAGTCTGCTTGGGTTGTTAATGCAGTAGAACTAGCCCTTGCTAAGCTTGATAGAAGAGCTTATGACGGAACAGCAAATAAGGTTTTTAACGAACTTTATTTTGCGCAAATGGAGAAATAACCATGATGTTAGAACATGAGATTCCTTCGGGAACAAAACTTTATTTTGGTGAAACGGCTAAGATTAAACGTCGTATTGAGGCAGTTGCTTCAGATGTACTTTATGGGGCGGATTATGAAGAATTAATTACGCCTTTGTTTTCGTATCACCAACACCTTAGTATTGCGGATGAAAATCAGCTGATTCGTGTAAACGACACACAAAATCACCAACTTACCCTTAGAGCGGACTCTACTATAGATGTAGTACGTCTTTTAGATAAGCGCTTGGGAAGAAATACGAGTCATCAAAAATGGTTTTACATTCAGCCTGTTTATTTATATCCTTCAAAAGAGATGTATCAAATTGGTGCAGAATATATTGGTGAAAAAGACCTTTCGAAGGTACTTCAAACAGCCATTGATGTTGTAGAAGCCTTAAAAATTAAACCTCTTTTACAGTTATCAAACATTCGTATTCCTGAGTTAATTTCTAAGGAATTAGGTATTGACTTAGAAGATTTTAAACATATCAATATCCAAAAACTTTTAGATACAAAGGTTTCATGGCTAAAAGATATTATATATCTAGAAAAGCTTGAAGATATTGACGCAGTTATTGAGGTTGTGCCTGATATCATTAAGGGAGAGTTAACACGTATTAAAATCTTAGCTCAAGATATTGATTATGATAACTTTGTTATTGCGCCTTTGTATTACGCGAAGATGCTTTATTATGATGAGTTGTATTTTAGAATGATAGAAAAGAATGACGTTTATGCTCGTGGTGGACGTTATATTAATGATGAAGTCACTTCGGTTGGTTTCGCACTTTACACAGATAAAATTATTGAAAAATTAGAAGGTAGCAAATAATGGCAAACAAGCAAGCAGATTTAATCGTTGGTATTCAATGGGGTGATGAAGGTAAGGGCAAGATTGTTGATTTAATGGCGCAAAATTATGACGCAGTTGCTAGGTATCAAGGTGGACATAATGCCGGTCATACGATCTGGGTTGATGGGGTTAAGTTTGCACTTCACCTTATCCCTTCTGGTATTTTAAATCCTTCTGCACTTAACATTATCGGAAACGGTGTTGTTGTTTGTCCTGAGGCACTTATTAAAGAGATGAAGCAGTTTGATAACCTTGAAAGCCGTCTTTTTGTTTCTGAATCAGCGCACATGATTTTAAATTATCATATTGCCATTGACCAAGCTAAAGAAAAAATGCGTGGAGATAAGGCTATTGGTACTACGGGTCGTGGTATTGGTCCATCTTACGCAGACAAGATTTCTCGTTCAGGTCACCGTATGGGAGAGCTAAAAGATATCGAATTGTTAACTGAAAATATTATGGAACACTTTTCTCAAAATGAGGCAGTATTTAAGGCTATGGATATTGCACTTCCTTCTAAGTCTGAGTTACAAGCTGAACTCGTAGAATATGCAAAGGCACTTTTACCATTTATATGTAACACAACGAAGATGATTTGGGACCTTATGAAAGAGGGTAAAAGAGTACTTCTTGAAGGGGCACAGGGTACACTTCTTGATATTGACCATGGTACCTATCCTTTTGTTACATCATCTTCAACTATCTCGGCAGGTGCTTGTACAGGTCTTGGAATCTCTCCAAAAGACATTGGAAACATTACAGGTATCGTTAAAGCTTATTGTACACGTGTTGGAAATGGTCCATTCCCAACGGAAGACTTTGGAACTGAGGGTGATAGACTTCGTGAACAAGGTCATGAATTTGGAACAACAACAGGTCGTCCACGTAGATGTGGTTGGTTTGACGCGGTTGCTTGTAAGCACGCATCTCGTATCAATGGATGTGACCAACTTTCAATCATGAAACTTGATGTTCTTGATGGTTTTGATGAAGTAAAAATGTGTGTGGCATATGAATATGAAGGCAAAGAAATTGACTATATGCCTTCTGATATTGAAAATGTTAAGCCTATTTATAAAAGCTTCCCCGGTTGGGATAAGACTGAGGGTGTTCGTAAATGGGATGACCTCCCCGAAACTGCGAAGACTTACTTAGAATTCTTTTCTGAGATAACAGAAACTAAAATTGGTTTAGTGTCTACTTCACCAGATAGAAACGATACAATAATTTTATAATTACTCTTAGGAGAAAGCATGTTACTTCTTACTCCTATCTTCTTTCAAAGGCAAAGCCTTTGAAGACCCAATATACCTCCCTCGTAAAAATCAAAAAAACACACTTAGATAAGATGGAACAAGCCGTGGCCTCATGTCATGACACAATTTCTATTGTAAAGAAAAAAATTGAAGATGCCTATAATGAGCTTTCTTCCTTAGAAATACCTCAAGAGGGTGACTTTTCTCTTTTTAGGCAGATGCAAGACTTGAAACACCGTGTAACAGAAGAAATAGGTTTCAATAAGTATAATTTACAATTGGCGGAAAATGCTTTACTCAAAGCAATGCAACAGCTCAAAACTGCTAATATTGAACACGAAAAATTTAAATATCTTGAAACAACCGAGATAGAAAAAGTCTTAAAGGCGCAGAAATTGAAAGAAGCAAAAGATCTTGATGAAGTAGCATTAATGATGTTTAATCGGAAAAACAATGATTAGAAATCTTTTTATAATATGTTTAATAATGATAAATTTATCTGCTAATAGTGAACTTTATGACTGTACAAAGGTTTTTGAGGAGCGTAAGCAAGAACTTATTTTAGAGCTAGAACGTATAGATGAGCAAGAACAAGCCCTTAATGCACTTAAGGAAGCAACCGAAGATCTACTTAAAAGAAAAGCAGCTAAGTTAGCTGAAAAAGAAACAAGGCTAAATTTACAAGAAACTGATCTAAAAGCAAGAGAAGACGCGGTTTCTAAGAAGTTAAACAAGATAGAAAAACTTCTTAAAGAGCTAAAAGAACTTAAAATGAATAAGATATCTCAAACCTACTCAAAGATGAAGGCGCAATCTGCAGCAGATGTTCTTTCTAAACTTAAGCCAAACGAAGCAGCAGGTATTTTAACAACACTCAAGCCTAAGACTATGGCTAAGATATTAGGTAAGATGGACGCACTTAAGGCAGCTGAAATGACACAATTAATGAGTGAAGTAAAAGAATAAGCTTAGACACTGCAGCTGTCATTAGTGCAGAATCGACTTTCTATCCCGTCACTTCCACCAAAATTTTTCCAATCTAACTTTGGCATTTTTGCCTTACGTTCTTCATAGTCTTCTAGACTTATCCCTTCATATGGCATTTGTGCATAGGCCCCTTCTTGGGTATGTGGAAGCATCGATACGGATTTAATAACAGGTGCAAACTGTGCAAGCATATGTTCGACCTGATGTGCCTCAGTATCTGGATCAAAATAAACCGTACAACTTACCATGTTATCACTCCATTCACGTTGAAGCATGGCTAAAAGAGAAAACTGTTCCCATGCGGACACACTTGCTGCCTTGCGAGTTTTTCCTTGGTCGATGGGAAACTCGAAAACGGTGGTATTTTTGCTATAGGTATCAGCTTCATTAGGTACACCTGCCTTTTTAAGTACTTCACAGATAGGAGARTCATTTCCTACACGCATTCTACGTATGGCGTATTGAAAAGTAGGAAAGTGCATACCTGAACTTACACCTGCAAGTAGAGAAATAGTCCCAGAAGGTTTGATGGTTGTTACTCTTATGGAAGAAGGTATGCCTGCGTCTGAAGCTAAGCTTTTATTGACGGATTCTACTATTTTATAGCCCTTTCGAAGACGTCTTGTCAGTTCAGTGGCACCGAGCTCGTCAAGCATATCTGCGACACCAGAGAGACTAATTCCTATTCGTCGGTTACGAATAACGATGGCATTGGTTTCAGGACGGTGTGTGGGTAAAAGGGAAACAGTGGATGCATAAAAGGTGGCGTATTGCAAAACAGTGTAAAAGTCTGTTTCTTTTTTACATCGTGAAGGAAATACTTCAGCCAAATTGCATAGCTCAAAACTTTCAAGAGGTATTTCAGAACAAGGATTTGCAAGAGAAGCTTGATCTTTACTCTCTTTACCATAACGTCCATATTTTTGTACATTAATAAGGTTCATAATTCCTGGCTCACCATTATTTATGATGCGTGAAGCAATAAGCGGGAGTTTGGAAAAATCTTCTGCTTTTTCCAGTACAACAGTGTTATTTGACATCCAACCAATTTCGGAGCGTTCTGGGTATTTTTCGTAATCTTTGAGATCTAAAAAGTTTTCGTCATCAACAGAACCTAAGGCAATCTCAGCACTTCGACGTACATTTCCAGCAACAACACAGGCCCCTATTGCATTAAAAATATCTGCTGTACAACGTGTTGAAGATGAACTTTTTTTACAATAGGTATCAAGATAGTTCTCTACGCGTTCATGTAGTTCTATAAGGGGATTTGGACCAGAAGCAGTACCTCCAAATCCATTTATAGAAGCACCAGCTGGCCGGATTTGAGAATAATCAAAGTCAAACCAAGCACCCCCTTTTGTATAGCTTTCAATAAGTAGGCGTAAAGAACTAACCCAACCCTCCCGACTATCAGGAATAACAAATTCAACCGAGCGTGATTTATCAGGTAACTTGCTATCTTCCCCTTTCCATGAGGTATTGAAGCCTACACCCACTCCACACATGAGCATATCCATAGCCCACTCGGCAGATAAGGCAAGATTTTCTGTGTCTACTGCCCCACAATTATTTAAAGCTGCTGCCCCGCGTTCATATACATATTGTGTCCCCATAGCCCAAAGACCACGTCCAGGAGGAAGCCACTTCATATCAAACATACTCAGGGCCATCTTTTTTCCATAGTCTTGCCAATAACTTTCATCCCAAGAAAGCTGATTATTTTGATAATGGTTTTTTCGTATACTAATGACTCCGTTAATCACTCGAATGACAGTGTCAGCCCAATGTTCTTGAGAACCGTCTTCTTTAATACGGCTATAGGTTCGGTAATAAGTGACTTCTCCGAAACCACCAAATCCAAAGTTAGGCTTCTTAGATTGAAGAAGTGTGCAGATTCCATCATCAAGAAAAAACCTTGCATGAACAATAGTGTGTTTTGTTTCCTTAGCCATATTTTTACCTCACTTTTCATTTTGCAATCAGTATAGTCCAGATATTTTTTGATTTCTATGACCTAAGTCAAGTAGATGTTTTAAAATACTATAAAAGATAAGCCAATATCTGTTTTCTTCTGTATTTTTAAAGTTACAACTTTTTTTAAAGTAGTTAGTTGCAAAAATAATAATTTTCCTAATCAAATATTTACCTTTAATACGATAGAATCCCATAATTATTAAAATTTAAAGGCGCTTCAATGAAGGTAAAACTGCAACACGTTCCCCACATCGCACAAAAAGTAGCTATAGAGCTTAACAAAAGTGGTATTGTTACAATGACTAAGGGTTTAGAACCTGTTGCAAATGAAGCTCGAAAAGTGCTTGAAGAATCTATCAAGCAAGAAGCAGCCTTAGAAGAAAAAGTTCATGATATTCTTGATGAGAATGAAGATGCGATGGATGAAAATAATGTAGATGATAGACAACTTTTCTTTATGATTAAAAAGAAGATTGCTCCTGAATACGGTGTTATCCTTTCTTATGATGACCGTTTTTCTGACCTTGCTCATAAAATATTAGATGAGTTATATGAAGAAGATTTAATTCATTATGATATTGAAGAGATTCGTATTAAAAATGTTATTTTTGCAGCAATGACAGATTTTCTTTCTGATAATGATAAGATTGAAGACTTGGTATATGAGAAGATTCAATCCTACCAAAGAAAAATTATTCCCGGTACGGATGATTATAATATTTTATTTGAGAAATTGTACAGAGAAGAATTAATGAAAAGAGGAATTGCCTAGGCTTTTCGCTCTAAACCTCCCTTGGCAAACAAGGATGATAAAAATTACAAAGAAAGGCCTTTTATGAAAAGAGTTTATATATATCTTGAAAACGGAACATACCTAGAAGCAGATAGCTTTGGTGCGGACACAACATCTGTTGGTGAAATAGTTTTTAATACCTCTCTTACAGGATATCAAGAAATTACTTCTGACCCTTCTTATGCAGGTCAGTTTATAACCTTTACCATGCCAGAGATTGGAAACGTGGGTGTAAACGAAGAAGATATGGAGTCTAAGGGTGCCTTTGCTAAGGGTATCATTGTTAGAAACTACCAAGAACGACCTTCAAATTTTCGCTCAACTGACACCTTAGAAAACTTCTTAAAAGAACAAGGGGTAATGGGTATTTGTAATATCGATACACGTTATTTGACGAAGATGATTCGCTCAGAAGGTGCGATGATGATGATTGCTTCTACGAGTATTTGCGATATTGATGAATTGAAAAAAGCCTTAGAGGCAGCGCCAAGAATTGAAGATGTAAACTATATTGAAGAAGTAAGTACTAAAAAAGTATATAAACATACAAATGGAACTTATGACGCCGTTAATTTCAAATATAAGGATGCTCCAAAGACTAAGGCAAAAATCGTTGCTATTGACTTTGGTGTTAAGCGAAATATTTTAAATGAACTAACTCAAGCAGGTATGGATGTCGAAGTTATCCCCAATAACTTTGATGCGGATGCACTTATTTCTAGAATTGCTTCTAAAGAGATTGATGGTGTATTCTTATCAAATGGACCAGGTGATCCTCTTGTGCTTAAAAAAGAGCAAGATAGTATCAAGAAGTTAATTGAGGCGAAGGTTCCTATGTTTGGTATCTGTCTAGGGCATCAACTTCTTTCTATCTCTCATGGATATGACACCTTTAAACTAAAGTTTGGTCATCATGGTGGAAATCATCCTGTTAAAAATGAAAAAACAGGTATGGTAGAAATTACAGCTCAAAATCATAACTATAATGTTCCTGATAACATTACAGAGATTGCAGATGTAACACACACGAACCTTTTTGACAACACTATCGAAGGACTTAATTATAAGTCAGGACATGTGTTTTCAGTTCAACATCACCCAGAAGCAAGTCCAGGACCAAAAGAGTCAGCTTATATCTTTGGTGAATTTCTTTCTTTAATGGGCAAATAGGTCGTAAATATATCTTATGCAGAAATGGAACTCTTGCGTTAATACTTCTGTAACAAATTCTTGTTATAGTGTTACTTCAAAGCTTAATCATTCTCCCCTTAAGCCTTTTATTCTCCTAAGGCTTAATCTTACAATCTGTAAGGAAATTCATGAACTTTTATGATCATAACTCTTTAGAACTCCTTGCTATTCTTGCCTTTGGTTTTTTTGGCTCCTTAGGTCATTGTATTGGTATGTGTGGGGGCTTTATTGTTTCTTACACAACAGCTAAGATGGATGGGGGAACTTCAAAAAGTTCTCAAGCCCTTGGACACGCCTTTTATAATCTAGGTCGTATAAGTTCTTACACACTTCTAGGTGCAATGTTTGGCTTCTTTGGTTCACTTTGGGAAGCAACACCTATGATGCGTATGATTATGTTTGGTTTTTCAGGCATCTTAATGGTGCTTATGGGACTGTCTCTTTCAGGACGTTTAAAGTTTATCTCTTACCTTGAATACCCTATAACACAAAAGGCTTGGTTTAAAAAAATCTTCTTTTCACAGCTTAATTCTAAATCTAAACTAAGTTTTTTTACCTTAGGCTCTTTAAATGGTTTTTTTCCGTGTGGTCTTGTGTATACTATGCTGATTACGGCCATTGCCACTAAGTCTATGTTACTTGGGGCGGGGGTTATGTTTGTTTTTGGGATTTCTACTATACCAACACTTTTCAGTCTTGGGTTCTTAGTCGGCTTCATATCTCAAAATAGATTTCGACACATTATGATTGAAGTATCATCTTTGATTATAATCTTGTACGGGGGGTGGACACTATATAAGGCCTATGCTAACTATGATATCTATCTTCACCCTATTGAAAATTCTTCAATGAAATGTGGGACAGGAAAATGTGGCGCTGGAAAATGCGGATTATAATTAGTAATATATCACAAACTTATCACAAACTTAAATATTTAGATTAAATTTTTCTATCCGATTAAACTTTACTTTTAAGCTTAATAATGATTATTATGTGATATTATATCACTTGATTTAGGGCATAGTACTGCCTCGTGGGACTTAAAGACCATGTATATATAGTATTATGTCTTAAGCTTTGAACCTCAAATATGTAAATATTAGGGTACTGAATTATTTTTTTGTACAACTCGATAAATAAAAGCGTTTAATGATGTTTTTTAAGAATCTAATCTTAGTTTTAGGTTCTTAAGAATAGAATTAACACTGAATTAAGAAGAGTTCTGCAAGAACTCAAATAACAAAAAAAGGGAGCTTATATGGAAAACCGTCCATTAGAATACGACTATACAGTTGCTAAGATGTTTTTAATATCTACACTTATATTCGGATTTATCGGTATGTTACTTGGTGTGCTTTTAGCCTTACAATTAGCATGGCCAGAATTTAACTATATACTTGGCGACACTATGGCTGAGTACATCAGTTTTGGTCGTCTTAGACCAATACACACTTCGGGGGTAATCTTTGGATTTACTTTTAGTGGTATTTTTGCAGGTTGGTACTATATAGGACAAAGAGTTCTAAAAGTATCAATGGCAGAATCTAAATTCTTAATGTTTGTCGGAAAGGCACACTTTTGGGTTTATTTTGCCGCTATCTTACTTGCGGTTGTATCACTTTTCTTAGGGTACAATCAATCAAATGAATATTCTGAACTAGAATGGCCATTAGATATCGTTGTTGTAATCTTCTGGGTACTTTGGGGTATGAGTATCGCAGGTCTTATTGGTATTCGTAGAGAAAAGGCATTATACGTATCTATCTGGTACTTTATGGCAGCTTTCTTAGCGGTTGCAATGCTTTTCATTATGAACAACATTGTTATCCCTACTTACTTTGTAGCGGGTGCAGGTGATATTATGCACGGTGTTTCTGTTTACTCAGGTACTTCAGGCGCAATGGTTCAATGGTGGTTTGGTCATAACGCGGTTGGTTTTATCTTAACGGTACCTCTTGTTGGTATGATTTACTACTTCTTACCAAAAGAATCAGGTCAAGCGGTTTATTCATATAAACTTTCTTTAATTTCTTTTTGGTCTTTAATGTTTGTATACGTATGGGCAGGTGGTCACCACCTTATTTATTCTACTGTTCCTGACTGGATGCAGACTATGGGTTCAATTTTTTCTGTAATCCTTATTCTTCCTTCATGGGGTTCAGCGATTAACATTCTTCTTACTATGAAGGGTGAGTGGAAGCAAGTGACGGAGAGTCCAATTATTAAGTTTATGATTCTTTCATCAACTTTTTACATGTTCTCAACTATTGAAGGTCCTATTCAAGCTATCAAATCTGTAAATGCCATTGCGCACTTTACTAACTGGATTGTTGGACACGTTCATGATGGTGCTCTTGGTTGGGTTGGCTTTATTATTATGGCTTCTCTTTACCACATGGCTCCACGTATCTTTAAACGTGAGATCTATTCTAAAGCACTTATGAATACTCAGTTCTGGCTTCAGACGCTTGGTGTTATCCTTTACTTCACATCTATGTGGATTGCAGGTATCACTCAAGGTATGATGTGGAGAGCGGTAGATGAATTTGGTAACTTAGCTTACTCATTCATTGATTCTGTAAATGCTTTACATGTTTATTATATTATCCGTGCTGCTGGTGGAATTCTTTACCTAGCTGGTTTCGTTATCTTTATATACAACATTGTTAAAACTATGTCGGCTCGTCCTGTTGAGGAACGTGAGCTTCAAAATGCTACGCCTATGGCAGCGTAAGGAAAGGGAGATAATATGTTTCATTGGTTAGAAAAACGCCCATTCTTTTTCGGCGTAGGTATATTTTTAGTTATCGCTTTTGCTGGTTTGGTTATGATCATTCCACATTTCGTTCAACAGTCTCGTCCTCTTATTGGGACAAAGCCATATACGATACTTGAAATTTCAGGTCGTCAAGTATATATGCAAAATGGTTGTAGTAACTGTCACTCACAATTGGTACGCCCATTTAAACATGAGACGGATCGTTATGGTGCGTATTCACTAAGTGGTGAGTATGCTTATGACAGACCTTTTCTTTGGGGTTCTGAGCGTACTGGTCCGGATCTTATGCGTGTAGGTAACTACCGTACAACGGATTGGCACGAAAATCATATGTTAGATCCTGAAGGTGTTGTTCCTGGTTCTATCATGCCAAGGTATCCTTGGATGTTTACGAATTCTGCTGACATCGATACTGCTTGGGCTGAGGCTGAAACAGTACGTGTAGTATTTAACACACCTTATAACAAAGATATTCCAATGATGGATGGTTCATTTGAACAAGTTAAACTTTCAGCTACGGTTGAAGGTGGTCGCACTGACGCACTTGCTGAAGCAAAATTGATTTCTGCTGAAATGAAGAACCAAGACGTTAAAGATATGGTTGCAGCAGGAAAAGTTCCTGAAATTGTAGCCTTAATCGCTTATCTTAATTCACTGAAATAAGGTAAGAACATGAGTATTGGTGATTTATCAGCATACGGTTACTTTATTTTAACCGTTACCTTATCCTTATTGTTTATGGCTTATGTATATCATGTATATTCGGCAAAGGCAAAGGGAACAAAAGATTATGAAAAGTATGGTGATATTGCCTTACATGATGAGCTTACTGATAAGCCAGTTGAAGAAATTGAACATGAAGACTCTGATAAAGAGTCTTCTCAAGACGAAAGGAAGAGATAAATGAAGAATTTATGGATTTTCGGTATTGCACTTTTTGTTGGTCTAATGGCAGGAACTTACGCTGTTGTTGGTGACATGATGGGTGATGATATTGTAAATATTATAGCTATGTTTTTTGCAGGACTTATCCTGATTGTAACTGTTGTAGTTGTAATGAAGTACATCAAACAAATGAAAGAAGATACGCCTTCTGGTGATCTTATGGAAGAAAATTGGGATGGTATTGGTGAATACACCAATGAAGTTCCTACAGGTTGGGCAATAACAACGATATTGCTTATGGTCTGGGGTATGTGGTATATGATGTTTGGTTATCCTATGAATGAGTATTCACAAATTGGTGAGTACAACAAAGATGCCAAGATCTCTAATGACAAGATCCAAAAGCACTTTGATGAAATGACAGATACCCAAAAACTTAAAATGGGTGAGGGTGTATTTTCTGTTCAATGTGCTCCTTGTCATGGTCCTACGGGAAATGGTCAAGAAAACTATGTAACAGGTTTACTCACTGCTGAAGACTTAACAAAGCGTAGCTTTAGTAAAAAATATGTTGAAAAAGTGATCCGTGAGGGTTCTTCTCAATTAGGTTACGAAACACCAATGTATCCAGGAATGCTTTCTGATGATGCACAAATTGATATCGTAGCTACCTATATTTCTAAGGGTTTTAAAGACGAGGCAGGTTCAATTCAAGGTAAAGAAATCTTTACTGCGGCTTGTGCTTCATGTCATGGTGCTGCTCTAGCTACAGGTGCCAAAGGTTATAAGAGTTATGGCGTGAAACCAGAGTCTGATACTACAGGTGCTGAAGGTTATTCAACAGCATGTGAAGGCGAAGAATGTATTGGTCACGGTGTATCTTTAGTTGCTCCAAGTTTAAAAGATTACAACTCATGTTTAGTTGCTAATCTTCTTAAGTCTGGAATGAAAAAAGGTGAAATTGGTGTTATGCCAAACTTTGGCGAAATGCTAAGTATGCCTCAGATCAAGGCCCTGTCTGCTTATGTAGCTCATGGTACTGATACAGAAATTGAAGAGTAGGGGTACGATATGGAAAACAGAAGTATTTTTGCACTAGACGGTTTAACCGGAATGATCATAGCAACTGTCTTGCTATTGGTTGTTGAAGGAACCTTAATATTCTTTGCNAKTARNCGTTCAACGTRATGTTGCTCAAGATTATTATTATATTGAAGATGCAAAGGGTGTTAAAATGTTTAGCATTGAYAATGCATCYCATGTAAAAYTATTAAGCGAAAAGGACAAATAATGAAGTATGAAGTAATTATTGGCCTTGGCTTATTTGGTATGGCTTTGTATACACTGTATGCTGTTATCATTGCTGACCACCTTTTCATCGGTTAGTCGGTGAAAATGTATAGAGGGCTAATGGCCCTCATTGCAATCCTGTGTTTTAGTAATCCTCTTCAAGCAAAATTTATTGTTATTGATGAAGTTGTTAAAATAGATGCTTTCAATGAACAAGTTGAACCTATGGGTAAAGAACTTTTTGAAAAGACAGGTATAAATCTGTATATGAGTCTTATAAAAGAAACAGAAAATAATCAAAGTATTATTGAGTATCAACAAGAACTCATTAAAACCTTAGATGAACCCGCTATCTTATTTTCTTTTATAGAAAACTCTAAAGAGGTTCAAATATATGCTGAAGACAAGTCTTTGTATGAGCTTTTTGATAGAAAACAAATCATGGATCCCTTAGCAATATGGCCTTTCTTTAATGGTCGTGTTATCCCTATTATAGGGGCTCGTGCTCCTAAAGAAGTAAAAGATAAAGATAAGTATGCCGTGGCTATGTTTAACGGGTATGCAGAAATATCTGAGCAGGTAGCGGACTCCAAAAATGTAACTTTGAGTACAGCGGTAGGGGATACGAATAAGCTCATTTATAAGATACTTATTTCAGCCATATTTATCATCAGTTTTATTACAATCGTTAAATTAGGACGAGACTGGTACCGAGTAAAGATAAAAAAGGAAGACTTAAATGACTGACGGAAGACACTGGCCAATAGGCATTATAGCTGCAACCACATTCATTGTTTGTGCTTGCGCGGCGACTATTTATATTGCCTTACTTCAACCGGTTCAAGAAGATGCAGATATGATGCAAAGTTATCAAGAACTTAATAATAATGCGAATGATATTATTGTTGCAGGGATCATGTTTAATAGAAAGTATCAGCTTACTTACACAGGAGAAGCGGTATCAGAGGAAGGTTCTACTCTTTCGTATACCTTAGTAGATACTAAAGGAAAAGCTGTTAATAATGCAAAATTTGAAGTAATACTTACCCGTCCTATACTAGAGGGTTTTGAAATCACTTTAGCCGAACCAAAAATTGAAAATGGAAATTATATTTTTGAAGATGTGAAAGTGAATAAAAAAGGTCGCTGGAATATATTAACTAAGGTAAGTGTTGGAAATGATTTTCGTCATATGAACCTTAAGTCGGACACTATGGATAAGGGCGTATATGAATACGGTTTTGATAAACCAATGCGTAATGCTGGGGCAAACAACTAAGAAAGACAAACTCCTTCTTAGTCGTTTAAAAAAGATTTATTCTCCTAAGAAGAAATTCTCATTTACTTTTCATTAACTTTTTATTTCTACTGCATTAACTTAAATTATATATAATATTTTTTAATTTAAAAGAATATAATATTCTTATATGGGGTGCATATGTACGTAGGAACAAAAAGAAGTCCAGAAAAAATTATTGGACTATGGGTAATGAGCTTTGGCTTATATGGTATTTATTGGTTAGCGCAAACCTTTACAGAATTACAGAAAAATCGTAATCAAGGTATTAGCGGAGGTTCATACGCTGTTTTAGCTATTTTATTTCCTCCCTTAGCTCTAAGTGCTTGTTGGTTACTTCCTTCGTATGTGGGCAAGTTATATGCTGAAAATGGTAAGTTAGAGCAAATAAGCTCATGTTGGGGTGCAATCTTATTTTTACCAACGCTGGCCTTATGGGCAATTGTTGCTATGTCATATCTTATTATTAGCGCAGGTGGGAGTATGGGCGAGAATAGTATGTATACAATGGGCGCGGTATTGACAATTGCCGTTGGTATAAATATCTTTCTATTGTATAATTGGCTAAAAAAGATTCAATTACAAATTAATGAATTTTGGGATGGAGCTTCCGTTTAAGCCTTTCATCTCTTAAAGGAAATTATGCTTACTATCCTTCCAAGCTCACGAGCCATTCGCGCTCATATTCTAAAAGAAAAATCATCTAATAGCTTTCTTCCTTCTTTTATCACGATGTCAGACTTCTTACAGCGTTGTCTTATTGTTGAAGACGCGGTACGCATTGATGATGATACACGAACCCTTTTACTCCTAGAAGCCTCTGACTTTAAGGCCTTTTCTTCTTTAAATATTGAAAGAAACTTTTTTACCTTTACGCAAAACTCATCTTATATATTTAGATTTTTCGAGGAACTTTCTGGGGAACTTGTAGATATTAATTCCTTATCTATGGCAGACACTTATGGGGATTATGCTGAGCATATTGAGATCTTAGAAGAGCTGTATCATAGGTATGAAAAACTTTGTGCACAAAAGAAGATTTTAGACCCTATTTATTTACCAAAAAACTATAGATTAAATAAAAACTATATACAAGATCAAGAAGAGATTCTTTTAATTGTAGAAGGTTATTTAACAAACTTTGAACTTAAGATATTAGAAGAATGTGCTCAAATAATTCCTTTAAAACTTCGCTTTTATGCGAATGAATTTAATCTAAAAATGCAAGACAAGTTAAAAAACTTAGGTATAAATATAGTTGAAAACAAAAATCAAATCATTAACCTTAGTACAAAAGAGATAGAAGGAAGTGGACCTGTTAAATCCAGCGCTTTAATATCTTGCGAAAGCTTTTCTCAAAGACTACTTCAAGTGGCATTTGTAAAGCAAAAAGTACAAGAGTTTATAGATAAGGGGATAGAGGCTGAAAAGATAGTCTTAGTCTTGCCTAATGAAAACTTTGCAGAGCATCTAAAACGTTTTGATGAAAAATGTAACTTTAACTTTGCCATGGGAGAAAGCCTGCGTTCATCCGTATTTGTTAGTGCCTTAGAAGGGGTAGCTCAATACTTAGATGATAAGACGGTTCAAAACAGAGCAAGGTTAAACCGCGTAGGAGTAGACTTGGCGGAAGGCTTACAGCCTAAGTATAAGGCGCTTATGTTAGGTTTAGACTTTAATGCCTTGATGCTTCCTTTTTTAGAAATTGAAACAAACAAACGGGTGATTAAGATTATAAAAGAAGAACTTTTTTATTTTGAAAAGCTTTTTCCTATACTTGAAAACAGCAGCTTTAAGTCCGCACTTCATCTTTTTTTAAATCGTTTAAAAAACAAAACAATAGATGATGTTCGGGGTGGAAAGATTACCGTTATGGGTGTGCTAGAAACTAGAAGTGTAGTCTATGAAGGCGTTATTGTTGTTGATTTTAATGAGGGCACGGTTCCTAGAAAAAGTGAAAAAGACTTATTTTTAAACTCAGTTACAAGAATTAAAGCAGGTCTTCCAGGTGCATCAGATAGAGAGGCTCTTCAAAAACTATATTATAACAACCTCTTTTTGCGAGCCAAAGAAGTGGCTATCTCTTATGTTCACGCAGCGGACTCAGTGCCTTCAAGGTTTTTAACTCAGTTAGGTATACAAACTTCAAGTTCTTATGATGAAAAACAGTGGGCCTCAGTCTTATTTAAAAGCTATGAGAAGCAAGACCTTGAAGAAGAAAAAATTGTAGTTGCCTATGACTTTACCCAACATAACTTATCGGCAACAGGTTTAAAAAGCTTTTTATCATGTAAAAGAAAGTTTTACCATAGGTATATAGATGGCCTAAGTGAACATCAAATTGAGAAAGACCTACCCCAAGAACATGAGATAGGAAATGCTCTACATAATGCCTTACAAGAGGTATATGAAACAAAGTCTAGGTTCACTGATAAGTCTGAGCTAAAATCAGCCATAGCCGAAGCACTTAAAAGAGCGTCCGCGCAAACAGTGCTGGACAAGTACCTCCAAAAGATGTGGATGAAACGTTTAGATGCTTTTATAGACAATGAGATAGAACGTTTTAAAGAAGCAGAAGTAAAGGCCTGTGAAAAATCCTTATCTAAAGAAGTTTGTGGCATAAGAATAACAGGAAATATAGATAGAATTGATACCACCTTAGAGGGTTTAGAAGTACTTGATTATAAGTCAGGTTCGTATCCAAAATATACAATGAGAACATTAGAAAAAGCAACAGACTTTCAACTAGAGTTTTATTATCTTTTAGCGAGTCAAGAAGGGGAAGTAACTTCTTGTGGATATTATGACTTAAAATCTGGAAAGATAGTTAAAGAAGACTTACTTGAGCAAAAATTAGAGCTTTTATACGGGTACTTAAATGAGTTAAAAGAAACTAAGGTCTTTGACTTTGAAAAAACAGATGATATAAAAGAATGTACCTATTGTCCTTATACTGAATTATGCGGGAGAACTTAAAAAATGTTTATAGACTTACACGCTTACGAAGCCTCAGCTGGTTCAGGTAAAACCTTTTCACTTGTTGTTCGTTATCTTTCTCTTTTGTTTTCAGGAGAAAGTGCTAATAAAATCTTAGCTCTGACCTTTACTAATAAGGCAGCCAATGAGATGCAAGAACGTATAGTAAACACCCTTATAGACTTAGAAAATAAGGGTGAGTTGTCAGAGATAGCAAAGGTGCTTGAATGTTCACCTGAAGAACTTATAGCTAAGCGTCCTGAGGTTTTAAAAGCTCTTTTAAATGCTGATACTAAGGTAATGACGCTTGATAAATTCTTTGCGAAGATACTTAGGAAGTTTTCCTTACATGTAGGCTTAATGCCTAATTTTTCTACCTTTGAGTCTCAACATGAACTCAAGGTTATGGCAAGGTTTCTAACCCTTGTTAATGCTCAAGGAAAAGATGATGCCTTAATCAAACTTTCTCTTTTAGCTTCTAAGCGGCTTTCGGATATTTTTGGACTCTTAAATCAGCTTTATGCGAAGAAAAATGAGATGGGAGATATCTCATTTATAGCAGAAGACTTTATCCCCCATGAACAAATGGTGATGAAGGCTTTTAAAGAACTTCAATCCTTAGTCTTTGCTACCGCTATTGGAAAACGTGGTCGGGGGACTATGGAGGTTGATAATATCGACGAACTTATGAGCAAGACATGGATAGAAAAAGACAGCTTGGAATATTGGGATTTTAAGAAGTTTTTTGAGCCTAGAATGGATGAGCTTTTAGAAGAGATAAAAGAGGGCCTTTATTATTATATGAAGGCGAAGGAATCTCATTTTTTACAAGAGCTTTTTTCACTTTTAGATACCTATATAGAAGCTAAGATGATGGTGGCAAGCCAAGATGAAGAGCTTTCTTTTGATGATATTACCTATCTAGTTTTTTATCTACTTAAGGGTGAGGCAAACAAGGGAAAGATAGACTCTGCTTTTTTATATTTTAGACTCGATGCAAACATCAACCACATGTTACTTGACGAGTTTCAAGATACTTCTACGATACAGTTTGAGATACTTAGACCTCTTATTGATGAGATGACCTCTGGGGTAGGTTCAAAAGAAAGAAGCTCTTTGTTTTTAGTGGGGGATGTTAAGCAGTCTATATATAGATTTCGTGGGGGTAAGAAAGAACTTTTTTACGCGGTAACAGATGCGTATAAGATTCAAGTTGATCAACTTCGCACAAACTATAGAAGTGAAAAAGAGGTCGTTGAGTTTGTTAATAAGGTCTTTATTGACAAGATAAAAGGATATGTTCCCCAAGATGTAAAAGAGGGTGCGACAAAGGGATATGTAGAAGTAATTTTTAATGATGAGGTACTTGAAACTATGGTTCCTAAGGTGAAGCTTTTGATAGATAAGGGCGCGGATGTAAATGAAATAGCAATTCTTACGGCGACCAATGCAGATGGAGCTAAGGTTGAAGAACTTTTAAAGGCAGAAGGGATAGATGTTGTAACCGAAACAACATCTAAGCTAATCAATCAAAAAAGTATTAAGGCCTTGATTGAGTACCTGAAATTTTCGTATTTTAATAAGAAAATTTATGCACGGAACTTTTTTGCGCTTATAGGTCAGAAACCTCAAAGACTTTATCCTTGCGATATAAACTCACCGGACCTAAGTACACAGCTTAAGAAGATAGTCGATAAGTATAAGCTTTATGATGGGGATATGAATATCTTAAGCTTTTTAGAAAAACTTTCAAACTATAAAGATATTGAAGCATTCTTATATGAGTATGAAAGACTTGATGCATCTGCGGCTCAAAAAGAGTTAAACGGGGTAAGAGTGCTTACGGTACATAAGTCAAAGGGACTAGAGTATGAACATGTTATCGTACTGGATAGACTGGGTAGGGGTTCATCTGACAAGAGTCCTATTATTTATGAATATGAGGGGATTCATCTTCAAAACATTTACCTAAGAATGACAAAAAGAGCAAGTTTTGATGAGCACTATTCACTTGCACTAGAGAAAGAAAAAAGACTTTCAAAAGAAGATGAGCTAAATGCCTTATATGTTGCCTTTACTAGGGCGAAAGAGAGCTTGTTTATTATTCATAAGTCTAAGGACTCTAAGTTTGAAAACCTGTGTTTAGATGAGGGGACTTATGGGGAATTAGAACTTAAGGTGAGAGAAGAAGAGCCAAAGATTATTTATCCTAAACTTGATTTTAGAGATTTTTATTATGGTACTCAAGCAGACTTATTATCTCAAGATAAGGTGGATGAGGAAGACCATAAGGCCATAGAATTTGGTCTGTGTTTACATTACACCTTAGAGATGATGGCCAACTTCAAGGAAGATAGTTTAGCTCAAGCCTTAGTCATTTCTAAAAACAAATATGGAGCGGTTTTAAGTGAAGAAGAGTTTCTTTCTATAGAAAAACGAATTTTACATTTGATAAATAATGAGGAATTTTTAGTTCTATGTGAAGGAAAGGTATATAAGGAAAAGGCTATCTCCTATAATGAAGAACTACGCTACATTGACCTGCTTATACAAAAGGATAATGAATGGATAGTGATAGATTATAAGTCTGCTATATCTTATACTCAGTCTCATCTTAAGCAGGTGAACTTTTATAAAAAGGCTATTGCTGAGATAACCTCGTCTCCTGTGCGTGGTTTTATTGCCTACGCCTTAGAAGATTCTTTAAAACTTGTTGAGGTTTAATAACAAGAATTATGTGAACCTCTGTCTTTAGAATATTTTAGAAAAAGAGCCTTTAAATGTTTTTTGTCTTCATTGAGTTTTATGCTTTGAAAATAAGGCAGGGAAAGATTCTTGTCCTGATGTAGTCTTTTAAGAAGGTCTGTATTGAAATAGATCTTCCATTCTTTTGCCTTTTTATGGGAGGCAAAATACTTAGCCTCATTATGGCAATGGGCACATTCTTTTTTATAAATTATTTTCCCCATAGAAACAGAGGCAAAGAGACTTAAACTTATTAGGCCAAGTAAGATAAGGACCTTCATTAAGACCTCATTAACTCATAAGGGCGCTTAATCTCTTGCAGAAGTCCCTCCACACTCATAGCTCTACCCTTTCGAATAAACTCTTTTCCTTCTAAGAAGACAATGATGGTTGGGGCAGAAAATATCTGAAATTGCGCGGCTAGTTCTGGAGTGAGGGCAATGTCTGCATGGTATCTACCAATGTCCGGATAGTTTTCTTCAAGGGCTTGCATAAGCTTAGGTCTTAAGACATGGCATACTGAGCATGAAGGGGAAGAGAAGTACAAGACCATGGCCATTTCTTCCTTTAGTTTAGAGTTTAATTCATTTAAATTATTAAGTGTTGTATCCATGATATATCCAATATTTTTGGTGTTATTATACAACAGACATCTAGTTTTGAAAGAAGTCTAATATGAGGCAGTTGATATTACTTGTTTTTTTACTCATTAGCTCTGCTTGTGCACAAGATTCCTTGTATGCTATTAAAGGTGGATTTCTTGCTCACGCGACAGGACCTGTGTCTTCAGGAAGAGAAGAGGGCACAGACTTACATCTAGAACTCTTGTTTAATAAAAAGCTTTTAAAAGCCTATCCAACAATAGGCGCAGATATAAATCTAAATGGGGATACAAGTTTTTTATATACAGGCTTAGTTTGGGAAGATAAGTTTTTTTCTTATTTACACTTAGGCGCGTTCTTTGGTTTTTCTCTTCATAATGGTGATTTAGATGAAGGAAATGAAAATTCCCGCCAACTTGGTACAAGGGTCTTGTTTAGAGAGGCCTTGGATATTGGGGTGTATTTACRAGACGACCTTGTTCTTAGTTTTATGTATGAGCATWATTCTAATGCAGGTTTACAAGGAAAAAGAAATCAAGGAAATGACAATCTTGGATTTGTTCTTGCCTACTATTTTTGAAGATTTTTTTTAAAATAAGACTTTTATAAGGAAAGAAGGAATAAACTAAAGTATGTCAAAAGAAGAAAAGCTTTTCCCAAAGGAAATCTTTCTTCAGAACATAAGGAGTACATAATGAACGTAAATATTACCGGAAGACATATAAACCTTAATGACCATACGCGTCAACATATTCAAGCAGCTATGGATAGCTTTACAAAATATCAATTAGATATTACTACAGTTAATATTGTAGTTTCAGAAATTAAAAATGGTATTAATGTGGAATTTGATATGCACATTGCACATGCAAACCCTGTAGTTATTAATCAAGGTGATAAAGATTTAGATACAGCGATAGATTTAGCGATAGAAAGAGCAACCAAAGCACTTCGTCGTTTACATGATAGAGTTATCTCTCATGGACATGATTCACTTAAAGACCTTGAACTTTTAGAGGCAGAATAGTCCCCTTTTTAACCCGTCTACTTAGACGGGTTCTTTTCTTTTAAAACTTCTTTCCATTGACTTGACTTCGTATTTAAAATCTTTTTATTTTTATGACTTGTATTTTTGTCTTTTACAGTAACTTGAGAATGAAAATCTTGTCTATTTGCGGTTCTGTCTAGCTTCGAGAGGGTCTTTATATCCAAGGGCGGTATTGTTTTGGCTAAGTCTTTAGGATTATGGAGATGCAAGGACTCTTTGACTTTTTCTCCAGAACTAACAAGATGGCTCTTCCCATCTGTCACTTCTATAAGCGCATACTCGTAATCTTTTTTGTCTTTATTATAAATGGCGACATAGTTGTTTTCTAAGGAAACATAATTTAGCCATTCATCTCCAACAAGACGTCCTTGAAAGTGTGAACCATCATTTTGTGTAAAGTTAAGTTCTCCAGGAAAGGCAGAAACGGCAGATAAGTTGTGAATGCTAAGTATAAATAAAAAAATAAAAATTAGTTTGATGGTAAGTCTCCTAAGTCAATAATAAATTTTGAACCGGTCATAGTGTTTTGTATCAAAAGCCTTGCATTACACTCAGTCTTAAGAAGCTCTTTTGCCAAGCTTATAGGATTTGAATTGTCTATAAGTTGATTGAAAAGTTCATCCTCGTTTGAGATAGAAAAATTTTCTATGATTGAGATTGTTTGATGAGTATTAATGCGTTCAGAAATATTGAGCTCTATCTTAGCATTAAGGACCTTTGGGTTGATAGGTTTTTGACTAAGATATTGAAAAAGGTATAAAAAAACTTCAGTGAGTGAATTATTATAATATTTTAATCTACTCAAGCAATGGTAAGTAGTTTTAATATCAATGGAGTTTTTTTCCAATAAGGGAGAGATGATTTCAATTGCCGCTTCTAGTGCGTCACGTAAACTCTGCATATCTTCATTTTTAGCCCTTTGGTGAAGTTTTGAAAATTCCTCAATAAGCCTTTCCATACCTTGAATGTCTTTATTAATGTCCAGTAGGACTTGGGAATTCTGATCTTTTTCCAAGGTCTTATTGAGCCGTACTTTCATAGAAGTTAGAGGCTTTCTCCATTGGTTACATAGTAGACTTATCATGGCACTTAAGGAGTTCATTCTTGCATATTTAGCATCAATATTTTGTTGTGCCTGTTGTTTGTTTAAGGCAATAGCAACTTTTTCATGTAAGTTGATATTTGAGCGTTTGAGTTCTATTTGGGCTTGTTTATGTGCTCTGACCTCATATAAAAAGACATTGATAATAAAATATTGAGCAAACATATAAGCAGTAAGGCGAAGAATATGCCAAAACCACCATCCCGCATCAAAAAGAATAGAGGCATTAAATAGAAGTCCAGCAATACCAAAAAGCAAGGTATGCCCTACAAATAAAAGTTCTTGTTTATCTTGAGACTCTTTATATTGTTTGACAAAAAATAAGGTAGAAATAATAAAAAGTAGACCTCCTCCAAGGTTTAGAATCTTTGCTGCAGGAGAAAATGTCCCATCCTGACTTAGCATTATGGGTATATTTTGAGGAGATATTATGGAATACAAACAAATACTAAGTGTTATAAGAATTGTAACTTGTACAAAAAACTTAGATATAAAGAGTTTTTGTATACGAGAGAGCCAAATCAAGCTAAAGAAAAAACCTCCACTAAAAGCTGCAATAGAGTGAAACCAAACAAAATTATTTCCAGGAGACAAAGCCGCGTGAAAAAGATCAAAGGTACCCATGGTACTTAAGGCCATTATTACCCAAATGTATTTTCTATATAACTGGGGAGTAGCAATAGAACGATAGTATAAGAAAGCAGATAGGCTAATAGCAATAAATCCTCCTATAGATTCAAATAAAGAATGCATAGCAAGATCAATAAACTTGTATGGAAGATAAACCTGTAATAGTTCTCCTCCAACAATAGGAAGTAAAAGAGCGAAGAATAAGATTAAAGAAACGTGTTTAATCGCGCGGCTTTGCATAGATACTCCTATATTTATATAAGAATAACATAGAAGTATAGATTTTTATTATACTTGACAAATTAGTAGGAAGATGAAAGTTTCATTTTATAGGATGTTGAAAACATAAATAAAGTTTTATTTGAGGACTTAGAGAACCTCGTAAATAAGCATCGTTCCTTTCTTTTTGTAAGGGATACTTTCTATAAACTTTAAACCTTCATACTGCATTTCTAATAATTCTTTTTTATCTTTTGGTTGAATCTTTGCAAGGGTTTGTAAAACCTTACCTCTATAGGCCTTCGCCCAATGACTCACACTCTTACCACCTTTTAGAAATTTCATAGTAATAAAATCTTGATTTAGGGCGTAAAACTTCTCATAAAATCCTGCACGTAAATCCACAATGAGTTCATCTTTAAAGAGTGTGTCAAGAGAGGCTGAAAATTCTTTCTTATATATTTTTTCAGTCACTACCTTCTCTAAGGTAGCTCCTTGTTTAAACTTATAAGTAGGGATAAGGTCACCTCCCTTAAGAGGCCCAAAAAGATTAGAAAAGATAATGGTTTGTTTATAAAGGTAGTCTTTTTCATTTTTACTTAGGGAATTGATATCTAAGTAATCATAAGCAACCCCATCATAACGTTCAAGTGCTGGCATGGTTGCGGTTGAGAAGACATCATTTTGGTATTTTTTTATTTCTAGCTCTTTTTTAATGCCTGTGAGTTYWWGMWSKKYKTCATYKYCCMCATCTAAGATTAAATCATTATAGGCTTGAATAAGAGGAAGACGTATGTCATAAAGCTCAGGAAAGAGAAGCTCGCTTTTATTTAAAGGAAGAAAATCACCGCCTAGTTTCTTGCCTTCACTGGGTGAAAAAAGTATATACATATAGATACATCCTAATAGTTGGCAAGATTGTTAGCTCGCATTTTGTTAAAATTCTAGCATTTTTTTGCCTAAAATTATTTTGTTAGTAAAATCTAAGTATCATAGTATAAAATATACTTATGAATGGGGGAGAAATAGAATGAAATTATTAATTATTTGTATGAGTTTAGTTTCAATGATTTGGGCAACGCCCATTGATATTGAAAATGATGATATTTATGAACTAGAAAAAAAATCAGTTGCAGTTATTACAAAAATTGAAGGAAAGGCGAAAATATTATCAAAAGATAGTATAAAAAAACATAAGGCACTACTAGGGGAAGSCTTATTTGAAGGTGATAAGTTAATCACTTATRCTGAGGCTATAGTTTTTATAGAACTTGATGATAGTTCTAAAATAATTTTAAATGAAAGTTCTGAACTCTCTTTTGTTCATAATGCCCACTTCAAACATCTTTCCGGTGAGATATATTATAAGATTAAAAGACGTAAAGCCTCTCAAGGTCTGCGTGTTGAAACCCCCTTTTCTATTATGGGTATTAAGGGGACAGAATTTATTATAAATGCTAATGGAAAAGGACAAATTGCATTAAATGAGGGTTTAGTCGGTATTGAATCCTTAGATGCGAATTTTGAACTTCATAAAAAAAGAGTGATGCATGAGTATGAAAAATTCAAGAGTGAGCAAAAGGCAGGCTTTAAAGCCTATAAGGCCCAATTACGTGGTGAGCTTATTACTTATGTTAAAAGCTTTGATTTAGTCTCAGGTAAGGTTTTAAATTTTTCCCAGGCAGATGAATGTAAAGAAGCCTGTGGTTCTAAGGTTCAAGAAATTGAGATGTCTGAAGAACAAAGTAAAAGATTTGATTTATATGATGAGATGCTTAAAGAGATAGAAGAAGCTCAATAAAATAAGGACTTGGAGGGGATATGAAAAAGCATGTAAAATATATAAGTCTCATATTCTTAGTATCTTTTGTTGTACTCTTTGCGTATAAGATGCAGCTTGAACCCCTATATAGTTTTTCCCTACGTTTTAATGACCTGAATTTTAAGTATCAAGAGAAAAAAGCTTCTTCAGATATTGTTTTTATTAAGATAGATGAGAAGTCGGTAAACCATTTTGGTAGGTGGCCATGGAACAGAGATATATTAGCCAAGGGTATTTCCAAGATAGATGATTCTTCTGTTTTAATCCTTGATATGGTGTTTTCTGAGCCCACCGAACATGATGCCTTATTAGCCCAAAGTTTAGAAGAACAAGATAACTCCTTATGTGGGTTTTTTCTAAGACATAAGTCGAGTGCCCCTATTTCAGCTGAACAAGTGGAAATACTTAGTGATTCTTCTTTAGAACGCCTGTCTTCACAGTTAGGAGATGAGAAGGTCTTTATAGAAGGAAATGAGGCAGAAATAAATGTAGAACCTATTCTTTCTTCTTGTTCACTCTTTGCAACCTTTTCTACCTTGCGCGATAGCGACCAACTTTTTAGACAATACCCTTTAGCCTTTAGTTTTAAGGGTGAACTTTATCCTTCTATTGGAATTCAAGCCCTCCGTATGAAGTATAATCAAGACCTAAATAGAGATAAACCTGAACACTTTATCTTGGCAGGTCATGAGCTTAAAACCTCTTCTCACGGCTTTTCAATTCTCAACTATTATCCTTATTCTTCTTATACCTCTTATTCTTTTTATGATTTATATGAGGGAAGTATTGATAAGGAGGTCTTAAAAAATAAGATCATTATCTTAGGCATTACGGAAGTGGGGGTGGGTGATATGCGCGCTACTCCTATTGGTATGATTCCTGGCCCTCTTATACATGCAACCTTTATTTCTAATGTTCTTAATGACGAACTCTTATATCAAAACAAGAAGCTAGACCTAGCCTTAATCATAGTCTTTCTTTTACTTCCTCTTATATGGATTTTTATTTCGGAGATTTCTCTTCGTATTATGGTTTATTCAGGGATGTATATTCTTCTTTTTATTCTTGGCAAGATAGGCTTTATTTATTATAATTTATACATAGATGTTTTTTATCCTCTTATTTCCTTAATATTATCAGGTATTGCTTCTGAAGTTATCTTACATCAAGCCCAAGAAAAACAATCAAAATTTATTGAAGGGGCTTTTGCTTCTTATCTTTCTCCTGTTCTTTTACAAGAGCTTATGAAAGAACCTGAGCGTTTAGCCTTAGGGGGAGAAAAAAAGACCTTAACGATTTTCTTTTCTGATATTCGTTCTTTTACAAGCATATCTGAAACAATGGATCCCCAAAAACTCACTAAGTATCTGAACAGGTATTTTACACCTATGAGCGATATAGTGATGAAACATCATGGGATGATAGATAAATACATAGGTGACGCTTTAATGGCCTTTTATAATGCTCCTGTTGATGTGCAGGACCACGCCCGTCTTGCTTGTATCTCAGCTCTAGAAATGATGGAAGAGTTAGCCAAACTAAATATTGAATTTGTACAAGAAGGTCTGCCTCCCATAAAGATAGGTATAGGTTTAAATACGGCTGAGGTAGTTGTTGGAAACATGGGCTCAGATAAACGTTTTAATTATACGGTAATTGGAGATGGGGTAAATCTTGCTTCAAGAGTTGAAGGCATTAACAAGACCTATGGAACCAATATAATTATCACCGAATTCACTCAAGCCATCATCAAAGATGAGTTTTTAACAAGACCAATTGAAAAAGTAAGGGTAAAGGGTAAGGCAGAAGAGGTTCTAATCTTTGAGCTTTTAAAAGACACTCCCCTTAATCAAGAAAAGGTGCAAGATTATATGCTTGCTAGGGATTTATATTATGAAGCTAAGTTAGATGAGGCCTTAAAGGCTTTTGAAAACTTAGGAGATGACCCCTTAGCAAAATATTTCATAGCTTTAATAAAGACTTCAAAAGAAAGGACTGCAAATGAATAATAATGCAGAAAAGATTGTTGAAATAATATTTGAATATATCACAAAGATTCAACCCCTTAGAGAGTATGAAGAAATATTAATGGAACTTTCTTATATGGGAAGAAGCCTTGCTAATGCTGATAGGTGCACAGTTTGGGTAGTTGATACTAAAAACTCTGAGATATGGAGTAAGGTTTCTCATGGTATAGACACCATACATATTCCTATGAGTTCAGGTATTGTGGGTCAGGCTATAGAAAACAAGACCCAGATGATTATTAATGATGTGCAAAAAAATGAGAACTTTAATGCTGAGGTAGATAAAAAATCAGGGTATGAAACAAGAAATATGATGGTGATACCTATGTTTAATAGGCACAATGTCATTATAGGAGCCTTTCAAGTTATTAATAAAAAGGAGGGTGACTTTAATGATGCTGACTTAAAGTATTTGATGTTAGCCGCCTCATATTCAGCAGAAACATTAGACGCGGCAATACTTGCTGATGAAAACGACCAGACCCAAAAAGAGATGATTTTTTTAATGTCAGAAGCAGTAGAAAAACGTTCAAAAGAAACGGGTAACCATATCAAAAGAGTTGCTGCTTATTCTCGCATTCTTAGTACAGCCTATGGACTTAGTGAAGAAGAAACCTATACCCTTGAGTTTGCCTCTCCTATGCATGACATTGGTAAGATTGGTATTCCTGACGCCATTTTAAACAAACCAGGTAAACATACCGTTGAAGAGTTTGAAATTATGAAAACCCATGCTCTTTTAGGATATGAAATCTTATCAGCTTCGCCAAGAGGCATGTTAAAGGCCGCTGCTATAGTGGCTTATGAGCACCATGAAAGATACAATGGAAAGGGTTATCCCCTAGGTCTAAAAGGAGAAGAGATACATATATATGGACGTATAACAGCCGTTGCTGATGTGTTTGATGCGCTAGGTTCAGATAGATGTTATAAAAAGGCTTGGCCCCTGGAAAAGATTTTAGAACTTTTTAAAGAAGAAAGAGGGGAACACTTTGATCCTATCTTAGTAGACTTGCTTATGGAAAATTTAGATACTTTCTTAGAGATTAGGGATAAGTTCAAAGATTCGATACAATAAACTAATTTTCTTGAGATATATATTCTTTATGAAAATTGCAAGAAACATCTTAAAAGATGTTCGTGAATTTTTCGACAAAAATATAGATAAGTTTTTTTGTTTAGAAAAGGTTTATATAGATTTTCTATAATGGTAAAAAAAGAAAGGGCATTTTTGGAAAAGATAACAATACTAGGTGCATATGGAACAAAGGGCTCTCATCAAGAGACTTCTTCTTTTCTTATTAATGACACCCATGTTATTGATGCAGGTAACTTACTTCGTTCCTTAGACGAAGATGCTGCTCATATAGATACTATTTGGTTAACACATTCACATCTTGACCACATAGTTGATATCGCTTATATTTTAGACTCGTATTTTGCCCTTCGAACGAAACCACTTAAACTTATGGGACTTCCTTCTACGCTTGAGTCCATACAAAAACATTTTTTAAATGATTATATCTGGCCTGACTTTTCAAAAATACCACTTTCAAATGAAAATGGTATGACAGTGGTTTATGAGTCAATAGAATTAGGAAAAGAGTACAAGCTAGACGAAACAACCTCAATAGAAGCCATGCAAACTGTTCATACGGTTGCAAGTTGTGGTTACATCATAAGAAAGAACAAGTCGGCTGTTTTAGTAACAGCCGATACCTATAAAAATCCTCTTTTATGTGAAACCATAAAAAAATATCCTGAGATTACAGCCTTAGTCCTTGAGTGCTCCTTCCCCTCAAGTATGGGAGCTCTTGCCTTAGAATCCTTACACTTGACACCTTCGCTAGCGGAAGAAGAAATTGCTTGTATCAACAGACCTATAAAGTTATATATCAATCATTTAAAACCAACTTTTATAGAAGAAATAAAAAAAGAGATATATTCAACACCCACCTTAAAAGATGCCATAATTTTAGACGATGGTGACACAATATATTTCTAAAAAAACAGCAGATAGAAAAACTTTTTAAATTCCTTTCTCAAACCCTTGACATTAGATACTAAAACTCCTATAATTGCAACTCGAATTTAGATGCTGGCATAGCTCAGTTGGCTAGAGCAGCTGATTTGTAATCAGCAGGCCCGGGGTTCAAATCCTCGTGCCAGCACCATTCTAAATACGAAAAAATTGACAATTACGTCAGTGTTAGACCAGAGYATATAAAACAAATTTATCGGTGAGATAGTCAAGTGGCCAACGACGGCGGATTGTAAATCCGCTCCCTACGGGTTCAGAGGTTCGACTCCTCTTCTCACCACCATTGTAATGAGATGCGGGCGTAGCTCAGTTGGCTAGAGCGTCAGCCTTCCAAGCTGAGGGTCGAGGGTTCGAGTCCCTTCACCCGCTCCATTCAAAAAGATTTGTAAGATATGTTTTTTCTGGGAGCTGGATAATCGTTTGCTCTTAACATAACAAACATACGATGTCTCTATAAATCGCTTCAATAAAAAAACAATCAAACATCACTAGCAAAATAAAATACTTTAATTTAAGTTTTTATGTCTTTAAAAAAAGATTTAAATTAGAGTAGGTAACTATTCGCGCATTCGCGCTCGCATGGCTCAGAGGTAGAGCACTTCCTTGGTAAGGAAGAGGTCCCGGGTTCAATTCCCGGTGCGAGCTCCATTAACTTGTTAGTTAAGACTAACACTAGTGACACTTCTGTAAGGCTTTTAAGCCTAAGGTACTGAACCTTTACAGAAGTGTCTAATAAAACAGAAACGATTTGTCCCTTTTAAATAAGCTCTATTTGAGTTTATTCAGGTATAATTCCGTTTATAAAATAAAAAGCTGGAGAACACTTATGGCAAAAGAAAAATTTCAACGAAATAAACCACATGTTAACATCGGAACTATTGGTCACGTAGATCATGGTAAAACTACATTAACAGCAGCAATTACTGCAGTACTTGCAGTAACAAATGGCGCAGAACTTATGGATTACGATGCAATCGATAACGCTCCTGAAGAAAGAGAACGTGGAATCACGATCGCTACTTCACACGTTGAGTACGAAACTGACCTACGTCACTACGCTCACGTTGATTGTCCAGGTCACGCCGATTATGTTAAGAACATGATTACTGGTGCTGCTCAAATGGATGGTGCTATTCTTGTTGTTTCTGCAGCGGATGGCCCAATGCCACAAACTCGTGAGCACATTCTTCTTTCTAAGCAAGTAGGTGTTCCTTACATCGTTGTTTTCATGAACAAAGAAGATATGGTTGATGATGAAGAATTACTTGAACTAGTAGAGATGGAAATCCGTGAACTACTAGACATGTATGAATTCCCAGGTGATGATACTCCTATCACTACWGGTTCWGCWMYTAWRGCTCTTGAAGAAGCWAARACTGGTACWCTWGGTGAGTGGTCWGCWAARATTCAASAACTWATGAAAACWGTTGATGAGTATATTCCTGAACCAGTTCGTGAAACTGATAAAGATTTCTTAATGCCAGTTGAAGATGTTTTCTCTATCTCTGGTCGTGGAACTGTTGTTACAGGTCGTATCGAACGTGGTATCATCAAAATTGGTGAGCCAGTAGAAATCGTTGGAATYAGAGACACTCAATCAACTACTGTTACAGGTGTTGAAATGTTCCGTAAAGAAATGGATCAGGGTGAAGCTGGAGATAACTGTGGTATTCTTATCCGTGGTATTGATAAAGATCAGGTTGAGCGTGGACAAGTTCTATGTAAGCCGGGTACAATTACTCCACATACAACTTTCGAAGCTGAGATCTATGTACTAAGTAAAGATGAAGGTGGTCGTCATACTCCATTCTTCTCTAACTACCGTCCTCAGTTCTACGTTCGTACAACAGATGTTACAGGTGCTATTACATTACCAGAAGGTACTGAAATGGTTATGCCTGGTGACAATGTTAAGATTACTGCTGAACTTATCCACCCGATTGCAATGGAAGAGGGAACTCGTTTCGCTATCCGTGAAGGTGGTAGAACAGTTGGTGCCGGTGTTGTTGCTAAAATCCTTAAGTAATTAAGAATTTAAAGTAAGTCCTTTTTTAGGACGCAAGCCTTTGGCTTGCCGCTCGTAAAGAGGATACCTCAAGAAAATTTTTCCTGAGTAAGAATTTTCTTGAGTAAGGTAACATCAATAGTTCACTTCTTTAAGATCTTCTTTGAGAAGTTCTTTTGAGACAAAATTTAAATAAAAGGATCCAAAATGAGAGAAACTATCCACTTAGGTTGTGAAAAATGTACACGTCGTAATTACCACACATCTAAAAATAAGAAGACTCACACAGAAAAATTTTCAGTTAAAAAATACTGTAAATGGTGTAGAGAGCATACTGAACACAAAGAAATGAAACTGTAATTACAGCTTGGTTTCTAGTTAATTGTTTTTAGTTTCTGGTTAATTAAATACCAAAAACTAGAAACAAACTATAGGCGATTAGCTCCAATGGTAGAGCACCGGATTCCAAATCCGGGTGTTGTGGGTTCGAGTCCCTCATCGCCTGCCACTTAAATAATTTTCGATAAATATATCTTTAGAGGTTTATTTATCGGAAATGATAAAAGGATATGTTAAATGAGTCAGATTAGTACTTATGTTAGAAATTCTCGTGCAGAACTTGCGAAGGTAATCTTCCCAACTAAGCCACAGGTTAAACAAGCATTCATTGCAGTTTTTATTGTAGTAATAGCTGTATCTCTATTTCTTGCTCTTGTTGATTTTATCATGTCTACAAGCTTAGCAGCGATTTTATAAGGAATTCATATGGCACATAACTGGTATACATTACAAACTTATGCAGGTTCTGAACGAAGTGTAAAAGTTGCAATAGAAAACATGATTGAAGAACATAGACTTCAAGACATTATTAAAGAAGTTGTTGTACCAACTGAAGATGTAATGGAAATGAAAGACGGGAAGAAAAAGATTACTGAGCGTTCTTTATATTCTGGTTACTGTTTTATTCTTATTGACTTAGGAACTGAAGTTCAACATATGATTCAGTCTCTATCTCGCGTAAATGGTTTTATTGGTGAAAACAATCATGCTACTCCATTAACTGAGAAAGATATTAAAAATATTCTTGACCGTGTTGAAAATCGTGCTGCTCCTAAACCAAAAGTTGCCTTTGATATGGGTGAAGTGGTTCGTATTATCGACGGCCCATTCTCAAACTTTACAGGTGTAGTTGATGAGTATGATATGGAACACGGAACATTAAAATTAAATGTATCTATCTTTGGTCGTGCAACACCGGTTGATATTTCATTTGCACAAGTAGAAAAGATTATCTAACTTCTACTGCTTTAATCTTAACCTTCAATAGAAGGTCTAGATTAGCGTAGTTAAGACGTCCAGAAACGTAAAACTAAGCATTAGCAAAATTTAAATTTTGCTAAATAAACAAAAAGGACTAATCATGGCAAAACAGGTTATGGATTATATCAAGCTTCAAATTGATGCTGGTAAAGCAAACCCGGCTCCACCAGTTGGACCAGCTCTAGGACAACGTGGTGTTAACATCATGGAATTCACTAAGGCATTCAACGAAAAGACTAAAGATAAAATGGGATTCAAAATTCCTGTTGTTATTACAGTTTATGCAGATAGAAGTTTTACTTTTATCACTAAGCAACCCCCAGCGTCTGCACTTCTTATGAAGGCTGCAAACATTAAAAAAGGTACTGATAACCCACTTAAAAACAAAGTAGGTAAGATTACTAAGGCTCAGCTTATGGAAGTTGTTAAGGCTAAGATCGAAGATCTTAACACTAATGATGAAGAACAAGCAGCTAAAATTATTGCTGGTTCAGCACGTTCAATGGGTATCGAAATTACTGACTAATCTCAGTACAAAATTTTTATACTTTCAAAATCATCGACCACAGTGATTCAAAAATAGATGTGGCAGATATAATACTGGAGAATCAAAATGGCAAGTAAAAGATATAAACAACTTTCCGAAAAAATTGATGCAAGCAAAGCTTACGGCGTAGCCGAAGCTGCTGCATTTATGGGAGAACTTAAGTCTGCGAAATTCGACGAAACTGTTGAAATTTCAATGAACTTAAATGTAGATCCTCGTCACGCAGATCAAATGATCCGTGGAGCAATCGTACTTCCAAACGGTACAGGTAAAACTGTTCGTGTTGCTGTATTTGCTAAGGGTGCTAAGGCTGATGAAGCTAAGGCTGCTGGAGCGGATATCGTTGGTACAGACGATTTAGTAGACCAAATCAAAGAAGGAATATTCAACTTTGATGTTGTTGTTGCTGCTCCTGATTGTATGGGTCTTGTTGGTAAAATTGGTCGTATTCTAGGGCCAAAAGGTATGATGCCTAACCCTAAAACTGGTACAGTAACTCCTGATGTTGCTCAAGCAGTTAAGAATCTTCAAGGTGGTCAAGTAAACTACCGTGTTGATAAAAAAGGTAACATCCACGCTGGTATCGGTAAGGTTTCTTTCTCTGCTTCTGCAATAGAAGAAAACTTACGTACTTTTCTTGTTTCTGTAAACAAGCAAAAGCCAGCATCAGTTAAAGGTAAGTACATCAAATCTGCTGCACTTTCTTTAACTATGTCTCCTTCAATTAAGTTCGATCTTTCTGAAGTAGCTGACGTTAAGTAAGCTTCTTCTTCTTTTTAAGTAGGCTTTGCCTGCTTAATCTTTCCTCTTTTAAAACTTCAAAACAAACTTTTATTTTTTAACTCTTTATTTAGATTACTAGATATTGGCATGATTACTTTTTATTTAACGTGTCTCTCCTTTTTCTATCGAGAAAAAGAAGGAAAAAGCTCGCGCCACGGCTTCGATCTTGACAGCTGTCAAGTTCCCTCACTCCGATAAAGTTTTAGCTAAAAATGCAAAACTCGCTTTGCTCAAACAGTTGCATTTTCTTAACGCTAAAACTTTCTCTTCGTTCGGCTCTGCAGAGGTTCTGCCACATTTAAAGCGGTGACGCATTATTTTATTCAGAAGCTAAGGCTTCTGTGAAACTTCCTCGACAAAAGATGATGTATGTGTTTGAGTAGCTGGCAAGGGATAAAAGCCTAAGCTTTTACATTTTATTGTGCGTTCCCTTATGCGTTCTTTCGAAGCCTCTGCAAAACCGAGAGGAAGATATAGTTCTCCGTTAAGAAAACCTGACTGTCTGAGCAACGCGAGTTTCAGGTTTTTAGGATAAATATATTTGTATTGAGGGTACCCGATAGCTTATCGGGTTTGAAGCCCGCTTCGGGAGCTTTTTTGCTTACTGTTTTCGCGGTCGAAAAAAGTGAGGGAGCATCATAAAGATATAACAACTTAGCAACAAGTTAAGATGAAAAACAAAACTAAGAGGAACAACAAGACTATTAGTAAAACCATTAAAGCAAACTATAAAACACTTTTCGATATAATTGCGTTCCTTAATCAAATTTCTTGTAGGCAATCTATCCAGATTTCCGATTTGAAACTTGTGAAAGTGACAAATATTATATGGACTTAAGACAGTTAGAGGCTTGTTAAAGCTTAATTGGTGAAAACCGCTCAACCGAAGTTTACGTCTGGAAAGGAGAATACACATGACAAAAACACAAAAAGCTGAAATTGTTGAAACACTTACTGGCGCTTTTACAGATACTGCTGCGGTAGTTATTTGTGATTATAAAGGTCTTACTTGTACTGAGTTAGAATCACTTCGTGAATCTGCTGCTGCAAAAGACACTACTGTTCAAGTTATTAAAAACTCTTTAGCAACTATCGCACTTAAAGCTGCGGGAAAAGAAGGCGTTGAACTTAACAACACAAACATTTTCTTATGGTCTGACGACGTTATCTCTGCATCTAAAGTTGCTGCAGATTTCGCTAAAAGTAATGAGAAACTTGTACTTAAAGCAGGTTACCTTGATGGTGAAACTGCTGATGTTGCAAAGATTCAAGCATTTGCAAAACTTCCAGGTCGCGAAGAGCTACTTGGTATGCTTGCAGCTACATGGATGGCTCCAGTTGCGAACTTCACAATTGGCCTAGATGCGCTTAGAAGACAAAAAGAAGAAGCGTAGTAATACTACTCATCTTACTTTTGATAGATGTTGTGCATTTAGGCACTAAATAACGCAAGCGTTATTGAGCTCTCTGCTGAAGAGGACTCAGCGTCAGCGTAGGTGTCGGGGCTTTTGCTCCGATGCCGTTCTATAAGATGGAGGGGTTCCCTTCATTTTATGAAATAAAATTAAGGACCATTATTATGGCTGTTACAAAAGAAGACGTATTAGAATTTATCTCAGGACTTTCTGTTTTAGAACTTTCTGAATTAGTTAAAGAATTTGAAGAAAAATTTGGTGTATCTGCACAACCTGTTGCTGTTGCTGGTGGCGCTGCTGCTGGTGGCGAAGCTGCTGAAGAAAAAACTGAGTTTGATGTAATCGTTACATCTGCTGGTGAGAAGAAAATTGCTGTTATTAAAGCGATTCGTGCTCTTACTGGTCTTGGACTTAAAGAAGCAAAAACTGCTGCTGAAGAATTACCATCTACTGTTAAAGAAGGTATCTCTAAAGAAGACGCAGAAGCTGCAAAAGCAACACTTGAAGAAGCTGGTGCTACTGTAGAAGTTAAGTAGTAATTACTTAACTCTTCAAACTTTCTAAACTGAGGGATTACGTCCCTCGACCTTAAGGGTCATTTGGCATTGTGTCCAAATGACCCTTTTTGCGTACAAGCCACTAACATTTTTTACCTGTGGTCTATTTCAGGGACGCCTGATTCTATTTGTCCATAATCTTGGATATACCTATTTTCATATAATTATTATTTACAAACAAAGAGCATATCTGTCCACAGATTTAGCTGATTCAATTGATTATTAATCATAATCGGATAAATCTGTTTAATCTGTGGATAAGCGCTCTTAGTGAACATAGGTATATCCAAGTAATGGATGGATAAAAAAGAGATATTTTCAAGACGTTTGGAAATATCTTTAAACTAATGCCCCAGTACACTGCTACTGACATTTACTAAAAATAAAACAATAGAGGTTATTTATGCTAAACAGCTTATATTCTGGTAATCGTTTACGTGTTGATTTTGCTAAGACAGCTCAGCAAATTGAAATACCTAACTTGCTTCAACTTCAACAAAGTTCTTATGATAAATTCTTAATGATTGATTCTAAGGACCGTACTGAAAGTGGAATTGAACAAGTTTTTCAATCGGTATTCCCTGTTCATGATGTTCAAAACCGTGTTACTCTTGAGTACCTTGGTGCTGAAGTTGGACATCCTAAATATACGGTACGTGAATGTATGGAACGTGGTCTTACGTATTCAGTTTCACTTCGTATGAAGACACGTCTTGTTCTTTGGAACAGAGATGAAAACACAAGAGAAAAGACAGGTGTTCAAGATATTAAAGAACAAATGATCTTTATCCGTGATATTCCTTTAATGACAGAAAGAACTTCTTTTATCATTAATGGTGTTGAACGTGTTGTTGTAAACCAACTTCACCGTTCACCAGGTGTTATCTTTAAAGTAGAAGAATCAAACACAGCGGTTACAAAGTTAATTCACACCGCTCAGATTATTCCAGATCGTGGTTCATGGTTATACTTTGAGTATGATCCTAAAGAGATCCTTTATATGCGTATTAATAAGCGTAGAAAAGTACCTGTGACAATTATGTTCCGTGCATTAGGATATTCTAAGCCAGATATTTTAAAACTTTTCTATCCATTACAAAAGATTGTAATTGAAGATAACAAGTATGTTCTTCCATTTGTTCCTTCTGAGTTTGCAGGTAGATTAGACCATGACTTAGTTGATGTAGATGGTAAGGTTCTTATCGCTGCTGGTAAACGTTTATCTTCTAAAAAAGCACAAAAACTAGTTGATGATGGTCTGACTCATGTTCAGTACCCACTAGAAACATTAATGGAACGTCACTTAGCTGAGCCAATTATTGATCCAGAAACGGGTGAGGTTCTTTTTGATACGATGACGCTTTTAGATGAGACTCGTCTTAAGAAAATGGCAGAATCTGGTATCACAGAGTTTATTATTGCTAATGATTTAGCGGATGGTGTTGATAGCTCTGTTATCAATGCATTTAACGCTGACGCTGATTCTCTTAAGCTTCTTAAGCAAACTGAAGAAATTGAAGATGAA
Organism: Arcobacter sp.; assembly: GCA_002733885.1. Classification (GTDB taxonomy): domain Bacteria; phylum Campylobacterota; class Campylobacteria; order Campylobacterales; family Sulfurimonadaceae. The sequence goes on along the minus strand of NVXJ01000003.1, from coordinate 14,727 downwards.
AATGACTTAGCTGCTATCCGTATTTACAAGGTTATGAGACCGGGTGAACCAGTAACTAAAGACGCGGCAAAAGCATTTGTTAATCAATTATTCTTTGACCCTGAACGTTATGACTTAACTGAGGTTGGTCGTATGAAGATGAATCATAAGTTAGGTCTTGATATTCCTTCTTATGTTACTGTTCTTACACACGAAGACATCATTAACACTGTTAAGTATGTTATCAAGGTTAAAAATGGTCAAGGTCATATTGATGATAGAGATCACCTAGGTAATAGACGTATTCGTGCTATTGGTGAGCTTCTTGGAAATGAATTACATAATGGTCTTATTAAGATGCAAAAAGCGATTCGTGACAAGTTATCTACTATGTCAGGTCCTCTTGCTGAACTTATGCCTCATGATTTAATTAACTCTAAGATGATTACATCAACTATCATGGAATTCTTTTCWGGTGGYCAACTGTCTCAGTTTATGGATCAAACTAACCCRCTTTCAGAAGTAACGCATAAGCGTCGTCTTTCTGCTCTAGGTGAGGGTGGTCTTGTTAAAGAACGTGCGGGCTTTGAAGTTCGTGATGTTCACCCGACTCACTACGGTCGTATTTGTCCAATTGAGACTCCAGAGGGTCAAAATATTGGTCTTATCAATACACTAGCTACTTACTCTAAGGTAAATGAGCACGGTTTTATTGAAGCACCTTATAATCCTGTTGTTGATGGAAAAGTTTCTAAAGAAGTTGTTTATTTAACAGCGACTCAAGAAGAAGGTAAGATTATCGCTTCAGCAGTATCTGCTATTAATGAAGATGGATCTTTCCCTGATGAGCTTGTTGAATCTCGTCAAGATGGTGAGATTATGYTAAGAAAAGCAGCTGATTGTGTACTTCGTGACCTTTCTGCGCACATGGTTATTGGGGTTGCGGCTTCATTAATTCCTTTCTTAGAACATGATGATGCTAACCGTGCACTTATGGGATCAAACATGCAACGTCAGGCATGTCCACTTCTTAAGGCTACTGCTCCTATGGTTGGAACAGGTATGGAAGCAATTGTTGCTAGAGATGCTTGGGAATGTATTAAGGCTGATAGAGATGGTGTTATTGAAAAAGTTGATTCACGTCATATTTATGTAATGGGTGAAGACGAAGATGGAACTTTCATCGACTACTACTCTTTACAAAAGAACATGCGTACCAACCAAAACACTACTTTCTCACAAGTGCCAATTGTAAAAATTGGTCAAAAAGTAAAAGCTAAACAAGTGATTGCTGATGGTCCAAATATGGATCAAGGTGAGCTTGCTCTAGGTGTTAATGCACAGGTTGCATTCATGCCTTGGAACGGTTACAACTACGAAGATGCGATTGTTATTTCTGAAAGAATGATTCGTGAAGATGCCTTTACTTCAGTACACGTTTATGAAAAAGAATGTGAAGCTAGAGAGCTTAAGCACGGTGTTGAAGAAGTTACTCGTGATATTCCAAATGTTCGTGATGATGAACTTTCTCACCTTGATGACTCAGGTATCGTTAAAATTGGTACCCATGTTGAAGGTGGAATGATTCTAGTGGGTAAGGTTTCTCCTAAGGGTGAAGTTAAGCCTACTCCAGAAGAACGTCTTTTACGTGCTATCTTTGGTGAAAAAGCAGGACATGTTGTAAACAAGTCTTTATATTGTGCTCCTTCTATGGAAGGTATCATTGTAGATGTTAAGGTTTTCACTAAGAAGGGTTATGAGAAAGATGCTCGTACACTTGAGTTTGAAAAATCAGAAAGAGATGAGCTAGAGCGCGAGCACTATGACCGTCTATTAATGATTGATAAAGAAGAAATGCTTCGTATTTCTGCTCTTTTAACTTCTTCTGATTTATCATCAGATGTTTCTGTTAATGGAAATGATTACAAGAAGGGTTCAAACATTTCTGCAGTTGATTTAGCATCTGCTAATCGTTTTGCTATGAATTCTATCGTTAAAGCCTTTGAAGACTCTGTTCAGACAAAGTACGACACGATTAAAAATCACTTCCAAAAGCAAAAGAAAATTTTTAGAAAAGAACACGAAGAAAAGCTTGATATTCTTGAAAAAGATGACATACTTCCAAATGGTGTTGTTAAGTTTGTAAAAGTTTATATCGCAACGAAGCGTAAGCTAAAAGTTGGAGATAAGATGGCGGGTCGTCACGGAAACAAGGGTATCGTATCTAACATCGTTCCTGAAGTTGATATGCCTTACCGTAAAGATGGACGTTCAGTTGATATTATCCTTAATCCACTAGGGGTACCTTCTCGTATGAATATCGGGCAGATTCTCGAAATGCACCTTGGTATGGTTGGTAAAGAACTAGGTAATCAAATTCAAGAAATATTTGACGAAAAGCAAGCAGACTTTGTAGCTCAACTTAGAGCTAAGATGATTTCTATTGCTGAGATCGCTCCATTAATGGATGCTAAGAACTTCTTAACAGCACTAAGTGATGAAGAACTTCTTGTTTACGCTAGAGACTGGGCTAAGGGTGTTCGTTTTGCAACTCCAATGTTTGAAGGTGTAAATCCAGACGAGTTTGCTAAGTTATTTGAATTAGCAAAAATGGATATGGATGGAAAAGTTGTACTTTTTGATGGTAAAACTGGAGATCAAGTTAAAGAACGTGTAAACGTTGGTTACATGTACATCCTTAAACTACATCACTTAGTTGATGAAAAAGTTCACGCTCGTTCAACTGGACCTTACTCTCTAGTAACTCAACAGCCTGTTGGTGGTAAAGCACTATTTGGTGGTCAGAGATTTGGAGAAATGGAAGTTTGGGCTCTTGAAGCTTATGGAGCTTCTGCGGTTCTAAAAGAAATGTTAACGATTAAGTCAGATGATGTTGATGGTCGTGTACGTGCTTATAAAGCATTAACAAGAGGAGAAGCAGTTCCACCTTCTGGAATTCCTGAAACTCTATTTGTATTAACGAAAGAGCTTCAAGCTCTTGCCCTTAATGTAGAAATTTTTGACGAGGAGGTAACTGATGAAATTAGTGCCGATTGAGATTAAAGAGGACAACCGTCCTAAAGATATTAAACAACTTAAATTTTCTCTAGCTAGCCCTGAGCAAGTACTTAAATGGTCTCATGGTGAAGTAAAGAAGCCTGAAACTATTAACTACCGTACACTTAAACCTGAGCGTGATGGTCTTTTTTGTGCAAAGATTTTTGGTCCAGTTCGTGACTACGAATGTCTTTGTGGTAAGTACAAGAAGATGCGTTATAAGGGTGTTGTATGTGAGAAATGTGGTGTTGAAGTAACAACAACTAAGGTTCGTCGTACTCGTATGGGTCACATTGACTTAGTTACACCTGTTGCGCATATCTGGTATGTAAGTTCATTACCTTCACGTATCGGTACACTTCTTGGTGTAAAGATGAAAGATTTAGAACGTGTGCTTTATTATGAAGCTTATATCGTTAAATCTGCTGGTGAAGCATGTTATGATGCGGATCAGTCTATCCCAGTTCTTAAGTATGATGTACTTAATGAAGATCAGTACCAAGTACTTATGTCTCGTTATTCTGAGTCTGGTTTTGTTGCTGGTATGGGTGGTCAAGCCGTTAAAGATTTACTTGAAGGTATTGACTTAGTTGAATCTTTTCAAGGTCTTAAAGAAGATATCGAAAAAACAAACTCAGAAGCTAAACGTAAGACAATTATTAAGCGTCTTAAGGTTATTGAGTCATTCCTTAACTCGGGTAATAACCCAGGTTGGATGATGCTTGAGCAACTTCCTGTTCTTCCACCAGATCTTCGTCCACTTGTAAGCCTTGATGGTGGTAAGTTTGCGGTATCTGATGTAAATGACCTTTACCGTCGTGTTATTAACCGTAACCAAMGWCTTAAGCGTYTWATYGAACTTGATGCTCCTGAGATTATYGTTMGWAATGAAAAGCGTATGCTTCAAGAATCTGTTGATGCACTATTTGACAATGGTCGTAGAGCTAACGCAGTTAAGGGTGCTAACAAGCGTCCACTTAAGTCACTTTCTGAAGCGATTAAAGGTAAGCAGGGTCGTTTCCGTCAGAATCTTCTTGGTAAGCGTGTGGATTTCTCTGGACGTTCTGTTATTGTTGTTGGACCAAAACTTAAGATGGACCAATGTGGTCTTCCTAAGAAGATGGCTCTTGAGCTTTTCAAGCCCCACTTAATTGCTAAACTTGAAGAAAAAGGTTACGCAACAACGGTTAAGCAGGCTAAGAAACTTATTGATGAAAAAACAAATGAAGTTTGGGAATGTTTAGCAGAAATTGTTGATGGATATCCAATCCTTCTAAACCGTGCACCAACACTTCACAAACTTTCGATTCAGGCATTTCACCCGAAACTAATTGATGGTAAGGCTATTCAGCTTCACCCTCTAGTTTGTGCGGCATTTAATGCGGATTTCGATGGGGATCAGATGGCAGTTCATATTCCTCTTTCTTCAGCAGCAATTGCTGAAGCTAAGGTTTTAATGCTTTCATCACTAAATATTCTTCTTCCAGCGTCAGGTAAGGCGATTGCTACACCTTCACAGGATATGGTACTTGGAATCTATTACATCTCTTTAGAGAAAAATGGTGTTCAAGGACAAAATAAACTTTTTGCTAACGTAGATGAAGTAGTTATTGCTCTTGAGCATGGTTCACTTGACCTACATGCGAAGATTCGTACTCGTGTTGATGGTAGAATGATATATACAACTGCGGGTCGTATGTTAATAAAAGCAATTCTTCCGGACTTTGTTCCTGTTGAAATGTGGAACCAAAACATGAAGAAGAAGAAAATTAATGCTATTGTTGATTATGTTAACAAGCATGGTGGTATCGCTATTACTGCTGCTTTTCTTGATAGACTAAAAGACTTAGGTTTCAAACATGCAACTGAAGCAGGTGTTTCTATTTCTGCTGCGGATATCATTATCCCAGAAGATAAGCCTAAAAAAGTTCAAGATTCTAAGAACAAGGTTAAAGAGATTCAAAAGCAGTTTGATGCAGGTCTTTTAACAGAACAAGAGCGTTACAATAAAATCATTGATGTTTGGACAGATACAAACAACACCCTTGCAGGGGATATGATGAAACTTGTTGAAGAAGATAAAGATGGATTTAACTCTATCTACATGATGGCCGATTCTGGTGCTCGTGGATCAGCAGCTCAGATTCGTCAACTTGCAGGTATGCGTGGTCTTATGGCTAAGCCTGATGGTTCAATTATTGAAACACCAATTACCTCGAACTTTAAAGAGGGTCTAAACGTACTTGAGTACTTTATTTCAACTCACGGTGCTCGTAAAGGTCTTGCGGATACGGCACTTAAAACAGCGAATGCGGGTTACCTAACTCGTAAGCTAGTTGATGTTGCTCAAAACGTTAAAATTGTTGCTGATGATTGTGGTACTCACGAAGGTATTGAGATTACAGATATTTCTATTGGTAATGAGCTTATTGAGCCACTTGCAGATAGAGTTGAAGGTCGTGTTCTTGCAGAAGACGCAATTGATCCTATTACAAATGAGATTTTATTTGCAGAAGGTCAGTTAATTGATGAAGAAGATGCGGCAGTTATGGCTGAAGCAGGCATCAAGTCACTTCATATTAGAACTCCTACTACGTGTAAGGCTGAAGATGGTGTTTGTGCATTATGTTATGGTCTTGACCTTGGTCATGGTGGTCTTGTTAAGAAGGGTGAGGCAATTGGAATTATTGCAGCACAATCAATTGGAGAACCAGGTACACAGCTTACACTTCGTACATTCCACGTTGGTGGTACTGCGACTTCTACTCGTGAAGAACGTCAAGTTATCGCGACTAAAGAAGGTTTCATTCGTTACTACAATGTTAAAACTTATGAATCTAAAGAAAAGAAAACTATCGTTGCTAACAGACGTAACGCGGCAGTTCTTCTTGTTGAGCCAAAAATCAAGGCACCATTTGATGGTAAGCTAGAAATTCAAACGATTCATGATGAAATTTTTGTTTCTGTTGTTGGCGCAAAAGAGACTGTTCGTTACACTCTACGTAAGAAAGAGGTTGCTAAACCTAATGAACTTGCTGGTGTATCTGGTAAGATCGAAGGTAAGTCTTATATTCCATACGAAAATGGTGCAGACGTTAAGGCAGATGAGTCTATCGTTGAAACTATTAAAGATGGTTGGAATATTCCAAACCGTATCCCTTATGCATCTGAGCTTTTAGTTAAAGATGGTGAGCCAATTACGCAAAAAATCATTGCAAAAGAAGCAGGAAATGTTAAATACTTCCTACTTAAGGGTGATTACTTAGAGCGTCATGAAGAGATTAAAAAAGGTTATAAGGTAGTCGAAAAAGGTCTATTCTCTGTAATTATTGATAGCGAAGAGCGTGAAGCAATTCGTCATTATATTGCTCGTGGTTCTGTCATTGAAATTGATGACAATGCTGAAGTAGAAAAAACTACGCTTCTTGCAAGAGCAGCAGCTGAAGAACAAACAGCCGTAGCAGAGTGGGATCCATATTCAAATCCTACTATTTCTGAGGCAGCTGGTACAGTTTCTTTTGAAGATATCATTCCAGGTGTTACTGCTTCTGAGCAGTTTGACGAGTTAACAGGTCAAACAAGACTTATGATTAATGAGCATATCTCTTCTGAGTATAAGCCTACAATCGTTCTTACAACTGAAGATGGCGAGCTTATTCGTTACCTTGTTGAGCCAAAAACTGCGGTTTACGCTCAAGATGGTGGTACGGTTAAGGTAGCTGATATTTTAGCTAAAACACCTAAGGCACTTCAGAAGTCTTCAGATATTACTGGGGGTCTTCCTCGTGTTTCTGAACTATTTGAAGCGCGTCGTCCTAAGGCAATTGCACTTATCGCTGAAGTTGATGGTGTTGTTTCTTTTGGTAAGCCATTACGTGGTAAACAACGTCTTATCATTTCTTCGGAAAATGGTATTGTTAAAGAGTACTTTGTTGATAAGCAGTTAACAGCGCAAGTAGCAGCTGGCGAATTTGTTCACTCTGGTGAGCGTTTAACTGATGGTCAGATCTCTTCACACGAGTTATTACGTGTTATGGGTGTTAAGTCACTTTATAACTATCTAGTGTCTGAAGTTCAGCAAGTTTACCGTCGTCAAGGGGTAAATATTGCGGATAAGCATATTGAAGTTATCTTTACTCAAATGCTACGTCAGATTAAAATTGTAACTTCGGGTGATACTAAGTTTATTCAAGGAGATTTAATCTCTATGAAGAAATTTAAGATTGAGAATAAGAAGATTATGGGACTTGGTGGTAGACCAGCAATTGCTGAACCATTCCTAGTAGGTATTACACGTGCTGCAGTATCTGCGGATTCAATTATCTCTGCTGCATCTTTCCAAGATACAACGAAGGTTCTTACAGAAGCTGCGGTATCTGCAAAAGTTGATGATCTTACAGATCTTAAAGAAAACGTTATTATCGGTCGTACAATTCCAGTTGGTACTGGTGTTTACAACGGTATGGAAGTTATTCTTGAAAGTGAAGAAGACTAGTCTTATTCTTTTAAGAGCTAGTTGTCCACAGATTAAGCCGATTAAATTGATTATTAAAAGAAGAAGGGCTCCGGCTCTTACTCTAATCAACTTAATCTGTTAAATCTGTGGACGATTTCTCTTTGTTCTTGTTTCTTCTATACTCTTTCTAAAACCATATTTAAAACTTCCTTAAAAAATAAAGCCCCTTTTAAACAAATTTCAGCTATTATTTCGCACCATTTGGTAATCCCTAGACTCAACTAGACAGATTAAACCCCTGTTATAGGCTTGTTTAGAGAAAATTCTACTGGAACATTTTAAAAAAGGAGATTATAGTGCCTACTATTAATCAACTAGTCCGTAACGGACGTAAAAGAGTAGTTAAGAAATCAAAATCTGCTGCTTTAGTATCATGTCCACAACGTCGTGGTGTGTGTACACGTGTTTATACAACAACTCCAAAGAAACCTAACTCGGCTCTACGTAAAGTAGCTAAAGTTAGATTGACTTCTGGATTTGAAGTTATTTCATATATTGGTGGTGAGGGTCATAACCTTCAAGAACACTCTATCGTACTTGTACGTGGTGGTCGTGTAAAAGATTTACCGGGTGTTAAATACCATATCGTTCGTGGTGCTCTTGATACTGCTGGTGTTGCCGGTCGTACAGTTGCACGTTCTAAATATGGTACTAAGCGTCCTAAAAAATAATTTATTATTTTTAGATGTTAAACCTTAGAACATTAAGTTCATTGAGTATCAACTCTAGAAGTTGAGAAGAATCACAGAGACTATTTTTTAGTTTTTGAGTAAATTATATTATTGAAGGTAACACAATGAGAAGAAGAAAAGCTCCCGTCCGTCCAGTTATGCCGGATCCAGTTTATGGAAGTAAAATTTTAACAAAATTCATCAACAAAGTAATGTTAGATGGAAAAAAGTCAACTGCAGAGAAAATTCTTTACAGTGCTATCGATCTTATTTCTTCACGTGGTGAAGATAAAGGTATCGAAGTTTTTGATAAGGCTATAGAAAACATTAAGCCTGTAATTGAAGTAAAGTCTCGCCGTGTTGGTGGTGCTACTTACCAAGTTCCAGTAGAAGTACGCCCAGTACGTCAACTTTCACTTTCTATCCGTTGGTTGGTAGACGCAGCTCGTACTCGTAATGAGAGAACTATGGCTGAGCGTTTAGCAAATGAACTTATGGAAGCAGCAACTGATAAAGGTTCTGCATTCAAGAAGAAAGAAGATGTTTATCGTATGGCTGAAGCTAACAAAGCTTTCGCTCATTACCGTTGGTAATAATTACGAAATAATGTTGGACTATCCTAAGCTTTCAAAAGCTTGGGAATCCTCTTTTGACCTCTTTTGTAAAAGCGCTAATGCTTTTTTATAAAAGAGGTCCAACTCTAATCAAAAAAATAACCCTTAGGACGTAAATATTATGGCAAGAACACATAAACTTAATGATGTAAGAAACATCGGTATTGCTGCTCACATTGATGCAGGTAAAACAACTACAACTGAAAGAATCCTTTTCTATACAGGTGTTGAACATAAAATTGGTGAAGTACATGATGGTGCTGCAACTATGGATTGGATGGAACAAGAACAAGAACGTGGTATTACAATTACTTCTGCTGCTACTACTTGTGAGTGGAACGGTAAACAAATTAATATCATTGATACTCCGGGACACGTTGACTTTACTATTGAAGTTGAGCGTTCTATGCGTGTACTTGATGGTGCAGTATCTGTTTTCTGTGCTGTTGGTGGTGTTCAGCCTCAGTCTGAAACAGTATGGCGTCAGCGTAACCGTTATAAGGTTCCTTCAATTGTTTTTGTTAACAAGATGGACAGAACGGGTGCAGATTTCTATGAAGTAGAAAAGCAAATTAAAGAACGTCTTAAGGGTAATCCAATGCCTTTCCAGCTTCCTATTGGTGCTGAAGCTGAATTCGAAGGTGTTGTCGATTTAGTTAAGATGAAAGAAATTGTATGGGACGCAGACGCTGAAATGGGTTCTGCTTACCACGAACAAGATATTCGTGATTCACTAAAAGAAATTTCTGCAGAATATAAAGAAAAAATGCTTGAAACACTTGCTGAAGTTGACGGTAACGACGACTTTGCAGAAAAGTTCCTTGATGGTTATGAATTTTCTCAAGAAGAACTAAAAGCAGCTATCAAAGCCGCTACACTTGCTATGGCAATTGTTCCAATGACTCCAGGTACAGCATTTAAAAACAAGGGTGTTCAGACTTTACTTGACGCTGTTGTTGATTACCTTCCTTCTCCAGTAGAATCTGCTCCTATCATGGGAACACTAATGGATGATGAAGAAGTTGAAGTAGAAGTTCCATCAACTGATGATGGTGATTTTGCTGCACTAGCGTTTAAGATTATGACAGATCCATTTGTTGGTGTTCTTACTTTTATCCGTGTTTACCGTGGTTCATTAGAATCAGGTTCATTTGTTCATAACACAACAAAAGATAAGAAAGAAAGAATCGGCCGTATCGTTAAGATGCATGCTATTAAACGTGAAGAAGTTAAAGAAATTTACGCAGGTGAAATCGGCGCGGTTATTGGTCTTAAAAATACTACTACTGGTGATACACTTACAAATGGTGAAAAAGTTGTTCTTGAAAGAATGGACTTCCCAGAACCAGTTATTTCTGTTGCCGTTGAGCCAAAAACTAAAGCGGATCAAGAAAAAATGGGTATTGCACTAGGTAAACTAGCTGCTGAAGATCCTTCTTTCCGTGTTCACACAGACGAAGAAACAGGTCAAACTATTATCTCAGGAATGGGTGAACTTCACCTTGAAATCCTTGTTGATAGAATGAGAAGAGAATTTTCTGTTGAAGCTGAAGTTGGTGCTCCTCAGGTTTCTTACCGTGAGTCAATTAAGAAAGAAGTTAAACAAGAATATAAGTACGCTAAGCAATCAGGTGGTCGTGGTCAGTTTGGTCATGTTTACCTTACTATTAAGCCAGGTGAAGCTGGTTCTGGTTTCGTGTTTAACAACGAAATTAAGGGTGGGGCTGTTCCAAGAGAATATATCCCAGCTGTTGAAAAAGGTTGTAAAGAAGCAACTCAAAACGGTGTTCTTGCAGGTTACCCAATCGAAGACATCGAAGTTACTTTATATGACGGTTCTTACCATGATGTGGATTCAAATGAAATGGCCTTTAAACTAGCTGCTTCAATGGGATTCAAAGAAGGTTGTCGTAAGGCATCTCCATCAATCCTTGAGCCAATGATGAAGGTTGAAGTAGAAGTTCCTGAAGATTACATGGGTGACGTTATTGGTGACCTTAACCGTCGTCGTGGTGTTGTTAATAACATGGGTGATCGTTCTGGAAACAAGATCATTGATGCATTCGTACCATTATCTGAAATGTTCGGTTACTCAACTGACCTTCGTTCAGCTACTCAAGGTCGTGCTACATACTCTATGGAATTTGATCACTACGAAGAAGTTCCTAAAAACGTTGCTGAAGAAATCATCAAAAAACGTAACGGGTAATCTTTTTTTACCTTTCGGGCACTTACTTAAGAAATATTGCTAAGGCAATCGCCTCGGCTTATTTTGCCCGAAACTAAATCTTTATAACTTTCTTAAAAATCCTATAAATCTCATTAATCACGCTGACAGTTCTTTTCTCTTTTTTGATCAAGGAATTATATAGATTAAACTAATTAGTTAGAAAACTATATGTAACTATTTGAAATAAACACGCTGTTTATGGATATGTAAATATAATAGATTAACGTTGTTTTAACTGGACTTTAACTAAAATATCACAATAAATAATAATATGAAGACTTTGAATGACAAATATAATTTTATGCGGAGGATCAGGAACGCGTCTCTGGCCAATAAGTAGAACCTTAATGCCAAAGCAGTTTGTGAAGCTGTTTAATAATGAATCTCTCTTTCAACTAACAGTAAAACGAAACAAAGACATTTGTGATCAGCAATTTATTGTTTCAAATGCAGAACAATATTTTTTAGCAGTTGATCAGCTAGAAGAATCTTCCCTCAGTCAAAATAAGTTTTTACTTGAACCAGTAGGCCGTAATACCGCACCTGCAATTGCTCTTGCTTGTTTTGCCTTAGACAAAGATGAGATTGTTCTTGTAACTCCTTCTGATCATCTCATTAAAGATGAAACATCCTACAAACATGTTTTAAAAAGAGCTAAAGAACTTGCAATAGACAACTATTTAGTAACCTTTGGTATCAAACCTGAATATGCTGAAACGGGTTATGGTTATATTGAAGCACAAGGTGAAAATGTAGCAGCTTTTCATGAAAAACCAAATGCCACAATCGCGAAAAAATATGTAGATGCAGGGAATTTTTATTGGAATTCGGGAATGTTCTGTTTCAAGGCAGGCATTTTTTTAGAAGAATTAAAAAAACATTCACCTGAAATTTATAAAGCTTCAAAAGTTGCTTTTGATAATGCAGCAAAAAATGAAATCATTCGTATTTCACATGAGGATATGGCTGCCATACCTGAAGATAGCATTGACTACGCAGTAATGGAAAAGTCAACAAGGGTAAAGGTTGTATCCGCAGATATTTCTTGGTCTGACCTTGGTAGTTTTGATGCCTTAGATGAGGAATTTCTCAAAGATGAAGATGGAAACACCAAAAATGAGAATCTTTATGCAATCAATTCTAAAAATAACTTTGTTTACTCGAAAGAAAGAACAATTGCCTTATGCGATGTAGATGACTTAGTAGTAGTTGATACAAGTGATGCTCTACTAATATCTAAAAAAGGAAGTTCTCAAAAAGTAAAAGAGATTGTTAAGCAATTGAAAGACAATAAGTCTGAGCTACCTCACCTACATAAAACGGCGCACAGACCATGGGGGACATATACCATCTTAGATGAGTGCAAAGGCTATAAGGTTAAACGTATCATGGTCAAGCAAGGTAAGCGTTTAAGTTTACAAAAGCATTTTCATAGAAGTGAACATTGGATTGTTGTTAGTGGAACGGCCAAGGTTACAAAAGGTGAAAATGAATATTTTGTCAAAGCAAATGAATCAACTTATATTCCTATAGGTGAAGTTCATAGATTAGAGAATGTTGGTAAAATACCATTAGTAATGATAGAAGCACAAGTTGGTGAATATCTTGGTGAAGACGACATTGTAAGATTAGATGATGATTATCAAAGAGATACGATAGCAACAGAAACAGTTCAAGTAGAAAAGAAAGAGATAAATGAAAAATAAAGTAGCGTTAATAACAGGTATAACAGGTCAAGATGGATCTTATTTAGCAGAATTTCTACTTAAAAAAGGTTATGAGGTACATGGTGTTAAAAGACGTTCATCACTCTTTAATACAGATAGGATCGATCATCTTTACCAAGATCAACATGAAGAAAATGTAAAATTGTTTTTACATCATGGGGATATGACAGACTCTATGAATCTAACACGTATCATTCAAGAAGTACAGCCTGATGAGATTTATAACCTAGCTGCAATGTCTCATGTAGCCGTTTCTTTTGAGACACCTGAATATGTAGCAAACGCAGATGGAACAGGAACGCTACGTATCTTAGAAGCCGTAAAGCTTTTAGGCTTAGAAAAAAAGACAAGAATCTATCAAGCATCAACCTCTGAGTTGTATGGTAAGGTTCAAGAAACACCACAAAAAGAGACAACACCTTTTTACCCACGCTCCCCTTATGCAGTAGCTAAAATGTACGCTTACTGGATAACTGTAAACTACAGAGAGGCCTATGGTATGTTTGCATGTAATGGAATCCTTTTTAATCATGAATCACCTGTTCGTGGTGAAACCTTTGTAACACGTAAGATTACAAGAGCTGCCTCAAAGATTGCACTAGGTTTGCAAGATAAACTCTATCTTGGAAATCTTGATGCAAAACGGGATTGGGGACATGCCAAAGATTATGTAAAAATGATGTGGTTAATCCTTCAAGCAGATGAACCAGAAGACTGGGTTATCGCTACTGGTGTTACAACCCCTGTACGCGAGTTTGTCAGAATGGCCTTTTCTTACGCAGGAATAGAAATAGAGTTTAAGGGTGAGGGCGTAGATGAAAAAGCTTATGTACTTTCTTGTTCAAATCCTGATTATCAAGTTGAAATTGGCAAAGAAATAGTAGCAGTTGATCCAAAATATTTTAGACCAACCGAGGTTGACTTACTTCTAGGTGATCCAACAAAGGCAGAAACTAAACTTGGTTGGAAGAGAGAACATGACCTTAACGACTTAGTTAATGACATGATGCAGTCAGACCTTAAGCTAATGACAAAAGACCAGTATCTTCAAGATGGTGGATATAGAATCAATAATTACTTTGAATAAGAAGTGAAATAAAACTAGTGGTCGAAAATTTCAACCGCAAATAAGATTTTAGTTATAATAGTATAAAATATAAGTAGGAGTTTGTTATGCATAGTATAAGACTAGATATACAAGATAATGTTTTTGATAAAGTAATATATTTTTTAAATAACTTACCAAAAAATGACGTAAAAATCATTGAAAATAATTTTATTGAAGAGGACTGGTCGCATTTAGAATCTGAAATCGATAAAGGATTAAGCTCCGGAATAAGCGATAAGTCTCATGAAGAAATCATAAATCATATAAAAAGAAAATATGTATAAAATTACATATTCTAATCAAGCCCAGATAGATTTAGAAGAAGCAATATCTTATATTGCAAAAGAAAGTGTTGCTAATGCGCTAAATTATCTACAAAGCTATGAGGAAAAAATAAAACTTCTGCGGTTAAATCCAGATATGGGTGTTGAATGTAAAAATAAACTTATAAAAAGAGAGAGTAGAATTTTAGTACATAAAAGTCATATTATTATCTATAAGATTAATAAAAGTATAAAAGATATTTTTCTTATTAGAATATATCATAGTTCAGTTGATTACGCAAATAAATTTAATGTGATTAAACCTAATGAATAAAACTTCAAAAATTTACATAGCTGGGCATCGCGGACTTGTGGGTTCTGCTATAGTTAAGAACTTAGAGTCAAAAGGGTATACAAACTTAGTTTATAGAACACATAAAGAACTAGACTTACTAAGCCAAAAAGATGTAGAAAAATTCTTTGAAACTGAAAAACCAGAGTATGTTATTTTAGCCGCTGCAAAGGTAGGTGGTATTGTCGCAAATAATACTTACAGAGCTGA
>NVXJ01000013.1 GCA_002733885.1 Arcobacter sp. | reverse complement strand
CCGTCGAATATCCTGCTACATTTTTAACTTCAATATTTTTTTCTTTTGCAGCGTCTAAGTCTACATTGTTCATACCTGTTGCGGCTATACAAATCAACTTAAGACGTGAGCATTCACTCATCATATCCGCTGTTATAAGAACCTTGTTAGTCACAATAACCTCAGCATCTATAATACGTTCTAGAGTCTGGTCTGGACTTGTTTTCTTGTAGTTTGAGACCTCACCAAAACTGTCAAACCCAATTAGGTCTGTGTCTCCAAAGGTGAGTGTGTCTAGTAAAACTATTTTCATTAAGCGTCCTTAATTTTAGTAATTAAGGTCTTAGCTTGTTCTAGTGCTTTTTCAACCTCATCAAAAACAAGGGCAACTGCCATTCTACGACCCTTATGAGACTCAGGCTTTCCAAACACTCTTACATAAGAATTATCTGAGAAAAGACTATTATCTACATCTACCACAGGGGCATAAGAATCCTTAGTTGACTTAAATGCCGCCGAAGCCCCATCTCCATAAAAGGTAAAGCCAAGAGGAAGACCAAGTACTGCTCTTAGGTGAAGGGCAAACTCAGACTGAGACTGAGTAATAAGTGTTACCATACCAGTATCATGTGGACGTGGGCTAACTTCTGAGAAATATACCTCATCACCCTTGATAAATAATTCAACCCCAAAAAGACCTCTACCCCCAAGACCATCGGTGACCTTAAGTGCAATCTCTTCCGCTCGTTCCTTAGCTAGAGGCGTCATAATGGCAGGTTGCCAAGAATAAATATAATCTCCATCTTTTTGCTGATGTCCAATAGGCTCACAAAAAACCGTTTCTTTACCATTACGAACCGTAAGCATAGTAATCTCATAATCAAAATCCACGAAGGCTTCAACTATAAGCTCAGATGCGTCACCACGAGCTTCTTTTGCTGTTTCCCATGAGGCATCTAAATCGGCCGCTGACTTCATAACGCTTTGTCCATGCCCTGAAGAAGACATAACAGGCTTAACCACACAAGGATAACCCATCTCAGTCCCAGCAACTTCCATTTCAGCTCTTGTTTTTACAAACTTATAAGGACCTGTTTTAAGACCAAGCTCTTCCGCTGCAAAACGACGAATGTTTTTTCTATTCATTGTTTTGTTAACAGCTTCCGCATTAGGAATAACATTAAATCCTTCGGCTTCTGCCTTAAAAAGAGCAGAAATACTAATAGCCTCAACCTCAGGAAGAATATAATCCGGCTTTTCATGGCGAATAATTTCTAAAAGTGCTTCTTCATCTTGCATATCTACCACATGATGCGAAGTCGCTACAAGATGAGCAGGTGCGCCCTCGTATTTATCAACCGCGACCACTTCAAGACCCAGTCTTTGTGCTTCTATCGCTACTTCTTTTCCTAATTCACCTGAGCCTAATAACATTACTTTTTTACTATTACTTTTTAAGGGTGCGCTAAATTGCATTATGGATATCCTGTTTGTCAATTTTATCTGGGCGTATTTTAACAAAATTGGGCTAAAATTAGTCCATGAAACATATAGCTCTTATTCTTTTTTTATCATTATCTGTTTTTGCTGAAAATATGACCCTAGGACCCTATAATGACCCTGAGTTTAAAACGCAGATACAACTCACTCAAGAAAAAGAGGCACGTGAAAAAGCAGCAACTTTAAAAAATAAAAAAGCACTTAAGGTCTTTGAAAAACGTCAGTTAGAACTTAAGGCTATAGAGCAAAAAGCAGAAGATGCCCGACAAACAAAGGCAAGAAATTTAAAACTCAAAAAAGAGTATCAAGCACAAGAACTTAGAAATGCCCAGGCCCGTGAAAAGATAGAAAGAAACCTTTCTCTAGGAAGAAAACAAGAAAGAGAAAAAAACAGACTTCAAAAGCAAGAAGAAAAAAAACTATTACTTGCGAAGAAAAAGGCCCAAAGACTTACAATAGAAGATAGCCACGGCTTAGACCTCATACCCGAACAAGCCGATATTTCTGTTAATAATCCTGATGATATTGAAACTGAACTTAATAACATTGACCGTCTCAGATTCCTTTTACTGCATTCAAAAAACACACCAGAATCTATAAAAGAATATATTCGTTTTCTCAATGCACTTCAAGAAGATTATAATCTTGACTTTGCTTTTGCTTACCGTGGTATTGCCCAGGCCGAACTTAATAAAGAGATAGCTTCTGCCGGAGGGAAGTATGACCTAACTGCGCGTTATCGGCCCCAAGAAGGAACTGATATCGCCCTGAGACTTGAGGGTCGTCACCAAGTCGGAAATTATTCTTCTACAGAATTTAGAAATGAAATCGGTTCTCTTTCTACTACCTCTGCTGGATATAAACATGAAGATATTTATCTGGCTCAGTTTTGGATACAGCAAGATATAAATGACTTTATTTTTAGAGCAGGAAAGATAGACCCCTCAAGTTTTATAGACTCTCATCAGTTTAAAAGTTCTTCACGCTTCTTTTTTAATGCAACCTTTTCCGCAAGTCCTTATAATTCTTTTCCACCCTTAGGTCTAGGTCTTGCCGCTAAATACACCAAAGAAAGATATTATATTAGTTCAGAAATTACGGATTCAAATGCAGTTTCAGGGGGAAGAAATAATGATATTTTTGAAAAAAACAATTTTTATTCTGCCCTAGAACTTGGACTTACTCCTAAGGATGGAAGCAAGTACCATATAACAACTTGGCATAGAGATTCTTCAGATATTAGACAAGAAAGTAAGGGGATGATTTTGTCTATTGTACATGCCATTAATCACGATACACACCTTATACTTAGAGGCGCTCTTTCAGACCACGCGACAGCTAAAAGGTATGCATCTATAGGACTCGGAAAGTTGTCTCTTTTTCAAGAGCATGATATCTCTGGATTTGCCATTGGTACTCTTGTACCTAGTAATGATAATGAAAGAGAACAAACAACCATTGAGTCTTTTTACCGTATAGACCCACTGCCAGGGGTTCAACTTTCTGCTGAYTTRCAATTTATTTATCATCCCTCGGCAGGAACTCAAGACTGGGCTRTTTTACCTRGTTTTCGACTTAGARTTTTATTTTAAGGACAGGTYTAAAGAGGTTCTTTACCTAAACGAATATAAGCATCTAAAACTTTTCCCTTACGCCTGAYCTTCACAAAAAACTCTTTTCCTTCTTCTCCYCGAACGAGYCTGCGCATAGTGTATAAATCTAGATTATTTTCTCCCCTRATACTAAGGATTTCATCATCTTTAATAATCCCCTTAATRATGGCTTYCTTATGAGGCCTTAGGCTAAAAACTATAAGCTTATTATCTTTTAAAATGATACGTAAGCCTGACTTATCTAAGGCTTGAACCTTGGCATAATCCTTATGRTGCTGTAAATAGAGCATATTAAAAGGAAAATCAAAGACAAGATTATGGCGCTTTAAAAAATTCAAACCAATAGCATTTTGTCCCGATTCTTGCATCACTATTTTTGGGTACAAAACATTTGCAAAGCGCAAGGAACGCAGTCTGTACTCTCGACCAATGGATAAGGAACTTACGGTTACAATTTCTTGTTTTTGAGAGGCGAGGATTTGGGACTGAGACTGTAAAAATATTAGGTTCTCTTTTTTAATACGTCCTGAGCCATTATCCCCTGTGTCTATATCAAAACTAACTGCCTTGCCTTGAAGATTAATAGAAACCTGAGGGATATGAGCGCGAGACAAAAAGATAGGTGTTCGTGCACTGTACTTACCCATATAAGGTTCTGCCCCTATATATCCTCTGATCTTTGACTTATCAAAGTCTATCTCCCATCTAAACTGACCTAAAAAAGACATACCTAAGATCCCGCAAAACTTTTCACCTGAAAAAGGCCATAAGGATTGGAGGTTTGCTAAGATATAAGGAAATCTATTGGCCACTTGTAAGCGTCCAAGTTTTAAGGATATCGCCTGAAACATTTCAAGCTCTATCTTTCCATTTGGCGTTACTATATGCTTACTTGCAAACTCTATCCCTGTTCTGGCCTGAGCTTCTTTTAAACTTAATGGCTTGGCTAAGAGATGTTTAAAACTCTTATCTAAAACAACAAAACTAGCTCCCGTATCAAACAAGAAACTACACTCTTTTCCATCAATCTTTATGGGTAAAAAGATACCAGTACTGTGGGAATTAAAAGAGGCCTCATATAAGGGTTTTTCTTGGGCATTAACTGATACTATAAAAAAAACAAAAAGTAGACTAAGCCTCCATAACATCTAAGTCCTTAGGGGAGAAATTTTCATTTAACTTATGGGCATACTCGCAGGGCATCTCATCAAAATTATCAATCAGATATAAAAGTTCATGTATACCCTGATGCTTTAAAACACGTCTTTTATTATAATGTTTTAAACAATAATCACATCCAAGAATTTCTGAACAATCTAAGGAGTCACTAATGGTAATAATTTTTTGTTTAGGATCAAGTTCTAAAATTTTCTTTAATGCTTTTTCTGCATACTCTATAGTAAACTCTATCAAGATTATATCTGGCTTTTCATCCTTATAATGCTGTAAAGCATCCTCATAATCACTACTAAGATAAACAGTATGATGTGCCATTTGTTCTAACAAACTAAGACGAATTGAGTTTTGTATGGAGTGGTTATCTATAAACAATATATTCATGTATTTATTATACTCCTTAGTGGATAAAAAGGCTGTTAAGCTTTCATATTTGAAAATCTAATAGACTTCTTGCATAAGCCCTTGCAGTCTCAGCAACACATACAAGAGTATGACCAAGGCAGGTTCTCGTAAGCATAGCCGAGCTATGGTGCAGAGGTTCTAACGAAGGCTCATGCTCTTGTATGTATTGCCCTAGGGGAGGACTAAAAAGAAGCCATCTTGCATATTTTTCTTCTCATCCGTAGCTATGGCTATGAACTCAAAGAATAAATACACAATCTCACTTCTTTTTAATCCTCTGAGGCTACAAGGGGTTATGCAAGAAGTCTATTGGACAAGTCTTAGTCATTAAGACTAAGGTTAATTGATAGTACTTGCATAACACTATGTTTTTTCGCTATAATCCTCATAATTAATAAAAAGGACCATACAATGGCAAAACATCAGTTTCAGACCGAAGTTAATCAAATATTACAACTTATGATTCACTCACTTTATTCAAACAAAGAGATCTTTTTACGTGAGCTTGTTTCAA
This sequence comes from Arcobacter sp., assembly GCA_002733885.1. Lineage (GTDB taxonomy): Bacteria > Campylobacterota > Campylobacteria > Campylobacterales > Sulfurimonadaceae. Next base: position 74,951 of record NVXJ01000013.1, on the reverse strand, counting down.
ATGCTTCGGATGCACTAGATAAACTAAATATGTTAGTTCTTACTAACGATGAGTACAAGGATGTGAACTTTGTACCAAAGATAGATATTAGCTTTGATAAAGAGGCTAAAAAACTTATCCTATCAGATACGGGTATTGGTATGGATGAGGCTGACTTAATTGAGCACCTTGGTACCATTGCAAAATCTGGAACTAAGGCATTCTTAGACAATCTTTCAGGTGATGAGAAAAAAGATTCTCAGTTGATTGGTCAGTTTGGTGTTGGCTTTTACGCAACATTCATGGTGGCAGATAAGGTTGAAGTGACGTCTAAGAAGGCAGGAACGGATAAGGCTTACACATGGACTTCTATAGGAGATGGTGAGTATGACTTAGAAGAATCTACACGTGAAGGTCATGGTACAACGATTACTATGCACCTTAAAGAAGAAGAGGGTGAGTTCTTAGAAGAACAACGTCTTGACAGTATTATCAAAAAATATTCTAACCATATCCCGTTTCCTATCTTTATGGATAAGGAACATTATGTTTCTGCTATCACAGATGATGATGGTAAAGAAACAACGCCTGCTACAACTGAAATTAAAAACGAGCAGATTAATAAGGCTAATGCCTTATGGACAATGTCAAAGTCAGAGATTAAAGACGAAGAATATAAAGACTTTTATTCAACTGTAGCCCATGACTCTTCTGAGCCATTAACATGGATGCATAACAAGGCAGAAGGAACAGTAAACTATACAACTTTATTTTACATTCCTGAAAAAGCTCCAATGGATCTTTACAGAGTTGATTACCAAACAGGTATTAAGCTTTACATTAACCGTGTTTTTATTACAGATGATGATAAAGAGTTAATGCCTACTTATCTACGTTTTTTACGTGGTGTTATTGATTCTGCTGATCTTCCTTTAAATGTATCAAGAGAGATTTTACAGTCTAATCCTGTTATGTCTAAGATTAAGAATGCTTCTGTTAAAAAGGTTCTAAATGAACTTTCTAAGATGATGAAAAAAGACTCTGATAAATATGCTAAATTTTACGCTGAGTTTGGTAACTGTCTTAAAGAAGGTATCTACTCAGATATGGGTAACAGAGATAAACTTCTTGAACTTATGCAGTTTAATACACTTAAGGGTGAAGACAAAGTTTCTATAGAAGACTTTACTAAAAATGTAGATGAAGAGAAAAAAGAGATATATTACCTTACGGGTAAGATGAACCTTACTATGCTTAAAAACTCTCCTTCATTAGAACGTTTCAAGTCTAAAGACATTGATGTTCTTATCTTAAATGAAGAAATAGACACTATCGTTTTTCCAATGGTAACAGAATACAAAGAATATAAGTTTGTAAATGTTGCTGACGCGAAATTTGAAGAAAGTGAAGAAGAAAAGAAGAAAGAAGAAGAAACAAGCAAAGAGTTTGATTCTCTTCTTAAAGAATTCAAAGAAACATTAGGTGAAAGCGTTAAAGATGTAGAAATTACTTCTGACCTTACTGATTCTCCTGTATGTCTTCGTATTGATAAAGAAGACCCATCGTATATGATGGCGCAAATGATGGCACAAATGGGTAACCCTTCAGATATCCCACCGGTAAAGCCAATCTTACAAATCAATCCTAATCATGAGATTTTAACCAAGTTAAAAGCCTCAGGTGATCAAAACCTTATTAATGATGCGGCCCATGTTCTTTTTGATCAGGCACGTATATTTGAAGGTATGGAAGTTGAAGATACAGCATCTTTCATTTCTAGAATGAATCGTATTATGACGAAGGCTCTTTAAGAGCTTTTTTGTCCAGGGATTAAGCTGATTAAATTGATTTTAAAATCAGCTAAATCTGTGGACACCTTCTCTTTATCTTACTCCAAAAACTCCGCTTTACATTTCTAAAAACTCTGCTTTACTTTTCTAAAAACTCATTTTTCTTTTCTAAAGAAACTATACTAGTTTTGGTTTAGCTAAATAACTTCCTTGAAAATATTTAATTCCATTAGAAAGTAAGGTCTCTTTCATCTGCTTTGTTTCAATATTTGTTGCAATGATCTTAATATCGAGACTCTCTATAAGGATTTGCAAGGCATTATTCTTTTGACCCTGTTCACCTTGAAGCATATCTTGTAAGTAAGTTGCGTCAATTTTTAAGTAAGCAGGCTTAATCATTTGTAGATAATTAAGGTTTGTTCCTTTTTCTATACTGAACCTGTCAATTCCAAACTCATAACCTATCTCTTTTAACATACTTGAAAAGCTATAAGCTTCATTAATTGAATTTAAAAGGTTATGGTTTGACACTTCAAAGCAAAGCTCACGAGAGGAGGAAGTCCCAGCTAGTCTTTCTTTTAACCATTTTATACTATCTTTATCTTGTATGAAACGTAAAGAAAGGTTGATAGCAAGACTTCTTCCTTCTAAGCTAGGCTCTTTTAATGCATAATTGATGACGTTTTGATCAAGCTTTGTGTCAAGTTTCATTTTATGAACTAAGGGTATAAATGAACCTGCTTCATGAATATTTTTGTCTTCATCAAAGAGTCTTACATAGGCTTCGCTATGTAATATGTCATTGCTTTCATTAAAAACATCTTGTAAGGCGAGGGCAATACAGTGCTCTTTAATTCTACTTTCAATAAGTTCTTTTTCAATATTTTGATGCTTGTCTTCTTGGGTGTCGAGTCTTAAAATAGTATTTTTATCGGCCAGGTCTATATTTTTATGAATACTTGAAAATATAGAAGCAAGGGTGTCTTTATTATCATACCTTGATAAGATAATTTTAATAGCACATTCATTATCTATAAGACTTGCTTTTTCTAAAGAAACCAGACATTTTGTTAGAAGGTCTTGGCTTAGGGCATCTATATCATCAATATCTAGACGAGGAAAAACGATACAAACCTTACTTCCATCAAGTCTTGCACTAACAGCATGCTCTTTATGAGCAGAGACCTCTTGAACATGAGAGGCAAGGTCTTGTAAGAGTAAGTCAACTTGCTTGTTACCTATGGTCTTATTAGCTCTCAAGATGCCATCTAAGTAAATGCTTAATATAGAACCACTTGAGTCAGCTTCTTGTGAAGATAAAAAGTCGTTTAGTTTTAATTCAAGAAAGCTTTTATTATATAAGCCTGTTAGAGAGTCTGTGTAAAGAAGCTTGTGATATTCTTGAACTGAATTTGCTTCTTTTTCAAAAATTGTTCTAACCTTTTCTACCATCTTGTTCATAGCTAAGGTTACTTCTTTAAATTCTGAAGTTTTTGGAATGATTTTGTTTATGATAAAGTTATTGTCACTAACAGCTTCAGCCTGTTGGGTTACTCTTTTTAAAGATGACAAAATTAGTGTTAATAAAAAGTATAAAAGCGCAAAAGAAACAAAAGAAATAATAGCAAAACTTTGTAATATTTCTATGAAGTTATCATACAATTTTGTATGGGCAGTATCATCAATTGGGCTCACATGAATTTCCCCAATAGGATTCCATCCAGATGATACAGTAGCACTAGCACTTATCATTTTAAAGTCATAAAGGGCTAAGAACCATTTAGGAACAGTGTTATGAGAACTTTCTTTATGACGCTTGTAAAGAACCTTATTATTGGTGTCTGTTAAACGTATCTCTTGAAAGTATCCGCTGTCATAGATAGCATTTATCATAGTTGACATCTTTGCCACATCTGCATTAGCATTGGCTAAGGACAGGCTTAGATAAGTGGCGGTGTTTTGTGCATTATTTGACATCTCTTCTTGAGCATATTGTTTTGCTGATTGGAAGTTTAAGTAAATAACAGTAATAAAAACAAAACTTAAAAAAAGTGACATGATTAATGCAATTTGTTTAAATAGACTCATAGTTTATTCCTTTTAACGCGTTTATAAAGTTTTTCCCACTTTTTGTGGGTGCTTTGGTCTTTGTTTTCTAGGTTTTTGATATTTGGATTGAAGTTGTATACAGGGCTTAAGTCAGGTCTGTTTTTAGCACTTAAGATATCAATAGACATATTATCTAGGATAAAAGGCTCATCTGAAGGTGTTTCAAAATAAGATAAAACCATGTGTGCTCTATTGAATTTTTTTGATTTGACATAAGTGAAGTAAAGTTTCTTTGTATCTACCTCTAATGTTTTCAGGGCAAAATATTTAGCAATAACATAATCTTCTGAATCTCCCTTATTTCGGGCTAAAAACTCAAGAGGTGTAGCCCAATAGTCTTCTTGCTTCCAATTTTTCTTGTCACTTTTATAAGGTACATTATTAAAAAAAGAATTTACTATTTGTAGTTTGTTTCTAACTGACAKGTATTGTGCTTCTGCGAGCATTTTATTATATTGCAAGTAGCGACTTACAATTAAGCCCCCATACTTTCGTTCAGCCTTCTTCATAACATTAGGAGGGATAGGTCCATCATTAAATGCAAATAGGTTAATAGTTAAAAAAGACAAGATGAGTAACTTTAATAATTTCATAGTTTATTCTATCATTAAAATGATAGATTTGATAAAAAAGTTAAAAATTATAAGCCTTTATTGAATGAACGAAGTTTTTGGCCTGTGTCCTCAATTGAAATTCAAGGATGATTTTGATAAAATAATAAAAATAATAATTTTAGGATAGTTTATGGCAACAGTAATTAGTATGGGTGATATCAAAAAAGGTGTACGTTTAGAAATTTCAGGCGTACCTTATAGAGTAGTAGAATTTCAACATGTTAAGCCAGGTAAGGGTGCAGCCTTTGTTCGTTGTAAGGTAAAGAGTTTTGTTAATGGTAAGGTTGTTGAAAAGACTATCCATGCAGGTGATAAGTTTGAGATTCCAAAGCTAGACCATAGAACAATGCAGTACCTTTATGATGATGGTGAAATGCTTCAATTTATGGACAATGAAACTTATGATCAATTAGGTTTAACCTATGATGCCTGTTCAGACACAATGAAATGGTTAAAAGACGGGATGAATGTAGATATCATTTTTCATAATAATAAGGCTATTTCTGTTCAAGCACCTGAAACTATGGAACTTGTTATTACAGATACTCCTCCTAACTTTAAGGGTGACACCTCTTCGGGCTCTAAAAAGCCAGCAACACTAGAAACAGGCGCTGTTGTTCAAGTTCCTTTTCATGTTGTAACAGGTGACTTAGTAAAAGTTAACACAGTTGATTGTGAATACCTAGAAAAAGTAAAGTAAAATCCTAAAATAAGAAAGTAATATATATGAGAATTCTATTAATATTATTGTTTTCTCTTTCTCTTTTTGCCTTTGAAGGCAAAAAGCTTTATGAATGCTCCTCCAAATACCGTATTATAAATGGTTCTCCTCATGAATTTAGTCCGCAAGAAGAGGCAAAAACAAAATTTTCCCTTGTATTTAGTAAAAACCTGAACAGAGTAAAAACTTCAGATGGCATGATTTATAGTTCTGTTAAATCAAAGTCCAAGGGTGCAACCTATAAAAATATTGTCAAGGTAAATGGCCGAACCCTAAATTATAAGTTAAAGATTGCTTCAAAAAATGGTTTATATAAATCTGTATCGGTGACCGGATATGGAAACTTAATTAATGAGTATGTTTTATGTAAGAAGATTAAGAAGAAAAAGAAAAAGGACAATAATGATACTAATTCCTCTAGCTAAAGGCTTTGAAGAGATAGAAGCTGTGTCTTTAATAGACATACTAAGACGCGCTGAGTTAGATATTTTGATTGGCGGCGTTGGTACCTTAGAAGTTGAAGGCGCTCATGGTATCAAAATACAAGCTGATATCTTAGTTGAAAAAGTCAAAAGTGAAGACTTAGAGATGATTGTTCTGCCCGGTGGATGGGATGGAACCTACGCCCTTGCTGATGATGCAGATGTTCAAAGATTACTTCAAGAAATGGACAAAGAGGGAAAGGATATTGCCGCTATTTGTGCCGCACCTTACGCCTTAAATAAGGCAGGTGTATTAAAGCATAATTACACCTGCTACCCTTCGGTTGAAAACGAGATACGTCAAGAAGGTTATAGTAGTGAAAAGAACATTGTTACCGATGGTAATGTTATGACATCAAGAGGACCCGGTACTGTTTTTGAATTTGCCTTAGCAATTGTAGAAAAGCTAAAAGGTAAAAAAGTGGCACAAGCCTTAGAAACAGGGATGTTAATAAAGTATTAAAAATAATATGTTTATCTAGTAATTATTTCTCATTTTTTGTTAAAAGCAATAAATGTAGATATCAATTAGATTAGACAAAAAACTTCATCAAAAGCTCTTAATTTTTAGCTCTTCTTCACACAAAAACGTTTATAATCTAAAAAAATATCTCAAGGCTATATTCATGTCTGTTCAACAATTTACCCACTTACATTTACACACAGAATACTCATTACTAGATGGGGCAAATAGAATCAATGACCTTGTTATTGAAGTTAAAAAACTGGGCATGACTTCAGTGGCTATGACAGACCATGGAAATATGTTTGGCGCCATTGACTTTTACAAGCAGATGACAGCTGCAGGAATAAAGCCTATCATCGGAATGGAAGGGTATATCCATAATGGCGAAGAAATAGGCGATAAAAGCTCACGTCAGCGTTTTCATATATGTTTATTTGCTAAAAACCAAGTGGGGTATGAAAACCTTATGTATCTTTCTTCAAAGGCCTATATAGACGGCTTTTATTATTTTCCTCGTATCAATAAAAAAGAACTTCGTGAGCACTCTGAAGGACTTATTTGTACGACTGCGTGTTTACAAGGCGAGGTAAACTGGAATCTTAATCTTTCTAATGAAAGAAATGTTAAAAATGGAGCAGGGGGATATGAAGGGGCGAAGGCGGTTGCTCTTGAATATAAAGATATCTTTGGAGATGACTTTTATTTAGAAATTATGCGTCATGGTATTGGTGATCAGCTTTTTATTGATGAACAAATTTTACAACTTTCACAAGAAACAGGGATAAAAATTGTTGCCACCAATGATACCCACTATACCTATCCTGATGACGCGCAATACCATGAAGCCTTTATGTGTATTGGGATGAATAAGCTTTATGATGACCCTAATCGTATGCGTCACTCTGTGCATGAGTTCTACCTAAAATCACCGGAGCAAATGGCAAAGCTTTTTATTGATATTCCTGAGGCCATTTACCATACACAAGAGATTGTTGAAAAATGTAATTTAAAGCTTCAATTAGGCGATCCTATACCACCTAACTTTAAGTTTACACAAGAGTACGCAAGTGAAGAAGGTCTTACCATTGACCATACAGATGATGCTCCTATGAGCGATAACCCAAGCTTAGACGAAAAGAAAAAATGGTTTGGTGCTGCGGATAAAAATGATGCAGAGTATTTTGTATATAGATGTGAGATAGGTCTTAAAAACCGTCTTAAACATGTTGCCGCTGAAAAGCATGAAGAATATAAAGAACGTTTAGAATTTGAGATGGATATTATTAATTCTATGAAATTCCCTGGGTATATGCTCATTGTTTGGGACTTTGTTAAGGTAGCCAAAGAGATGGGTATCGCAGTGGGGCCGGGTCGTGGTTCTGCGGCAGGATCCTTGGTAGCGTATTCTTTAGATATAACGGATATTGATCCTATGAAGTATGACCTGCTTTTTGAGAGGTTTCTAAATCCTGAACGTGTATCAATGCCCGATATTGATATGGACTTTATGCAAGCCAGGCGTGGGGAAATTATTGATTATGTGGTTGAAAAATATGGACGTAATCAAGTAGCTCAAATCATTACCTTTGGTTCACTCTTAGCTAAGGGTGTGATTCGTGATGTGTCTCGTGTTCTTGATGTGCCTCTTTCCCAAGCCGATAAGATGGCAAAAATGATTCCTGATGAATTAGGAATCACACTTAATGGAAAGACTAAGGGTGGAGAATTTAAACCTGGAGCCTACCAAAAAGAGCCAAAGCTTGTTGAACTTATAGAATCAGACCCAACAGCGGCGAGAGTATGGGACTTTGCAAAACGTCTTGAGGGACTGAAGCGAAACGCAGGTATGCACGCGGCAGGTGTGGTTATCTCAAACCGTGAGTTATGGTATAAAACCCCTATTTATAAGCCTTCTGGGGAAAAGAATTTTGTAACTCAGTATTCTCTTAACTTTCTTGAAGATGTAGATTTAATCAAGTTTGACTTCCTTGGACTAAAAACTTTAGATGTAATTGACGCGGCGATAAAGCTGATTAAACGTCGTTATGATGTGAGCGTAGATTGGAACAAGTTAGATGAAAATGACCCTCATGTATATGAGGTTATTCAAACCGGTGAAACGGTGGGAATGTTCCAGATAGAATCTTCGGGTATGCAAGATTTGAACAAACGTCTTAAACCGGCTAACTTTGAAGATCTGATTGCGGTCTTGGCACTATATAGACCAGGACCAATGGAGTCAGGGATGCTTGATGACTTTATTGAGCGAAAGCATGGTAGACAAGAAATTGTGTATGTATTTGAAGCCCTTGAAGAGATTTTAAAGCCTACCTATGGGGTTATCGTTTATCAAGAACAGGTTATGCAAATTGTTCAGACCATTGGTGGAATGAGCCTTGGTGGAGCTGATATTGTACGTCGGGCCATGGGTAAGAAAAAAGTAGAAGAGATGGTTAAGTATAACAAGCTTTTCTCTGAGGGCGCGGCGAAGCAGGGACTTGATTATAAGACAGCTTCTGAACTCTTTGATCTGATTGAAAAGTTTGCAGGTTATGGTTTTAACAAGTCACACTCTGCGGCTTACGCAATGATTACCTTTCAAACGGCTTGGTTGAAGTCTTATTATCCACAAGAATTTATGGCGGCACTTTTAACCTCTGAAAAAGACAATACTGAGAAGGTTGTTAAGTATATTGATGAAGTTAAGAGAATGGGAATTGAACTTTCCCCTCCTGATATTAATGTTTCTCAACTTGAATTTTCCGCTACTAAAAAGGATGACCAAGATGTTATTTTATTTGGACTTGGCGCGATTAAAGGCGTAGGTGGAGCGGCGGTCGAGTCTATTCTTGATGTACGTGAAGACGGACCTTTTACAAGTATGAAGGACTTTGTAAATAGAATTGAACCTTCTAAGGTAAACAAGCGTGTGATTGAATCTGTAACTAAGTCCGGTGGCTTTGATCAGTTTGAATATTCACGTCGCGCTCTTTTGGAACAAATTGAACTTATTATTGAAACAGCTAAGAACGCTTCTATGGCTAAGAAAAATGCAGTTGGAAGTCTTTTTGGAGATGATGTAGACATTACTGAAGTCGATTTAAAACTTAATCATGCCCCTGAATTTGAACTCAAACAAATCCTAGAATTTGAAAAAGACACCCTTGGTTTTTATGTATCAGGACACCCTCTTGATGAGTATAGACAAGAGATAGACCAGCTTAACTATACACTCTCTTCTGATATTGAAAATATTGAGGATGGTTCTACGGCTATTTTTATAGGTAAGGTAGAAGATATTCAAAAGAAGATTTCTAAAAAAGGAAATACCTTTGGAATACTAAACCTTATGGATTTTCACGGAAATATAGAAATGATGCTCTTTTCTGATAAGTTAGATCAACTTGACCAAATGGACTTAGATGAGCCTGTTGCTTTTAAGGTTAAGGTAACGCACACAGAGATGTTTACACGTATCTCAGTGGTGAAGATTTTTACCCTTAATGAGGTTAAAAGAGAGGCCAAGAAGGTTCAAACAAAAATTAGAGAAATACCTCAAGAACCTCTTGTGATTACGGTAAGGCTTTCTCGTGATTTAGCCCGTTTAGAAGAGTTGTATAGGCTCATTCGTCAAAATCCGGGGACACGTAAATTAAAGCTGTGTATTACCTCTAAGCTTCAAAACGTGGTTCTTGATTCCGCTATTAGAGTGGATGATAAAATCATTCCTGAACTTGAAAAATTAATGGATGTAAATGTCGCCTGAAGTCATCCTCCAAGTACTTTCGCGTCTTAATCTTTTACTTGAACTAAAGTATAAAGAACATCTACAAAAAAGTAAAAAATTTAAGACCCTACATATGAGTTTGATTGTTATTTCATCTTCAATAAGTATGGTATTATTTATTATTTATCATGCTCCCATTCTTCAAATGCTTTTTGTTCTTTTTGGCTTTAACTTTCTTTTTTACATAGGATTTAAGCCACGAACGCATTATAATGAAAAATCTGTTAAGCAAAAGATGCAAAAGGTGGTACTTCTTCAGGTGGCATTACGTAAGTATATAGCCGGTGAAAAAGCAAGTTTTGATGGGGTGGTATGTAGTCTTGACGAGGGTTGGATAAGTGACAAGTGGGGCTTTCATAAGAAAAATGAACGCATAGATTATGGTTCTTTTTTATATGATAAGTATATTAAAGGCTTGTATATGCAAGCAATGAGAAATAAAAAGTAAATACCTCCTTGGTTATAATAAGAGAATGAAAATACTTTTTATATATCTTTTTTTTACTGTCTTACTTTATGCAACGCCCTTGCATAAGGCAGTGCAAGCTATTAATGAAGAAAAAGTACATAGCCTCATTAATGCTGGTCTTGATATTAATGCCAAAGACGCTCATTTTAAAACACCCCTTCATTATGCGGCTTCCATTGGACGATATAGCTTAGTAAAATACCTCGTTGAACATGGTGCAAATGTCCATATTAAAGGTATTAATCATAAAACAGCGCTGGTGTATGCTATAGAGAAAAATCGTATCAAAGTGATTATTTATTTAAGTAAAAAGGCAAATGAGCAAAAAAAACTTGAAGAGAAAGATTTTTTATTTGAATCAGCTGAAAAAGGTGACTTGGCTTATATTGCTTACGCCGTAAGTACAGGAGATATTAATAGGAAAAATAAGGATGGTAGAACGGCTTTGCATATAGCAGCAGAAGCAGGGCAGTTTGAAGCTGTCGCATTTTTATTAAGACTAGGGGCTGATAAGAAACTTTTAGACCATGATGGTCGAACGGCTTTAAATTATGCTAAACTCTCAGGAAATAAAGAGCTCTTAGAGCTTTTACTAAGATACTCACATGACACAAAATGATTTCAATACTGGTCTTTTAGACTTTTTAAGTTCTTCTCCTACGCCTTTTCATGCAAGCTTAACAATGTCAAAAAGCCTGGATAAAGCAGGCTTTACTAGGCTAAACGAGGCTGATATATGGAAATTAACTAAGGGCAGTAAGTATTATCTTACACGTAATGACTCTTCTGTTATTGCTTTCATATATGGAAAAAACGATTTAAGTTCAGAGGGTATTTGCATGATAGGGGCTCACACTGACAGTCCTTGTTTAAAACTCAAGCCAAATACTATCATTCATAAAAAAGGTTATATCCAATTAGGTGTTGAAGTCTATGGAGGTGCCTTATTAAATCCATGGTTTGATAGAGACCTTTCTTTAGCAGGACGGGTAAGTGGTTTAAATAAAGAAGGAAAGCTTGTTCATCCCTTGCTTGATTTTAAACGTCCTATAGCAATTATCCCTTCTTTGGCTATTCATTTAGACAAAGAAGCAAACAAAAACCGTTCTATTAATGCACAAACAGATATACCTCCTATTATGATGCAAAGCGAAGAATCTATTTCATTTGAAGAAATTCTATTAAAAGAAACAGGTTTAAAAGAAATCCTTGATTTTGAATTGATGTTTTATGATACACAAGCACCCGCAATTATAGGATTTAATCAAGACTTTATAAGCTCTGCTCGCTTGGATAATCTTTTATCATGTTATGTTGGCTTACAAGCAATTTCTCAAGCTGACACACAAAAAAGTGCCTTACTCATTTGTTCTGACCATGAAGAAGTTGGTTCTGAATCGACATCTGGTGCAGCTGGTCCTTTTTTAGAGATGGTTTTAAAGCGTCTCAAAGATTCTCATGAAGATTATGCAAGAATGATTTCTGCTTCTTTAATGATTTCTGCTGATAATGCACATGGCGTTCATCCTAACTTTAGTTCTAAACATGATGAAAATCATGGACCACTTTTAAATCATGGCCCTGTTATTAAGGTGAATGCAAATCAAAGGTATGCGAGTAATTCTCAAAGTATTTCACAGTTTAAGCTCTTATGTAAAAAAGTAGATGTGCCGTATCAGAGCTTTGTTACACGTACGGATATGGGCTGTGGGTCTACAATTGGCCCTATTACAGCTACTAAGATAGGTGTGAAAACTATAGATATTGGTTTGCCAACCTTTGCCATGCATTCTATTCGTGAAAGTGCAGGGGTTAAAGACGCGTATATGTTGTATAAGGTGTTTAAGGCTTATTTCTCTTAAAGGAGATTTTTAAATAAGAGTAGGGACATTTGAAGACTTAGAAGAGAGCTCTTTAAAAGACCTTAGTTCCTTATGCATCTGTTCTTGGTATTGCTTTTTAAGTCTTAAAACTTCTTCTTTGGCATTAGATATTTTTTCTAGATGAGATTCTTCAAGTTGTATAAGTTTTTTGACATAGGCTTGAAAAAAATGTTTATCTTTTGTTAATAAGACAATGTCTTCTTTAGCTGCCCATTTACGTTTAATATTTGGTTTTTCTCCAAATTCAAAAATTATATTTGTATTTTTATCAGATAAAATGTATTTAGGTACTTGGTAAGATACAAAATGTTTTTCTTCACTATCATGAAGTATTTGAATAACATAAAACATTATATGCCTTCTTTTTTATCTTTATACCTAATATTATACCATTCCCCGTTAATAATCAAAATAAATAGACGAAGATATGGCGTGATAATGTGAATCTAAAAGGGTGAAGGAGCTACTAGTAGCTTCAATCTCTTTTAGGTTTGCAGGATTATGCCATATCTTCGCCCTACGGGTCAAAAGATAAGTCATCATTTACTTCACAATAAACACTTGAAGCTACTAGTAGCTCCTCCGTATTTCTTCTTCGTAACTAATAACTTCTCTTTTATCTATTATTTCGATTATTAGCGGGGAATGGTATTACTGCTTTTTGATAGTTAAAGTAAAGCGCGCTCCATCTTTTGTATTTTGAGCACTAAGTTTTCCGTGATGCTTTTGAGCGATTTGAGAACTCATGTATAAGCCTATCCCTGTGCCCCCTATATCAGCCTTCGTTGTGATGTTAGGATTGAAAATATCTTTAATTATATCTTCGGGTATACCTCCCGCATTATCAACTATTTGAATAATTATATGATGGATTGTTTCACTATAACCTATGGCAACGACACGTTTTTTAATATTTTTTTCATTAAAGGCATCTTTAGCATTATTTATGAGGTTTAATAAGAGATGTTTAAATTCATTTTCATATCCATTAATAAAAATATCTTTTTGATTAGCTTGTTGAATCTCAATAGTATTTTTAATAAGTTCATCTTTTAAAAGTATTTTTACTGATTCTATACAGGCTTCTAAGGAAAATTCAGAGCTTTCTTTATCTAATCGGAAAAAGCTTCTAAATTCACTTAAGGTTGTCGTCATATGTTCAATTTGATGATGAATGATATCACTCATGTCATTGGCTTCTATGTACTTTTCATCTAGTGCTTCACCTTTGTCTTCATGACGTATCATATCTGCGGCCATAGAAATAGCATTTAGGGGTTGTTTCCATTGATGAGCAATGGCGTCAACCATCTCACCAATAGCTGCCATACGTGACTGCTCTTTTAAAAGCTCTTCTTTTCTAGATACATTTTCCATCTCTTCTTGTACACGTTTTTCTAAACGATTTTTATATTGATCGAGTTTCCAATGTGCTTGTTCAAGTTCATTTTGTTTTTTTTCTAAGTCTGCAGTACGTTCTTGTACCTTATCTTCTAGTGTGGCTGTAAATTTAGTAAGTTTTAATGTTTCTCTTTTTAAACGTGCACTAGAGAGTTTCATGCTAAAAACATAATATCCTAGAATAATGGTGATAATTGATTGAATAAGTAAGAGTTGAAAGGCTTCATAAGTACTTAATGCTTCTTTTGTTTGATGAAAGGTCAAAAGCATTAAAACAAAGAACATATAAACCATAATCCATACAATCGCATTTTTAAAAGGACGTAGCAAGATAGCAGGTATGGGATATATGACTAAAAACATTACCATTTCGAGTTTGTTGTTTGTAGTTGCAAAACCTGCTGTAAAAAACAAGAGTGAAAAGAAAAGAGTAAAGGTTACAAGTATATCTACACGTATACTTTCCCTGTATAAAAGACCAAAAACCAATAAAGAGAATAAGGATAAAATAAAACCAACACTGGCATCATTCATATTATGTAGAAAATAATTTAAACTTCCTAATATGATGCCCGCAAAGAAACTGGTACTAAGTAAGATAAATAAAATCTTTGTTTCATCCGTATGGGCATTAGAAAAGAAAGAATATAGTTTTTTTATCACTTAGAACCTTGGATGTATTAAATATCCTTTATTCTAGCAAAAAAGAAAGTTTTTTTGCTTAATATATATATAAGAATTTGTTTTAAGTTAGTATTTCTATATGAAAAAATTATTGCTTAGTTTTTTTCATTATATAATATGAAAAAAGTGCTATACTTAGTCTAAAAAGTACGAGAAATATGCCTGATAATAATGAAGAAATTTTAGAACAATTACAAATGGTTATAGAACAAACCTATAAGGTAGAAGAAGAGTATAAGACACTTCGAAGTTCATATGACCACCTTCAAGATACCATTAAAAATCTTATTGAATTTTTACCGAATGCCTTGTGGGTTCTTTTTGAAAACGGTGATGTGTTCACTCAAAATTCTCGCGCCTTAGAGCAGGCTCAATTGTTAGAGGTTATGGACTTAAGCCGAAGTGATTATGAAATCAATTTTGAAGAGTGCAGTTTTCTTATTAAGACCAGTCATTATAAGGATAAGGTCTTAATCTCAGCAACCGATATTACAGAGCAAAAAAGAAAAGAAAACCTTGCTACTATGGGCCAAATGGCAGCACACCTTTCCCATGAAATAAGAAACCCGATAGGTTCTATCTCCTTATTGACTTCTACTCTTATGAAGCGTGTAAAGCTTGAGAACAAGCCTATTGTTTTGGAAATACAAAAGTCTGTATACAGAATTGAACGTATTATTAAAGCTACTTTGATGTTTTCAAAAGGGGTTAGGGCGGTTAAGTCACCCTTGAACTGGAGTGACTTAAAAGAAGATATAGAAACTTCTATTGCTTATTATTCATATTCAAAAGAGATACGTTTTGAACTTGCTGAGGGTGATTTTGAGATAAATGGAGATATTGACCTTTTATCGATGTTGTTTTCTAACTTTATTTTTAATGCTATTGACGCGATTGAAGAAGATGAGCATGAAGAAGGATTAGTTGAAATTTCTTATTCTGAAGACGAGAATTTTCATATTTTTAAGGTTTATGATTCTGGTGTAGCTATTGGAAACAAGGCAGCACTTTTTGAAGCCTTTAAGAGTACTAAAGAAAAGGGAAACGGCTTAGGTCTTGTCCTTTCTCAACAAATTGCACATGCACATGGAGGTGAGGTTTCTCTTCTTGACGGTGATCAAAAATGTTTTGAAATTAAATTAGGAAAATCCTAATATAAGACATTTTTTTCGACCACCACGGCCAGTGTTTGAAAAATACTAGCCAAAGTAATTTTAAAAAAGACCTCTTGAAAATGAAAATCCAATAGATGCCTTCGTTACCTCGTTATCATAATCAATTAAACTTTCTCCATAACCATTAAATAGTTTGATATACCAAAAGGTGTTGGGCGAATCAAAAAATGGATAAGACCAGCTAAATTCAATGGCACCTTTATTTTGTGAATTCAAACGCAAGTTATTACGTAATAAAACCTCATATTGACTTTTTCCATTCAAGTAAGAAAGCCTGATGTCCCCATATCCTAAATACTCAGCAATATCTGGATTGTCATCACCCTTAGAATTGGCCCCAATTGGTCCTAGGCTATCATAATCTGCTGGTTTTTCATTTTCATTTAAGCGGTACCAAGCGCGTGTAGCTGCAAATAGATTTCCCCATTGCCACATACCCGTAAGATAAACTCTATTCCATGAACGCGATCTGTAGCCTTCTTGTCCATTTGACTCATGGATAAACCCATATTTAATGGCCTTGAGTCCAATGGCCTCATCCATTTTAAATGAGCTTGGCACAGTCATGAAAAATTCAGGCAAATAATTGGTTTCACGAAAAGGGGCAGAATCAGCATATATTTGCCACCATACCTTTTGTGTATAGGCAAAGTATATAAACTCATTCAAGCCGAAAAAATCATAAGAGATTTGTTTTTTTAGTGAAAGTTGAAATTGTGCTTCTACATTTTCAGAGTAGGTGATATCACTTGGTATAGGCGAATTGGGATCATCTCTATGATATAAGGAGTTAATACGCGTAGGTTTATCATGAGCATAAGATATAGGTAGATAAAAGTTTGTATTATAAGCTTGCAGACCAAAAAAACCACCACTGGTAAGTGACTTCATAAGTTTTTTTGTTTCAGGTGTATTCGTATCCATCTTCGCTAAGGCAAACTCTCCACCTCTAACTATACTATCATTTCCAAATTGGTCTTGAACTTGAATCAATAAAGACTTGTTGTCTTCCTTAGAAATTAAATCTTTTTCTATATAAGCAAACTTGGATGAGGATCGTTTGTACCAGTTCATAGCTTGTTTGTAATCAAGTTTTATGCCCTTGCCGGTTTCATACATTTCACCTATACGGTATTGTGCAGCCTTATTTCCTTTTTTTGCCTCATCCAAGATGATAACAAAGGCCTTGTCATATTTTTGTGCCTTATAAAGGCTTAGACCATCTGTATATTTGGCTACAATGGCATGAAGATTTAAGACGAAAAAGAGTGTGATAAAAAATATTTTAAATAACATAAGTACCCTAGAAGATTTTTACGTATATTATCACAAAGTGAGATACTTTACAATTAGAATATTTTTGTGCGATAATGCCAGTAATGATTAATAAAAAACTTGGGAAATGTCCTTTTTGCGAGGATGGAAATATAGAAGTTAGAAAGATACAGATTAATGCTAAGCCTACAAAACTATATGCTTGTACAAATGCACATTGGGTCTTTGAACATGATATATGTGAACTGAGTGAAGACTCAACTTGCTCATATAGAATCTTTGCTAATCAGTTTCTTGCATGGAATAAAAAGTCTATAGGTGAAAATGAGATTCGAAAGGTCTTAGAAGAAGAACAGGTTAAGGTTCGCTTGTTTAGTTCTAAAACTAAAACAGAGTATTTTAAATGGGCTATTATAGACAAAGAATATGGTCTAAGTATAGTATGGGATATAGATATAACAAATGAAGAAGAATAAAATAATGGTGTCAAAGTATGTATAAACTTCAAAAACTAAGTCTTCAATGGAATTATGATACGGACGAAAGGATGACTATTGCCCAGAGTCCTAACTCAGTATTAGAAGCATTCTTTAGTATGAAGGATTGGGAATTCGTGAGACATGGCTTTAATGACTTATGGGAAGAAATAGGCTTTGAACTAGATGATAAAAGAATAGAGTTTGAAGGTAAGTATGTCCACTTATATGTTAATGAGAATAAAACAAGCCTAGAAAAACAAGAATATATAAGAATAATATCTCAACTTTATGACCTGATGATTATAGGTGCTAATGAAGACCATCATAATGTCAGGTATGAGATGTGGTGGCAAGACTTTACGGAAATAAACTATAAGATAAAATGTAAGATAGAGATGGAAGAAAATATTCAAAGTGGAAGTGAATAATGTTTGGATTATTTTTTAAGATATTTATTTCCTTGTTCTTTTCTTCTTTAAGTTTAATGGCAATTGAAGACTTGCAAACTCAAAAAGAAAGTAAACCTGCCTTTGAAACTTTTTNATGAGGGCTGGCAGGCTGAAAGTCGCGAAAATTATAAAAAAGCCTTCCGTTTATATACTAAGGCTTCTAACAAAGGTTACTCTGCTGCAACATTTCATATGGCAAAGATGTATGAAAAAGGAGTAGGGGTTAAACAAGATTATTCAAAAGCCTTTGCCTCTTATAAAGTTATAGCTAAGACAGGTTATGTAAAGGCTCAACTCTTTTTAGCAAGGCTTTATGAAGAGGGAAAGGGTGTTTCTCAAGACAATAAAGAAGCATTTTACTGGTATAAAAAAGCAGCAGATCAAGGTTCGGTATCTGCTCAAATGGCAACAGCAAAGATGTATGAAAAGGCACTCGGAGCACAGAAAAGTTTTGTTAAGTCTATTAAATATTATAAAAAAGCAATAGAACAAGGTTCTCTAGAAGCCTGCACATCCTTAGCGTATTTATATATTCATGAAGAAAAATTAAAAGCTCATTTAAAAGAGGGAAAGAACTTACTGATACGCTCGGCTAAAAAAGGTGAGTTAAGGGCGCAATATCATCTGTCTAAATTATATGCTAACTCTAAAATTTTTAGAACAAATAATGAAAAATCTATATACTGGTTGAAAAAATCTGCTGACCAAGGTTACAGTAAGGCCCAATATGAATTAGGAAGTTTTTATACTCAGGTAAAGGCTCTTGATTATGAAAAAGCTTTTAAATATTTACAGCGTTCTGCTGAACTTGGGTATACAAATGCTCAATATGACCTAGGCTTGATGTATTATGAAGGCATAGGTACTCAGGTGGATAAGTATAAAACTTATGCTTACTGGCTTGAAGCAAGCGCTAGTGGGGATAAAGACGCTGAGCATAATCTTAAGATATTGTGTAAATCTTCTCCTGAAGTGTGTAAATAACTAATTTCTTTTGAATTTAAAATAGTATTAAAGTCTAGCTTGATAATATATTGTTATGAAAAAATATTATTTATTATTAGCACCCCTGTTTTTTAGCGCCTGTATGGATGAGGCTAAGCCTGTTGTCTTAGACAATGAGTTTAAACCTTATGATAAGATTCAACAATCATGTCTTAGAATTATTAAGGATGAAAAACCTCATTGTGAAGAAGAACATTGTGATGTACTTCCTGCTGAATGTGAGCAGTTTATAAAAGTACTTAATGGTGCTAATGTAGCTGTCATAAAAATGAATAAAAATAAAAATAATGCAGCCTTTTATGCAGCAAAAGAAAAATACAGAAAAGAAAAAAATCGCTTAAAACTTCAACACAAACATCTCAATTTAAGGATTAAAGCTCAAGCCTTAGATGCGATTGACCAAGATGACCTTAAACAGTTTACTAAACTTGTTCAGTTTTCTTATCACCCTATGAATTTAAATTATTATCATTATATGAAGAAAAATATGCCTCATTTTGAAAATACGAAAAAATATTTTTATTATGAAAAAAAATATGCTAATAAAAAATATAAAAAGGGATATTTTTATATAAATAAGGGACATTATACTCAAGGCTTAAGTCACTTAGAGGTTGCATCTACAATGAAGAACATCCCTGCATCTCAATTATGTGGGGATGTGTATTCTTATATATACCCATCTAAGGCAAAGGAATGTTACCAAAGAGGTGTGGACTTAGGAGATAAGCATATGATGCTTTCCCTTGCACGAGAGTATGCAAAAGAAAATAATACAAAAAAAGCTTATCACTGGTATGAAAAATCGGCTGAGGCGGGAAATTTTATTTCGCAATATAAACTTTATTCATTAGATGCAAATGATAATGTGTCTTGGTTGAAAAAATCTGCTGATAGAGGTTATGACAAGGCTCAATTTTCTTATGCAATGCACATGTATGATAAAAAAGAATATGCACCTGCTATTAAGTACTTCTTAAAAGCATCAAAACAAGGCTATCAAGAAGCAAACTATCCTTTAGGTAAATTGTATTTTTCACAAAAATCATATAAAAAATCTTTTATTTACTTAAGTAAAGGGAATGTTAATGCTGACAGTATGTATAAGTTGGGATTTTTAAAAGAAAAAGGGAAGGGTACTTCTAAAAATTATTATGCTGCTTCCACTTATTACACAAAGGCTAAAAAGCTAGGTAAAAGAAATATTCAAAAAGATATTAATCGTATAAATTCTTATAAAAAGCGCTTACGTAAGGCACAGGTTAAACAATTAARAGCTTCCGCACAAGCTTCCTATGCACAAATTAATGCTAATGCTAAAAGAAAGGCAGACGCACAAAAAGTGGACGCGGGTATTCGCGCAAGTTGGGCAGCTAGAAAAGTACATGAAAAAGAGTTGAAAATACAGGCCTGTGGAGTTGAACCAAGCTCAGGTTCTTTAAGAAGCTGTGGGACAAGAATACACTTACAAGGAAAACTTATTCAATGGCTACGAAAAAGTTCTTTTCTTGTGCGTGTTGGTGGACAAGAATACATAATTAAAGATGAAGGTGATAAGGCAGGTCTTAATAAAGGCGATAATGTAAATATTGTTGCTACTAGTACTGGTCAAAGAAAGATAAGTCATGGTTTAAGAACAAGTATTTTTGAGGCAGCAAGTGAGGCCAATATTGAAAAAGCTTATGCCTTGACTTATGAAGGCATCTGTCCTTATTAAAAAAAGATTATTTTTCTAGGTTTTGAACGGCCTTTTCATACTCCTGTGGGGTGTTTAAATTAGAAAGTAAGTTTTCCTCGTTTATATCTACATAATATACATTCGCACTTGCTAGAAGCTTTCTAAGTTTGTGATCTCCCTTTTGCATCATCATCTTAATAGGCTCTTCCAAGGCTCTTGTATAGATACCACAAAGTGGATGAATACCTGAATGTGTCCTAAGAATAATAGCCTCATACTCTGAAGTACTTACTTCTAAGAGTTTAGATATTGTTTTTTCATCTACAAGGGGCGTGTCTACACTTAAGATAAAAAAAGAATCTTTTGTCTTCAATTGTTTGAATATATTAATAAAACCTGTTGTAGGTGCGCTTATTTCAGGATGTAATATATCTTCAATAACGAGAGCATCAATACCAGAAAACTTAGTTTTGTCTTTTGCAGATATATATACATTTGCAAATATCTTTTTTAATCTTTGTACTTGAAATTGAATTAAACTGTCACACCCACCAAAGGGTAAAAAAGCTTTATCTTTACCCATACGTGAGCTCTTACCACCCGCAAAAATAACACAGGGCATAGTATATAAGGACATTTTCTCTCTTTTTTTATTGCAAGTATATCTAAGTCTGTTATAATGATTAAAAAACAGGGATGTTTATGCGTAAAATAATATTTTTACTAGTCTTAATGTTAAGCACAACTTACTTACAAGCCAGAGTCAATAACATGTTCGCCCAACAGATAGCTGAAAACAAAAAATATAATAATACTATTCGAGAATTTATGGCTCAAAGCTATAAGATAAAAAACCTAGTCCATGATTCTTATGCCCATGTTGTCTTCCCTTCTATCATTAAAGGAGGGCTCATCTTTGGATATGCTAGTGGAGATGGGCGCGCTTATTACCGCGGCGGTAGGTGGACGGGAAACGTGAGTATCACTCAATATACCTTTGGTGTTCAAGTCGGGGGTTCAAGTTATAGTGAAATAATTTTCTTTAAAACACGCGAGGCCTTTGAAAGATTTAAGTTAGGTGAAGTTGAAGACAGTACTCAAGGCTCATTAGTTCTTTTTACTGGTGTTTCTGGAGATGTAAATTTTGATAAAGATGTTGAAGTCTATACTCTAAGCAAGGGGGGACTTATGCTTGAAGGAAGTACGGGAGCTCAAGTGTTTGAATATACACAAAAGCCTTAGTAAAGAGATTTCTCTTTACCAAGCCACAGCCTTCGCACTTCCTCTTTTTCCAATAATCACTTCATCTTCCCACCAGGCTAAACCTGTAGAAAGTTCTGTAAGCGTAAGTTGAAAGTAATACTCAACCTGCTGTTTACCGTCATCCATAGTAATGTTTCTTTGAATTATTTTTCCAGACAAGCTCATCTCTGGGGCAATCATCTGACCTTTTTTTGTTGTGGTGCGCTGGTTGAAGTCATCATTATCATTAAGCTCACGCACCTTTTTATTCATAGAATCTACGTTAGAACCTATGGCCGTGGTGATTACAGCTCTACCTGAACGTAAAAGGTCAACCCGAATTTTCTTAATAAGCTGATCTGTGTCAATATGTTGCATCGTGTCATTTTTAATATCAGATATAGCGATAACCACTCTATCATTATCTTTTTTATCTAAGGCACCTGACTTAAGTAAGGATTGAACAGCCTTTGCTGCCGCTTCATTAAAGTCTCTATAGTCTAAGCCCATAACTTGACCGGCTTGGTCGTTATTCATATCAATACGCTCTGTTTTTATAGCGCACCCTGAGATAAGTAGACTTGCTACTAATATACTACTAGCTATTTTATATTTCATACTAGTTCCTTTTAATGGTTTGATTCGTTGATGTATATCATATATTCTTTAGCATTATCACTTGGAGAAATAACGCTAAATTGATAAGGTGTGTTTTTATAAACAGAAAAGTCTGTCCATTTAGAAGAAAGAGAAGGTATTTCAAAACCATCCTTGTCCTTCCAAATAACTCGATATTTAAACTTCATATAATCGCCAGACTTATTTTCACCATAAACCTCTATCTCTTTAAGCGTACCAATCATACGTTCTCTAACACCATCTATACTGATGTCCCTTGAAATAGAGTTTTCAACAAATTTTACATGGGGTTTGGGGGTACAGGCATAAAAGCCTAGGATGAGAAAGAAACTTAGAGTGATTTTATATACCATTATTGTTCTCCTAAAGAAAAGATTGAGATATTTACCTTATGTGCTAATGTAGGGATTTTAACATAAATAAGTGTGTGCTTAGTATCTATAAGTTCTACTGAGGCTATTTTATAATTATAGCTTTCATTTAAACTACTATAAATATCTATGGACTTTCTGTCTTTTTTATCAAACCTTGCTATATGAAAATGCTTTGGTAAGGAGGTCCACATACGGGTATCAGCCTGTGTGGAAAGCACGCTATAAACAGTCGCAACAAAATTAACAAGATTATTATTAGAATTCTTTGATATGTTTTGTAAGGCTGCCTTAGAGATGGCAGACAAGGCAGCTCTTCTCATAATTTGTGGATAATGCTTTTTAAATTCTGTATGCATAACACGTTGCATACTTGAAAGAAGTTGGGTTTGCGTTATAAGATGGTCTTTTTCACGAATATCTAAATGTGAAAAGGAACCTGCTCTTTGTTTCATTTTAGGAAGGGCAATAGAAACATAATCAACCTGTGATGTAAAGATCCAAGCAGGGAAGTCTATACGCATCTCATCAAGCACAGGAGCCAAGCCTTCTTCATAAATAACCCATACGCTGGCCTTATCCTCAATTCCATCTTTTAGGCTTTCATAATCTTCTTGAACAACGGTATTGTTTGGAAGCATGGCCATTGTTTCTTTGAGTAAGTACTTAGCCTTAGCCTCATCTCTATTTGCCATTGCAAAAAGTCCTGCAAGGTAGTTTGTCATAGGATTAATAAAATCAGGATAGACCTTATAGCTATTAAGTTCAGGATAGTAGGTGTTAATGGTTTTGTTCAACTGTTTATGTATAGTCTCATCATTAGTTTTACTTGTATCGACCTTATCCTTATCGTTCTTTGCTAGGTCTTCTTTTTCCTTAGCTATAGACTGTGAGAAAAACTCTTTTGCCCGTCTTTGCCTATCAACTGCGCGGTTAAACTCAACTCTCGCGCCTGAATAGTCTTTTTTATGTAAATAAGAAAGTGCCTTATAGGTATTTAGCATAATACCATCATAGGTGTTTCCTATATAAGGACGGGTGTTGTCATTACTTAAGATAGAACCAATATCTATAGAAATATTCTTGGCAATAATTTGTTCTCTATAGGTCTTCATAAGGTTTTCCGCCTCATTAAAGCTTGCAATACTAGCACTTTCGTTATTTTCAAAGAATTGAGATTGTCCTAGGTATAGATACCACAAAAGGTTATCCCTAGCTGTTTTATCTTCATAATCTATTTGTTCTTTTGCATTAGCTGTAGCCTTTATATATTTACCTTGGGCTTGAAGCTTATCTTGTTTCATAAAGGCGCTTTTATGAGAACAAGATGTAAAAGAAAGAATAAGAATGATAGCACTCGTAAAACTTATTATTTTGTGCATAAAGTTCCTTGTTATTATCTTGTATTCTAGCATAAACCTGATATCATTACAGTAGAAAGATACAAGCTAGTAATATTAAAAAATATGAATGGAAAACAGCCACTTTGATACAAAAATATGAGATATTAAAAACAGTTTTTGGACATGATAAATTTCGCTCTTTTCAAGAAGAAGCCGTAGACTCTATCTTGCACCAAGAAGATGTATTAATGATTTTACCAACGGGTGGTGGTAAGTCCTTGTGTTATCAACTACCTTCACTTATGATGCCAGGTGTTACCGTAGTAGTTTCTCCCTTACTTGCACTTATGCATGACCAAGTAATGGCCCTTAAGGCAAATGGTATTAAGGCAGAGATGATGTCTTCTATGCAAACCCGTGAAGAACTTGATCTGATTCGTTATGACTTACTCTCGGGAGAACTTAAGCTTTTATACATTGCACCTGAACGGTTTTCAGCTCCTTCTTTCTTAGACCTTTTAAAACAGGTTCCTATTAACTTTTTTGTTATAGATGAAGCCCACTGTGTGTCAGAGTGGGGACATGAGTTTAGAGAAGATTATAGAAAGCTTCATCTTCTACGGGAGAACTTTCCTAGCATTGGTATAGCTGCTTTTACAGCGACTGCTACCCCAAAGGTTCAAACCGATATTTCACAGGCACTTCTCTTAAATTCTCCCAAAGAGATAAGAGGAAAAATCTTTAGAGAAAACCTACATATTAGTGTGGAACCTCGTATTAAAGATGGTAAGTCACAGCTTTTAGAATTTTTGAAAAACTTTAAAGATGATAGTGGAATTATTTATGCCTTTTCAAGAAAACAAACGGAATCTTTAGCTGAATTTTTACAAAAACAAGGGGTTAAAGCCCTTCCTTTCCATGCAGGTCTACCTAATCATGTCAAACAAGAAACCTTTAGAAAGTTTGTGCATGATGAGATACAAGTCGTGGTTGCTACCATTGCCTTTGGTATGGGGATAGACAAGAGTAATATTCGTTTTGTTGTTCATATGTCCTTGCCTAAGACCATAGAAAATTATTATCAAGAGATAGGTAGAGCAGGGCGTGACGGCTTGGACTCGGAGGTGCTTCTTCTTTCTAGTGGTTCTGACATGATGATGCAAAGAGAATTTATAGAGCAACTTGAAGAATCACCTTACAAACAAAATGCCTTTAATAAGTTAGAACTTATAAGTCGTTACGCAAGTGCAGAAGCGTGTAGGCATCAGTATATTGCTTCTTATTTTGAAGATGAACTTGAAGACTGTGAAACCAAGTGTGATAACTGTACGGCGCAAGAGGTTGAAAAAACAGACATAAGCATACACTCACAAAAACTTTTATCATCTGTGTATAGAACGGGACAAAGGTTTGGGCAGTCTTATGTGATTGATGTATTGCGTGGTAGTACTGTAGAAAAAATCCTTGATAATGGGCATGACAGTCTTTCTGTATATGGGATAGGAAAAGATAAGTCTAAGGCTTATTGGGAACGTATCATGGAAAGACTTATGGAACTGGGTGCACTTAAAAGAGGTGAGTTTAGGGCCCTAATGATAGATACTATCGGTATGCAAATACTCAAAAAAGAATTAAGTATTGAAATTAAGACCGAACGACTTAATGTAAAGGCCAAGAAAGAGTATAAGTCACATACTCAAGACTTAGACTTAAATACTGAGGATTTTGAAAGCCTACGTGCATTGCGCGCTGAGATTGCTAAAAAAGAAGGGAAGCCAGCTTATATTGTTTTTGGCGATAAAACTCTAAAAGAGATGGCAAACCATTTACCTCAAGATAAAGAGCAGATGCTAAATATTAATGGTGTAGGCGAAGTGAAGTTTGAGCGTTACGGTGAAAAGTTTTTAAACATGTGTATTGAATTAAAAACTTGACCTTAGAACTTAATTTAAGTATTATAAGTTAAATAAATGATATTTATTAATTATATTAATARAATACGATTAAACAGGACAAGATAATGAAAAAAGCACTTATCCTTGGGGGAGGATTTGCAGGCCTTGATACTGCAATACATCTGCGTAAAGAAAAATATGAGGTGACCCTTGTAAGTGATAGGGACTACTTCTATATTTATCCAACCTCTATATGGGTACCTACAGGGAAGGCTAGCTTTGAAGATGTGTGTATCGACTTACAAGACCTTCAAAAAGTTCATGGCTTTAGCTTAGTTGTTGATGGGGTGTCTAAGATAGAAGCTAAAGAAAGACGTGTCACCTTAGCAAGCGGTCGTACTTTAGAAGAGTATGACAAGTTGGTTATAGCCATAGGTACTAGTAAATTAAAGCCAAAAGGGATTGAACACACACTTTCAATTTGTGGAGCACCCAAGATGTCTTTAGAAATAAAAGACAGGCTCGATACTTTAATAGCTAAAGGCTCAGGTTCTATGGCCTTTGGTTTTGGTGGTAATCCCAAAGACTCTTCAGCCGTTCGTGGTGGACCTGGTTTTGAGCTTTTGTTTAATGTAGACACTATGCTTAGAAAAAAAGGTATTCGAGATAAGTTTGATCTTCATATATTTACTCCTATGCCTAAGCCAGGTGCACGTTTAGGGGAGAAGTCTTATAATATGCTACTTAAAATGTTTGAACGCTCTCAAATAACAAGACACTTCGGGAAGAAGATTAAAGGTTTTGAAAAAGATACCATCATATTTGAAGATGATAGTACCCTTGAATCAGACTTTATTATGTTTATTCCTGCGGGAGATGGGCATGAGGTTATTAAAGACTCAGACCTTCCTTTAAATGAGGCAGGTTTTGTGAAGATTAATGACTATTGTGAGGTTGACGGCTTAGACAATGTTTACGCAGTTGGTGATGCCGCCGCGCTTGAAGGGCCTGAGTGGAGAGCTAAACAAGGTCATTTAGCCGAAGTTATGGCTAAAAATACGGCCTTTAATATCCTTTCTAAGGATAAGGGCTTAAGTAAGCGTAGGGGATACGCACAACATATAAACATTATCTGCATTATGGACAGTGGAAATGGAGCAGGGTTTGCTTTTAGAGACGATAAGAAGTCTTTTCTTATTCCTATGCCTATCTTTGGTCATTGGTTAAAGCGTGGATGGGGAAAATATTGTAAACTCTCAAAACTAGGAAAAATTCCTCGTATTCCAGGTTTATAAATGAAACCGAAGCTCTTGTTGACGAAATAAACCAGCATAGGCTTTGCATAAAAATAAAGAGCGAAGCGATATCAGTGAAATACAGTATAATTACAAATATAATTACAAGGATGCCTTATGAGCAAAGCAGAAGAACTAATAAAAATTTTAAATGATGAAATCATTCCTGAAATAGAAAATATCATTGATGATATGTGTGAAACGATTGCGGACAATAAAGAAGCAACAGATGATGATAAAGCAGAATTTAAAGAAGCTCAGGCTATGAAAAAAGAGTTTAAAGAGATGGCCTTTGAAGCTGAAACTGGCGAGATGGATGAAGAAGAATGTGCTGAAAATCTAGCTGAGTGTAAAGAAATCTTAAAAGACATTCAAGCCCTAGAAGAAGACTAAATGCAACTCCCCTTAGACCATTTGTTTTTTGAGAGTAAAAAGCCTTCTAATAAGCTTATGATAATCCTACACGGCAGAGGAGACTCGGCTGAAGGCTTCAGGTTCTTCCCCCAAGAACTAGGCTTAGATGATATGAATTATCTTCTTCTCAATGCCCCCTTTGAATATTTTACAGGATTTTCTTGGTATGACCTTCCCCCTAAGCAACTCGCGGGTATTGAATATTCTCAAAAAGTGCTAACTGAGATTTTAGACACCTTGTTTGAAGGTAAGTATGAGCCTTCAAAGACTATCCTTTTTGGCTTTTCTCAAGGCTCACTCTTAACCTTTGAATTTGGGGCTAGATATAAGCAAAGACTTGCAGGTTATATAGCAGTAAGTGGTTATATATATGATGCACCTAAGCTTTTAGTTGAGATGAATCAAGACCTTAAAACGGCCTCTTGGCTGTGTACTCATGGATATGAAGATGATGTCTTGCCTTTTAATGAAAGCAGGGCACAAGTAGAAGTCTTACTTGACGGTGACTTTGAAATTGATTTTAGAGCGTATCATAAGACACATACAGTAGATGCGACTGAGTTTAAAGAAATTAAAAAATGGATTGTTGAAAAGTTAAAGTAGTGGGAATATAGGAGTTAAAACCTCCAAGAACTTACCTCTTTGAAGTAAGTCTTGGAGAAAACCATAATCTCTTTGAGATTACAGACGAGATTCGTAGCGTCTCATCATGAAAAGACGTTTAAGAATTTTCTTACGAGTACTAATCTTCTCTTTCTTACGCTTGTCAGTATCCGTTTCGTGGAAACGTCTAGCACGTGCTTCAGTAACAATCAGATTTCTATCTGTTTGCTTCTTAAAGCGACGGTAAGCAGCGTCGAAGTGATCATCAGATTTTAAGATTACACCAGGCATTGCATTCACCCTCTTTCTCTAATATTTATTAGAAGCGAATTATACCATAATTTTAAACTTTAGTAAAAGCTGTATAATATCTTATATTTTTAATTAGATGATGAAATATGATAAAGAAGAATTAGAGATACTTAATGTATTTGAGTTAACTCTCTTGAAAAGTATCTTATGATGAAGCAAAAAAAGTAAATAAGCATCAATTTGAAAGTGTCTGATTTAGACTTTGTAAAACAAAGAGCTAATGATATTGGTATATCTTATTCAAATATTATTCAAGCACTTGTTCCTAACTATTCAAGGGGTAAGTTTGAATTAAAGATCTAAGGCAGTGTCTTTGCACGCTTGTTTTACTAAATACCTAGATAAAGTGCTTGTTGATACTCTTAGGTGTTTGATTTTATATGACTTATCTATTTTCTAAAACAAATTCTCTTATATCACTGGCCTTTGGAATTATCCAAGACTTTTTAGCGTTATTTATCTTGATGGTCGGTAGCATTTTTATACCCGCTTGTTTAAAGGCACTAAAGTTGGTTGCTATATCATAAGTGATAATTTCAATATCATCAAGCTCAGTCTGAAGTTTTTTAAGAGAGTGCAGGGCATAAGCACAACGAGGGCATAAGGCTGATTTATAAATTTCTATGGTCATGTTTTTCTTTCATTTAAATATATCTAATTGTAGCTTTTAGAACTTAAATATCAGAATAAAGATCTAAGTACAGTTAAAAGTCATATATAAACTTATAATTAATTTACTATATAGTAGGTGTATTTTTTTGTATATATTAGAAATAAAAAGTATTAAGGTTTGATGTAAATGAATGATAAAGCTGCCTTATTGGAGTTAAAACTATTAGCTAAAAATTTTTCTTTGTTATATGTTGAAGGCAATGAAGCTATGCTTAAAAGTTCAGTACAGTTTTTAGGAAATTTTTTAAAGAGGTTGTTTCTGCTAAAGATGGGCTGGAAGGCTTGAAAAAGTTTCAAAATAAAGATTCTGACCTTGTTATAAGAGATGTCCAAATGCCAGGTCTTTATGGACTTGAAATGATATCTAAGATTGAAGATATCAACCCTCACGCCAAAATAATTATTACCTCTGCTGATGATGACAGATCAATTAGTTTAGGTATTAATAATTTTTCGATTAAGCAATTGAACTTAATGAGCTTTCTGAGTCTATTTTTACTGTTTTGCATTCCCTTGTTGATGAAAAAAATGAGAATATCTTGAATTCTCAGTTGCATAATACCTTTTTGAACTTTTTTTCTGTAGACAGTTTAAACTCGTTTCAAGATAAATATATCAGCATAGGTAAACAGTTTCCAAGAACATCCTAACTTTTTATTTAATACAGATGAAAGTACTTGGTTTGATAAGGCCACAGAAAATTTAGGAAAACTTTTTCATGTAAAGCTTCGTGATAGCAAGGGAAAGGCACATCACCTAATATTTAAAATGCAAGGTGTTCCGGAAAAAAAGATTATTATATTTTATCAATGGATCATATAAGGGAGCTAGAACTTTTAAAACTTTTTGATAAAAAAGAAGATGGTGAAGATAAAATATATAAAGAAAACAATAAGCTCTATAAATTACTTGACGTTGCTGTTAGAAAGCATATTAAGATAGATGTACATAATTTATAAGGGCCTTAGTATTACCCTTGAAGGCTTATTCTTGATACAAATAAAGAATGTACAAGTTTGTCCTGTGGCTTCTTACAACTTATAGCAACGCAATATGAAGGGTCAGTTATTTTAAGAGCTGAACTTTTTCCAAATAACCTTTTATATGATTGTGTCGAAAAATTAATTTTGAAGAACAAATGACCTCTCTAAGGCAGGACTCTTTATCTACTCATAACGCTACACAAAGAGAATATATACGCGTTGAACCTGAAGAAAAGCAAAGGGTGTCTCTTTTTAAAGAGGGTCGAAAGTTTGGTGATGGTGTAAGGGTTCGAGATATTAGTGCTAAAGCGTTTTGCGTACGTAGTAGATATCTACTGAAATGTATGATAAAAGGTGACGAAATTGATTTGGATATGGTTTTGAATTTGAGGTGATTTTTAATGAAGAAGACAGTCATAATAAACCTCTTATAAGTTATATTTCTAAAGGATAAATGGCACTTATAAGAGAATTCAAAAAAATGCAGTACAATACAGATGATACCGTATATAAGCCTCACTACTAAGGAAGAAAAGATGCAAGAAGATAAAATTTTATATGAAAAAGATGCTTATAAATGTATTATGTTTAGTATTGATGATGAAGTACATGAACAAAAAAAATTATCTGTAAATCAATGGAAGGTCTCTTAATGGATCCTGGATGTTCAGCTGCCTTTGATGATGTGCTTGAATCCGTTGAATGCCATAGAGACTCAGCTAAGTTAAAATATATTTATTTTTTGCATCAAGATCCTGATGTTTCGGTTTCTTTAGCAGAATGGGTAAGCTTTTCATCTGCAAAAGGAACCTTTCCACGTATATGGAGTCGATTTATGGAACATTATGGGGTGATGGATGAAAGTCATGTGATTAGGGTTCTTGACAAAGGGATGAAATTCAACTTTTTTTCGTCTACTTTAGAATTTATACCAGCGTATTTTTTGCATAGTCCCGAGCAGTTTTCTATTTATGATGAGGAAATGAAAATCCTTTTTTCAGCAGACATTGGCGCCGCTGTCTTACCTATACAAGAAGCAAATAAACCTTTGTGGAATTTTGAGGACTACTCAAAATACTTACAAGGTTTTCATCAACGCTTTATGGCTGGAAATTCTTTTTGTAAGGCATGGGTGACCCGAGTTAAAGAACGTGATATAAAAATGATAGCCCCTCAACATGGGGCTGTTTTTGAAAATGAGATGGTTTCTTTGTTTTTAAAATGGTTTAATAAGTTTAAGTATGGTTCTGATTTTTTAGAAGGGAAAATGTAATGTTAAATAAAGCTTATGTTTTTATTGAGAACACTTCTCCTTTACGAACACTTCTATATAGTTTTGCCTTACTCATTATTCTTGTTATTGTTTCAAATTTTTTACATACACGCCATGTTCAAGAGTTGAAAAAACTACCCCAAACTATTTATAATCATCCCCTTGTTGTATCTAATGCTAGTTTAAAAGCTAAATTAGAATTATCTGATATTCAAAAAAGTTTACTTGTTTTAGTTCTAGCCCATAGCAAAAATAATATAGATGACCTCCCCTTGCATTTTGCAAAAGAAAAACAAATTAAAAAACAAATCAATTCTCATATTCAGAAAATGAAAAGAGAATTTACTCTTATAAGGAGCCGTATTTTAGGAGCTGAGGGAAGGGCTTTAGCTCAAAAAACTGATAAAAGTTTTACTGTATGGAAAAAACATATTATTGATAAGTTAGACTTGCTTACAGTTAAAGTACATACGGGAATGACACTGAAATCTATTAGTGAAGAAATTGTGCAGGCACAAGAATTAGAAGAACTACTCCTTAAACTTTATAAGTATGCTAGAAATAAAGCAGATCAATTTGATGAAGAGGTAAATGAAGAATTTAAGGCAGCTTATATGAAAGATATATTTACTGCCATTTTGACAATAATATTATTTTTGTTAATTTCTATATTTGTAATTAAAAAAATAAAAAACTATGTTGATAGAGAAGAAATATTAAAAAATGAAATCAATTCACAAAGAGAACAATATGAATATGCAGTAAATGGAACTACGGATGGTTTATGGGATTGGAACCTTCTTGATGACACGATTTATTTTGCGCCGCCTTGGAAGAAAATGCTTGGGTATGAAGATGATGAACTTGAAAGCACTTTTGATATGTGGATAAACCACGTGCACCCTGATGATTTACAAATGACTTTGGATAACATTGAAAAAAGCAAGAATGACCAAAAATTTGTGTATTCGTTTGAAATAAGATTACGTCATAAAGATGGTCATTGGATATGGATTCTTACTCGTGGACAAACAATTTTTGATGAAAATATAAAGCCCATTCGTATGACGGGGTTTCATACCAATATATCTCTGCAAAAAGACTTAGAAAAAGAACTTCTCAAGAGTAAGTCACTTTTACAAGAAGCTCTTGTTATATCAAAGATGGGATACTGGACACTTCACGAAAAAAATAACACACTTACTTGGAGTGATGAAGTGTATCATCTCTTTGGATGCACGAAGTCAAAGATGAAATCCTCATTAAAACTTTTTAAAAGCTGTGTTCATCCCGAGGACTTAAGAGAAACTCTTGATACTTATTATACTTCTGTAAAAAGAAAAACAAGGTATGAACATAAGCACAGGGTAATACATGAAGATGGAACAATACTTTATGTATTAGAAAGAGGAAATCACGAATATAATGAAAAAGGTGAGTTAGTACAAACTATGGGTACAGTCCAAGATATAAGCTCTCAAATCCTTGCTACATTGGACATGAAAAAGAAGGACGCGGTCCAGTTAGAGTTAGGAAATATTATTGAAAACACCTTGAATGAAGTTTATATTTTTGATGAGAAGACTTTGAAATTTATATTTGTTAACAAGGCAGGTCTAAACAACTTAGGATACACCTTAGAAGAAATTAAAAAAATAGGACCTGTAGATATTAAACTTGAATTTAATAAAGAGTCTTTTCAGCGTAAATTACTAGCCGTGGGTAATAAAGAACATGGGCTACTAAAGTTTGAAACTGCACATGAAAGAAAAGATGGAAGTGTCTATCCTGTTCAAATAAATCTTCAAAAATCAAGGTATCTTTCACAGGATGTTTACTTGGCCATTGTAAATGATATTTCAAAAGAAAAAGAAGTTCTTGATGACTTACATAAACAAGAAGAGATAATGATTGCGCAGTCACGCCATGCTGCAATGGGAGAAATGATTGGTATGATTGCGCATCAATGGCGTCAGCCCATTACTACGATAGCAATGTCTGCAAATAATATGCTCGCAGATATTGCCCTTGAAAGTATTTCACCTAAAGAAATACAAGAGATGGCAAATATGATTGTTAATCAAACCCAATACCTTTCAAAAACGATTGATGACTTTAGAAACTTTTTTAAACCCGATAAAGAAAAAGTTTCAATAAGACTAAGTTTCGTAATAAAGGAAACACTTTCTATTATAAGGGATAGCCTAAAATCCCATGAGATTGAGGTGAAATTAAATATCAATAGAGAACTAGGCATAAAAACTTATGAAAGAGAGCTTATTCAAGTTTTTATTAATATTATTAAAAATGCAAAAGAGGCCTTGGTTGAAAATAAGATTTGTAATCCTTATATAGAAGTATATATTTACGAAAAAGATGATAAAGTAATAACAAAAATATGTGATAATGCGGGAGGTATAGATGCCAAACATCTACCTCATATCTTTGATCCATACTTTACAACAAAAGATGAAAAAACGGGAACAGGACTAGGTTTATATATGTCAAAGATAATCATAGAAAAACACCTTTTAGGTTTACTGAGGGTAGAGTCAGATACCAAAGGAACGTGTTTTATAATAGAACTAGACAAAGAATCCGAAAAT
Organism: Arcobacter sp.; assembly: GCA_002733885.1. Taxonomy (GTDB): domain Bacteria; phylum Campylobacterota; class Campylobacteria; order Campylobacterales; family Sulfurimonadaceae. Next base: position 40,857 of record NVXJ01000013.1, on the reverse strand, counting down.
GAATGATATCTTTCGTTTAAAAGAGCTGTGTACTAATAGAAGCGTTTTGTATGTTGAAGATGAAAAAGATTTACGTTTTACCTTAGGCAAATACTTAGAAAAGTTATTTGAAAAGGTAGTCTTAGCTGCTGATGGTGAAGAAGGACTACAAAAATATACAGAAGATGACTTTGACCTAGTAATCACAGATATATCAATGCCTAAAAAAGACGGTATGGTTATGTCTAAAGATATAAAAAACATTTCTCAAAGTCAAGAAATAATGATTATATCGGCCTACTCAGAACCAGAATACTTTTTAGACGCTATACGTATTGGAGTGGATGGCTTTATCTTAAAGCCTGTGGAATTTACACAGCTTAATACAGAACTATTAAAGATCATGACAAAGATTGAAATGGTGATGACCCTAGAAGCATACAACAGTTCTTTAGAAAGACTCGTAGAAGAAAAAACAAAAAGAGAACATACTCTTGAATTAGAAAAAATTAAAAACCAAAAAAGAGTGATGGTTTCTTTAATAGAACTTATAGAAAAAAGAGATTCATATACAGCGGGACATTCTATTCGCGTTGCTAACTATTGTAAGATTATCGCTGAAAAAATGGGTTATGATAAAAGTAACTGTGAATTAATATATGAGGCAGGAATATTACATGATATAGGTAAGATAGGTATACCTGATACGGTATTACTTAAGCCTGGAAAGTTTACGGATCAAGAATATCAGCTTATTAAGCAGCATGTAGACGTAGGAGTAGATGTGCTGAAGAATATTCCAATGTATAAGGGCATAGTAGATGTAATTTCCCATCATCATGAACGCTTTGATGGAAGTGGATATCCTCATGGGATTAAGGGCGATGAAATACCGAAACTAGCGCGTATTATGATTGTAGCCGATGCCTTTGACGCAATGACAACAAACCGCATTTATAAGAAAAAAAAGAGTATAAGTGAAGCCCTTGATGAACTAAAATCTCTTAGTGGTATACAGTTTCATCCAGAGGTAGTTGCAGTGGTTGTTAAAGCATTAGAAAATATAGAAATAGATGATGAAATAAGTCAAATGCCTCAAAGTGAACTAGAAAAAGAGCGTTTTGCATATTTTTATAAAGATCAAATTACGGGTGCTTTTAACCAAACTTATCTTGAAAATATTTTAAGAGAGTATAAGGTACAAGAAAAGAGATGTGATATGTATGCTGTAAACCTTCACGGCTTAGGGAACTACAATAAAAGATATGGATGGGACAATGGGGATGAACTTTTAGCAGAAGTTTCAAGATATCTTAATGATAAGTATAAAAGTAGTATTTTATTTAGAGTGCATGGAGATAGATTCATTTTATTGAATTGTTTGAAGTCAAAACTTGACTTGGATGACTTTGATAAAATAGATTTTTTAAATACACATAATATAGGGATAGAGATTTCAGAAGTCTATTCGGGTAAATTTAAAAACGATAATATAGAAAAATTAATGGAAAGTATTTATAACTAGCTTAGGTCAGAGAACCCTAAACCTTTGTTTTAATAAAGTCTTGCATAATAGAAACCACTTCTTCTATAGAAGCTTCTCCTGAAATCTTTTTAAGTAGGTTTTGCTTGGTATAAAAATCTTGAATGTCTTTTAAAGGGTCTAAATAAACCTTCATTCTGTTATTAAACACTTCATTATTATCATCAGCGCCGCGAGCACGACCTAAAACTCTATCTCTAGCGGTTTCTTCGCTCACTTCTACTTCAATAACCGATACAAGCTCAATGTTATCTTCTTTTTGAAGGTATTCATCAAGGGCGTTCATTTGCTCATTCGATCTTGGATAACCATCTATAATAATATTATCTGCGTTACTGTATTTTATAGCAGAAATAATAGTTTCAATGGCTATTTCTATAGGAACAATATTTCCCTTAGAGATAAAACCATTAATTATTTTTCCTCTTTCAGATCCTGAAGCCACTTCATCGCGAAGTAGGTCTCCTGTTGAATAATGATTAATACTATCAGAGTTTTGCTCAGCTATAAGCTCCGCGTCAGTAGTCTTCCCTGAACCCGGTGCACCAATGATAAGAATGAGTTTCTTCAACTATGCATCTTTCTTAGGAGTTTCTCTAAGGCGGATATGTAAGTCACGTAATTGCGTATTATCAACAGCTGAAGGTGCTTGCGTTAATAAACAAGAAGCTTTTTGTGTCTTAGGAAAGGCGATAACATCACGAATAGACTTTTGTCCTGTAATTAACATCATAAGACGGTCAAAGCCAATAGCAAAACCACCATGTGGAGGCGCGCCGAACTTAAGTGCGTCAAGTAAGAAGCCAAATTTAGATCGTGCTTCTTCTTCTTCAATTCCCATCATTTCAAAGACCTTAGCTTGCATCTCTTCTTTATGAATACGGATAGACCCACCACCAAGTTCTGTACCATTAAGTACGATGTCATAAGCGATAGAGTCAATGTCTTCAAGATGTTCTTTATCCATGTCAGCTGGCATTGTAAAAGGGTGGTGAAGTGCTTTAACACGACCATCTTCAATCTCAAACATTGGAAAGTCAACAACCCAAGTAAAGGCAAACTCATTAGGGTCAATAATGTCCATTTTATCGTGTTCTGCTAAGAAAATACGGAAGCGTCCCATATAATCAAGAACCACTTTCTTCTCACCGGCACCAAAGAAGATAACATCTCCTACAACAAGCTCACAACGCTCAACAAGCGCATCGATTTCGCTTTGAGCGAAGAACTTTGTAAGAGGGCCTTTAAGACCATCTTCTTTCATTTGGAAGTAACCAAGACCAGCAGCTCCAAACTTACGCACATAATCTTCAAAAGATTTCATCTCACGTTTAGAAAATATTGTGTCCCCTTGAGGAACTTTAAGGGCTTTAATACGGTTAGTTTTAGGATTAGAAGCAATCTTAGTAAAAATTTCATTATCACATTTTGCAAAGATATCAATAACATCAACCATCTCTAAACCATAACGAAGGTCAGGCTTGTCTGAACCATAGGTTTCCATAGCGTGAGCATATTTCATACGAGGAAAAGGCGTTTCAACTTCTCTTCCACAAGCGCTAAACATATCTTTTAAAAGCTTCTCAGCTGTAAGAATTACATCATCTTGAGAACAAAAACTCATCTCAACATCTATCTGAGTAAATTCAGGTTGACGATCTGCTCTTAAATCTTCATCTCTAAAACATCTAGCAATTTGGAAGTACTTGTCAAAACCAGCTACCATAAGTAGTTGTTTGAAAAGCTGTGGAGACTGTGGAAGTGCGTAAAATTCACCATCATGAACACGAGAAGGAACAAGATAATCTCTTGCACCTTCAGGAGTAGACTTAGTAAGAATAGGTGTTTCAACTTCTAAAAACCCTAATTCATCTAAAGAATTACGCGCTGCAATAGCCGCCTTTGAACGTAGTCTAAAGGTTTCATATGTTTTAGTATTACGAAGCTCTAAGTATCTATACTTTAGCTTAATTTCCTCACCAACCTTATCATCACCAATAACAAAAGGTGTAGGCTCTGAACGGTTTTCAATTAAAAGTTCATCAACTATAATTTCAATACTACCTGTTTTTAAACGAGGGTTAGTAAGACCTTCCCCGCGAGCACGAACAGTACCCTTGACAATAAGAACAAACTCATCTCTCACAGAGTCCGCTGCCTCATGAGCTTGCTTAGAATCAGCAGGGTCACAGGTAAGTTGGATTAAACCTGTTTTATCTCTAAGGTCAATAAAAATAATTCCACCGTGATCTCTGTGGCTATTAGCCCAACCAGCAACGGTAACTTCTTGGCCAATATGGCTCTCGTTTAAATCAGTACAATAATGTGTTCGCATGAACATCCTAGTAGGGGTAGATAGCTCTTAGTGCAAAGGCAAACAGATATCTACTTTAAAAATTTTTGTGATTTTATCATAATAGGCTTAAGATTGGTAGCCTAAGTATATATAGAGTTCTTAAAATTGCTTTATGTTAAATAAGGTTTTAAACTTTTGGGTGTTATTTAAGTTATGACTCAATATACTTCTGAATTCAAAGCACTCACGAAAGAATTAAATTATGATGCAACAAATAGATATGAGTTCACCAGAATTTCTGGCTGAAATGGAAAAAACTAAAAAATTTACAGATAAGATTAACAAACAATTCGGATATGTATATAACCCAAATGATGATGTTAATGAAGGCGTAATAATGGGCTTAGCCCGTCATAAAATGCTTTATGGCAAGCGATTTTGCCCATGCTTTATGGTTGAAGAAACAGACAATGGAAAGTACAAAAGCGTTGATGACCGTGTATGTCCTTGTCCTCAAGCCATTGAAAAAGAAATTCCAGAAATTGGCAAGTGTCATTGTGGTGTCTTTTGCACACCTGAATATGCTGCTAATAACGACTTCTAAACGAACCTCCACCTTTAAGAAATATGTCACACAGACATATTTTGCTGTTCTTCCTTTCTTCCGCTATAATATACATATTAAATACTCCACTATAATTGAGAAAATATGACAGAATGCATTATTGAAAAGCCTAAACAAATAAAAAAGATTGGCCTTGTTTTACGCCCTTCATCACCTGAAATGAAAGATCAGTTTTTATTTGTCAAAAAAAGCTTTGAAAAATATGATATTGAAGTTGTTTTAGATAATAACAGTGCCCAAATGATAGGCTTACTCGGACAGGAATTTGATATATTATGCGAAAGTGCAGATGTCTTAGTGACCTTAGGTGGAGATGGAACCTTGATCTCTGCAGTAAGGCGTTCACATGAATTCGATATACCTGTTTTTGGTATTCATGCAGGAAAATTAGGGTTTTTAGCGGATATTGATATGGCTGAACTGGATGACTTTATTGGCAAATTAGTTTCGGGTAACTACAGAATAGATAATCGCGCCGTTTTACGTGCAGAAATTACAACAAAAGAAGGATCAACAAAGCTTGTTGCCTTTAATGATATTGTAATGACCCGTTCTTCTATCTCTAAGATGATTCATTTAGACACCTTTGTTGACGATAAGCCTTTTAATACATATTATGGAGATGGTGTAATTGTTTCAACGCCAACGGGTTCAACAGCCTATAACCTTTCAGCAGGGGGACCTGTCTTGTTTCCTCTTACTCAAGTCTTTGCACTTACCCCAATTTCTCCCCATTCACTCACTCAAAGACCTGTTGTCTTACCTGGTCATTTTACTATTGAGATAAAAACACCTGACACATCAGCCTTAGTGGTGGTTGATGGACAAGATATGTATGAATTTGGTGAAGGCGATGTTATTAAGATACGTCTTTCTGCAAAACCTGCTCAGCTGATTCATAGAGAAGAATTTAATTATTTTGAAGTTCTAAAAGAAAAACTTAGCTGGGGCGAATAATTATGATAGAAAGGTTTTATCTACGAGATTTTCTTTCTTTTAAAGAAGCCGAAATGGAATTTACTAAGGGATTGGTTGTTTTTACAGGACCAAGTGGAAGTGGTAAGTCTATTTTAATGAGTTCAATCCTAGCTTCCTTGGGATTAGATGAGGCTAAAGCTGGCCTAAGTGAAGCCACTATTAACTTCCCTATAAAATTAGAAGAAATTGGAATTGAAGAAGATGAGTACACTGTTTTTAAACAAATTAAAAAAGACAAGGTTCGTCATTTTATAAATAATCAAACCATTTCCAAAAAGGTTTTATTAAAGCTGTCAAGTTCATTTGTTCGGCATTTGAGTCTAAGAGACTATAGTGATTTTAAAAATGAGAGTTTATTAAAAATGATAGATAGTTTTGCCTTAGAGTCAAACAAAACTCATTTAAAAAAACTTAATAAATATCAAGATAAGTTTCAAAATCTTAATAAAATTAAAAAAGAATTAGAAAAGATTTTAGAAGATGAAAAAAAGGTAGTTGAACTAAGAGAATTCGCAGAATTTGAGATATCAAAGATTAATGCTATTTCCCCTGAGATAGGAGAAGATGAAGAATTAATGAAGGTTAAAAAAGAACTATCTAAAAAAGAAAAAATTGAAGAATCTCTTAATGTGGCAGAAGAGATATTTAGGTATGAAAATTCTGTTTCATCTTCTCTTGAACTTTTAGATATTGAATCTTCATTTTTTGATGATGCGATGAATGAATTAAGAGCTCATTTTGAAGCTTCAAAAGACCGTTTAGCTGAGCTTACAGAGTGCAATATAGAAGAACTCCTTACACGAATAGAGCAAATATCAGAGCTTAAGCACAGATATGGAAGTGTTGAAGAAGCCTTGACTTATAGAGATGAGCGTCTAAAAGAATTAGAAATATATGAAAATCTAGATGAACACAAGTCAGAGCTTAATGAAAAGATTAATATCTTAGAAAAAGAAGTAATATCTGAGGCACAAGAAATATCACAAGTTAGATTGAAGTCCTTAAAAAAGATTGTAAGTTCTTTTAACGATTTTCTTAAACAATTATACCTTCGCCCCGCAAGTATAAATCTTGTTAAAGAAGAATTGAATATTTATGGGCAAGATAGGGTGGAAATTGAACTTAACGGGACTGCCTTGGAAAAAGTATCTTCAGGGGAATTTAACAGGCTTCGTTTAGCCCTTCTAGCCGTTAAAAGCTTGCAAGATAATGAAGGTGGCATCTTAATGCTAGATGAGATAGATGCAAACCTAAGTGGGGAAGAGTCTATGTCCGTTGCAAAGGTTTTATCGCATTTGGCAAAAGATTATCAAATTTTTGTAATTTCTCATCAGCCTCAGTTGACCTCTCAGGCAGACCAACACTTTTTTGTTCAAAGAGATAAGTTCAGTACGGTTAAAGTACTTAAAGATGAAGAAAGAGTAAATGAAATTGCACGAATGATTAGTGGTGATAAAATTACTGAAGACGCTATTAAATTTGCCCGTGGCCTTATGGAAGAAAAATGTGTTTAGTTATTAGTGTTTTACTAGGGGCCTTAGGTGTTAATTTTTATCTTAATGGCTTTTATATGCAAACGGCTTTAATGGCCGTGTTATCCTTAGGCTTTATGGCCTTAATGATTCGTAATATTCGCTACCGTAAAAATTCTTGTTGCATAAAGAAAAAAGATAATGATGAAGAAGATGAAAAATGATTATAGATACCCATATACACTTAGATAATGAACAATATTATGATGACTTAGAAGAAGTCTTACAACGTGCACAAGATGCTGGCGTAAAAAAGTTTATAATTCCTGGTGCAGATCCAAAGGACTTACCTAGAGCCAAGGATTTAGCCCATACACATGATAATATTTACTTTTCTGTAGGTATGCACCCTTATGATATAAATAACTACAGTGAAAAACTTATAAGAGAATACTCATCTGATGATAAATGTGTTGCGGTTGGTGAATGTGGTTTAGACTATTTTAGACTTCCTGAAGATGAAATTGAAAAAGAAGAAGAAATCCGTCTTCAAAAAGAGGTTTTCAGAGCGCATATCCGCCTCGCTAATGAACTTGGTAAGCCGCTTATTGTTCATATTCGTAATGCTAGTCATGATGCACGTGTAATTCTTGAAGAAGAAAAATCTCAAGGAGGTGTACTTCACTGCTTTAACGCAGATGAAGAGCTCCTTCCTTTGGCAAACTYGGGCTTTTATTTTGGTATAGGTGGGGTACTGACTTTTAAAAATGCACGTAAGCTGATAGAAGTGTTACCAAAAATCCCAAAAGATAAGTTGCTTATTGAAACAGATGGCCCTTATTTAACACCCCATCCTCATAGGGGAAAACGCAATGAACCCTTCTATACTACCCTCGTGGCCGATAAAATTAGCGAACTTCTTGGTGATGATGTAGATGAGATTAAAGCACTTACAACGAGAAATGCATATGAGCTTTTCAAGCTTGATATTTATTAATATCAAGCTATGTAGATGGCTTTTTATCTGTCTTAATTAAAAATACATACACCCTTTGGTAGAATATAAATTCAAATTATAGTACAGACAGAGTTTACACCCTTTGTTTGCTGTTCAGGGGTGCCTTTGAGATTTTTGTTATTAACTTTATTAATTTTCGTATTTCCATCTTTTGCCGTATTAACCTTCAAATCCAACCACGCTAAAGAGCTAAAACTCTTAAGAAGCTTTGATATCAATCCTTCCTTTTTAAGTGATGCGCAGCTTAACCGTATCACAGAGCAAAAACGTGCCAGGTATAAAAACAAATACTTTTTTAAAACCATGAATGATGCTTATATTTTTATCCCTTTAGTTAAAAAGATTATTTCTGATGCAGATGTTCCAAGTGAAATCCTGTATTTAGCGATGGCAGAGTCTAATTTTTCTACACGTGCTTATTCTAAAAAGAAGGCCTCTGGTATGTGGCAATTTATGCCGTATACGGGTCGAATATATGGTTTGAAAATTGATGATTATGTAGATGAAAGACGAGACTTAGTTAAGTCAACTGAAGCAGCCGTACGTTATCTAAGCTATCTACATAAAAAGTTTGGTAAGTGGTATTTAGCTGCCTTAGCCTATAACTGTGGAGAAGGGCGATTAAGAAAGGCAATAAGACGCGCGGGTACGGATGACCTAGAAGTTTTACTTGATTCCAAGCAAAAATATATACCAAGAGAAAGTCGCCGTTATATTAGAAAGATTATTGCCTTAGCTCTTATTGGTTATGACGAGGCTTATATGATAGAGAATGAATGTGACTATTTACTAAACAGGGGAAATGCCTATTCTTTATCAACAGTACAGGTGCCTGCAGGTGAGAGTTTAAACCATGTTGCGAAACTTATATCAATGCCTGTGAATGACTTAAAAAAGCTCAATCGTCACCTTAAGTATGACTTTGTTCCTCCTTATGGAGATGAGTATGCTATTTATATCCCTTATGTGAAGCTCTCAGAGTTTAGAACAAAGTATAAGCCAGCTGCCCTTCAAACGATGTACCTTGTGCATACCGTCACATCAGGGGATAACCTTTCTTATTTGGGCAAAAAGTACGGCATCCCTTATGGACGTATTAAAGATTTTAATCATTTAAGAAAAGACTCATTGTCTCTAAAACAAAAGCTGATTATCCCTGTAAGTAAAACCTATAAGCCTAAGAAGATGAAATATACGGTTAAAAGTGGAGACTCCCTTGATTCTATTTCTAAACTTTTTAAACTTTCTATTGCAGATTTAAAAAAAATTAATAGACTTCGCTCTGATATGATTAGAATTGGAGACACCCTGAGTGTTCGCTAAAAAAATATTTCTTTTAGTTTTGATAGGACTACTGATAAGCGCTTGTAGCAGACGGCCAATAGATCGTACAAGCGCCTCATATAGAGCCCCTGTTGCAAACTCAAGTAAGCCTAGTAATCTTAGGCATCCAACCATGCGTCCTTACACAGTAATGGGAAAAAGATATTACCCTTCAGTTGTTAGAGTGGGTGAAACCTTTACAGGAAGAGCTTCTTGGTATGGACCAAATTTTCATGGTAAAAAAACTTCTAATGGTGAGACCTATAGTATGTGGCAAATGACAGCCGCACATAAGACACTTCCAATGAATACAGTTGTTAGAGTAACTAACAAAAGCAATGGAAGAAGCGTGATTGTACGTATCAATGACAGAGGCCCTTTTGTGAGTACTCGCATCATTGATATGTCCAAAAAAGCAGCTACTGAACTCGACATGGTTAAGACAGGAACTGCCCCTGTTAGGCTAGAAATTCTTGGCTTTAACAAGAAGGGTCAAACGAGAATAACCAAAACTTCTATACAAAAAGACTTAAAAGAGAAGATTATTGGAAAATATGCCCTACAAATAGGCTCTTTTAGTAAAATAGAGGGTGCAATTTCTACTCAAGAACGCTATAATAATGCATCAGGTCGCTATAAAACAATTATTAAAGATATAGACGATGGAAACAAACGACTTTTTAAAGTCTTTTTAACGGGTTTTCAAGGTGAAGAAGAAGCTAGAGACTATAAATCGAAGCACTTTGCAAGTGCATTTATAGTCAGAGAATAAGGAAATTTTTTTATGATAAGTATTGAACGTAAAACAAAAGAAACAGATATCAAAGTTACTTTAGAACTATATGGAAAAGGTGAAAGCAAGATAAAGACAGGTGTGGGCTTTTTAGATCACATGCTTGAAAGTTTTGCAAAGCACTCTCTTATAGACTTAACTGTAAGTTGTAAGGGTGATACGCATATAGATGACCACCATAGTGTAGAAGATGTAGGTATCGCTATTGGTCAGGCACTTAAAAAATCAATTTATCCTGTATCTAAGGTTGAACGATTTGGTTCGGCTGCGATTGTAATGGATGAAGCCTGCGTAGAATGTGATCTTGATCTAAGTAATAGACCTTTTTTAGTTTATGAGCTTGATATAGAAGGTAAGGTGGGGAATTTTGATGTAGAACTAACAGAAGAATTTTTCAGAGCCATTACTTTTAATGCAGGTATAACCGCGCATATTATTATAAAACGTGGGAAAAACAAACACCATATTATAGAAGCTGCCTTTAAATCCTTAGCCGTGGCTCTTCGTCGCGCAATAACGCCAAATGAAAGAGCAGGGGTTCCAAGTACAAAGGGTGTGCTTTGATTGAACTTTTAGTTTTTGATGTAGATGGTTGCCTTACAAATGGTCAAATTAGCTATAGTGAAAATGGTGATGAAATAAAGTCATTTAATGTAAAAGATGGCTTGGCTATTAGTTCATGGATACGCTTGGGTAAGAAAGCCGCTATTATCACAGGAAGACGCTCTAAGATTGTTGAGCGCCGAGCTAAAGAACTTGGTATTAACTATTTATTTCAAGGTGTACATAATAAGCTTGAAGTTCTTGAGGGCATTTGTAAGGATGAGAACTTAAAGCTTGAAAATGTTGCGGCTATTGGTGATGATTTAAATGATTATAATATGCTTAGCTCTGTGGGACGTAGTTTTACGCCAGCTGACGGCTCTGAATATATTCGTGAACTAAGCAGTGTAGTACTTTATGCCAAGGGTGGTGAAGGCGCGGTAAGAGAGATGATTGAAACTATTATTAAAGATAATGGTTTAGAAGATGCCTTCTTAAAGATTTGGAAGTCATAAAGAGGAAAATTTGAGAATAACACATTTTTTTATATTTTTATTTATATTTTCCATTTCACTTTTTGTATTTTTAGAGCCACAATCCTATGCAACAAACGAAGAAGATAATGTGCCGAAAATGGAGCTAGAAGACTTTATCTTGTATGAAATTGACAAGCTTGGTGTTAAAAGCGTGGTTAGTGGAACACTAGGACGTCAGTTTGAGACCTATTATGAGGTGGAAAATGCCCACTATATTGAAAATAAAAATAAAATAGGTGAACATCTGTATGCAGATTTTGGAAGATTTGAGGAAGACGTAGCTTACTTGAATGATAATGTTAGATATTTTAGAGAAGATGGACTTTCATTTGAGAGTGATCATGCTATATACGACACAAAGAAAGAGCTCTTATATGTGCCTAATAATTTTATCTTAACACAAAACGAAAATATTATTTATGGAAGTGAATTGCATTATAATTCCTTTACAGGAGAGATTGATGCAAAAAAAGTAAATGCAAATTATTATATACAGGAAAAAAAGAAATGAGAAATAAATATTTAGGAATCCAAGATGTTTAATATTAAAAAAATTGCAGTCATAATAAGCATTTGTGTCTTTCCTTTATGTGCCGAGCAGGTCAAAATTATTGCAGAATCTTTTAATGGAAATGAAAAAAAAGGTCTCACGGTTTTTAACGGTAATGTGAAAATAAAAAAAGGCAATGACGAACTTAATGCTTCTAAGGTAACTGTTTATACGGACAAGCAGAGGAACCCTACAAAATATGTTGCTGAGGGGAATGTTTCTTTTTATATTGACCTTAGTGAAAATAATGCAAGCTATAAGGGTGACGCAGGTAAGGTTGTTTATTTTCCTAATAAACAAGAATATCAGTTTTATATTAATGTTCATTTATACCAAATTGGTACAAATAGAAAAATTTTTGGCGAAGAAGTTATTTTAAATGCAATTGATGGAAACGCTAAGGCTCTTGGTAAAGAAAAAGTGCCTGTGATTATGATCTTCAATATAGAAGATAAAAAGAAGGAAGAAAAGTGATAGATATTATTAATGCTAAGTTTATGACTTCTGCGCCAAACATTACAATGGCTCCAGAAGAAGAACGTTTAGAAGTGGCTTTTCTCGCTCGTTCAAATGTAGGGAAAAGCTCCCTTTTAAACGCCTTAGTTAATCATAAGGGTATGGCAAAGGTTTCTGCAACACCAGGAAAGACTCAACTTATCAACTTTTTTAACCTAGAGTTTAGAGATCAAGAAACAAATGWSAGACAAGARGCMCGYTTTGTYGACYTSCCTGGWTTTGGATATGCWAAGGTTTCTAARAGTATTAAACATCAATGGCAAAGAAGTCTAAATCAGTTTRTARMWRAACGAGAGCAGATTAAACTCTTTATTCATCTTATCGATTGCCGTCATCCAGACTTAGCCATTGACGCCGAAGTAGATGCTTATTTAAATGAAATCTTAGAAGGCGATCAGGTTCTTTTACATGTGTTCACAAAGATGGACAAGCTAAATCAAAAAGAACTTGGTGCCTTAAGAAATAAATACCCAGGTTTTTTAATGATATCAAACACAAAAAAGCGTGGTATTGATAAACTTATACAGGTTATTCATGAAATTTTATTTACGGATGATAGCTTAGAAGACTGTGAAGAAGAGATCTAGTGATACATTATTGTAAGGCAAACCTATCTCACGTACAAAGGATGCAAAGTCTTGTTCAACCTTATGTGGATGATGGAACCATACTAGAACGTTCTGCTGATGAAATAGCAACGAACATACGTTCATACACACTTGCCTTTGATGATGAAACGCTGATAGGCTTTTCTGCCTTGCACATACACACGGTTAAATTGGCTGAAATTCGTTCTTTAATTGTGGATGAATATTTTAGAGATAAGGGCGTGGGAAAAGAACTAGTTTCTTTGGGCTTAATTGAGGGCGAAAAGCTAGGACTTAAAGAGGTCCTTGTACTTACCTATAAACAAGCTTTTTTTGAAAAACTTGGATTTGTTGAAATCCCTAAAGAGTCTTTACCTGAACATAAAATTTGGGCAGACTGTATTAAATGTAAACACTTTCCCTTATGCAACGAAGTTTCACTTATAAAAAAATACTAACAGGCTTATTGCTTGTTATAGGATTTGGCTTATATCAAAGTCTAAGCAGTATATACCTGCTTTTCCCGCCTATGCTTGGTGTTTTGTTCTTTTATTTTGTATATGCCTTAGAAAAAGAAGACCTTCCTAAGCTTTTGCTTGTGATCGTCTTATTACTTATTTTTGAGGCTGAAAAAGACTTTTTACTTTTTAGCTCCTTGGTGTACTTTACCTTTATCTACCGTTTTATTCTCCCTCGCTTACGTATTATGATTTCTTGTCAGATTTGTTTGAAGATTTTGTTGTTAAACATAGCTTATCTTGGGTATGTACTTTTTTCTTATGTATTAGCTCAGGTTTTATGGGTAGAAGTGCCTAGCGTTGATTGGCATATTTTTTATTATATGTTTTTAGAATTCTTTTTGGTCTTAAGTATATGAGAATTAAATTTATATTAATAGTCTTTATTTTGGTCTGGGTTTCCTTGCTCGTTCGTATTTATTATATTTCTATACAATCAAATAATTATTATGAAACCTTAGCAAATAGAAATACGATTAAATTTGAATATATTCCTCCTATTCGAGGAGAGATATTGGATAGAAACAAGCAGCCTTTAGCTATTAATAAACTAGGATTTAAGCTTCAAGTTGCCCCTCATCTATCTCGAAAGAGTGGGGCACTTGACGCCGAATTACAAACTATAGTATCAATGATTAGCTCCTTAGATATTAAGAAATTAAAAAAGAATTATCTRAARAAWKRKWMGSAWTWYMAKCATCATTTTATTGATGTGGTTGATTTTATTTCTTATGAAGATGCTATTCCTGTGTATTCAAAAATGAATTTAAATGAAAATCTCAAATTATTACCTGCACCTAAACGTTATTATCCAAATAAAAAGTTAGCCGCCCATATCATAGGTTACGTAGCAAAATCAAATAAAAAAGATGTTGAAAGTAATCCTATAGCTAAACTTACGGGTTCAACGGGTAAGAGTGGTATAGAGAAGTATTATAATGAATTTTTACAAGGCGAAGCAGGGGAGCGCGAGATTAAAGTAAGTGCGTATAATGAAGAGATGCAAGAGCTAAGCTTTAAAGCGCCAAAAGAGCATCAACAAATAATCCTAGCCCTTGACCTACGTTTACAAAAACTTATAGAAGAGCTGTTTAAGGATAAGGCAGGTGCAGTTGTTGTGATGGATATACATGGTGAGATTTTAGCAGCAGGTTCTTATCCTGAGTATGACTTAAACACCTTTGTATCAGGAATTTCTGTCCCCCGTTKKCAANNGAACTTATTAATGATTTGGATAAGCCTTTTACTAATAAGGTAGTTAATGGTTTATATCCTCCTGGTTCTACCATCAAAACAGGTTTAGGCTTGGCTTATGTAAGTACTACAAAAATGAGCCCTTGGACAAAGTTTGATTGTCAAGGTACCATGACCCTTGGTAAAAATAATAGAAAGTTTCGTTGTTGGAAGCATAAGGGACACCATCAAACAGACCTTATAAAGGGGATACGTCAGTCTTGTGATATTTACTTTTATAAGGGCAGTTTACGTGTTGGAATAGCTGAAATGTCTAAGCAGTTGAAAAATTTTGGCCTTGGAAAGAAAACAGGTGTAGACTTGCCTAATGAATATTTTGGTACCGTCCCTAGTCGTGAATGGAAAATGAAGAAGTACGGTAAGCCTTGGTACATAGGTGAAACCCTTAATACCTCTATTGGTCAGGGGGATTTTTTAACAACACCTATGCAAATTGCCCAGTTTACCTCTTTAATGGCAACAGGAAAACTTTCAAAACCTCATTTTATTAAAAACAAGGGAGATGAGTTTTATGTGCCTGAGTATAAGGAAGTATTAAATGAAAAACAGAAAAAACGCCTTCCTCTTATTCAAAGAGCCATGTGGGAAGTATGTAACCATCCAAAGGGAACGGCGACGCATTATCTAAGTTCTAAGGTTAAAATAGCAGGCAAGACAGGAACAGCTCAGGTTATTGGAATCTCTCAAAAGACGATTAAACGTTTAAAAGAACATGAACTGGCCTACTTAAAACGATCTCATGCTTGGTTTACCACTTATGGGCCCTATAAGGACCCTCAATATATTGTGACCGTACTTATTGAACATGGGGGACATGGTGGTCAAGCAGCAGGACCTATGGTTTCAAAAATATACAATTGGCTCCTAGAATACGGTTACATAAAAAAGTGATTTGTTTTAGTAGCTGCTTATGTGTCTAGTACACGGTGGTGTCCTTAAAGTGTTTTCCTATTTTTTCAACAAGTAATTTTTTTCTTCTTTTTAATTTGTTATTGCTACCCATGAATGCCTTAGTAAAAGCTCATTATCTGCATACAGTTCTATACGAAAATTATCACCAATAATAAAGTTATCAACTCCTTCAGGGGTACCTGTCATGATAATATCATTATCTTCTAGGCCAAAGACCTCTTCGCTTTGAGACAAGATTTCATTTATACTGTAAATCATATTTTCTTCTTTAGCATTTTGTTGAAGCTTTCCGTTTTTGTAAAGCTTCATACTTAGTTTACTTTGGGTGTCAAAAAATACAAAGTCAGAAAACACAGCAGCATTTTTAAAGTTCTTAGCTCTTTCCCAAGGAAGGCCTTTTTCTTTTAGCCTGTTTTGTATCTTATCTAAGGTCAAATCCAATCCTGCACCAATAGCATAAACTTTTTTGTTTTTAATGAGTAGACAAATTTCTGCTTCAAATCTACAACTTTTCATAGGATGAATCAGCTGTCTTGATATGCTTGAAGCTGACTTTTGAAAGAGCACCATTTCTTGGGGAAATTCATTATTTAATTCTTCTATGTGTTTCACATAATTGCGTCCAACGCAAATAATCTTGCCTGGACGCAGACTTATATTATTAAGGGTAATCATACTATCTCCTTTTCACAACTATAGGTAGTATATGTGTATAAAAGGTGTGTGCTAAAGAGTACTTATAGCATTGTTTACAAACAAGGCTAAAATCATAAGTAAGAAAACGGCTCCTGCCTTGTTATAAAGCTTATTAGCGAGGATTAGAAGTAGGGCTAATGAGGCAGCAACCATTATACTAACATCAAAGGCATTGTCTTTTAAGCTTACGCTTAAAGGAGATAGTAGTGAAGCCCCACCTATAACCATAGAAAAGTTAGCAACATTAGAGCCGATGATATTACCAATACTCAGGTCTGCATTTCCTTTTTTGATAGCCACAAGTGAAACAACTAACTCAGGCAGTGATGTTCCTAAAGAGATAAGAAACAGACCAATTATCCATTCACTTATACCAAACATTCTAGCGATACTGCTTCCACTTTCAACAACAAAGTTTGCGCCACCAATAGTTAGAATAAAACCAACAGATAAAAGGGCTACGGTTTTAAACCAATTGAACCTTTCTTTTGCTAGGTCTTCATCAACTTCTAAATCTTCTTTAGCAGAAGAAAATAAAAAGATAATGTACGCAAGCATCATAAACAAGAATAAAAAGCCTTCTACTCTTGTTATAACGCCATCATAAGACATAAGTAAAAAGATAATCACGGGCATTAGTATCCATGCGCTGTCTTTTGCAAATAAGTCTCGCTTGGGATTCATTTTCTTTGCAATAAAGAAAACAATTCCTAATACTAAGGTAATATTAAAGCTTACACTTCCAATAACGTTAGCAACCGCTAAATCACTCTTTCCATGATAAGACGCAATCATAGATGCTGCCATCTCAGGCAGTGATGTTCCAAAGGCAACTAAAGTTGCGCCAATGACAAAGTGTGAAATGTTAAAATGTAAGGCTATGCGTTCTGACTCTTTAATGATAAAGTCAGCTCCGTATATTAAAGCCGCCATCGCAACAAAAAATATTATAAAATCCATGATGTATTCCTTATCTTAGCTGTGTCTTTTATTTAAGTGTTCTTACTATAAGACTTGCGGGTAAGTTAAAAGCCATAATTATTTCTTCTTCTTTTTCCCTCATCTGTCCATTATCTACTTCATGATCAAAGCCTAAAAGGTGTAATAAACCATGTATAAATAGTAAACAAAATTCATCATCTCTACTGTGCCCTAAGCTATCAGAAAGGTCCTTGACATATTGCGCGGAGATAACTAAAGAACCGAGAGGAGCCATAGGAATATTTTCAAAGGGAAAACTAAGTACGTCAGTAGGTGCATTAATCTGTCTTTGTTCAAGATTTATATTTTGCATCTGTTCATTATTTACAACAAGAAGATCTATGTCTTTATTTGTAAGACTATCTGCAATTTTTTCAAGGTACTTGTGAGGTATGTTTAAGTCAGTTTCATTTTGTATATCAATCATAAGTGGTATTGTATCACTAAGAACTAAAAAGAGTATGAGTTAATGAGACTTAAGAGAAAAGTGTTGAAGAAAGAAGTTCAGGTATTAAGCGCTAATATCTATACTTGTTCCTAAACCTATTAAGGCTGCACCTGAAGCTTGTTGTGTTTTTTCTACTGTTTCTTGTTGTTCTTTAAGTTGTTGAGAACTATCTTGTAGCAATTGATTAACAGCTTGTTCTTGAACTTCAGTTGATTTTTTAAGTACTTCTAATTGAACTTGAGAAGATGGTCCGCTTCCAATTTCCATAAGATATCCTTTGTTTCTTTACACCCACTCTAACATAGATAATCTTATAAGTATCTATGATATCTAAATTAGCTCACTTATAGATGTGTATTCTAATTGATGAGCCAGTGTTACGGTCTCATAAGTAAGTTTTCCAAGACATACATTAATTCCTAATCTAAGTTCAATATTTTCCTTGGTAGATACTTTCAAATCCTTGTCTGCAAAAGACTTAGATACTTAATATTCTCATTACTAAGAACAATACTCGCGGTCTTTGGATAAGCACCCGGCATATTTGCAACTGTGTAATGGATAATGCCTTCAACCTCCTATATGGGATCATTATGTGTTGTTGATGAGAGGTCTCAAAACATCTACCTTGATCCCTTTACAAGAACGGTACCTATAATCATATCTGCTGTTTTTATCTCTTCTTCTAAGTTTTTTGCATTTAATAAAATCTCTGAACTGTTTTTTTGGATGCCTTGGAATGATAGTCAGTTGTGCACCTAAACCACGGGAATTTTTTTCACTGGCACTTGCAACCACGCCATTTCACTTGCAAGAGATCATATTCACTTTCTTGAGATTCTTTTACCTTTACAATCATGTCTGATCTTTCAAAGACCTCTTTTACCTCCGCTACGATAATAGCTCCCGCATTTTTATAGTCTTCGTCTGAAAAGTCACTGCCTACACTCGCGCCTTCTTGAACATAAAGTGTATGTCCTTGTGAAACAAGTAAGGAAATATTTTCAGGTTGTAAAGAAACTCTATATTCTTCTTCTTTTACTTCTTTTGGAATGCCTGTTTTCATGAAAAACCTTTTGTTTGATTTTACTAATGATGCTTATGATAAAATACTATTTAATTAGTCTAAGGAAATTTATTGAAAAAAGAAAGTCTTTCTCGTAGAGTTTTTTTAGGCACCTCTTTAATATTTGGTGCTGGTAGTATATTTTGGCTTCAAAATAAAGATAAAAAAACAGCTCTTTATACAAATGAAACACAGGTTCTCTTAGCCGCCTCGCATTATCTTTTCCCTCAATCAAGCCTTGGTCCAAGTGCAAAAGAACTCCATATTGCTTCTTATCTTGTCTTTGTTCTTCAAGATAAACGTATTATGAAAGAAGACAGAGATTCTTTTTTAAAGGGTGCATATTGGTTAGAAGAAAGTTCTTTTGAAAAATATAATCTAAGCTTTTTAAACCTTAATGAGAGTCAAAAAGAGGAATTACTTCAAGACGTAACACAGGACAGATGGGCAGAGCGTTTTGTATACACCTGCCTTACCTATATATTTGAAGCCCTTTTATCTGCTCCTATTTACGGTTCTAATCCAAAAAAGATAGGCTGGAAATGGTTAGAGCATAATCCTGGTTTTCCTCAACCTGAAAAAATTAAAGAGACAATTTATGAAGTATGATGTATGTATTATTGGAAGTGGAGCAGGAGCTGGACCTATTGCTTATGAACTTTGTCTGGCTGGATACAAGGTGCTTATTTTAGAAAAGGGTGGCTTTTATCAAAAAGAAGATTTCTTTAAAGATGAAGTAGCTGTGTGTAGACGCTCTACCTTTACTCCTCGTCTTGACCTTGAATAACATGTTATTGAAGAACGTGAGGGTATGGCATGGATAGGGACACCAACATCCCAGTCCGGATGGGACTTTTGGAATGGAAATATAGTGGGTGGTTCATCAAACTTTATGAGTGGTTATTTTCACAGAATGAAACCTCAAGACTTTCGTTTAAAAAGTGAATATAGCGGTATTGAAGGTGCTAACATCGTTGACTGGCCTATATCTTATACTGAACTTGAACCTTATTACGCAAAGGTGGAAAAAATAGTTGGTATATCGGGTAAGGTAGTAGACCATCCTTCTCAAGAGCCACGTTCAACACCAGACTTTCCTTATTACCCTACAAGTGAACATGTCATATCCTCTTGGTTTGATGCGGCTTGTACAGAACAAGACTTGTATTCTATCCCCACGCCACGAGCAGTTCTTCCTTACGCGGTAGATGACAGGCAAGGATGTGAATATGCAGGTTACTGCGGCTCTTATGGCTGTTCTTCGGGGGCTAAAGGAAGTTCAAGAGAGGCGCTTTTAAATAAGGCTCTTAAAACAGGAAATTTAAGGATTAAGGCCAATAGCTTTGTTAAAAAACTTCACAGTGATGAGCAAAAAGTTACTTCCGCTGAGTATATGGATAAAGAAGGTGTCTCACATCAGGTATCTGCGGATATTTTTGTTGTAGCTGCCCAGGCTATTGAAACATCCAGACTTCTTTTAAACTCAGCCAACAAGGACTTTCCCTTTGGCCTCGCTAACAATTCGAAACAAGTAGGAAAAAACCTTATCTTTTCATCAGGTGGAAGTGGGAGTGGTGAATTTTATTATGAAGACTTGGAACAAAAAGAAGTAGAATCTTTGAAGGTTGTAGGCCCCTTTGTAAATAGGTCCTTACAAGATTGGTATGAGATAAAAACGGAAAATGAAAGACTAAAGGGTGGAACCATAGACTTTTTATTTGAACATCCTAATGCTATCTCTCGTTCACGTCGGGCTATGTATGATGGGCCTTTGGTCTGGGGAGATAAACTAAAGACCAGACTTCACAATCATTTCACCACAAGGCGTGTTTTTAATTTTGAGATATTTTGTGATTGGTTGCCAACAGATGATTGTTTTGTAAGCTTAGATGAAAATGTCAAAGACAAGTGGGGTATGCCTGTGGCTAAGGTAAGAATTGGTGCTCACCCTCATGATCTTAAAGTAGGAGAGAAAATAGCTGTTAAGGCTGAACATCTTTTAAGGCAGATGGGGGCACGAAATGTTTCATCTTTTATCTCACCCTTGCCTCCTGCTAACTTACAAGCAGGGGGATGTCGTTTTGGAAATGACCCTAAAACCTCAGTGTTGGATAAAAACTGTAAGGCTCACGAACTTGATAACTTGTATATAAGTGATGGCAGTTTTATGCCTACGGGTGGTTCGGTTCCTTTTACATGGACTATTTATGCGAACTCTTTTCGAATAGCTGATGTGATTATTAAAGAATTAAAGACAAAAAAAGATAGTTGAGATAAACTTCTTTAAAAGACTTCTTGTAAGGAAAATATTATGAACTCACTAATAAAAAAAGCAGTATGTATAATGAGTGGTGGGATGGATTCTACCCTAGCTGCTTATATGATGAGGGATGAGGGATATGAGATTATTGCCCTTCATTTTAATTACGAGCAAAGAACGCAAAAAAAAGAACTTGAGTCCTTTCATAAAATTTGTAAAAAACTCAACGTAAAAGACCCTTATATTGTTAACCTTGATTTTTTTTCTCAGCTTGGAGCTTCTGCGCTTACAGATAAAAGTATAGATATTCCTACTGGAGGTCTTGAAGAAGGTGTTCCTGTTACCTATGTTCCTTTTCGTAATGGTATATTTATATCTTTGGCTACGGCTATTGCTGAAAAAGAAGGGGCTGAGCTTCTTGTGATTGGTGTGGTTGAAGAAGATAGCAGTGGGTATCCTGATTGCAGGGAAGATTATATTTCGTCAATGCAAGACAGTATTAACCTAGGTACTAAGGATGAAACGGTACTTGAAATAAGAAGACCTCTTGTACATCTTAAAAAATCTCAAATTGTTTTAGAATCTATACAAAGAAGTGTTCCATTGGAGCTTACTTGGTCATGTTATCAAAGCGAAGATAAGGCTTGTGGAATTTGTGATTCTTGCCGTTTACGTTTAAATGGTTTTAAAGTCGCGGGGATAGAAGACCCTATTTCTTATGCTTAGAAAGTTATTTTCATTTACACCCCCTACAAAAATCAGTTTAGATGGGGTGGACTTTAAAATTAAACATAGTCTTCGTAGAAATATGAGAAAAATGATAATACGCGTAGAAAACAAATATGAAATTCGCCTCAGTTCTTCAAAAGTGTCTCAAAAAAACCTTATACTTTTTATACAAGAAAATAAATCATGGGTCTTAAATCAACATGAAAACATTAAGGATATATATCCTATAGAGTCTTCTTTTTATTATCTAAATACCCATTACACGGTTAAACATCATAATGAAAAAATGCGCATACAAGATAAGATGGTTTATATAAATCCTCTAAAAGCAAAACTACATACGGATAATTTTTATAAAAAACAGGCGAAGGCTTATCTTCCTACTCGCGTGCAGCTATGGAGTGAGAGAATGAACCTAAGTTATAATAAGCTGGGTTTTAGATTAGCAAAAAAACGTTGGGGTTCATGTAACTCAAGAAAAAATATCTCCTTAAACCCTTATATGATGAAACTGTCTTATGAGATGATAGATTATATTATTGTTCATGAACTTTCACACCTAGTGCATTTAAATCATTCAAAAAAGTTTTATGAGATTATTGAGAGGTATCTTCCAGGGCATGAAGGGATTGAAAAAAGCATTAAAGATGTGAGTCCAAGATTAGGCTAGTCTTTTGTTTCTTTTCTAAAACAATAACTAAGGTTTTTTACTTCTTTATATGCAGGAAGTATAGGGTAGGGAAGTCTTACATCTTGAAGGCCTTTTGAGCTAAATCGGCTGGAAGGATTCCATAACAGCCAACCACTACACGAAGCATGCTCAGCCCCCTTTATCTGCTGTGAAACCTCTTTTGAACGAAAGAATTTTCTATCAAATCCATAATCCTTAAAAGACTGAAGCCAAGGCTTAAACCTTGAAGGTTCTATATCGGCGCGTTTCAATCCTGCTTTAATACTCTCATTAATAATTTCATAATTATGATCTGTTGGGTTTCTAAAACCAAGAATTCCAACACCAAAGCCAGAAGGATACAACATAGGCGAAATATAATCTGTATGCTTTGCAAGGCTTTTAATCGTATGTCCAATATTTGTATCACCCTTATTCCAGCAAACATATCCATAAGTATCAACTGAGGTATATACATTATAGGGGCGCAGTTTTTTATTAGCAGTTTGCAAAAATTTAGAGATGGCCGCAACACGATTTCTCTTATTATGAGGCTTTAAATAAACAAGACCTTTTTTAAGGGGGAATCTTACATAATCAAAGTTAATCTCATCAAAACCTCTAGAAGCTGCGTCAGCTGCAATATCAGCCACATAGTCATGCACTCTACTATCATAAGGGTCAACCCAGGCAAGCTTTTCTCGGTTTCTCCATACAGTAGCATTTGCATCTTTTAGGGCGTATTGATCATGGGTTCTTGCTAAGCGGTCATCTTTAAAAACAACAATTCTTGCGACAACGTACAGACCTTGGTCCTTGAGATTTTTTACAAACTTATCAATATTAAAAATAGTACGTTGTTTATGTGCACCTATTTTTTGAGCCAGCCTTACCTTACTTTTATAAGAAAGGTTTCCAAACTCGTTTTTGACATCTACTATTACAGTGTTGATTTCGGTGTCTCTTGCAAGTTTTAAAATACGGTTCATATACTTGCTTGACCCTGCTGCCCAAAATGAAACATATAAGGCCTTAGAGGTGAAGGGTTCTAGAAAAACAGTTTTACTGTCTGTACTGGAAATAGTTTTTTGTTTATACCCATAAGCTTTGATAAATAAGTTTTTACTAGAAGTGGATATTTTAGCCATTCCATTCTTATCGCTTTTAACGCGGCAGTTTTGATCACTTATAATAGCGCCTGAAAGAGGAGTAAGTGATTTAGCATCTAGAATGTATAAATTCTGTGTTGTAGCGAAAAGTTTAAAAGTAATAAATAAAAATAATAACAGTTTCATAATAATCTCGTTTTTTTTTATTAAAATATGTAATTTATAGTTAGCAATTAGCATGCCATAACTTGGCGTAAAAAATATGATATAATTCGTGGAATTATAGCGTATAACAGAGGTTTAAACAGTGAATAGAAGAGATTTCTTTAAAATTAGCACATCTTCAATTGTTCTTACATCAACTCAAAGCCTTTTTGCTATGCCTGAAAATAATTATGATGAGCATATCAGAGATAGTCTGAGTTTTAATTATGAAGAAATCTCTCAATATATACAAAGTCAATTTTCTTTAACACATAATCAGTGCCAAATGTTTTCAAAAGAAATACTCAATAAAAAGCCAATTATCGCAAGACATCAGGATAAAGAACTTTTACAAGCTGTGTCAATGAAATTGAAAAAGACACAAAGGCTTGTTGGTTATGGCAACTTCAATCTTCTTAATTTTGATGACCTTTTAGCTCTTGCAAAAAATCATTCTAAAATAGGTCGTTTTAATAAAGCAGAATTAGACTATATAGAAAGTATTTTTTATACACAGGCGACTGAATATGGTTTTTATGGTAAGAAAGTCACCTATAAACTAAGTGATACAATCACAAAAAGTGAAACAGTTAAAATACCACGAACAGGGCATTACCTTTATAGGGGCGAACCTGTAGATGTATACGAACGGTTGAAAAAAGAGATTGGACCATCTATTGTCTTAACCTCAGGTGTACGTTCTGTTGTTAAGCAGCTTGACCTCTTCTTATATAAGGCAAATAAACTTAATGGAAACTATTCAAAGGCAGCCCACTCTTTAGCTCCTCCGGGATATTCATTTCATGGTATTAGTGATTTTGATGTTGGAAAAGTAGGCTTTGGTTATAAGAACTTTACTTCAAGCTTTGCTAAGACAAAAGAATATGCGGACTTACAAAAGTTAGGTTATATTTCAATACGTTACCCTAAGAATAATCCCTTTGGAGTACGGTTTGAACCTTGGCATATAAAGGTATAAATAATACTTTCTACTGGTAGGTGAACCTTTTATTTACATATGACCTTTGTCTAGGGTTTCCGCTTTGCTTCTGAACCTTGGCATATAAAGGTATAAATAATACTTTCTACTGGTAGATGAACCTTTTATTTACATATGACCTTTGTCTAGGGTTTCCGCTTTGCTTCACCTTGGCATATAAAGGTTTAAATAATACAAATCATCCTGTTCTTTGTGAATCTTTTTGTTTTTTATTTTCGTACATTAATAAATCTGCTATTTCTAGAACATCTCTAAAGCTTGAACCTTTTTCAAAACGGGTTAGACCAAAAGAAAAAGAAAGATATAAAAGCTCTCCATTACTGGCTTTTAACTTTTTACTTAAAAGGTCTTCTTGGATTTTTTTCATTTTCATAAAAGCTTCTTCCATATTATGATTAGTTGACACAGCAAGAAATTCATCACCCGCGTATCTAATCACATCCATATCTTTTAAATTACTTTTTAAGAAAGAGGCCAAGTATTGTAAGACCTTGTCTCCGATAACATGACCATGAATGTCATTAATAGGTTTGAACTTATCAAGGTCTATAAAAATGAGTATTCCTTCATTTTTAAACTCTCCATCATCTAAAAGATGTTCCATCATCCATTTTCTATTATAAATGCTTGTTAGGGTATCCGTATGAAGTTGGCTTTTTAAAGAACCTAGTGCTGATTTTAAGCCTGCAATCTCTCTTGTAACAATGGCAAGTTTGTCAAGGTCCTGGTCTCTTATAGCGTCTTGGGCTGTTTGTGTTGTTCTTTCAAGTTCATCTAAACTACAATGAGTTTTCACCATAATAGTATTGGCTTCTTCAAGACGTCTTTGCGTTGTCTTTTCAACCATCTCTTCGTAGTCTAAGTCTACCTTCATCTCTTTTGCATGGTGCTCAAAGTGTYCTTTATAGGTTGAAGGTAAAATARCTTCATTTTTAATAACTTCTTTTAAAACTCGGTCTGTAATTTCAGTAAGCTTATTCGACATAGTTCAGCCTTGTTTATATTGATTAGAATATATTATAGTTAACGAATGTTTAGGTATTTCTTTAAAGATACATCTGAAAAAGATTTTGAAGCCTGCAAAAAGCTAGAAGCACTCTCATATACCTTTTTAAAATCGACATTTTTAGAAGATTCTAAAGCAATAACCTCTTTTAAAGCGTTTTTTGCTGCATAAACAACATCATCTGGGTAAGATTGAAGCATTACACCCTTGTCTGTTAACTCCTTTAAGGCAAAGGCATTTTTAGCTTGAAACTCATAGGTCATCTTAGAGTTCATCTCCTGTGCAGAAGCTTCCATAATTGACTTATGCTCTAATGATAAGTTTGACCATGAGTTTTTATTAAAGGTAAGCTCTAGGATACTACCAGGTTCATGCCAACCGGAGTAATAATATGGAGCAACCTTATAAAAGCCCATCTTCATATCTAAGTAAGGCCCCACCCATTCAGTCGCGTCAATAACCCCACGTTCAAGAGCCGTATAAATCTCTCCAGCTGGCAATAAAACAGGATTAACACCAAGCTTAGCAAAAACTTCGCCACCAAGTCCTGGTACACGCATTTTTAAACCATCTAAGTCACTTAAAGAATTGATTTGTTTTTTAAACCACCCACCCATTTGTATGTTGGTATTTCCACCCATGAAAGGGTATAAATTATAGTGAGAATATAAGTCTCTCCACAATTCATAACCGCCACCAAAATACATCCACGCATTAATTTCTTCCGAGGTCATACCAAAGGGCATACCTGAAAAAAGAGAAAAGGCAGAGTTTTTCCCCTTCCAATAATAAGGCCCTGAATGAAATATGTCAATTTCACCAGCACTCGCCGCGTCAAATACTGCTAATGCTGGTATCAGTGTGTTTTTTGGATAAAGTTTTATCTCAATTGAGCCGCCACTAGAGGTATTAACCCTTTTTACAAACTCTTCTACCCCTGTTCCCATAATAGGAAAATGCGCAGGCCAAGAAGTTGCTAACTTTAGGATGACTTTTTTATTTTTATTGATGTTTATAGAGGCAAGCTTTTTTTCTTTTTTTTCTTTAATCTTAGAATAATCAATGGCTTGTCTGTTACTGTCATTACAAGCACTTAAAAAGCTTCCAGCTGCTAAAGCTGAACTTGTTGTGATAAAATCTCTTCGTTTCATAAGGCTTTCCTAGTATCTTTTAAAATAAGCTGGGTTGTTCGGTTTTAATATCAAAAACACTATCATTTAATATATCAGCACTTTGTTCGGCTATAAGGGCAAAATGATAGTTTTGTGTTTTAAGTGTATGCATAATATCCCAGGTAGATTTATACCCAAAGATATTCTCATTGTCTTGAAACTGATCTGTCTTAGATGCGGGTATAAGATAGAGGATCTTCGCCCAATTTGCTTGTTTTTTTAAAAAGTTTATTTGCTCTTTTACCAACTCAAAATCACTTTCAAAAATCAGTACATTATCACTTTTACCAAAGTCTTTTACTTGAAAATGTATATTAGTAAAAACAGCTTGAAAATGATTTATAGGGCTAAAGTTTCGAAGTTGATAGCCAATGCTATGGTGTTTAAAAAATTGTAGTATTGATTCTAAATAAGGTAAGAAAAAAGGCGAAAGAAGTTGACGTTCATAATAGGTGTCATCATAAATAAAAGAGGTCTCAAAAAGTGTTTGTTCTATGATGTTTATTGTAGAATCAACGACCTTGTTAAGGGGCTTTGCATCAACAAAGAGTTGCTCGTCTATATTTTGTTTTGAAAAAATGATGAACTGCTTTTCTTGTATTTGATAAAGTTCATGAATATGTTCTTTAAGGGGTTTAGACAAGATTAATATATCTCTTGAAGTGATGATTTGTGAGGCTAATTTAATAGATATTTCATCACAAAAGTATACCTGAGGTGATTTTTCTAAGATATGAAAACGAAGAAGTCGGAGCAGGGCATTATCTACGCAAGACACTTTTATCCAAGCAATTTCTTGATCAGTTATTTGTGTTGGCTTGTCAAATAAAATTCCATAAGCCCCATTTAATATCGCTTCTTCAATATCTTCATGTTTAAGCGCAACAAAAAGATCACCGCGCCTAATCTTAGAAGCTTCTATATGTACTTCTTCAAAGGCAGTGATACTAGGAGAATTAGAAAGTTTCCCTTCTACTAAAGCGATAAGGTTGGCTAGATTCATCCTACCGATGAGCCTGCTTTACGTTTGTGCTCTGGTCTCATTAATGAAAGCCCATCTTCATCCTTAGCAGCTAAAAGCATGCCTTCAGAAAGTAGACCCATAAGCTTTGCAGGTTTTAAGTTTGATACAACACAAACCTGTGTATTTACAAGCTCAGCAACCTCATAAAACTCTCTAATACCCGCAACAATTTGTCTTGGCTCTTTTTCACCAATGTCTACAGATAATTTATAAAGCTTCTTGCTTTTAGGTACGACTTCGGCTTCTAAAATAGTTCCTATACGAAGAGAGGTTTCAAAAAATTGGTCAATGGTAATTAAGTTATCTTCTTCAACCGTTGATTCTTTTTTAGTTTCCATCTTTTTTAGAGGCACTTCTTCTTTGTTGGCCTCAGGTGCTTCATCCATTAATGGACCTTCAACACGAGGAAAAAGTGGGGGAACTTTTTCAATGATAAAGACATCTAAAAGCTTTTTATCTAAGATAAGCTTTTGATAGCTAGAAGTATTGATTTCAAAATGAAGTGCTTCAGATATAGTCTTAGTTGTATTTGGCATAATACAATTAAGCATGATAGAAGCCTTTGCTAAGATATTTGCTATAAGAGCAACCGTTGCAAGGGCCTCATCTTTTTTATCTTCTTTAATCTTAACCCAAGGAGCATGCTCTTCAATAGCCTTGTTTCCAATAGAAAAAAGTTTCCATAACTCTTCAAGATATTTATGGGTACGAAGGTCATCTAAAAATGGCTCTAAATTATCAATCACAGAAGCCATAGCATCTAGCTCTTTAGAATGATATTTTATAACATCTACAGAGTCTATTTTGAACTCAGAGTACTTACCACTCATACCGATAATACGGTTAAGAAGGTTTCCAAGGTCATTTGAAAGGTCAGAATTAATTCTATCTATAAAGGCACGTTGAGAAAAATCGCCATCTTGACCAAAAGGAACTTCTCTAAGCATAAAGTATCTAAGATTTTCTAAGCCATAAGCATCCGCTACCACTTGTGGAAGGACAACATTTCCCTTAGACTTTGACATTTTTTCACCATCTCTCGTCCACCAACCGTGAGCAGCAATATGCTTAGGAAGTGGAAGACCAAGACTCATTAAAAATGCTGGCCAGTAAATCGCATGAAAACGTAAGATGTCTTTTCCTACCATATGAATATTAGCTGGCCAAAAATCCATATTTTCTTCGTCTTTTCCGTATCCAAGGGCGGTTATATAGTTAAGAAGGGCATCTAACCAAACATACATAACGTGTTTATCATCATTCATTGACTCTGGAAGTTTAACACCCCATTCAAAGGTAGTACGGGTTATTGAAAGATCGTGTAAGCCACCTTTTACAAAGTTAATCACTTCATTTCTACGTGACTTTGGAAGAATGAAGTCTTGGTTGTCTTCATAATATTTAAGTAACTTGTCTTCATACTCAGATAGCTTGAAAAAGTATGACTCTTCTTTAACGATGTTTGTTGGCTTTCCACAGTCAGGACAAAACTCTCCATCAATAAGCTGTGTTTCGGGAAAAAATGTTTCACAAGAGATACAGTAGTGACCTTCGTAGTTTCCCTTGTAAATATCACCATTATCATACATCTTCATAAAGGCTTTTTGAACACCTCTTTTATGGTCAATATCTGTGGTACGAATAAACTTATCATAAGAGATATCAAAACCATCCCATAAGTCTTTAAAGGTCTTAGAGATTTCATCTGCAAAGGCTTGTGTTTCTTTACCTGCCTTCTTAGCAGACTCTTCAATCTTTTGACCGTGTTCATCTGTACCTGTAAGGAAAAATGTTTCATTACCCTTTAGTCTAGAATGTCTTGCAATAGTATCTGCGATAAAAGTTGTGTACGCATGACCAATATGTGCTTCGCCGTTTACATAATAGATTGGTGTAGTAATATAGTTTTTCATAAGGGAATCCTTTTTTTTCTATTTTACTTATAAAAAAGGTGAGGTTCACTCATCTTATTTATAAGGTATCCTTGTTGTATTGATCTTAAGTGTTTAATTAAAATTCAAACCCGCCAATTTCACCCTTAGACATACTTTCGTAGGTGACTTGGACGTATTGCTTTCTTAGCTCACAGCCAATAAGCTTTTCACACTTCATGCAGGAGTCATGATTTTTTTCTTTTTGACAGGCCTTAACCTCAGAAATCATCTGCTCAAGACGTTCTTCAAAAGAATTATTTTCCGGCATAAGTTGTTTTAACTCTGTCTATCTCATAGTTTGAGCCAAAGAAACAAGGGCTTGTGTCATGAACATGTCTTGGTGTTTGATCTAACAAACGGTTTTGACCGTCAATCGCGCCACCACCTGCGTACTCAAAAATCATTGCAAAAGGGAAGACCTCAAAAACTTGACGAAGCTTACCTTCTGGTTTATCAGAAGTTCCTGGATAAGAAAACAGTCCACCACCTTTTAGAAGGATCTGGTGAAGATCTGGAACCATTCCTCCTGAATAACGAAGTCTGTAACCTTCTTGGAAAAGCCCGTCAACCATTTGCTTATGGTATGGTTCCCAATTTTGTTGGGTTCCACCCGGTGCATTAAGCTTACCTTTTTCATTTAAACGAATCTCTTTAACGAACTCAAACTCACCTGCTTGAAGAAGGTAAAGTTTCACCTGACCCTCATAAGCAAAAACAAGCTCAACTCTAGGACCATATACAACGTAACATGAGGCAATCATGTTCTTAGCACTAAAGTCATTTTCATAAATTCCAAAGATAGAACCAACACTTAGATTTACATCCACTAAAGAAGAACCATCAAGAGGGTCAAAACCAATAAGGAATTTTCCATTCTTGTTGATTAACATTATCTCTTCTTTTTCTTCTGAGGCAAGTGTATGCACGCTAGGTACATGAGAAAGCTCTTCTTCAATAATAAGGTCACATTGGATATCAAGTTGAAGTTGTGTTTCACCTGAGCTGTTTTCTTGTTGTGAATAGCCTATATCTTTTACATCAATGGCTTCTTTAATACGCATTGCTGACTTCATAATCGCTTCTATTAAGGGCTTCATCTCTTTCATGTCTTGCATTGTTTATACTTCCTTAGAATTGTTTTTTATCCAGCTTATAATCTGGTTTGTGTCGTTAAGGTCTAAAATTTCTATATTACTTGGTACTTTTTCATTGTCTATATTTATACTGCTGTCTATGGCTAAGGCATTCATAAAGGGATAATAGTCTTCATCGATTTTATCTCTAAAGATACTGATTCGAGGTAATGGAAGATTTTTAAGACCTTCAACAAGTAAGTAGTCAAAGGAGTCAAACATTCGAATAATCTCTTCAAGTTCTTTATGTCTTTTAGAAAAGTAAGTCGTCTTATTAGGAGAGGTAACGACAACCTCAGCACCTGTTTGAGAGAACTTATAACTGTCTTTTCCTTCTACATCAAATCGCGCCTTGTTTTTAGGATCATTTTTAATGATGGCAACTTTTTTACCCTCTTTTATTAAAGCCTCAGATACTTTTATAATGAGTGTTGTTTTGCCGCTATTAGAAGGACCTGTAAATGCAACTGCTAACCTTTTATTCACTGTAAAAACACCTTTGTTTAAATTAAATGAATTATATCAGATGAAACTTATAATAAGTGAAAGAGGCTTTATGTATAATGCATTCATAGATTAAAATTGTAGGAATATGAATGAATAAATTTTTAGCCTTAGGCTTATTGATAACTGTCTTGCTTTTCTCAGGGTGTTCAAGAACAACAGCTTTTGACTTTTTCTCTACAGATACGTATTATGAAAAGGCTGTATCTAATATGCAAAAAGTTTCTTTAATGAAAGACATGGAGACAAAGGCTCTTTTACATGCCATTTATCTTAACAATGTTGATGAAGAACTTTATAATGATGGTGAATACTTTTTTATAGCTATTCATATTATAGATGAATCAAGAGATGGAAACAGAAGTGGTCTAAATAACCCCTTATACTCTTTGAAGATGATAGAAAGTATTGAGATAGAGGTGCCTGATATTCAAAGCTATAAGGCAAAAGACATTAATACTACAAAGCCTAAGCTTATAAGTCATTTGCCTCTTATTGTTAAACCATTAGACCAAGATAATGTGCTACGCCTAAGTATGCCCATTAAAAATCGATGGAACCAGTATTATCTTCTTAAGTTTGAAAAGATTAAGGAAGAGAAGATAAGACTCGTGTTCGAAAGCGATCTGTATGGATCGGCTCCGTTAACATTTCTAAAAGAGGAATAAGTTTTATATCTTCACCTAATATTTTTTTATACACCACATAATTTGTGAGTACTTTCTTTCCGTACTCACGGCTTTCTGTATTTGCCATAAGTTCCATACTTAAAAATGGCTCAAAACTTCCCTTTAAAAATGTACCCTTCAATAAATGTCTTTTGGTAAAACCAATGCCGCCATTGTAGGCATAAGCGATAAATAGAGGATGATAAAGATGTTTTTGTAAGTACCTTAGATGGGTAGAAGCATAGGATATGTTTTTATAAGGATCAAACATATCATTAAGCTTGGTCTCCTCATGTCTTTGTTTTGCAAGGGCCTTAATTAGAAAGGGCATCATTTGCATAACGCCTAAGGCGTAAGAGTGAGAAATTGCAGAAGGAATAAAATGGCTTTCTTGACGGGCAAGAGCGTAGAGTAGGGCCTTATCATCATTGCTTAGATCTTGGGTCGCTTTTTTGTAAGGTAAAATATAGTTATGTACCTTATACTTTAGTACCTTGCTATATATAAAGGCGTGAAGAACCTCATCTTCTTTAGAATTGTATTTTTTTAAAAGTACTTCTAGTTCTTCTTTATTAGAGGCTCTTATCTTATCTAAAAGAGCTTCCCATACATAAGGGTCTTGCAGATTAAGCTTAGACTTCTTGTCTTCTAAGGTTAAGGCTGAAAAATAATTATTATATTTTACCCTTAGCAACTCTTTTGCGTATAAGGTATACATGTTAAGGTCATACCCTTGTGCAAGTTCTTCTAAATAAGATTTTTCTTTAGAAATAAGATACATCCAAAAAAGTGCCTTATCCTTATTGTTTTGATAATAAGCTTTTTTCTGGGCAATTTCTAAATAAAACATAGCCTTAGTAGTAGCCTTAAAATTTAAGGCGTTAAGGGCTAAGAAAAAATATGACTGGGCACTAAGGTCACAGGCTTGAAGTTGGAGCAAGGACTCTTGCATACGAAACATCTTTTTATCCGTCACTATGTACTTAATAGACTTATTAAATGCCTTTTCTTTTGCAAGAGCATTAATACGTTCTTTTGAAAGCATGACATTAAAATATCTTTGTCTATTTTTACTCCCTAGGCTATTAAATAGTTTAAGATAATTTTTTTCTCCGCTTTGAAGGGCCTTTAAAATAAAGGGTTTATCATTCATTAATAAGATTAGTTCACTTTTACTCTCAT
Source organism: Arcobacter sp. (assembly GCA_002733885.1). GTDB lineage: Bacteria > Campylobacterota > Campylobacteria > Campylobacterales > Sulfurimonadaceae. The sequence goes on along the minus strand of NVXJ01000013.1, from coordinate 7,628 downwards.
ATCTTGGCTTGAGATTTTGAGAGAGGGAAAGTCTTTGTTCTTGAGTAAGGTTTAAAGCTTTTTTTAGACTAAGTCCCTTGTTAATACAAGTGGCGTTTGTTTCTTTAAACAAGGCCTTTGTACTGAGCGTAGAACATCGTGAACTTTCAATAACTATTTTATCATCTGTTTTTTTTGCATATTTGATAAATATTTTACGGTTATGTCCCTGAGTTAATGCATAAGCACTTTTAGCTTGGGTGGCATTAATGTCTTGTTGCATAAATTGCCAAATATTAAAATTTCTTGCACGTCCAGAAGGAGCTTCTTGAAGTTGTAAAAGAGTGATGTCAGCGAAAAGAAGTAGGGGAGAGAGAAAGAATAATAACTTTCTCATATAGCGTTCATAAGAGAACGAATAAGCACTTGTAAAATTTGTAAGGAGATGATAATGATTAGGGGTGATAAATCAATACCATTAAAGGTACTTGGTATATAACGTCTAACCAAGGCGTAAGCGGGGTTGGTTAGTCTGTATAAAAGTTGTACTATAGGATTAAAAGGGTCAGGTTTCACCCATGTTAAAAGGGCGGCAATAATAATAACCCACATGTACACCATAATAAGGCTGTTGAAAATTCCTAAAAGGCCAATAACTACTTCCATAAGTGCATTCATTTGACAATCTCCGGCATATAATTTTTAATAAAGGGATACATTTTTTCTACTTCAGGACCATTAGGAGCACCTGTTAATAAAAGTTGAAGAGGGGTAAAGAAGAAGTCCTCTTTAAGACCTGATTCTTTCATGATGTATGATTTGAAGTCATTAAACTCTTCAAAGAATGGGGCATTTTTAATAACAGCCTTCATAGTACTTGCCGCTTGCGCAAATTCTTCAGGCATTTGTTTATCTGAAAAAATAGCACTTATCTTAGCTTTTAACTCTTTAGTAGTTGAAGCCTCTTGCGAGTTAAGATAAAGCTTAGCAAGTTTTCCAATATCAGCGTCTGCAAAACCAACATAACGAGAGAGTTCAATATCATCAAGTAGATCTAAATGCCTTGCATTAATAAAACGAAGCTTGTCAATATCAAAGGTGACAGGAGACTTGGAAATCTTTGATAAATCGAACCACTCTAAGGCATCTTTCAAAGAAAAGATTTCTTGAGGTGCTTTGTTCCCCATAAACACTAAGTAGTTGATAATAGCCTCAGGAAGAAAACCTTCTTCTAGTAAGGACTTAAGATTAAAGCCCTCATCGCTTTTACTCATTTTCTCTCCAGAGCCATTTAAAATATTTGGAAGGTGAGCGTACTGAATCTCTTTTGTATAGTTTAGGGCGGCTCTAACAGCTATTTGTTTAGGTGTGTTTGAAAGATGGTCTTCATCACGAATAACCATAGTAATATCAGCTAACATATCATCAATGGCGCAAGCAAAGTTATAAGTAGGACTTTTATCTGCGTGTAATATTATAAAGCTGTCTACCTCTATAGGAGAAAAAGACAGCTTTGCGTTTATAAGGTCCGTAAACTCAACATCAACGCTAGGTTTACGAAGGCGTACCGTAAAAGCGTCTTCATTATCAATAGTTTGTTCAGGGCTTAAAGATAAACAAGCCTCATCATAAGAGTAAGCCTTGTTATTAGCCTTAGCTTCTTCTTTCTTAGTTTCAAGTGTAGCAGGTGTGCAAAAACAGTTAAAGGCAATTTTTTCATGTAAAAGAGAAAGTGCCATAGTACGGTGATGCTTTACATTTTCACTTTGATACATGACATTGCTGTACTTAATACCAAAAAGGTCTAAAAGACCAATAATTTCTTTATCCTTACCTTCAACATTAGCTTCCTTATCAATATCTTCAATACGGATAAGAAGGTCTTCTTTTTTTTGAACAGAAAGTATATAATTAAACAGAGCTACACGAAGATCAGCAATGTGCATATCTTCCGTAGGACTAGGAGCAAAACGTAACATAAAAATTCCTAAAATATTTTTTATAGACATACATATTATATATCTAAGTTTGTAGTGAAATTCTATCATAATAGATTGAATTAAAAATTATTAAAAATGGTATTTAGGACAAGTATTAAGAAGAAGCTGACTTTACATCAATTTTTAATTATATTGCAGCGGAAACATATCGAAGTGTAGTTTACTACATGAATTAGGTTATAGCACTCTGACATAACGTCTATCTTGAACAATACTTTACCCGCTCTTGGGTAAAGTATTGCGTTCCTCGTACTTGTTATACATTCTTCCAATTTACTGGGTCAGATTGATATTTATCTTTTTCAAGGCGTTCCAAAAAAGAAAATGTATCTTCAGTAGATTCTTTTACTTCAATCCAAACATCACAAAAAAATGGTCGTTCAAGGTTGTCCTTAATCCCACTCACCCATTCTGTCCATCTTTCTTCACTGATCCGTTTTTTTGAACGTTGATATATTTGTTCATTACAAAGGTCTAAATAATTGTAAATAGTTTCACGAGTCGAGTCTTCCTTGTTTTTATCAATAGGTTTACTTAGTAATACATTTACAGGGATAGAATAGATTAATTCTCGATATTGTTTATCAAAAGAATCTTCAAATGAGGCACTTGCTAATAGTCTTGTTTCATGAAGTTGCCAAGCCGCAATAAATACACCCAAAGCAGTTACCCCTGATGCAATCTTTTCCCAAGTCAAAATTCCTTGTTGCGAAGCTAGAATAACTACAATTAATGCAATTAACCCTAAAGTGATTTCCCTACAACTCATTAAAATTCCTTCACTGTATAACGTTTGTCGTGAGCGAATAGTTTTCCGCTTGCGGTAAACTATTCACTCCTCGTAGTTGTTAAAATCCTATTTACTTAATATTAGTTCTTTAAAGTACTTTTCTTGTATTTCTTTAGTTCCTTCAAAAATATCAATAAGTTTAGAGTCATCAAGGATTTCATTTATTATACAACGTAAGTAACTATCGCATTTTTTACTTAATTCTGGGATAGTATCTGCTTTTTTACTTTGTAAACTATCTCCATGCGTGACTTTTGAACGTATATTATAAAATGACTTTATATCATCAAAAACTATAAATGGATCGTATCCGTAGTTCTTTAAAAAAAGTGCTATTCTTTCTGAAAGCTTATGCGATAATTCACTGTTATCTGTTGAGAATAAACTTTCAAGAGCACTACAATAATGTGCAATTTTTATAGCAGTATGTTTTTCTCTATTTGCGGCTATGATAAACCGTAATGCTCGCCCAATTCTTGAAAACTTTTTTTCAGTAAATGATTTTAATATAGATGAATCTTTTTCATGGAGATAAGATTGTAGTCTATTACTTTTTGATTCCCATTCCAGTAATTCTTTATAACTAAAGGTTGTCTCAATAAATTCTTCTCCTGAACTTAATGAAGTATGTGCCATTAAACTATTGTTTGACCATTCTACATGAGTGCCATCTGTCATTTTCATATATGCAATATCGCAAGTGATACTATTCTCTTTTACTAACCACGAATCTTTTATTAATATTTCTACCCAAATCAACCAGATCAGTAGTGCTTCGTGACTACTTTTAAAAGTAAAGTCTTTTTCGTCAAATTCACAAAAAATTATATTATTTGCATTTATAAAATGGTCGGTTTCAATTATTCCAGCCATATTTTTGAATTCTTCATCTAGTACTTTTGATATTTCATTTTTATTACTAATTAATTCAATACCTGGCATCAATGTAAAAGGTTCTTTTAACTCTATATTTAAAAATCGTAAAGTTGATATAAACTTATAAGTTTTCATTTATCGTCCAATGTGGTTTTAACGTTCGTCGTAAGCGATATTTTCCACGCAGGGGAAAATATTCGCTCCTCGAATTTGTTAGGTATTTTAGCGTATTCCTTTGCAAATTAAGAGTTGTTTAGATAATATAACAAAATTAATTATTATTTAATATTTTTAAAGGAATGTAATGAGTGGAAATGTCAGTTTGATGACAAGAGGTAGTGATTGTGATGGAATGTATTTGACTATTAATGGAGTTGAACAAGGTTTGATTTCTTCAGGCGCATCATCTCCTGAATCTCTTGGTTCAGACTATAAAGGTGGGCATGAAGATGAAAGTATAGTTAAAGGATTTTATTATGGTGCTTCAAATCCTACTAATAAAATATCAGGTTGTTTTGTAGGTCAACCTCAAAGCCATCCTTTAATCATAAATAAAATGATGGATAAAAGTTCTCCTTTGCTTCATGAAGCAGAAAAAGGGGAACTTTTAACTATGGTTGAGTTAAAATGTTATAGAACTTCTTATTTTGGTAGAGCCGAACATTATTATACAATTACTTTAGAAGATGCAAGAGTTGCAGAAATTACAGATTATATGGATAAAGACACAAGTCAATTACATCAAGATGTGTATTTTACTTATAAAAAAATTACACTTAAACATGAACAAGCAAATACCATTGCACAAATGGATTGGAAAAGTTCTCATGCTTTACCTCCTCAACAAGTAATTCAAGCTCATAGAGTTGGAGATTTAATTGTATTTAATAATGGATTTATTTTAAGTAAAGCTCCTAGAGGTTGGGGACATCAAACTCCGATCCATATAAAAGGTGAAACCTTTTATATTACTCCCATTTCTCAGGAAACTGCTCTTAGTGGGCTAAGTGTTATTCTTGCTATTGCAGGTGGCTTTGCCACGGGTGGTATGGCTTGGTGGATTTGGGGTGCTGGTGCCGTTTTAGATTCAAGAAGCATTTGGATGAATGAAGATATTTCTTATGGTCTTGGTTCAATGGCTATTCCACCGACTGGTAAAGTTGGTATGATATGGGCAACAGGGAATGCAACTTACAATGGTTTTATAAGGGATACAAGTAAATGACATTAAAAGAATATATATTTATTTTTATTAGTTGGGCAGTTTTACTGGTATTTTACAGTATGTTTTTATGGGATATTTCAGGGCTTCATGAATTATTTATAATTTCTTTTGTTAGTACAGTAGTCTTAAAATCAATATATGATGTTGTTTATAAGACTGGTGCTAAAAATATGTATATTTATGATGATAGAAAAAATCAAAATTTGAGGTATTTAGTTGTTATTATAAGTACATTTGTTACAATATTTTATCACTATATATATTTTTGTATTCAACTCAAAGTTTTATCTTGCGGCGGTGCTTAACTTAACTAAATAACAGAGCAACCCTTTAGGTACCTAACGTTCATCGTGAGCGATATAATTTCCCCGCTCTTGTTATGTGCTTAATAAAAGTTACACACAACTTAACGAGTTTCGCCTGACAATCTTTCTTTTTGTAAGACTGTTCTTTCGTCTTAATTACTCAATCTTCTTAAAACTTTTAATCTGTTCTTGTTGTAAAGAACTTATCAAAAACTTCATACTTTCTCATCCTAACTCTTATTTGGGACTTGTCACATAACGTTCATCTTCACCGACAGCGGAGTAGCTGTTTGGTGCTAGTATTTGTTATCTTGTTCCACACTGGTTTCCTTGTATAGCTAAATATGCTAATTCATTACGAATCGCTTTTTTCTTTTCAATATCAGTTGTAGTAGCAAGTTGTTCTGCTAATAAAAAAATTCTATCATCATCAGCTACATCTTCACTATAATCAGCAAATTCATAAAACCTATTAAGTCCACATACCTCTATAGTCTTCTCTCCCTTCTCTTTTAGGGCGATATAATAAAAGCCTTCTTTAATTACCATTATATGTTCTTCATAATTATCATAATGCGGATGAATTATTAAATATGAACTTGATGAAGAAGGTAAGTGAACTTTGGCTTTACTTGATGTTATCTTCTTCTTTCCTTTTTTTTGATTACAGTCAATACAAGATATACAAAGGTTCTCTGGTTCAAACATGAAGTTTACAATAGTTGCTCTAGCTATAATATGTTCAATATCCCAATATCGCCCATGGTTTGAGAGTGTTTTTTGTTGACAATAAGGGCACTTGTTTTTTTGTATGGAGATATAATGTGTTTTGATTTTTGATCTAATATCAGAAAACACTGAATCACTCCAACTTTCTGAATTAAAAGTATTTTTACTCATTTCTAATTTTATAAGACCTTGCTCTAATACATCATATTGGATGGGTTTCTTAATCATTGATTCATTTTTCCTAATGCATCTTTAATTATTAATATCATTTCCTTAACAGGGTCCTCATCCTCTAAAATAGGAAGGTATCCAATTAATCTATCAACTACTATTTTATTTTCAACAGTAAGGAAAGCTTTTTTACTTAAAGAAGATAAGATATTGACACATTCTTTTGTAAGGTATTCATTTCTTGAACCAGGGCTCTTGAATAACATGGCTAATTGATAATCAGAAGAGCGCTTTGAATATTCTTTAGATTTATACAATATATTCTCATCCATATTTAAAACAAAACAATTTTCTAACATAAGTTCTGAGATGATTTTTGGGGAATGTGTTGCAATAACAAAATGACAACCTTTATACTCCTGAAATGTTGATGTAAGAAGCTTCATATATTTTTCTTGCCATTCTGGATGAAGACTGATTTCTGGCTCATCAATACAAATTAATGTGTTGTCTTGTATTTCGCTAGCTAATCCAAGTATATTTAAAAGTAAAGCTCGTTCTCCTGAACTAGTTTCTTTAATTGAAATATATGTATTTACATCATTTTTCCATAAATTTAAATCTTTGAAGTCAACAAGGTCAAGGTCTCTAAGTAACTGAACTTTCTCAAAGAGTTCAAATGAACCTTCAATAAAAGTTGCGTCAGATATACTTACTTCAAATATAATATCTTTTTGAAAAATCAGATGCCTCAATTCTTCAAGAGACTTTTTAACTTTACCAAAAAGTAAATTATCATTGCGCATTTTATCAAGTAAATTATATTTTCTAGAACTAGAATAGGGCTCTAGTATTAATAAAAATTCTTCATAAGTATCTGCAAATATAAATGCCTCAATGATTTTTGATGAGGCTATAAATCTGTAGCATAAAATAAGTCGAGGTCGATACCCTAATAAACTAAAGGTTTGACTTAGTTTTTTCAAATCACTGTTAGCTTTAGTTGTTGATTCAACTAAACTATCAATAATTTTGAACAATTGACCATTTGCTTTTATTAATCTATGCATATCGTCTTTTAAGCCTAAATATTTATATTTAGAATTCATATTTGTATCGTCATGCCGTCTGTTTGTATATCGATTAAATAGCTTTATTGAAGGAAATTTATCAAAAGGACTGGATGTTAAGGCAATAATTTTTGAAAAAGACATATTGCTATCATCAATGAGAGATAAACCATTGTTAAATGATTTCATCCATACTTCTTTTATTAAATGAGTAAAAAAACGACTTTTACCTACACCGTTATTTCCTATTATTACGCTAAATGTATTCTTTTTTTGGCATTCGTATAAATTGTCAACAAGTTTATAATTTAAATTTTCAAAATCAATATTTTTTATTAATGACACAAGATTCCTTAATATTCTGTATTTGTTAGATAACTCTTAATAGGAGGATAGCTTATAGTAAATAAGCTTAATTATATTATTAGAAGCACATGTATATCAGGTTGAGTTTTTAAATATATTACAAAAATCCAATATTTT
>NVXJ01000041.1 GCA_002733885.1 Arcobacter sp. | reverse complement strand
TAGAAGCGCTTTCTCCCTTAGACCATAGAAGTTCTCAGGATTATACTCTTATACAAAATCAGTTACGCGCCAAGATTAATGTCTTATTTTCATCTTATCTAAAAAGCTTCTTCTCTTTTAAAAAAATCAAATCTTAAACAAGCTTAACTGATCATTTAAAACCTTGGCATCTTCTTGTAAGACAAGTGCTTTTTCATCAATATCTTCAATTGACTTCATATTTTGTGTTGAAAGACTATCAAGACTATTAATATTTACAATAATATTTTGTGTATTGTCTGCTAACTCTTTAGAAATTACTTCAGAATTCTTTGCAATATCAGCTGTCTGCTTAATCTCATCCATAGCATTTTCTATTTTTTTGTCAATATCACTTGTACTATCCACAAGTAAATTAATAGACGCTGCATTTGTATTCATCTGTGTACCTGTATCTATAATAGATTGGACAATAACATTAATGGTTGCATTAATCTCTGCTAAACTGTGTTGTGTACGTTCGGCAAGCTTCCTTACCTCATCAGCAACAACCGCAAAGCCACGTCCATGTTCACCAGCACGCGCAGCTTCAATAGCCGCATTAAGTGCTAAAAGATTTGTCTGATCAGCGATATCAGAAATAATCGTTAAAACAGACTTTATATTTTCTGCATCCTTACCAAGAATAGCTAAAGAACTTGCCATCTCTTCCTCATTTTCTGCCGTTTTATTAACATTATCAACAAGAATTTTAATTGAATTATGTGCATCATTCAAACGATCAGAGGCTATCTTCACCTTTTCACTGGTCTCTATGCTGTCATTAACGGAATCACCAAGAAGTGCATTAACAGAATTACAAATTTCAACGGTCTGTTTAACTAACTGAGATTCTTGAACAATTCTATCATTGATAGTACTGATATTAATATTCATACTATCAATCTCTTGGGTCGTTTTTTGTCCAGAAGAGACAACATTTGAAACAACACCTTGTACCTTTTCAATAAACTTATTAATAAAATATGAACTTTCACCAATCTCATCACTTGTTGTTACTTTTAAACGCTTCGTCAAGTCACCCTGACCCAAGGAAATGTCTTTTGCAACATCACTTAAGTCTTGAAGAGGAGAAGAAACAAGCTTTTTAAGAATAAGAACAACAATAGCTAAGGCAATAATCATTAAAGAAAAGATAACTATCATTAAGGTTATAAAACCCTTACTTGTTTCATTAACAGCTAACTCGACCACATCAAGTAAGTCACCAAGAAGAAAGATTCCAATTTCATTATTATCATTATCATAAATACTTTGAAAGGTGAAAAAGTATTTATCATCTGTTAAATATCCTTGTTCTCTTAAGGCAGTAAAATCAATATTATTGACTGCTTGAAAAAAATCTTGATCAATATAGTCTTTATCCAGATCAACAAAATAATCATTAATCACTGGAGCATCTTTTAATAAGGGTGCTTTTTCCAAATATTTCTTATCAACCAGTACTAGTAATTCTCTTGTATCTGAAGGATTTAAATGCTTATACACAAGAGAGTTGTAACGCAAGATAAAGTCAACACTGCCTAAGTATTCTACTTCTTCATCTTCTTCTTTTAAGAGTAAGGGTGCGGTTGATACAATCATCAGACCTCCACGAGTCACTTCATTTCCTACAAAAACCTTCTGTTGCTCTTGAACTAAACTAATACTTTTTCTTGCTGAAACATCTGCTCCATAGGATTTTACATCCCATGACTTTACATATGATGCACTCATAGCATCAACAACTTGAATTAAAGGATTTTTAAATGTGGACTCCGAATTGAGTGCAGAGCGTAAATGACTTATCTCATTAAAGATACCTTCACGGTCTTCATCATACATTTTGGATATGATTTCACCATTATTAGAAATTCCTAAAACAATATTTTTTATTGCTTCAAGTTTAAATTCCAAAGCCTTAGAAATATTTTCTTTTAGCTGTGACTTATGCTGATTATAAACAGTATTTGAGATTGTTCTTGTTTGAAAATAAGCGAAGAGACTTAAGACTAAAAAGAAAAAAGCAAAGGTTGGGACCAAGGCTATAAGAGATTTTTGCAAAATAGTTAATTTTTTATTCATTATATACTCACTTAAAAAGATATTTTTTTATTGTCTAAGTATCTCGATTTATTAATGAATAGGGATATAAGCATAACCTTCATTTTGCTTATCTATTAGTCCTATAGCAGCATTAGGAACCATTGTTACAAAGTCAGCTATATCCTCAATCTCTAATTTTTCTCTTTTCAAGGCAGCCTTACACATTAAAAAGTCAACATCATAGTTTTCAACCATTGATTTGATACGTTGTTTCAAACTTTTATATGCTTCTACTAATTGTTTATCATTTTTATAAGAAGAGGTTTTGATATCTTTGACAAAAAATCTATACGCACCCCCATGAATAACAACAGCAACATCTAACTCTTGCAAATTACCTTCATAATGTGTTTTATGTGCAACAATACCTTTTAGTACTTTTTTCTCAAAGGCTTGTAAACTACTCGTTGTCAAATCAAAAACAACTTTCGAGCTGCCCTCATCTGCTTGCAAACACACAAGAACAGATAGGAATAATATAATCTTTTTCATCTTGGCTCCATACTCTTAATTTAGCTACTTGGATAAAGTATAACAAGTTTTTTCTTTTTTAAAAACTATAAAAAAATATTATAATTATTCTGTAGCTTCTCTTAATATCGTTTCAAAATCTTTTTGTGCTTTCATTAATGCAGCTTTAGCTTTATCATCTGTCACATGAGCACTACTCATCCAGTTGTATACAGCTGGGAATCCCATAACAATTTTATCTTCACCTTTTTTCTTATAAAATATCATCGTACATGGTGCAAAAGCTGCTGCTTCAGGACGTGTTTTAGACACGGTGTAAATCACTTTCAACTTACAAATAGAGTAAGTATCATAAAAATCAAATGGCGTATCAATAGTCTCTTCTTTACTTAACATGTAGTTATATTCTGTATAGTTTGACATTACAAAACCAAAAGGCTTAAACCCGTCTTCAATTACCATCGCCAACTCTTCTTTCATTTCTTCCCAATCTTCATCAGTCTCAACTTCAAAGCTTGTTACTAAGGGTCCTGTTGGGTTCATCGCTTGCTCACTAAGGTGCATTTTTGCACCTGGTAATGCTTTTTTAAGTGTTTCTAAATTCTTCTTTTCTATTTGATGAAAGAGACTGTCTTTAAACCCAACAATTTTTTCTTGAGCTTCCGCCGTTAAAATTGATACATGTAAAAAATCATCATCTTTGCTTTGATAAATACCTACACCTGCGGGAACAAAGATACCTGCTTTTGGATGCTTAAGTACAAGCTTTTCTGAAAGCTCTTCATGAAAGATAGTTAAGAGAGTAAAAACCTTAAAACTTGTTTCTTTAAACTGAATCATAAATGGCTGATTCATCTCAGAGTTTGCAGAAATATAATATCCATTGTTTTCAAAAGCTTTTTCAATAAGTTTAGGTGTATATTTACCTTCTTTATTTTCGATATCGAAAATGTACAAGTCACCCTTAGCGTATAGACTATTTATGCCTAGTATTAGACATAGTCCGAGTATTATTTTTTTCATTTTTTTTCCTTATAATTTAATATATATCCAGCCATCTTGCACTCTTTCGATGACTTCAACAATACCTGCTGTAACAATTTGTGTTCCTTCTATCAACTCTGAATGTTCAATATCTCGTGTACTCATTGTGTTATCACAGGCTATAAATACCACTTCATACATCATCAAAGACCTTACACGTTCTGCAATTTTAGAATTCTTTTTCAAGACACCTTCTATACCACCAGAATACGCCACAATCGTCATATTTACCTTTTCTGGCCCATAAAACTTTAAAACATTATTGGCTGTACTAAGCACATGATTAATCTCTTTTTTATTTTCACTTGAAATAGTAAAAACAATCTTTCTAGGTTCCATCATAGATGGTATAGGCTCACTAAATTCTGTTTCAGAAAAAAGCATTAGACTTAAACTTATCAAAAGTAATATTTTACGCATTTTAATTTTCCCTACATAATTTTTGACTCAGCTCTGTAAAGTCTTGTTTATTCCATGAACCTTCTATCTTCTTAATAAGCTCTAGCTTCTCATTCATAAAGAAAAAAGTTGGTGTCACTTCTACCTTAAGTCCATTTGGAAGTTTTTCCTGGCTAAGATTAAACTTCACAGGTATAAAACAGGACTCTATCCATATGCTCATATTTTTATCATTAAAAACATTTTTATCCATGTCTGAACAGAAATGACATCCATCTCTGATAACATCCATCATAATAAGCTTATCACTCTTTTTAGCCTTAGCTAAGCCTTCTTCTAAGCTCATCCACTGTACAGCTTCAAGGTGTAATAGCGAAGTAATAAACAGTATACTTAAGACCCTACTCATTTTCCCACTCTAACATTCGAAAAGTCACTTCAACATTTTGCCGGTGCATCATCTCAAATAGAGCTAGATTCTTATACTTTTTCATTTTAATATTGTCTATCGCCTCATCAATTTCGAGTTCATCTTTCAAGGCAGTTTGAACCTTAGCCTTAAGCTCAGTAAGATACCCCAATATAATATCTGCAGATGTTGAGTCTGTTATATCACCATGTCCGCCAACTACTGTTGTGAGCTTCATCTCTTTAACATGCTGAAGAATTTTTATCCAGCCACTTACATCTCCATCACGCATAGATGGAATCCTGTCATTAAAAATAAGATCCCCACAAAAAATTGTTTTTATTTGTGGAATGTAGACTAAAAGATCACTATTTGTGTGTGCTTTATAATTTACATGTAATATCTGTACATCCATTGAGTCTAATCTTAACTTCTCATCTTTAGAGATGAGAAATGTTGGTAGGGTAGGCACCGTCAAGGCATAAACCTTGGGAGAAATACGGAGCTGCATCCTAGGAGAATTATCATTACTTAGGTTAGAAAATTCAAAGGAGCCGAGAATAGTTGCCCCTATGGACTTATAATAACCGTTACCTAACCAGTGGTCATCATGTGTATGCGTATTTATAACATGTGACACTGGCATTTTTTTAATCTTATTCATACTTGAATATGCTTCTTTAGCATATAGGTATGTTGGTCCAGAGTCGATTACTAGCCAACTCTTTCCCGTATTGACAAAACATGAATTAACCATATTTCCATTGTTCTTTGTATCCATTACCTCGGCCTTACCAAAAAAACAATATACCTTATCATTAACCTTGACAGGCTTTAAACCATATTCAAAGGCTGATAAAAGTGATACGATTGTTAAAATAAGTCCAAGTAATTTCATTTATATATCCTGTTGTTTAAAATAAGTAGTTAACTTCGAAACGGTACTCATTGTATGAGTTATAATCTGTTGAACCTACTGATGCATCAGCATCAACCATTGCTACACGGAACTTAAGCTCAATATTCGGTGAAGATTTAAATGTCTTAAATACATCTAAGTGAACAATGCTTCTATCAGTTTTACTGATACCTGCTCTGTCCGTATCATAGTCCATCTCCGCATAATCAAGGGCACCACGAAGACCTTCAACTATACCTGCCTTACCGAAGTTATATGCTGCTTTTACCATCCATGACTTAGTGTCCGCTTCCCAGTTATATTGAGCCATTGAACGAGTATATCCACCTGTTGGGAATCCACGCCATGGTGCAATAATATCTGCATCATCATTAACAGATGAATAACCTGCCGTTAAGCTTCCTGCACCTTGAGCAAGTTTAAGACGTGCCATCCAAGCACCACCATCTACACTGTTGGGATCACTGTATCCACCTGTATTGCCAGAAAGTGCTGCACCACCGATTGCACCACCACCCTCATCCATTTGATGAATATAACGGAAACCTGGAGTCAATGACATACCATCTCCAAGCTTGATTTTATAGTTTGCTTCAAAAATAGCTGATGAAACAAAACCATCAATATACATACCGTCAAAGTTTAGCTTTAGACCATCAATAGACTTGTTCTGAATTGTTGCAACAATCATACCTGGATTAACATCTGCACCTTGAGCTTCAATATTAGCAATAGTCATGCCCTTATGTTTACCGGCATCATCATTTCCATTAGTACCATCTTGTGCAATAATACTATGAAAACTAGTATGATCACGAAGCTTTTGTCTCGTAAAATATGCTAATCTTAGTCTTGTCTTGTCAAGGTCTTTACTATCAATTGAGTAACCCTCAAAAGTATTTGGAATCATTTTCGTATCATTTGAACGTAATAAAGTACTTTCAAAAATCTGACGACCTGCTTTAAAACTAGTCTTTCCAACCTTATATTCTAAATAAGCAAGCGCAAGTACATCCATTGGAGCACCTGGACCATCTCCACGGTTATAAGTATCTTTACCTGCCTTACCAAAATCTTTACCAGGATAAGCACTATCCGTATTATCTGTCTCAATTGTATGTGATGTATACATACCTGCTGTTGCACCAAAACCATGTAGGAATCCGGTACTGTAGATTAAACTACCACCAACACCCCATGCAGAGTTGTCTTTTGTACTACCAGGATTTTCATTTCCCCAATCCCAGTGGAACATGTTTGAGCGTAAGCGACCGTAAAGAACACCCTCACTGAACATCTCATCAAATGAGTTAACAGCTTTTGGTGTCACATTATACTTGATACTCATGTTGTTCTTCATATCACGTTTTTCTGTCTTCAAAGCATGTGCTGATGTCACACCAACTAAACATGCTGCTGCTATTGCTGCTAATTTTATTGATTTAGAATTTTTCATATATAATCTCACCTTAATTTAATAATAAGTAAGGTATCATTCTAACCTGAATCGGTTTGAATAAAGCTTACTCATACATTAGATGATAGCTCCAACTATCATCAACTAATAACTATCTCAACTATCCTCCAAAGAACAATCAAGACACTCCCCATCTGCCAAAGAACTTTCTAATCGGCATCTCACATAACACTTTTATCCTATCGAAGATACCGACTAAGAACAAGCTATTTTAACAGCTTGTTTGTCCTTTTTGTGGACAGCCACAATCATAATCAAGAAGAGTAACATTACTTTTGTTACTAACATTGACTACTTTTTGACGTTTTATATAATCACGTGTTATATCATATATCGGACGGATCTTGTCTTCTTGCAGGTTTTCACCTGCTTTTTGAAGATTTCCACCCCATGAAGAGACAATATAAGTACGTTCTGGCTCAAAAGGCTTGCCACCAACTTTTAAGTTAGTGATACGCTTTCCTGCCTTTGCTCCAACGGTAATATCATAAGTAACACCACCTAAACGACTCATATCACCACCTTGTTGATATAATGGATTTTCATTAAATACATTATCTGCAATATCTTCAAGAAGTGTGGCTATGCGAGCACCCTTAAGTTCAAAGGTATACACACTTGGATAAGTTATTCCACACATTTCATAAACATTATCCATCAAAATATCATCACCTGGAAGAACGGTTGTACCCCAACGATATCCTGGAGTAAAGACAATATCACACTTCATCTCATCCATGATAGCATCATTAATCAACTGATCGAAGGTGGAGTGAAAGGTATCACGCTTATACAAAAGACCCTTCGTCTGACCAAGAACCTCATTCAGTTCATCATCAAAAGGAGCATATAAGTCATTAACTAACTTAACCCCTTCTGGATCAGCTGGAATAATATTTGAAGCAATTGGAATAAGTTTAAACTCATAATCCTTGACCTTATGATCTTGGATATCAATGTCTAATCTACCAATATATTTACCATGACTACCTGCGATTACAACAACAGTACCGTTAATTGTAATAGGTTTAGGTGAAGGATCATGTGTATGTCCACTTAAGATAAAGTCAATACCATGAACCTTTCTCGCCACTTCTTGGTCAACGCTAAAGCCATCATGTGAAAGTAAAACAACACAATCAACCTTATGCTCATTTCTAAGTTCATCAACATATTCTTGAAGTGTGTCAAGGCGAAGTCCAAAACTCCAACCTTCAGTAAACTCTTTAGGATTAGCCGTTGATGTAAAAGGAAATGACTGACCAATAATACCAATCTTTGAACCCGCACGTTCTTCAATAGTATAAGGCTCAAAAATTAGCTCTTCATACTCATCTGCAAAAGGATCATCTCCAACAATATTTTGAGAAATAAATTTTGCATCAAGCTTTTCAATAAGCTCTTTTACGCGTTCTTTACCATAAGTAAATTCCCAGTGCCCTACCATCACATCAATACCAAGATAGTTTTGCACTTTTACAATTGCTTCACCCCTTGTTTTCAATGCAACACCAGTACCCTGCCAAGTATCACCAGAGTCAAGGAAAAGAACATTTTCTTGACCACGTTCTTTTCTAATTTGGTTCACTAATGTTTTCATATGAGCAACACCACCCATTTTTCCAAACTGCTTAGCCAGAGCCTCAAAGTCCATATGTGTATCAAAATAAGCATCTAATGAGCTTGCTTCTAAACCATAATGTTTTGAAAACGCTTCACCACATAAGAACCCTGGAGTTCCTGTAAGATTAGGTGCTGAAATTAATGTCGAAGGTTCTCTCCAGTAAAGCGGCTTAATATGTGCATGTAAATCACACATATGAAGAATCGTTACCTTTCCCTTTGCATCAAAATTGTATAAATCTTTTAAATTAACAGTTGCTGGGTTTTTCCCAGCAACTGTAGTTGCACAACCATTAGAAACTGTTACCAGTCCTAAGGCTGCAGCAATTTGCATAAAATCTCTTCTTGAAATATCCATTTTACTACCCTAACGTTTCAAACCAGGAATAGCAATTTCTTTGCCATCTGCTTGATTTGTAATATACACTTCTAATGCTACCATCTCTTTTGAACCCATAGGAAGAACAGCTAAAAGTGCATTTTTCATACACCCTTGGAAACGACGTTGAAGCGTTCTAAGTGAAGATTTTGTCATACGATACGCCGGCCATGTACCACCTGCTGCTACCTCACCTAAATCAGGAAGAGGTTGTGTACGAAGTACGCCACCGATGACATCAGCTGAGTGACAACTCAAACATGAAAGACCACGACCACCACGCTTTGTAGTGAAAACTTCTTCGCCTAGTGCATATGCTTCTTTCATATGTTTATTAGCATTTATTCCAATGTTAATAGCTTCTCCATTTGCAATAGACTTAGCATAAGCACTCATTGCAAACATATCTTTGCTCTTAAGTTTAAATGGTTTATGTCCATTTTCTACCATTAAACCTTGAAGAACTTGATCCAGTCCAGCAACGATGCCAAGCTTATCAATATATCGCGGAAATCCTGCAATATAGGCTGGAAGATTATCTTCACTTACCTCTAGAAATTTTGCTAAACCGGCATCTCCACCACAAAACTCTTCAAGCATCTCTTCACCTGCGCCAATTAAAATATCAGCAGGATTGTTTTCTAACATTTCAGCATACATAGCACGATCAGCGTCACTCATAGCAAACTGATCACCACCAAATGCCAAAACACCGACAAATGCTGATGCTATAATCATTTTTTTACTAATCATGTTTTAGCCTTTTGGTTTAATTTTTTTGCTTTTCTCGTTTACTTCACCTTGGTTATCCGTATAAACGACTTTTAACTCACCTTTTCCTGGCACCTTAAAGTTAACACTAAAAACTGGATTTGCTGAAAGTGTTTCCCATGTCTTCAATGTTGTAAAAGGCTTTCCATTGAAAAGAAACTTAACTTCATTGATATAATGAGCAGGAATTATTTCACCTGTCTTTTTGTTTTTACCTGTTCCTGTATCCATTGGATGCATAACCATAAAACTAACTTTTACAATCTCGCCAGTCTTATATTTTTTCGGTTTAATTTTGATTAATGACTTTCTTTTACCCATAAAATTTCCTTTTTATTCTTTTTTTAGTTTATATATTGTGTTGATATGAAAATTATCAACCACATCCACCAATAGTTACTTTTACATTTTGAGATGCTCTTAAAAATTCACCCTTACTTGTTTCAACAATAGCAACAACATCTTGAGATGTCCCTAGTTTAATACGCGCGGCAAACATCGCTATACCATTCGCCGGAGTTAACATAACATCAACACATCTTACATTTCCATTTTTGCTTGCAAGAATATGAATAGCTCTTATGTAGTCTGAATCAGTCATTGGTGAATCAACTGTTACAGTAATTGGAACAACTGCACCATTTTCTGCAATTTCAGGAGCCCTCATATGAACCTTTGATGAAACAGTGACTTTTTTGCCGCCTGTAATAGCATTAACTGCTGCGTCAAAACCCAAATTATTTGGGCCTTTTGGAGCTGCTGCCATTACCATTGTTGGTGTTACAACTGCTGAAACAGCTGCTGCAATACCTATTCCTCTTAAAAATGATCTTCTTTGCATATGTTTTCCTTTATTTCTTAATTGATACAATATATGATGTAATGTCACAAATTTCACGCTCATTGAACAAGCCTGTCGTAAGATTGATAGTCATATGGGTATTCTCATTGTCAATACGTGGATCAGCAATTTTTTGATATACATATTGATGACTTCTAACATTTGTCTTCACAAAATATTCATTATATGAAGTTAAATCTGGACCAATATTTCCAGCACCCTTAGCACCTTCTATATTATGACAAGCRATACAGTTTCCATACTGTTTTGTYTTACCATTAGGTAGCTTTTTAGCAAGYCCCTTTGGTAAAGGRCCCTTAGCTTTTTTTCCATTTAAGTTATGAAAAATAAAACTTCCTCTTGCAATAGAGTCCTTATTACCTGTAACACAGTCCTTAGGCATTTTATAAACTTTAAGTGGTCCTAGAAGGTCTTTAGCAATAATATCACTTGCTTTGGGAGTTTCTATAGAACTACTTAAGTCTGCTGCAAATGCCAAACCTAAGCCGATTGTCATGCTTAAAAGCAAATATCTTTTCATACACTTTCTCCATATTGATTTGAACAATTGTAGCGATTGAATGTAAAGATAGTGTAAAAATATATATTAACTTTATTAATATGTAGTATTTTAAGGTAGATAAGAATTTCTTATATTTTATAATTTAATTAAATAAATTAATATAATGTTAAATAATATTTATTTTTATGAAGAAGTTTTAGTCTGTAGTACTTATATAGATAAGTGTAGAAGGAAAGGTATAAGTAAAACTACTTCCCTTATCTGGAGTAGATTCAAGATTTAAGCCTATTCCAGCTTCATCCATAATCGACTTAACAATATCAAGTCCAATCCCAAAGCCTCCTTTGTCACTGTTCTCTCGGTAATAACGTTTAAAAATCATATCTGTATCCATAATACCTATTCCATAATCTTTAAAGACTAATTGATAAGTTCCATTATTAGATAAAAGCTTAATCTCAATCTGATTTTCTTCGTCTGAATATTTAATTGCATTTGATATATTATTATCAATAATACGTTGTAATTGATTTGGGCTAAAGTTTAGTATCAAACCTTCTTCTATATCAGAAATAATTTTAATACCCTTCATCTGAGCCACCTCATCAAAATATAAAATTCTTTCATGTACGAAAGCACTTAGATCAATTTTTTCATATTCAAAATGAAGTTGCTGATTTTTTATTAAATAATCCATATCATTATAAATATTAGACAATGTCTTACTCGCGGCCTTAATACGTTGTAAGTATTTATTATGCTCATTCTTTCTATTAAAAAGATCAATATTTATATTGATGATGCTTAAGGGCGTATTTATCTCATGCATAGAGTCTTTAATAAAATCATCCAATTGTTTATTAACACGTTTATAAGGAAGACTAAAACGATTTAAAAAAAAGATAGATAAGAAAAATACAATCACCACAATAGCCAGAGCAATACTTAATACCTTTTGATAAATTGAACTGTAACTCAGTTTATTAGCAACAATCAAATAATCCGCATCAAAATAACGACGTTCAGGCAGAGGCACAATCAAATAAGCAAAATTTGAATCATCTATATGAAAGCCAACATAGAAATGCTCCATAGGTTCTTTAATAAGAGTAAATATAGGACGAAAGTTCAAGTCATATAAGCCTGTTTTCACACTTTTGAAACGTGGAAACTCAAAATATGACTCTCGTGTTTCATCATACTCTTCCATGGCTGAAATTACTAAGGCGTGATGCTGTTTTAAAAAGAGCTCATTTTGAACCTCATGAATATTTTTCATATACATGGTATATACATATAAGGGAACAAATAAAATTATGGTGATTAGTGCCGTATACAAAAGAGCATTTTTAAAAGCATATTGATTATTATTCAATGATATAGCCTATGCCTCTACGATTTTTTATAATATCAATAGGAAGTTTTTTACGAAGATTATTGATTTGTACACGTATATTTGCAGGGTCCACATATTCACCCCAAATTTCATCTTGAAAACTTGTAATAGAAACGGTCTGATTTTGACAACGAAGAAGAAGTTCTAAAATTTCGTTTTCTGTTTTACTTAATATAATCTCTTCATCTTTGTACAAAAGCTTGTGTTTTTGAGTATCATATACCAATGACTCTCCAAAATCTAATATATCAGTATTTTCAAAATAAAAGCTCTTACATGCCTGGCTTATTCGAAGTTGAAGTTCGGTCAGATCAAAAGGTTTACGAATATAATCACAACACCCACAAGCATATCCTTCTTCAAAGTCTTGCATCTGGGTACGTGCCGTCATAAAAATAGCAGGCATTTTGATTTTTTCTTTTCGAAGAGCTTTTAACAATTCAAAACCATTTAGTCCAGGTACATTAACATCAAGTAAAAGCAGATCAAAATGAGAATCAAACACAGCATCAAAGGCATCATCTCCATTCTTAAAACTGTGTACATCATAATCTAAATCGACTAAGAATTCTTCTATACTGATACGTAAAGAATACTCATCTTCAAGTAATAATATTTTCATTTAATTTTCCCCTTAATTCGTCTAGAGATTTTATAATGCAACATCATGGCAATTAGTTCTTCTTTTGTATAGCTAGAAAGCACTTCTTTTGCTCCTTCTATAAAAAGTTCTCTATCTTCGTGTGGTACCGTATCTTTTAAAGAAAGTAAGGCCTTATCATACACACTAATATAGACTCGGTTTTCATATTCTTCTTTTTTCACAATGGCGTAAAGATCATTACGAGAAAATGCTAATAAAAAAGAAAGGTTATCTGAACTCCGTGAAAATCGTTCTAAACTCTTTTGTGAAAGAACAAAAACAAAGGCTCCTATAATTTCAGCTTGTCCATTATGCATTGGTTCATAAAAGATATATTTCTTTTCTTCATGCAAGACTCTTTCTTGACGTAACTTTTTAAAATCTGAACGCTGAAGTAATTTTAGATTTACCATATTCATACTTCTATTAGCAACAATATATTGAGCTACGCTTGGATTATTTTGCATAAATACTGCTGTATTATAATAATTATCATCAAGTAAGACATATAAGTCAATACCAAGCTTATGGAAGAAGCTTGTACTCTCATCAAAAAATCGAAGTACTTCGATAAAGCCTAGTAACTTATTTTCCTTATACACAGGTACTGTTGCCTTAATTCCTAATCGTCGTCCTACTTCTATAGAAACACGTGGCTTTTTATACTTCTTTACTTCATCAAGGTCACTTCTGTAAACTTCAAGAGGCATACCCGCATAGGTGTTATCTTCATCCCAACTTCGTGCAAAAATAAGGTATTCAGGCGTAATAATTTGTGCACGAATTGTTTTATCTACATGTTTATTAATGGTTGAAATAATATGCTTTAACTTCATATGCGCAAAGTCATCTTCTTCTTCAGCAAGTGCATTACTAAGATCACTGTTTTCTGAAAGAACAATAGCAAAACGAAGTGCGTCTTCTTTTTCTTTATTTAACTCTGCACGCAGTGCTAAACTCAGTTGGTCACTAACGTTATCTGCTAATGACCATGACATTTCTGTCTTTAACCCAAAAATACTAATCAGTAATACAATACAGAGCAATACAAAAGGTGTACTGAATAAGAGATACTTGAGTTTCATTAAAATTCTTTATTTTCAATTAGTATACTGTATTTAAACATAAGTAAATAAATTTTATGTAAAGATACAAGGAACTTATGCACTAAAAACTCATCTATTTTATACCTTATAATGGTCTTCTTCAACTTTTTTACTCACAATAGCCTGATTCTTTATCTGAATTAGTACAGCCATATCAAATCTAACTAATCTTTACTTTTAGCTCTATGATATAATATATCTCTTTATAAATACAAAGTATTCAATTCCCAAGCCCCTCCAAACTAAAAGTTGGAAAGAAAAATGCTTTTAGATATTTAGATTAAATTATTATAGACTTTTTAGTGTGTCCCTAAGTCTTATACAAGGAAGTACGTGGCTGAAGAAGAAGAGATAATAATCATTGAAGAAGAAGATGCAGCGGGTGTTGAAGCTACTTTAGAAGAAAGATATGAAGAGGTAGAACCTACCCCAATTTCAAAGAAAAAAATTATTATTATTGGGTCGGCTATAGCCCTTGCTTTTATTCTTATTCTTGCTTTTTTATTGTCAGATTCAGATGAAAAACGTCCTTATACAAATAATATAGAAATATCAGAAGAACAAACCCAAGAAGACAATATTAAAAGTATCTCTTCAAATGAGCTAGAAAATATGATAAAGCGGGCTAATATCTTGTATGAAAAAGGCTTAAAAGTAGATGCCTTAAAGCTTTATGAGAGAATTGCTACTTACAGTGAATCCATCTCTTATTATAATCTAGGTGTAGCCCAACTCCAAGGCAAGCAGTATGAAAAAGCTATTTCAAGCTTTGACTTAGCCATTAAAAGCCAAAAAAACATGTGTGTTTCCGCCATCAATGCTGCTGTTGCTTCTTTAGAACTTGGAGATACTAAGGCTTTTCATTCTTATATTAACCTAGCCCACTCCTACCTTCCCCTAGAAGCGGGTTCACCTATGTACTCTTATTACTATGCTTTAATAAACTTTTA
>NVXJ01000012.1 GCA_002733885.1 Arcobacter sp. | reverse complement strand
TAAGATGATAAGAGGTTTTGTGAAAGCTCATTGTCTAAATCCGCCTCAAATTTACCACCCCAGGCATTAAAGATAAAGTCTAAAAGTAAAGGCTCATTGTTTTCATATACACAAATAGCAGAACAGTCTCTTGCCCAAGTGTCATTGGTGTTTTCTTCAATCAAATGTAAGTGCTTAGACCTTTGAAGCAAAGAAGCAACATGATGAGTATCGTCACAAATAACGAGACAGTCTTGATACAAACAAATGGTATTAATAAGTTCAATAAAATTTTCTTCTGCCTCGTCTAAGTAATCAACCCAATCCGAATCGCTGTGAGGAAAGATAACTTGTATAAATGATTGCTTTTCAAATTCTGCGGGGAAACGTCTCAATTAATCTTCCTTTGCTATAATATTAGACCTCTTATCTGTGCCCTTGTAATACTCAGTAAGTCTATGATTTACCCGTAGGGAGAAATAATAAGAGGCTATATTAAACTTTTTTTCCCTCATCCATAGCTTCAGCTATGCATTCAGAAAAGAAAAATTCAATCTAATCTCTTATTGCTTCTGTGAGCATTACAAGGGTACAGATAAGAGGTCTTAATGTCTTATATAACACTCAATAAATCAGCATTTTTTCATAATCTTGATATTATCGCTAAAAAAACTGGGGATATAGATAAAATTGCCTTGGTTTTAAAAGATAATGCTTATGGACATGGCCTACTCGAAGTTGCAAGTATGGCAAAAGAGTATGGAATCTCACGTGCAGTGGTTCGCCGTTTTGAAGAAGCCGAAGAAATAGAAGATTTTTTTGATTATATTCTTATCTTATCTCCTGTCTTTCCTATCTGTCCTAAGTCAAACTTTGTATATACCATCAATGCCCTAGACGATATCAAACACCTTAGTCCATCTACTCGTGTTGAATTAAAAGTAGATACGGGGATGCATAGAAACGGTGTGCGCATGGATGAGGTAGATGAAGCCTTAGTGCTTATTGAGAAACAAGCTTTAGCGATAGAAGGCTTGTTTACCCATTACCGTTCAGCCGATACTATGAGTGCGCAATGGTTTTGGCAAAAGAAGAATTTTGAGAGTTTAAAGACTAAACACTCAGGAGTTAATTTTCATTCATGTAATTCAGCCGCTATTTTTAGAGAAAACAACTTTAATGAAGATATGGTACGTGTGGGTATAGCGGCGTATGGATGTTTAAGCTTAGACAAGGGCTTTGCTAAAACAGGCTTAAAACCTGTACTTTCTCTTATAAGTGAAAAAATATCTACACGAGTATTGAAAGCTGGTGAAAGAGTAGGGTATAACGCGACCTATGAAGCCCAAGAAGAGATGCAGGTTTCATGTTTTGATGTAGGTTATGCAGATGGCTTTCCTCGGATGCTTTCAAGTAAGTATGAAAGCCCTGAAGGTTTTAAGCTTCTAGGACGTGTTTCTATGGATAATAGTTCTTATGCATCCAGTGAAGATGAACTTGTAATTTTTAATGATGCAAATGTTCTTGCTTCTAAGGCGCAGACAATAGGATATGAAATTCTTACGAGTTTAAGTCCTTCTATAAAACGTATAATTATTTAACTGAGTGAAAATATCCGTTATGAAGGAGTGTGACTTTGAATACTAGACCCATATCGCAGATTTTAAAAGAGACCTATCTTTTTTCGTTTATGAATGAGGATGAATTGGCCGCTTTAACAAAAATATCTAGCCTTGCTAATTATGAAAAAAACTCCCTCCTTTTTATGGAAGGAGAACGGTCTGAATACCTTTTTGTTTTAATTGAAGGCTTAGTAAGTGTGTATAAACATGATGATAAGGGAAATGAGATTGTAATAGCATTTTTCAAACCCTTTTCCATGATTGCAGAACCGGCTATTTTAAAGGGGCTTCCTTTTCCTTCTACGGCGATGTTTAAGAGTGAAGGAACTATTATCAAGATAAGAGTGGACGCCTTTATTAAAGATTTTATTAGGAACCCTCGCATCTCTTATGAAATTATCCAGTCGCTTCTAAACAAGATCCAACTATTACAACAGAACATACATTTCAATATCGCTTCTACTGCTAAGGAAAAGATTTTACATTTTTATAAAAAGAACCCAAGCCTTGGACTCGAACTTAAAAAGTATGAAATAGCCGCTCTTCTTGGGATGACAGCCGAAACTCTTTCACGAAACATCAAAACCCTTCTAAAAGAAAATAAACTTGAAGTCTCGGCTAAGGCTTATAAGGTCACATAAACTTCATGCACTTCATTTTCTTGACAATTGTCAAAAAGTATTTTCACCAATAATCTTATAATTTCCCTATCTAAAAACAACAAAGCTAAAAAGCTCAGAAGGATTCAATTATGACTCAAAATACAATGGAAATTATCAAAGCAACTGCTCCTGTAATCAAAGAACATGGTGAAGCAATCACAACGGCAATGTACAAGCTTTTATTTGAAGCGCATCCTGAAGCCAAAGAACTGTTTAAAGACGCTGAGCCTGATCAGTATAAAAAACTAGCGGCTATGGTTTATGCATACGCAGCAAATATAGACAATCTTGGTGCCTTAGGTAAGGGTGTTGAAAAGGTAGCCAATCTACATGTAAATGTGAATATTGAACCAAAACATTATCCTTGGGTAGGTCAAGCCTTGTTAGGGGCTATACAAGAAGTTCTTGGTGAAGCAGCGACGCCTGAAATTATGAATGCATGGAAGGAAGCTTATTTCTTTTTAGCCGATGTTTTCATTAATAAAGAAAAAGAAATTTATACTCAACAAGCGACGGCATAAGTTTATATAATTATATATTTCTTAGAAAAGAGCCTTCACCATAAGGCTTTTTAGTGTAAAACTCTTTGGCATGACAAACAAGAAGGGCATGATATTCTTGATAAAGAATCACCTGTTCTTCTTCGTTTTC
The DNA here is from genome assembly GCA_002733885.1 of Arcobacter sp. Classification (GTDB taxonomy): domain Bacteria; phylum Campylobacterota; class Campylobacteria; order Campylobacterales; family Sulfurimonadaceae. Next base: position 77,775 of record NVXJ01000012.1, on the reverse strand, counting down.
ATAAGAACCCTTTAGTGCGTCTTGCATAAGCTCTTTCATCTCCTTGTACTTAGCCTTTTCATTGATAAGACCAAGGTCAAAAAGTATGCGTTTAGTATAAGCGTCTATCTTAAATTCAGGTCTGTTGTAAGCAAATAAAAGTATAGAATCAGCCGTTTCTTCCCCAATTCCTAGCACCTTTAAAAGAGCTTCTCTACTTGGAATATTTCCTTTTAAGTCTTCAAAAAAAGAGATAAACTCTAAGATGTATTTGGCCTTTTGGTTTTGATATCCAGAAGGTTTAATGCAAATTTTTAGGGTGTCTAGGGCTAGGTCCTTTATAGCAAGAGGACTAAGGGCATTGACCTTATTTAGATTATGTAGAGATTTTACTACGGAGGTGAAGGTGGTGTTTTGCGTTAAGATTGAGCCTAGGCAAACCTCAAAAACTTCTAAGGTATTTCTAGGAAAAGAATAGTCTGAAGGATGATAAGATGGGGACTGATTGATAAAAGGCCACCATCCTTGAGGCCCGTAAGCCTTAAGTAAACTGGTATATATTTCATAAATGCAAGGCTTCATTAGTTTGTAGAAGGCTTAATGAGAACTGTCTTTTTTATTTGAAACTAACCAGTAAGAAATGGATAAACCAACGATAACCGCACCAATACTCATAAGGTCATCTGCCTTTTCAGCAGATAAAGAATAAATAAGTATCTTTCTTATGAGTGCCGCCATAGCCAACATGATAAAGGCACCAATGGCAAAGCCTTTTCCTTGAAGGTGATTGATTTCTTCATGTATAAGCTCTATTGCCGCCCATAAAACAAGTAAACTACCAAGCACGGTTAAGATGCCTTTTTCTATCCCTATGTCTGAAAAGAATAAAAGATAAATATCATACACAAACAAACCAATGGCAAAAAAGGCAACTAAGGCTAAGGCCCCTGCTAAAAAGAAATTTATATAAGAATTGAACTTTTTTAAGCCCGAAAGAATAGTTTTTTCAACCTTAGACATGGAAAGAAACTTACTTAATTCTTCTTCTCTGTATGAGCTTGTTAAAACATCAAGATTCATATCTATAATCTTTTCAACCGCATGTATTTCTTTAACATGTTGAGTCTTATTGACAAAGTTATCTTCAATACTTCGTAAAATAAAGGTTCTAACAAAGTTAAAAGCAGAGTTCACATAATGTGTAGGTAAGCCTATCTTTACATGGATTTCACCTATCTTATACAAATACATAAAATATTGAAGGTCATAGGTTCCATTAAAAAGGTGGATGTACCAAAGTCTTATTTTTTCTTTGTGCCTAGCAATAATTTCTTTATCTTTTAAAAACTGAGCGGTGTTTCCAAGACCCCAAATATGGTCATAAAACTCTTCAACAAACTGAGTTCCTAAGGATTGCATATGGGGTTGCATTTCTTTAAGAAGTTCGGCTTCTTCGGGGGTAAATTTATAATCTTGTTTAAGTGTATGATAGTCTTGCATTAATAGCCTTTATATAGAACATCACTTATTATACTCTAAAAGAGTCGGCGTGCTTGCCAATAGTTTTTCTTCCAATATCCTGTGTGCATGTTTGAAATAATAACACCCTTGCTAGAAGAGGCGTGGGCAAACTTTCCTTTTTCAAGATATATCCCTACATGACGAACATTCCAACCTGTTTTAAAAAAAACTAAATCCCCCGCATGAAGTTGGTTAATATAAACGCGCTTTCCTTTTTTAACCTGATCTTTAGTAGAGCGGGGAAGCCTTATATTAAAAAGTTTTTTGTAACTTTGTAAAACAAAACCTGAACAGTCAACGCCTCCCTTAGTAAGCCCACCATACTTATAAGGTGTTCCCTTCCATTGTCGGTACTGTGCATATATCTTGTTAAGAGTAGAATTGTTTTTTTGAGATGAAGTTAGAGTAGATGACTTTTTTGAAACATGGGTAATGGGTTTAGAATGATGTTTATATTTAGAATGAGGAGCAGGTCTTCTTGAACAACCTGTAAAAACAAGAGCAAGAATAAGGATAGATAAGATGTATTTCATAAGCTAACTATAGCAAATTACGTACCTTTTACCTATTTTTCGAAGTGATTACAATAAAGCCTAAAAAAGCACTAACAGTTGTAATTAAAATAAATAGCATTAATTGCATGTATACTCCTTTGTATAAGAGTATATGAGAAGAGTGTGTGCTTTTTTATGAAACCTTGATGATAGCCTCAGCGAAGATAACCCCGTCTATACCATGYTGAGCGAGGTCTTCCATCTTGCTTTCATCTTCTACATGCACAAGTACTTTTGCATCAAACATATAAGTATCGGCGGCTCTTTGTACAACAGAGGCATTTTCGTATGAAGATAAGAGGTACTTTGCATCTAAATTTTCTGCAAAAAGTGCGTCTTTTAAAGAAGATATATTTACGGCAAACTCCAGAGTATTTTCTCTAGCATGGGAAATAAGGTCAAAGACCTCAGAATTGTAATCAAACAAGAGTACTGAATTTGAAGGTGTGTGTGTTATCGCTTCAATAGAACTAACATGATAAAATTTTTCGTTTTCTATATGAGGATGACCAAAAATAAGCATAGTGTTTCCTTTTTCTATCTATTTTACTCATATAAATCCTTCCGCAAGAAGAATGAATATGAGGTATCCTTAGGCGTTTAAGCATTCGTCTGAGCAAAAATACTGACCCTCTTTAAGTAAGGCCTCATTTAGGGTGATATAAGTACCGCATTTTTTGCATTCAACCATATCATCTTCATTTAGTTTGTCATTTTTCCTTTTTTGGTTTTCACCAGGTAAGGGCTTCTTTTTGATAAATATAAAATATACTAAGGCAATAAGGACGCCAATCACTATCCATTGTGGGGACATGWAATTTCTCCAATTTTTTATCTAATTATAGTGTAAASAGATATAATTYYKCTTTTAAGGAAGTWWATGTTYGATTTTATGGATAGTGATTGGTTTATTATAGGCTTAGAAATAGTGTTTTTGAGCTTTATAGCCTATGATGGATGGAAGTTTTATAAGACAAGAAGAAAAGAATATATTTTAAATATCGTGATGGCCATTGGTTTTGCCTTATGGATACTGGTTCCTTTTTATACGAAGTATTATGATTGGGAAGAAGACCAAAGACAAGAGGTATCTAAGCAATGCCTTAGTGAAAATAATGAAACCTATTGTAAATGTATAGATAATATGGTGTTTAAGCATTATGATTTTGAAGAATATAAAAAAATTGACAGGTCTGCAGATAAAGATTATGCAGAGTTTATAAAAGAGTTTAAAGAAGATTGTTTTGGAGACTCATGGTTTTAGAAGTTATCTTTGAAAATGATGAGTTTATAGTTTTTAACAAGCCTGCCGGGTTAAGTTTTCATAGTGAAGATGGTGAAGGATTTGTGGTTAAGGCTGAAAAGCAGATGGGGTTAAAACTGTAYAGTGTTCACCGCTTAGATAAGATGACTTCGGGATTATTGATGTTAGCAAAGAGTTCAGCTTCTGCTAATAAAATAACAAAGCTTTTTGAGACAAGAGAAATTCAAAAATTTTATCTTGCCATTTCAACGCGTAAACCAAAAAAGAAACAAGGTTGGATAAAAGGTGACATGGGAAGTGCACGTCGTGGTTCATATATGTTTTTAAAGACAAATGATAATCCGGCGATTACTCAGTTTATAAGCACATCCTTACGAACGCATGAAAGGTTTTTTCTCATTAAACCTCATACTGGAAAGACCCATCAAATACGCGTAGCTCTTAAGTCCATAGGTTCTGCAATTGCGGGTGATATGAGATATGCGGCTGTGAATGATGCTAAAAATGAAGAACGTGGTTATTTACATGCGTATGCTTTGAAGTTTGTTTTAGATGAAAAAGAGTTTTCTTTTATAAATAAGCCTAAGGAAGGTGAACGTTTTATAAGTGAGCAGAGTCAAGAAGTTTTGAAGTTATGGTCTAAGCCATGGGAACTGTTTAAACAGAAATGAACTTAGCCCTTTGATAGGCTAAGTTTATGTATTAAAGAATGTTGAAAGTTAATACGTTTGAAAGAGAAGAAATAGTGTTAGCGTTAATTGACTTAACCGCAATGTAGATATTTCCATTTGTAGATAAAGCTTCTAACTCAAACCACTGTGCTTGTAACTCATCATTGTTATGAATAATGAGTGAAGTTGTAGTTGTGCTCATAATAAGTGTTGAAGAAACATATACTACGTACTCAGTTGGAAGGTCACTGATAGTAAATGTTGGAGCTACACCTGAAGTAATAGTTAAAACATCAGAATTGATTAAAACTGTTGGAACAGTTGACGTAGTGTTTAAAGTTGCGATACCTGCATTTATTTCAGCAAGTTGAACTACCATATCAGCCATTAATTGCTCAGTTGCAACAATTTTATCAGCCATAACTAAAATACGATCAGCCATTTCACCGATATCGTCTGCAAGAGCACCAAATAAGTCTAAGGTATCACTAGCAGTTATTGTGAATGTGAATCCCCAGCTTTCTACCATTGTTTTTAAAAAACCTGCATTTGCTGTTACTGGTAAAAGTAGACTTAATGCTAAAACTATACTTACTATTTTCTTGTTCATGTATTTTCCTTGTTGTTTGTAGGTGGAATCTTACAAGAAAAATTATTATAATAAGCTGATGTTATTAATTTAATAAGTTTTAAGTATATATAGTTTTTTGTTGTTATAGAAAAATAATTCAAGGTTTATGATATTTCAGTATAGGATATACTTTCACTAATTAATACAAAGAAGCCTTATATGAATAATACAAATTTTTCTTCCCTTACCTTGTCAAAAGAGATTTTGCATAATCTTAATGAACTTGGTTTCAAAGAGATGACAGCTATACAAGCCCAAAGTTTACCTTGTATCTTAGATGGTAAGGATGTGATTGCCCAAGCTAAAACAGGTTCAGGTAAAACAGCTGCTTTTGGGCTAGGTCTTCTTTCAAGACTTGATGTGAAAAAGTTTAAGATCCAGTCTTTAGTACTGTGCCCAACACGTGAACTTGCAGATCAGGTGGCTAAAGAATTACGCCGCCTTGCTAGAACAATACATAATATAAAGATTTTAACCTTATGTGGAGGTAATGCTTTTGGTCCACAACTCGGCTCCCTTCGTCATGGTGCACACATCATAGTAGGAACGCCAGGTAGAGTCTTAGCTCACCTTACTAAGGGTTCTTTATCCTTAGAGGCCTTAGATATTTTAGTGCTTGATGAGGCCGATAGAATGTTAGATATGGGCTTTATTGAAGAAATTCAAAACCTTATTTCCCATGCTCCACAAGATAGACAAACCCTTCTTTTTTCAGCAACGTATCCGGACACTATCATGGACTTAAGTAGCTCTATTCAAAAAGATGCGATTATGATTAAAACTTTAGAGCAAGAAAGTGCTAACAATATACAAGAAACCTTTTATGAAAGTGAAGACAAGCCTGCTACCCTTGTAAAATTATTAGCCAAGCACCAGCCTGAAACCTGTATCGTGTTTTGTAATATGAAGATACAAGCCCAAGATATGGCAAAGGATTTACGCGAGAAGGGGATAGACGCCTTAGCCATTCATGGGGACTTAGAACAATACCAAAGAAATGATGTCTTAGTGCAGTTTTCCAACCGTTCATGTTCTGTTTTAGTTGCCACAGATGTTGCCGCAAGAGGGATAGACATTAAAGAACTAGACATGGTGGTAAATATTGACTTAGCCAAGGATGAGTCAACCTATACCCACAGAATAGGAAGAACAGGAAGAGCAGGTGCTTCAGGTTTGGCCTTTACTATTTATGGGGCTGATCAGGCAAGGGAAGCAGACTTTTATCAAAATGAGAGCAGAATCTTTGAAGATGAAAATACTCTTTCTCTAGCGCATAAGTTTTCTTTAAAACCTAAAAATGTAACCCTAGTTATTGAAGGTGGTAAAAAAGACAAGGTAAGACCGGGTGATCTTCTTGGGGCACTAACAGGTGAGGCAGGTATAGAAGCAAAGTTTGTAGGAAAGATAGATATATATGATAGACAGGCCTATGTTGCGATAGAGCGGTCTATGATAAAACAAGCTCATCAATGTCTAAAAAAAGGCAATATTAAAGGCCGAAAATTTGATGTTTGGATTCTAGATTAAAAAAACAAGCTATCTAAGGAAGCTTCATCAAACTCTACAATAGCACATACGCCTAAGGCCATTTCTATAGTATTTATATCTGCTAAGATAGATTGTTTGTTTACAGGATGTGCATAAGGATAGTTTTCTCGCAAAAATTGATAGGCAAACCAAGTTCTAATATCCCTAGCAAAAGAGCAGGTTAATTCTGAGATAGTATTATCATTTAGTATTTTTTCTTTAAACTCATAAAGTAAAAAAGAAAAACGTTTGATGACGGGTATAATTTCAAGTAGATTATGATCATTATTTGTGTTTATCACGTGACTTGCATAAGAAAGCTTTGAACTAAGATTAAGAATACTTTCGTGGATGTTAGAACAATCATCAATACAGTCTATAATATTTTGAGCGATATACTTTTCTTCAACTATCTCTTCTTTGCAACAAATCTTTTGATGTTCTTTTGTGCTTAAACTCTTAGAATCTCTACCTAAACAGTGTCTTGAGCTTTTAATGCATACTTCCATATTCTCAACTTTTTATTTGAATGAGCAAATTATAACAAAAAATAGTTAGATAGGAATAACAGGGGATGTAGTCTGAACTTTTTACTATTACCATCTAAAATAAATACAAATTGTTTTGATTCAAAAATATTAGAAACTTAGGGAATTGTTTTAGTGAAAATTTGATACTATCAGATTACAAATACAGCTAACAGGGCTTTATAATATGAAGATATTTATTGATGGAGATGCCTTTCCTAATCTTTTAAAACCAATTATCGTTCGCTCCATTGAAAGACTTTCTTTAAAAACCTATGTTATTGCAAATAAAAAGATAAACCTAGGTTCTAAATCTAAGTTGATTGAATACCTTATAGTAGAACAAGGTGCAGATGAGGCCGATCACCTTATAGTTGAGATGGTGCAAGAAGGTGACTTAGTCATTACAGCAGATATCCCTCTTGCAGATAGAATTATCTCTAAAAAAGCACACGCTATAGATCATAGAGGTGAGTTATATTCAGTGGATAATATTAAGCAATATCTCGCAATGCGAAACCTAATGGAAAGTATAAGAGAAAGTGGTGAAATGACAGGTGGACCAAAGGTCTTTAGTCAAAAAGATGCACATGAGTTTGCAAACCAACTCAATAGTTTTTTATGTAAGTATTGTAAGTAGACTTAATACGCCTTTTTAGACGTATTTAAAAGAAGCTATTCTTAAAAGTCGAAATCGTGTCTTGTAGTTGTTTCACTTTGAACACTTAATCCAATTTGGATGTTATGTCCAACATAGTCTCCATTAGCATCATACTCAACTACGATAAGGTCATAATCCCCTTGGGCTAAAAATGCTAAGGTATACGCACCCCCATCTTTTACATTTGTACTTGTAAGGGCTCCCATAAAATCATTTGCTGCTTCAGCCACTACATTAACATTTTCAGCTGCCTCATAAGCATAGATAACATAGGTATTTGCAGGATTTAAATTAGCAATGCTTCCTTTTATCTTTCCAGATTGATTATCAACAATAATTCTTAGAGTTGGTTTTAATTTATAAGTAGTTTGATTATTTGAAAGAGTGATTGATTTTCTTACATCAAAATCTGCTGTAATACTTACACTTCCGTTAACAGGAACATCAAAATTTCCAATAGCCTTATATCCTGTTTTAGAACCACTTGGAACATATAGGGTTTCGTTTCTATCTCCATCAAATTGGATAAAACAACCTGTATTACTTTTAGGGGCCTGTGATTCTTCGGCTGCTTCTAAAATAAATCTCACCTGGGTATATTTCCCTGCAGGAAGAACATTTTTAGCTAGGGCTAGAGCATTACCATCTTGTAAGTCTAATAAGTTAATAGGATTCATAGAAGTATTAAAGTCTTTTAAGCTTGACCATCCTCTTGGTCCATGATATTGAATTTCTGTCACACTTATAAAAACACCTGTAACATTATCTTCATCAAGGATAGGTGCATCTGTAATATTTAATGAGATACTCCCTGTTGCCTTGTCTATTACACTGTCACTACCACCACATCCTAATAGTCCAACTATCATAAATAAACTGATAATGCTCAATAATAATTTTGCCATCTTAAACCCTTTAGCCTTGAAAAAACATATTCTTCTATACTACTACAGGATAATTAATCAATGAATAATTGTATGGGTTTTAACTAAGCAACTCAATACTTTCTTCGCAAAATGACTAAAATAAGTATTAACACTTCACTAACACTTTTATCCTACAATTTCCCATCTAATTAAAGGAATTAATCATGATAAAAAAACATTTATGTTCATTATTAACAGTAGCTCTTCTTTCTACTGCAGTGGGTAGCTCCGCTGTCGTAGCACAGGATTTAGGTATTACAGCCTTCTACGGTGACAAGGCCTTAGGCCGTGTGGTTGTTATGGATGTAGACAATATGATATTTAAGGCAGAAATTTTCACCCAGGGAATTGACCCTTATCCCGTTGATCAAGCGGGTAAGTTTGATAAGGTGTACGCGATAACACGTGGAAGTAATTCTATAGATGTGATTGACTCAAATACACTAGAGCCTATGGGCCTGATAGAGTTAGAACATTATCCCCGCTCATCTGAAGCCTTTAACGAAACCCTTGGTCTTCAATTGGTGACAGGTGTTGATAAACCTATGGCAACACTTATAGATGTAGCTACAGATAAGGCAGTTGCTTCTGTTGGTTTAAATGAACTCTTTTTAGTAAGTGATTATGGTGGCTCAAATGCAACAGGTCATCCTTTTTGGTTTGATGAAAACAAGTTTGCTCTTATTGATAGACCAAACCGTATGATACACATGTACGCTGTTGGCAAAAGCAAGAAACATGGGGCAGTGCATACTAAGCTTTTGAGTTCAGTTCCTACACCAACGGCTGTTCATCATTTTGTGAAAAGAGATTCAAGCGATAATATCTTTTATGCCTTATCTGAAGGTTCTCCAGATGAAGGGATATCACCTTCTGTTTTAAAATATATTTTAAAACGTGGAAAACTACATTTTGTAGCTGAGGTAGCCTTAGCGAGTGAAAATATATATGAGATGGGTTCACATCATGCGGATATGCATCCTGATGGAATACATATGTACATAGGCTCAACCGAAGGAAACATTTATGTTTTAAACACGAAAAAGATGAAAATTATGAAAACAATACCAGTGGGTCTTGGTGCAGGACATACTACCTTTGTACCTGAGAGAAATATTGCAATTGTGACAAATCATAAAGATACTTTTGTGTCAGTCGTTGATACTAAAAAACATACTTTAATAAAAAATGTTACAGTGAGTGGACCTCAGATTAATGGTGCAATCTTACAATCTCATTCAACCTTTGTTCATCCGGATATGAACTTCTTTTATGCCTTTGCTACAGATAATGGTATATTTTATGAGTTGGATTTAGAAAGCTTAGAGGTAAGTAGAAGTGTTGAAACAGGAGGTACCCCATTACAAGGTGTCTTCATGTGTCAAGGTGAGGGATGTGAAAACCTAATGTAAAGAAGAAAGCCTTATTGGCTTCTTTTTTATACTTTAAACTTAACTTTCTTATAAAAAAAAATTATGCTATAATGTCACCAATATCAGCATCCTCGGTCGATGACTGACTTCGTTTTTACACAGACTTCTTAAGTGAAGTCTAAAAAACAAACCCCCTTCAAACTAGACCGGCCTACCATTGCGTAGAAGGTTTGATCACAAAGAAATTATATTGAAATTTACAGACTTAGGCTTAAATGAGCACATTTTACGTGCCATAAAAGATCAGGGTTATGATACCCCAACACCCGTACAAGAAAAAGCGATTCCTCTTGTTCTAGCAGGTAAAGATGTACTTGCAGGCGCACAAACAGGAACAGGTAAGACAGCTGGTTTTACCCTTCCATTGTTAGAACTTCTAACGAAGTTACCAAAGCCAAAAGGTAAGCGTCCTGTTCGTGGACTTATCTTAACACCTACTCGTGAACTTGCTTCTCAAGTAGCTGAAAGTGTTAAAGAATACGGGAAATACCTTCCTTTTAAATCTATGGTTATTTTTGGTGGTGTTAGTATTAACCCTCAGATTAATAGCCTTAAAGGTGGCATAGATATTATTGTTGCTACACCGGGTCGTCTTTTAGACCTTATGAATCAAAGAGCAGTTGACCTTACTCAGGTTGAGTTTTTTGTTTTAGATGAAGCAGATAGAATGCTTGACATGGGTTTTATTAATGATATTAAAAAGATTTTAAAAGTACTTCCACAAAAGCGTCAAAATCTTCTTTTCTCAGCGACTTTTTCAAATGAGATAAAAAGATTAGCTTCAGGGCTTTTAAACAACCCTGAACACATCGAAGTAGCAAGAACCAATGAGGCTTCCGCGCAGGTAGAACAAGTTGTTTATCCTGTGGATAAGGGTAGAAAACGTGAGATGCTAACTCAGCTTATTAGAGAAAACAACTGGCAACAAGTTCTTGTTTTTACAAGAACAAAACACGGAGCAAACCGTTTATCTGAGCAATTAGATAAAGATGGAATCTCATCAGCAGCTATTCATGGAAACAAAAGTCAAAATGCAAGAACAAAGGCATTAGCTGGATTTAAAGCCGGTAAGGTAAGAATTCTTGTGGCAACAGATATCGCTGCACGTGGTATTGATATTGACCAACTAGGACATGTTGTAAATTATGAGCTTCCAAATATTTCTGAAGATTATGTTCACCGTATTGGTAGAACAGGTCGTGCAGGAAATACAGGTCTAGCAATCTCTCTTGTTTGTGTAGATGAGCATGAATATCTTAGAGGTATTGAGTCTTTAACAAAAAACAAAATCACTCAGGTTCAACTAAAAGGTTTTACACCTGACCCTTCTATCAAAGCAGAGCCTATTCAAAATGGTGGCGGACGTGGAAAACGTGGAGGCGGTGGCGGAGGTCGCGGCGGAAATGGCGGAGGCGGTGGAAACCGTAATAACTCTCGTGGTGGAAGATCTAATGAGCAACGCAAGCGCGGTGAAAACTCTAACGGACACTCAACACGAACTTCTAAGCCAAAGCCAAGAGGACAACGCTCACGTCACTCTGACTAAGGTTCTTAAGACATTGAACGCTTTTATCCTGCAAGATTTGCAGGACCCTTCACTCGAATCAAGATGAATAATCTAATTTGATTCATCTACAACCCAATCCACACATTTTTTGGAAGGTGAAAACCTACGCGAAACACTAAAATTTTCATTTGTGATATTTATGCCCTTATAGTTTAATTAATTTGTAAATATTTGTATAGCATAATGAGGGTACAGGATGAATGATTATATGAAAAATGCTTACGAACTCTGCCTTTACCTACAAAAAAATGGGGTATTGCACTCTAAAAGATTGATACAAAGTTTTAATGCCATCGACAGAAAAGACTTTGTTCCTTCTCATTTGCAGGCTGAATCTTATGCAGATTACCCCTTGCATATAGGGGAAAATCAAACAATTTCGCAACCCTATACTGTGGCCTTTATGCTTGAACTCCTAGAATTAAACAAAGAAGATACCGCCTTAGACATTGGCTGCGGATCGGGTTGGACTACAGCTCTTTTAGCTTATATAGTAAAAGATGTAAAAGCCTTAGAACGGGTTCCTTCTCTTTTAGATTTGGCTAAGAATAATCTAAAAAAATATACTTTTCAAAATCTTCATTTAGCACTTGCAGGAGATAGACTTGGCTGTCCTGGAGAATCTTTTGATAAGATATTAGTATCTGCCTCAGCGAATGAACTTCCTATGGATTTAGTACAAATGCTAAGGCCAAATGGTATTATGGTAATTCCTATTAGAAATAAAATATCTGTAATTATTAAGGGATATGGAAATGACTTTAGACAAAAAGATTTTTTTGGTTTTAGCTTCGTTCCTTTGATATACTAGATATAATACCTCAAAAAAAGAAGATAAAATTTCTTTTTTTGAATAATAGGATACTAATATGAACAGAAGACAGGCAATATTCGCAGGCTCAGCTCTAGCGGCAACATCCCTTTTAAAGGCAGGTGAAAACTCTATAAATGTTAAAAGGTCTTATGGAGCTAAGCATAAGGTAAAAGTACTTAAGTTCGATCCAAAGACTCTTAGAGGTATTTCACAAAAGGTAATTGTTTCGCATCATGATAATAATTATGCAGGCGCGGTAAAAAAATTAAATCTTATTCAAAAACAAATTGTTTCCCTTCCTCTAAGTGCTCATCCTATAGAACTAGGCGCCCTTAAAAAAGAAGAACTTATTGCATTAAATTCTAAGCTATATCATGAACTTTATTTTGATAACCTAGGTGGAAGTGGGAAGGTTAGCCCTATAATGAATAAGCTTCTAAGTCAGGGTTTTGGCTCTTATGAAGCATGGAAAAATGACTTTGTTAAAACAGGTAAAAGTCTTGGTGGTGGATCAGGTTGGGTGATTCTTTCTTATATTAAAGAAGAAAATGTTTTAATTAATCAAATAGCAGGAGACCATTCAGACTCTGTTGCTACGGGAATCCCTCTTTTGGTTATGGATATGTATGAGCATTCTTATCATATGGATTATGGGGTAAAGGCAGGTAAATATATAGATGCCTTTATGGATAATATCAATTGGAAAGAAGTAACCTTAAGAAGCGAAGCTATTTAGCATTCAACAAGGCTCAGCCCTATCTTCCCTTTTTCTAAGTCTATGGACACTACCTCTATTTGAGGAAGATATTGGTTAATGGAAAGAACCTCTAGGGGGTGAGAAATGCGTTTTACGCTCATCTTTGAGATATGTATCATTCCATCATTTTTAAGCCCTATATCTACAAAGGCTCCAAAGTCTGCAATATTTCTTACTACTCCTGAAACAAAGGAGCCTTCTTTAAGCATTTTAATATCCGTTAGACCTTCTTTAAAAGGGATAGAAGGTAAGTCTTCTCTTGGATCAAAGCCAGGCTTTTGAAGTTCTTTGATGATATCGCGTAGGGTTTCTTTTCCAACGCTAAGTTCATTTGCCTTAGAACTTATATCTATATTTGCTAAGTCTAAGCCTTCGAGCTTTTGAGCTGTTTTGTAAGATTCTGGATGTATGCCTGAGTTATCAAAGATGGACTTTCCTTCTTTGATGCGGATAAATCCTGCGGCTTGTTCATAGGCCTTAGCTCCCAGTCCTTTGACTTTTAGTAGTTGAGATTTCGTTTTGAAGTTTCCATTATCGTCTTTAAAGGCAACAATATTTTGCGCTATTTTAATCCCAATTCCTGCGACATGGGAAAGTAGGGTGGCTGAGGCAGAGTTCACATCTACGCCAATCCTATTTACCAAGTCACCTGTTACATCATTTAGCTTCTTTTCTAAAAGCTTTTGGTCTACATCATGTTGGTATTGACCTATACCTAAGGATTTTGGGTCTATTTTAACAAGCGCGGCCATTGGGTCTCGGAGTCTTTGCCCAATGGATATGGCGCCGCGTATGGTTACATCTAAGTTCGGGTATTCTTGCGCGGCTAGGGCAGAAGCTGAGTAAACAGAGGCACCTGCTTCTGATACTACTGTGTAGTTGAGTTGGGCATTTTCATCTGTGTTTAGCCTTGAAAAGAACTCTTGGGTTTCTCTTGAAGCAGTTCCATTTCCAATGGCAACGGCCTTGATAGCATACTTTTTAGAAAGGGCCAAAACTACTTTTTTTGAAGATTCATAATCATTTCTAGGCTCAGTTGGATATACAACGGCGTGTTCTAAGTAGGTTCCATTTTCATCTATGACAGCCAACTTACATCCTGATCTAAAAGCAGGGTCAACACATAAGATAACTCTTTTACTTACGGGAGGTGTCATAAGAAGTTGATTTAGATTTTTACCAAAAACATTAATGGCAGCCAAATCAGCCTTTTGTTTTAACTCTGACATCACTTCTCTCTCAATAGAAGGAAGAAGTAAACGCTTTAGTCCATCTTTATAAGCTGCGAATAAAAGCTTATGCGAACTCGAAGCTTGTTTAGGAATTTTATAGGTTTTGATATTATCTTCTATACGTCCAATATCAATACCAATTTTTATAGAAAGCTCTTTTTCTTTCACCGCACGCATAATGGCAAGAAATCTATGTGAAGGGATATAAGCCACTTTTTCACTGTGTCCTGCCAGTTTTGTATACATCCCTTTTTCGTTAAAACCTTTAGCCTTTTTAACTTCTAGATTTCCAAAACGCAACATAGAGTTTCTAATGGCCTCACGTTCTCTTGGTTGGTCAGCATATCTCTCGGCTAAAATATCTTGAGCCCCTTTGATAGCCTCTTCTAAAGAAGTTACCTTAGCTCTAATAAACTCTTTGGACTTGTTTTTAAACTCTGCTTCACTGAGTCTTGCTGATTGTAAGATATTGGCTAGGGGAGTAAGCCCATTGGCTATTGCGGTAGCAGAACGTGAACTCTTTTTTTCTTTATAAGGTCTGTATATATCTTCTAAGACTCTAAGTGTTTGGGCTTCTTCTATACTTTTTATCAAACTTGGGCTTAGGTCTGCTCTTTCACTTATAAGGCGAGAAATCTCAGACTTGCGTTCTAAAAGCTTTTTAGAACTTTCATAAATCTCTTCAAAATCTCTAAGTACATCATCACTTGCGCCACCTGTTAGTTCTTTTCTATATCTCGCAATAAATGGAATGGTGGAACCATCTTCTAAGAGTTTTAAAATATTTTGTATGTGTTCTTTTTTTAGGGGTGTTTTTTGTTCAAGTAAGTGTATTAAATTATTCATAAGGGATTATACACTTTTAAAAATATAGCTTTCATTGTTAGACAAAAAGCTCTTAAAAGATAGATGACTTTGTTTGTGTAGTAATGAACTCCAGTATCTTCATACCCCTATAAGAATTGCCTTTTTCATTGAGTCGTGGACTCCATATTGCAATAGAGTATTTTTTAGGATGGATAGCGATGATACCTCCACCAACACCTGACTTACCCGGAAGACCCACCTTAAAAGAAAACTCTCCTGCCTCATCATAAAAGCCACAGAGTTGCATAATTGCATTAATTCTTTTGGCTCTACTTGGTGTTACAACTTCTTCATTTGTAAGAGGGTTAATTCCGTTTGAGCAAAGGTACATCATGGCTTGAGAAAGTTCAGCGCAAGACATTTCGATGGAACAAAGATTAAAATAAAAGTCTAAGACTTCTTCAACATCATTTTTGATATTTCCATAAGACTTCATAAAGTTAACCATAGCCGCATTTCTAAAGCCATGCTCTTTTTCAGACAGGGCTATGCGTTCACAGTAGTTAATGTTATCTTTTCCCACAAGGGCTCTGACAAAATCAATAAACTCTTCTTTTGGATTTGTTAAATGGCTGACAAGAACATCACAAATAAGTAGTGCGCCTGCATTAATAAAAGGATTTCTTGGAATTCCACATTCGAGTTCAAGCTGAGAAAGAGAATTAAAGGCATTTCCAGAAGGCTCAACACCTACTCTTTCCCAAAGTGCAGTACCCTCAAGTTTAAAGGCCATAGAAAGAGAAAGTACCTTAGAAATACTTTGTATAGAAAACCTTTCTTTTGAGTCTCCATAATCAAAATGTCTGTTCTCAACTGTACTAAGATGAATACCAAACTTCTTAGGATCAACATTAAAAAGTTCGGGGATATACGAGGCGACTTCACCAAGGTTATCTGTATGTTCTAACTGCGAGCCTATCTTAGAAAATACCTTATGATAGTCAAGTGAATTTTTTGGTTGCATATTTTTCCTTTAGAACTCTAAGCCTTTAAATCTTATATTAGCTCAAGTTCAAAGCCATATCGACTAAACAGCTATATGTTTTAAGATGCTTAGGTATATAATCTTAAAAATTTAGACAAAGGATCTTTTATCAAAGACTTTAGTTATTATAATCCCACCAAGATAGAGTTTGGTAGAGGTAAAGAAAAAGAAATTGGCAAGTATATTAAAGACGCTGGAATTGATAAGGTCTTATTTGTTTATGGGGTGGGAAGCATCAAAAAGAGCTCTTTATATGATGACACCATTGCTTCTTTAAATAAGTACGGTGTGAGATATGTTGAATTAGATAAGGTAGTGAGTAACCCTCTTTTGTCGCGTGTTAATGATGGTATTAAACTTGCCAAAGAAACTAAGGTTCAAGCTGTTTTAGGTGTGGGTGGTGGTTCGGTCGCGGACTCTGTTAAGGCCATTGCTATTGGTGCCTTATATGAGGGTGATGTATGGGACTTCTTTTCTAATAAAGAAGTTGTGAAAGAAGCCTTACCTGTATTTACGGTAATGACCTTAGCAGCGACGGCGAGTGAGATGAATGGAAATTCTGTAATAATGCATGATGAAACTAAAGAAAAGTTTTCCATACAGTCTGTTGTCGTTAATCCCGTTTTGTCTGTCATTAATCCTGAGCTTATGTCTTCAGTGTCTCAGGACTATTTGGCGTACTCAGCGGTAGACGCCATTGCCCATGTYATAGAAATGTATTTTACCGCGACCTATCATAGTGACTTCAACTCTAGACTTGTTGAGTCCATCATCAAGTCTATGATGAGAACAACAGAAATCTTATTAGAAAATCCTAATGATTATGATGCAAGAGGTGAGTTTGCTTGGATAGCTACGCAAGCACTTAATGGTTTAACACCAACGGGTACTGAGGGGGGAACCTTCCCAAATCATATGATAGAACACGCGCTTTCTGCTCTTTATAATGTGCCTCACGGGGCTGGACTTTCAGTTGTTATTCCGGCGTGGATGAAGTGGTATAAAAACCAAAACCTTCCTCAGTTTGAACGTTTTGCTAAAGAGGTCTTTGGTTTAAGTTCTGCGGATGAGGGGATTGAGGCTCTAGAAGCATGGTTTAAGAAGATTGGCTCTCCTGTTACCTTAGAAGGTTTAAATGTTCCAAGAGATGGGATTGATGGCTTGGCTGTAAATGCTTACAGGATAGCTACGGTATGGGGATTGTCTGATGAATACTCAGTTGATACCATAAAAGAAATTTTAAAAAAAGCATAAGAAATAAAAAGGATAATATTATGAATAACAATTTYTCAAAGGCAATGAACTTTAGACATGCGTGTAAGATTTTTGATGATACAAAGAAAATATCTGATGAAGATATCAGATTTATCTTAGAAGCAGGGCATAAGTCCCCTTCTTCTTTTGGTATGGAAGCGTGGAAGTTTTTAGTCATTACGAATGAAGACTTAAAAGCTAAATTAAAACCTGCTTGTTGGGATCAGATACAAATGACTTCATGTTCACACTTAGTGGTGGTGCTTACAGGGATTGACAGTGTAAAAGTGGAAACGGGTATCCCTAAACAACGATTTTTAAGACGTGATATGCCTGCGGATAAGTTAGACTTTTACTTAGGCTTATATGCTGGACACTTAGATAAGGTTTTAAGCACAGATGAGAACATTTATTCATGGACGGTTAGGCAAACTTATATTGCTGCGGGTAATATGATGACAGCAGCCGCATATATAGGTATAGATTCTTGTCCCATAGAAGGTTTTGATAAAGACCAAGTAGAAAAGATTTTAGACCTTGATACGACAAAGTATCAGCTTTCTATGGTGCTTCCTTTTGGTTATCGTTTAAATGAACAATCATCTCAGGAAAGAGAACCCTTTGAAGATGTTGTTGAATTTATAAAATAAAAATAGACTCTCAGCGTGATTACATGAATTAAGCTGATTTTGTAATCTACGTAATGGAGGTACTCATGCTGACTAGATATACTTTAAAGAGCATAATGAAGATTATCTCTTCTAACCTGTGCCTAAGTGAGAGGTTTTTAAATCTTCTCTTCTCAGTGCAAGGAGCTAAACCCCCGTATGTAGTTTATAAAGCATACTATAGAGTTTGACTTCGTTTAAGAACTCTTCTTTTCCGCTTTTTCTTTTTTTTTGTAGGCCTTTATGTCTTTTTTAACCTGCTGTTTCAGTTCTTTTTTGAGTATGGCTTTGATCTGTTTTTTAACATACTTTTTCAATTTTTTTGAATCAATCATCTTACACCTCCGTACTAACTGTATATACAATTATAATATGGTATTTTTGCTTACTCAATGCTAAAAGAAAAAAATTAGCTTCATCTTTTGTATAATAGTCTAAGACAAAAAAGGCTTAGCTCATGAAGATCATAAATTTTGGCTCTATCAATATTGATCATGTTTACACGGTGGAACATTTTGTTAAGCCGGGCGAGACGCTTAAAAGCAAGACGTATAAGACCTTTTYAGGAGGAAAGGGGGCAAACCAATCTTTTGCTTTGGCTCGCGCAGGTGCGAGAGTATTGCATGCAGGTAAGATAGGAAAAGATGGGCAATGGCTGAAAGATAAGCTTCAAGAAAGTGGCGTAGATACGGCCTTGATACAGAAGGTAGATTTATCTACAGGACATGCTCTTATTCAAGTTAATGCACAAGGAGAGAATGCCATTATTCTCCATGGAGGAGCCAATGAGAGCTTTACTGATACAGATATAAAGAAGGTTCTTTCTCAAGGAAATCCTGGTGACTTCTTRCTCTTACAAAATGAGATTAATTCTGTTGATAAAATACTTCAGATGGGTGCAAATAAAGGGCTTACCATCGTTTTTAATCCAGCTCCTATGAGAGATGAGGTGAAAAGTTATCCCCTTGAGTATGTAGATATTTTTATAATAAATGAGCTTGAGGGTGAAGCATTGACAGGTGAAAAAAATCCTCAAAAGATTGTTTCTGCCATACAAGGTCTTTATCCCAAGAGTAAAACAGTCCTGACCTTGGGAAAAGAAGGATTGCTGTACAAGGATAAAGACAAGAGCATAAAGATGGATGCCTTAAAGGTTCAGGCTATAGATACAACTGGAGCAGGTGACACCTTCATTGGTTATTTTTTAGCTGAGCTTTCTCAGGGACAGGAAATAGAAAAATGTCTTGAAATGGGGATCAAGGCTTCTTCTATCTGTATCGGCCGTGAAGGGGCGGCAGATTCTATTCCCACAAGAGAAGAAGTCCACAGACTATAATCCTTAATCCTTATTAGAGGCACAGGCTATACAAAGCCTTGACTCAGGTACAAGTACAAGACGCTGATAGATAATCTCCTCCTTGCACTCTTGGCATAGACCAAAGTCGTTTTCCTCGATCTTTAAAAGCGCATACTGAAGATTATTGCTTCTAACTTGTGCCAGTTCCAGAGCTTTTTTGCTTATGGTTTGATCATGTATTAACTCAAATCGTGTCAGATCACCCAAGGCACACTCGGGTGATATAGGTTTGCAAAGATTTTGAAGCTCTGCAATATTTTTATTCAGAGTGAAAAACTCTTCTTGCATTTTATTTTTAAGATATCTCTTTTCTTCTTTCGTCATTTTTCTACTTTTGTAAGATTTTAAATTTAAGTTGTTTTCTAGTATCGATGAACTTCTTAAGATAAATAATACAGATGAGTTTAATTTCAAATGTCCTATACTCAAATATATTTAGACAGGGGACGTGAGATGAAAAGTGTATTTTCTGGATTATTTTTATTTTTTCTTAGTTTAGCATTATTTGCAGAAGAAAAAACCCTTGTACAAGAAGATCCAAACATCTCATCTTTGGACTGGGGAAAGATAGAAGGACGTATCCGTTTGTATCATATTTTTGAGCCAGCTTATGCTAAAAGTGGACGTGAAAATGATTATAAGATAAATGGTAGTACGATTGGTGGTTATATACGATATCTTTCGCCTGAATTTTCTGGATTTGGAGCAACGACAGCCTTGTACTATGCTAGAGGAACAGGACTAAATGATAAAAATGATGTTGATACTATTATGGCTGCAGGACGTTTTTTTACAAAAGACTATTCACCCAAGGCCGTATTAGGTGAATTGAACGTACATTATAAGGATGACAGACATTATGGAGTTATTGGCCGTTATCATATTGATTCTCCATTAACAAATTCCATTTATACCTATATGCCAAATATGTTTCAAGCGGCTTTGTATGAAAATAGTTCCCTTTCTGATACAAAGATAATTGTGTCACAAATAGAAAAAATGGCTTATGGTACACGTTCACCTGTTGAATTTGGTCTTATTGGTGAACTTACAAGAACGGCAGGTGCTACGCAAAATGGTATAGATACTAGAGGTGACTTTCTTGATATTGAAAAACAAACTTTGGCGGATAATAATGCTAATACTAATGGCTTAACGGCTTTTGCAGTGGAAAACAGCTCCTTTGATAATACAAAATTACGTTTGTGGGATTTTTATGCACATGATATTATAAATATGTTTTATGTGGATACTACCTATACTAACAAGAAAGTTTCTCTTCCTTATTCTCTATCAGCGCAATATCTACGAATAGATAGTATAGGAGATGATTTGGCAGATAAATGGATGGATTCGGACAGTGCATATTTATGGGGATTAAAGGCAACACTTAAATATAATAAAGCCTTTTTTCATATCTCATATAATCATTCGGGGAGTTCACGTATATTAAACCCTTGGAGTGGAGATCCTGCTTATACCTCTACATTCTTCTCAAGGAATGCTTACAGAGCAGATGTTGATGCATATAAGATAGGCTTTAATTATGATATATTACAGAATCTAAAGCTAATTACTTATTATGCTGATTATGGAATGTCTAATACTCCAGGAACATTTGCCCCTTCAAAACCTATTGAACTTCCTGTAAAACTTGGTGAGGATGATGCCATAGAAACCGCTGTTTTATTAAAATATAAGCCAATAGAAGACTTGACAATTTTAGGCGGTGTGATTTATAAAACAAGTGAATACTTTTACGCAGGTAAACAAGTGGAATTACTTGATGTTGACCTTGTAATAAGCTATACATTTTAAGGGAAAAATTATGAAATATATTTTAATGCTATTTTTAGTTTTTAGCACTATCTCTAGTGCTCAAGAAGATAAGGTTTTTACTATTAATACCGGATTTAAAGCACCTGCAAACAAGTTTGTTGAAATGATTACCTTAGAAGCATTTAAGCGTGCAGGCTTAAAGATCAATTTTCAAGGACTTCCAAATAAACGTTCTTTGATTAATGCCAATAGTGGTATTGATGATGGGGACGCTGCTCGAGTATGGGAAATTTCAGATTATTATCCTAACCTTATTCGTGTATCAGTGAAAAATTCACAAATTGATATTGTTGTATTAACTAATAAAAAGATTATTATTAATGAACTGTCAGACTTGTCTAAATATAATGTGGGTGTGATTCATGGAATGAAAATAGCAGTTGTTTCTGCGCAAAAGGCAAATCCCGTTAGTTTATATAAGGCAAAAGATTATGAAACCCTTGTAAAAATGTTAAGCATAGACCGCTTAGATCTTATTCTTACAAATCGTGTAAGTTTGTATAGAAACATGAAGGCACTAGAAGGTAAAAAACTATATTTAAGAGAAGAACCCTTACTATCTCGGCCTCTTTATTTACACTTACATAAAAAAAACAAGGCCTATATCCCTGTGTTAGAAAAAGCTTATAGATCTATGCATGAGGACGGTACTTATACTAAACTACATGATGAATTTTATAAAGAATTTGAAGGAAAGCTTGAACAGTCACTTATTATTTTAAACAATTAAAATGTTCTTTTATACAGATGTAAGTATATAACTGCAATAGTGATAATTGAAAGTTAGTTTAAAAAGGGACAAAAATAAATAATGATGAATGTTAAACGACCTATAGGAAAACGACTAATACGTAATATTATTATGATTAGTACATGTTTTTCTATCATCGCTACGGCGATACAATTGTATAGTGAATATAAAGATGAAACAGATGTGATGGAGCTTAGACTTGAGCAGGTCGAAGCATCTTTTTCAGAAAGCCTAAGCTTAAATTTATGGCAAGATGATGAGCATCTAATTAGTGTACAACTGAAAAATCTACTGAGTTTTCATGATATCAGTTTTGTTTCTATCTCAAGACAGGAGAAGGAAGATATCTCTTTTGGGAAAGACTTAGGCAGTGATTCTATAGAAAAGAAATATAAATTAACACATCAATATAAGGATACAAATTATCATTTAGGTACCTTAGTTCTGCAGTCTAGTCTTAGTGTTATCCGAGATAAGGTAAGAGAAAAGTTTTATTTAATCGCGATAACTCAAACTATTAAAACCTTTATTGTCGCCTTTATTATGCTTTATGTTTTTTCTTATATGGTGACTAGACATCTTAAAAAAATAACAGAGTTCTCAAAAAAGATAATCGAAAATAGTTCTGAAAAAAGAATGCATTTAAAATTGGATGTTAAAGAAGATGAACTTGAAGTTTTAGCAAACAATCTTAATATTTTAAGTGATGCTGTATATAACAAACTTCAAAAATCAAACGAAGAAAATAAAAATTTAGGTGAGGCCAATGAACTTTTACAAGAACAGTTGAAAAGGCATGAGGCTGAGGGTGAAAACATTTTTATAAAAAAAGATGATTTACATGAGATAGAAAAAATGATGAATCTTATGGAAAGTTCATCTACAATGGATTATAGTCATGCAGAGATAAAACAAGATATTAAAACCTTAAAAATTTTATATAAAAGAGCTTTTGACAATAACTTAGTATGAGATTCTTAAGTGTTCTTATAAATGGCAAAGAAATGAGAAACACTTGGATTTTGTGTATCAGCATAGGCTAAAAAAYTTTCTTCACTTAGGCCATAGTCCTTAAAACAGTCTATCTCATCCTTATCTAGTGGAAGGGGCATAGAATCTTCTTGTTTACCCTTTAAACGGCTTCTACAAGACACTAAGATATGTCCACCCCTTGCCATCAAGTTTACCATAGCATCTCTGGCTTGAACCCTATATTTCCCAGGGAGGACTTGAATAGTATTACACTCATACACAAGGTCTGATCCGTCAACACTATTTGAGACACTTTTTAAATACCTTAAGCAAGTAAATAGCTTGATTTACTTTAAGGAAGGGGTTGAATCTCTTTGTTTGTGTACTTAGGCTTAGGCAGGCTTTGAACAAGAGTAACACGATGAAGTTCAGGCTTAGCCCTATGCTCTTTTAGATAATCTTCTACAACTTCTGTTGCATCTAAGTCTTCACCCTTATCATTTTGAACACGTTTAACATTTGTAGCTKKWATCTTGTTAATAAGATTTGGCTCTTCATCATAATTATATGAGGCAACGCTGTACATCTTATCCATATCAAGAGGAAGGTAGGTTCCTGTTTGCTTATCAAGTACCGTAACCTTTGTGATACGAGCACCTTTTAAGTCATAATAATTTAGATTAAAATGAAGACCTGACCAGCCAAATAACCAGCCACCCTTCCAATTAGAAGAAGACTTTGCCAAAGAACCATCAGCAGAGTTTTCAAGAACTTGCTTGATGGTAGCGCCACTCATCTCACCTACAGCGATAAAGGGCCCAATTGGGATAAAATGGTAGATGTCTTCTCTACGAATATCTCCCTTTTTAACAGTAGTCCCGTATCTGAAGCCACGGATTAAACCTATGTCTGCGCCTGATTGAATTCTGAAGGTATCGGCTAAGAAGTTATGTGAGCTTCCTTCAATAACTGCAGGTAATTTTGAGTCGCTATAGTTAGACCGTGTAAGTTCAATATCTGCTTGACCGATAACTTCATTTATAGGTCCTTTTAAATGACGTTTGGAGAAAGGATTAACAAATGTTAAAGACGCTTCTTTATCTATAAAAGGTGCACGCACTTCTTCAATAAGTTTTGCAATCTCAGCATTGACTGGAACATTTCTATTTATAATATGCATTTTAAATTTATGTCCAAGAAGCTTACCGTTTTTAATCAAGATATTTAATTCGCCTAAACGAGTTCCGTCTGTACCTTCTTCCATAATAACAGTGCCATTAGCAAGTTGAATAGCCTGAGCTGTTTCTTCATGCATGTCTGATGAAAAGATAAAGTCAACACCCGAAGTTTCTTTTGCATAAGCAATATTTTTTGCTAGTCCAAGCTCTGAAAGAACAACAAGAACGTCAACTTGTGGACGAAGTTCAGCTACATACTTTTTAAACTCAGCTTCTCCATCAGAAAACCTAAGACCATCTATAACAGAACTTCCAACTACCATAGGACCACGTTCAGAAGTGAAACCGATAAAACCGATTTTTACACCCTTGATTGTTTGAATTTTAAAAGGCGGTGCAATATGCTTGCCTGTGTGTGAATCATAAACATTGGCTATCAGTGGATTCCACTGTGCCATTGCATTCTCCCCAATAAAAAGTTCTTCAAAACGTTTTTTACCATATAACCAGTCCCAATTACCCGGAGCATAATAATTAATATCAAACTTATTGAGTACTTTTACTAAGGCCTCACCTTTTGTGAAAAGTGCCTCAGCAGAACCTTGAATGGTATCTCCTGTATTGATTAAAATAAGCCCTGAGTCACGTTCACGAAGATGTTGAATAATGGTATAGAGTCTGGCTAAACCACCTTCTGTATATCTTTTTTCCCCATCTTTAATGCGAGTACGTGGAAGTAAGTGACCATGAATATCACCAATATGTGCAAAAGAGATAAAAACCTCTTGGCTATCTGGCTTTACTTTTAGCGCGTAATAAAAAATGCTTCCCACAGTAAAAGCAACAACAATGATAAATGATAATACGGTCTTATTCATAAGGTCTTCTTTGTGTAAATATATTTGGCATTATACAAGACAGATATTAGATTAAAGACACATGAAGGTTTAAAGTGAAGAGTTTAGAAGCTTTAGAAAATTTGTCCACAGATTTAGCAGATTCGAGAGATGAAGAAATCAGATAAATCTATGTAAAAGGTTTAGTACATCTTATTTGTATGTTCTATACGATCACTTGGTTTGAGGTCTTGTATAAGCGCGTTTAAGTTCTTAAGGGCGTAAAGTCTAACAGACTCGCTTTTTTCATTTTTAAGCTCATTTGAAAAACCGCTTTTTGAAAAGATGATGAAGATATCAGCAGGAAGGTCAATCTTTTCGCAGGTTTCTTTTAATTTAGTAAGTTCAGACTTCTTCGCCTTAGACTTAGATAATTTCCAAGCCCCTGCAATAACCTTACCTGACTTTGTTTTTGCCAAGATATCTAAGTTGTTATCAGAATCCCAGTATGAACCTATCTTTAGAATAGGGTCAGATTTTTGGAAGTTTTGTTTAATAAGTTCCATAATAAGACGTTCATAAATATAGTTAGAAAATTCAGGCTTAGAATTTTCCCAAGCTTTTGTAAATTCAGTATAATCACCTTCTTTAATACCCTTATAAAAAGGGGAAATGTTTCCAAACCAAAAACGCATAAAAGGAAGGGTGTAATGAAGCTTTTCAGAAACTTGTTCCTTAGAATCTAGAGGCTTAGCCTGAGGCTTGTCTCTATCAAGTAAGTCATTATCCACTAAGAAGTCTATAGACTCTTCTCCCTCAGGGCGACCCGTTTGTGCCTTTTTAAAAGCAGAATGTTCACGTCTGTCACCTGTAGCAATGGCAGATAAAAGTGAATGGTGAAGCTTGTTAGACTGAGTAATCTTAGTAATGTCCCCATGAATATATCGGTAGTTAGTAAGAACCTTTTCCTCGATGATTTCATCAAGCTCTTGGTTCATATTAACCGGCCAACCCATCCCACCAAACACAGAAAAATACTCAATAGCCTCTTCGATATTGTCAGGCTTGTTTTGAAAACARAAAGAACGAAATTGAGTAAGGATAGAWGGGAATTTAGACATGCTTGGAGCCTTTGGGTTTTAGTAGTGTGATTATAACTGATTCTCTTTATACTTTCACACTTATTTAAAGGGACCTAATGTTTGTTTGACGGATTTATCAGACATTAACTAAAAATACGGGGACATAATACACCTCACAGTTAGTAGAACAAAACAAGCCATGGCGTTTGCCAATGTTTCTTTAGACAATGTGATATAAGTAAATAAACAACGCTTATCAGAACATACTGTTCAAATAAGTCCAATCTAATGTGCAAAATCACATTGATATCAGCTCTAAAGTTAGTCATTTTAAAAAMAYWTSRTGAAAATATTACAATTTGTCATTTTTACTACTTATCTGAACAAAAACATTGTTCCATTAAGTTAAGTATAATCCTTAAAACAATAAGGTTTGTACCAATAAAGAGTTATACACACAGGAGACAAATATAAATGAATAAAATACTAATAGTACTGCCGATATTAATTTTACTAAATGGATGTGCAACTAAAGTAACACCAGAAGGAAGAAAGACTAGACAAATTGATATGTCATGGAAAAATTCTTGTGTTTACATTGGAAGTAGTCAAACATCAAGTGCAGTAAAGTTTGGAGCTCAAGGAAACTATGAGACAGTTAGAAATAATATGAAAAATGAAACTGCTGCAAGTGGTGGAAACTCTTATATGGTAAATGACTTTATAAATGATGGAATGGGACATTTCTCTGCTTCGTTTGAAATTTATAAATGTCCAGAAACAAAATATCATGTTCCAAAAAAATATGATGCGTTAGAAAAATTAAAAAAATTACTTGATAAAGATGTAATTACACAAAAAGAGTACGATATAGAAAAAACTAAATTATTGAGTAATTACAAATAGGCAGATAACAAGTACTTGGAGAGAAATATGAAGCCAAAGCGCGGCTTCATATTTCTCAAGACAACCGTTATATAGTAGGTATTCCCAAGAAGGACAAACGATGAAAATCTTTAAGAAGTGTAAAAGTAGAGCTATCTTGAATAAAATATTGTTAAATAATACAAAGGTTAAATATGGATTCTAAAGATATATTTTTATTAATACTAATAAGTATAATCATATTATTAGTATTAATTTATCAAAGTAAATATGAAAAATTAAAAAGATTGACTACTATTTTAATAATTGGTTTTTTTAGTTGGGCTTTGTCACGAGGAACTCCCAATGGAATAACTGGTGGAGTTATTATGTTTATAATAGTAGCAGGATTTACAATCTATATATGGACAAGAATGGATAATGAAAAGTTAGAGAAGGACGAAATAATAAATACTTTTACTGAATCAGTGAAAAACAGAACATATCTTGAAGAAATTGTACCCTACATTATAAAAGGGACTATTGGAGGCGCATTATTAATAGCAATTATTATTGGCTTACTTGAATCAATAGTTGAAATAGAAGAGCCATCCACTTTGGAAATATTTGAATTATCTTTCGGCCTTAGTTTTATTATATTTAATATATTATATATTGTTGGTAATCAAATATCAAAGCGTGAAAAATTAAAAGATGAAATAAAAAGCTTAAAAAGAAAAATAGAAAATGATAAATTAAGAAGGGAACTCGAAAATTCTAGAAATAATTAGGTTTAGCTTGTTACCAAGTTCTACTTGGTAATGCATATATAAGTAAAATTCACTAAAATATAACAAATCTTAGTAACAAAAATATGTTACCACTGCCGATTTTCAACTTTTCTATATTTAAAAGTTTGGATACCATTATAAACACTAAAGAGTACAAAGATAGGTAACATATTTTTGTACTCGACCGTTAGGTGATATAGAAATACTTGTTTTAAATTAATGGTAAGCTATAAACAACTGCTATTGCTAAGGCTAGTTTGAAGGTCTTAGTCAGCATATCCACTTATATTCTTTTAAAGGTCTTAGTCTTGAAACTCCCCTTTGATATTTTCATACCAGTTTTTTAAACGCTCGTCTGTTAAGTCATCTTGTATGTCTTCATCTATACATAGTCCAAGGAACTCATCATCTACAACAGCAATGCTCTCTTCAAAATCATATCCCTCTGTTGATGTTTTTCCAATAACCTTACCTGCTTTTACTTTTTCATAAAAGAGACCTAAGGCATCACAAAAGGTATATCCATACCCATCTTGATCTCCTAGACTAAGAAGGGCAATGGTTTTATCTGAAAAGTCTATCTCGTCTAACTTATCTATAAAGTCATTCCAGTCATCTTGAAAATGTCCATCATGCCAGGTTGAACTAGCGAGTATCAAGTACTCATAAGAAGCAAGTGTATCTATGCTTGTTCCATATATATTGAAAAGGTCAACCTTGTCGTCTTCAAAGTAAGATGAGAGCCTTTTACATACATCTTCTGTATATCCTCCGTCGCTTCCATAAAACATTCCAATCTTTTTCATGGCTTGTCCTTTTATATTCAGTATCTTCATTATTAATTTTAGTCTTATTGGATTTAATTTCTAATAAATATTTTTTATTAATTGACAAAGAAAGATGCGTTACCATAGTTAAAGAAGGTTTATTAAAATGACACTAAATCATACTATAGTACCCTCATATAAGCACGAAGAAACGGCGAAGTTTTATGAAAAAATCTTTGGTTTTACCTTTGTGAAGATATGGGGTCATTTTGCAGTTGTTAAGGTGAATTCTACGCTTACGCTGGACTTTGTTGTTAGAGAAGATTTTGATAAGGTGCATTTAGCCTTTAAGGTAAGTGAAAAAGAATTTAAAGAGATACTAGAACGTTTAGAAAGAGATAATATAGTCTTTGGCTCAGGCCCTTATGCGATTAATGACGGAGAAATCAATCATAATGATGGAGGTCTTGGACTTTATTTTAAAGATCCAAATGAGCATGTCTTAGAAATTTTAACTAAGGATTATGACCTTACATAATTCAAATTTAAGGGAAGATCTTAAATTTATTTTTAATTGTGTTTCACATACAAACTAAGTTACACTAGGAGTATATAAGAGGATAAAGGAGAAGTCATGTATATGGACAAAAAACAATGGTTTTCAGCCTTGGCTTCAGAGGATCTTGAGGTGATGGATATGATGCTCGAGGGGGGATTTGATGCCAATATCTTAGATGATAAAAATGAAAGTGCCTTAAAAATTCTTGCAAAAAAGCTTGGTCTTGCTATAAATGATTTAGACTGGGAGAGTGAAAAGCTTTTAAAAGAGATAGCGGCCACCTTAATCTTACATGGAGCTCATGAAGAAGACCTTGGTCACTTGGGTGGGGACTTTTGTAATATTTCCCATGCGATTACCTTGCATGTTATTAAAATGGCTTCATTCCAAGGAAAACTAAACCCTATATTAAAATTAATAGAAGATGGGGATATTTGGTTTCCAGAAAAAAACCCTTCTGCTAAGGGTGAGTTTTTAAAGGTGGTAAATGATAAAAACATTTTTTCTATAGAAAAAATGTTTGAATATCAAGTAGTAGGTTTTGCACCAACTCAGTAAGAAGCACGTCTTGTTTTCATAAAAGAGGAGTAGACAATGAAAATTCTTATTTGTGGATCTAGTGGTTTTGTAGGGAGTAAACTTAGGTTCTTTTTCCAAGACAAGGGAGATGAAGTCTTAGCTCTAAGGGTAAGAAAAGAGACTAAGCTTGAAGAAATAGCTGAGCAAATTGAGGGTGCAGATGTACTTATTAATCTTGCGGGTACACCTGTTTTTACTAGATGGAACGAGTCTTATAAAAAATCCTTATATGATTCAAGAATTCAAACCACAAAAAAATTAGTTAAGGCTATATCTTTGTGCCACGATAAACCAAAGATATTTATTTCTACTTCTGCTGTTGGTATCTATAAAAGTGAAGAATTCTCAGATGAAAACAGTGGTTTTTCTAAAAGCTATTTATCCAAGATATGTCAGGATTGGGAGGATGAAGCCTTTAAGGCAAAGGTTCCTACGACGATATTTAGATTTGGTGCAGTTTTAGGGAAAAATGGAGGTGTACTTAAAAAGATGTGGCTTCCATTTTTCTTAGGACTTGGGGGCATTGTTGGAAGTGGAAAACAATTTTTTTCATGGGTACATATAGATGATCTTTGTAAGGCCTATGAATACATTATTGAAAAACGTTTAGAAGGGGTTTATAACCTTTGCTCTCCTTTGCCAACAACAAACCTTGAGCTAACAAAGAGTCTAGCTGGGCTGATGAAAAGACCAAGCTTCCTTCCCATTCCGGCCTTTGTGATAAGGCTGATATTTTCTGAGGCGGCTAGTCTTATCTTAGAAGGTCAAAGGGTGATGCCAAAACATCTTTTAGCTAAGGGATTTGATTTTAAGTACAAGTCTATACAAGATGCTTTGAAAAGTCTTGTCTAAGAAACTCTTTTGTACTTATAGTAATAAGATGTTTAATCCTTAGGTCGGTAAACCTTGATATTGTCGCTCTTTTTTGCGTCTCTTAGGTATTGAGCATGGAGTTGACTCATAATTCCTTTTTCGCAATACAATAAATAGTTCTTATCTTGAGGAAGTTTTTCAAACTCTGTTTTGAGTTTATGAAAAGGGATTTTGATACTTTCACAGCTGGTTTGTATGCATTCATCTTCAGCTCTAATATCAATAACTGTATATTCTCCTGAGCTTAAATCTTGTACCACTTCAACCGCTTCTAACTCATTTATATCATTAACAATCTCATCTACATATATATGTTGAGCATCTTCAACAGCCTTATCTAAGACCTCATAGTTAAAGCGTTTGGCTTCTTTTTCCATACGTTTGAATGAGCCATGAATGATAGGATTTTGAGAAATGACACCACAATACTCAGGCATGTTTTCTGCAAAATACCGTGTTCCAATTGAGTCAGCAATGGCCATAATATCAGGCTTGTTCATAGTTGAAAGCGGACGCAAGATAAGCTTGTTTGATACTTTGTCTATAAGGGCTAGGTTACGTAAGGTTTGAGAAGATACTTGAGCAACACTCTCTCCTGTTAAAAGGGCGTCTATTTCCATCTCATCTGCTATTTTTTCAGAGGCTTGAATCATAAGACGTTTAAGGGTGACTCCCATATAACTAGGTGCGGTAGAACGAAATATCTCAGTGAGTACATCATCAAAGGGTACAGAGATGAACTTTACTCTATGGGAAGATCCAAACTTTGACCAAAGGTATAAGGCCACTTGTTTAACACCAATCTCATGGGCATTTCCCCCAAGATTAAAAAAGACAAAGTGGGTTTTAAGACCTCTTTTCATGGTGAGGTAAGAGGCAACTGTGGAGTCAAAGCCTCCTGACATTAAAGAAAGAATATCTCCCTGTGTTCCAATAGGAAAACCGCTTAAACCCTTATGCTTTGTGGTGATAACATTAAGTTGATTGTGGATAAGTTCGAGCTTTATAGTAAATTCAGCAGTGCGGAGGTCCACACATCTTGCCTTAGTATGAGCGAGTAAATATCCTCCTACTGTTTGTTCTATCTGCGTAGAAGTAAAGGGATGAGTACCTGTTCTTTTGGCCCTAACAACAAAGCTCTTTCCTTCAAGATCTTCTGCCATAAGTTCGCCTACAGTAGTCTTGATTTTATCAAGATCATCCATATCATCAAATTGCAAGGCTTCTAGGACTTGTTCAATGCCTGAGGTTTGCAAAAGCGCCTGTCTGACTTCAGTAAGTATGTTTATGGGTGCAAGTACCTCGATTTTATCAGAAAACTTTCTTACCGCGATTGTAGGGTCTATTCTTTCTAATATTTTGAGAAGGTTAATGTAAAGTTGGCCCACCATTTGACGTTTGGCTGAAGGGCCTTTAATCATAATCTCTGGAAAAAGTTTTAGAATGAATTTTTGCGTTTTACTTGATGGGGTTTGCACGTGTTTAGCCTTAGTTATGGGCACTTCTAAAATACCTCTGAGTGAATATAGGGTTTTTAGAAGTGCCCTTATATAAGTGCAATTATAGCATAAGCATCTTAGTGCAAGAAGCTGAAGAAGTCTTGAATAAAGAGCTTACTTAAAAGTAGTAAATGAAAGACTTTGGGAAAATTAGATATAGTTCCACTAATAATAATTATTTTAAAAATTAATAATTCTAAGGTAGGTTCTTGATGTTCAAAGATAAAAAAGTTTTAATATTTGATTTAGATGGGACACTTGTTGATAGTGCACCTGACTTAGCCTTAGCTATAAATGATATGTTGTCTATCTTAGGAAGAGATACTTTTTCTGATGAAGTTATTAGATTATGGGTTGGTAATGGTGCTCAGACTCTTGTAAAACGGGCTCTTTGTGGCAAGAATGAAATAAATGACTTACTTGACCCTGAACTTTTTAATAAGGCCTTAGAACTCTTTTTAAAGTCTTATGCAGATAACTTATGTGTGAAAACTGTTTTATATCCAAATGTCTTAGAAGTCCTTCAAAACCTAGCTGCTAGAGATTTTAGACTTGCTCTTGTGACCAATAAACCTTTTGATTTTATTGATCCTCTTTTAATTGGACTTTGTGTTGATAATATTTTTGAATTTTGCCTTGGAGGGGATAGCTTATTAAAGAAAAAACCTGACCCAATGCCACTTCTTCATGTATGTGAAACCTTAGGTGTAAGTAGGGAAGAATGTTTGATGATAGGTGATTCAAAAAATGATATTTTAGCAGCCAAGGCAGCAGGTATAGATAGTATTGGTGTTACTTATGGGTATAACTATAACGAAGATATATCTGTGTATGAGCCAGAAGCTATAATAAATAACATGTCTGAAATATGTACCCTTTTACGTGAGAATACTTAGGCCAAGAAAACAAATAATTCGACTTTAATGATACTTTCTCTACAATATGATTTGAATTTCTTATAGGAGAAACAATGTCAAAAAGTAGTGGAATTATTATTGGCTTGCCCTTTTTACTTTTAGTCTTAATTATGCAAGTTTATGGCCTTTGGGGTTGGCTTAGTCGAGAAGGTTTTATTCAGTATTTTTTGATGGGGGAAGTGTATCTTTTACTGGTCATCTCATTCTTATATCTTCGTTCTATTTATGACTTGAAAAACCTTGGGGCTAGTATTTTAACCCTTCTTCTGATACCTTCTTTTTATCTTTTATTTAGCACGCAAGAAGGGGGACTTGGAGGGATGTTGAACTCTTTGTGGTATAT
Organism: Arcobacter sp.; assembly: GCA_002733885.1. GTDB lineage: Bacteria > Campylobacterota > Campylobacteria > Campylobacterales > Sulfurimonadaceae. The sequence continues at coordinate 44,730 of NVXJ01000012.1, read as the reverse complement.
TAATATATTAATTTCACTCATTGCCTCAGCCTGGCTCGTTGTTTTTAGTTTTGGTCTTTACTTTTTAGTGGGTGTTATGTTAAAAAAACAGTGGCAATTAAAAATGTTTCTGGTTTTTGCCTTGCTTATTTGCCTTAGTGCCTTAATGAGTTATTTTATTGTAAATAGCCATATTCCAGATGCGGTTATACTACAAATATGGAAGGCAGATAAGTTACGTACTCTTTGGTTCTTCTTTGAGCCTGTCTTGGTTTTATCGTTTTCTTTAATTACTATCTTTCTTTATTTAAAAGATAAAAACTTAACGGCATTAAAAAAACAGTACGCTTTTATAGCCTTAGTTATACTGTCTTTTGGTTTTGAATATATGATTAACGGCCTTGGCTTAGTCAGTCTTCGAAGTGTTTTGTACTTCTTAGGCCTCTACAGTTTTATGCAAATTCTAAAAAATGAAGATCGTATGAATTACTTTTTAATCTTTTTGTTAGTGGCTTTAGTATTCTTACATCTTAATCATTATTCAGGGGCACCAAATTTTTACACCATTGATATCTTTATCCCTTTTTTCCATAATGCCTTGATTGAGAGTACAAAGCTTTTTCTTGTTATTTATATTTTTATGACAGGGTGGCAAAGTGTTAAAAGCAAGAAGCTCGAATTTAGACTTATAATGCTTCTCATTCCTATCATAGCCTATACTTATACCACTCAAAGTGGAGGAAATGGGGTTCAGTTTTATGATATTGTTGCGATAACAGCTATGCTTAAACTTACGGCCGCTTTTATGATAATCTTGTACAGCTTTTATTATTTTAGGAAAGACCCTAAGACAGAAAAAGTGTCTCAATAAATGCCAAGAAGATATACATTCGAAGATTTAAAAAACGACCTTTTAGAAGGTGTTTCTACTAAAAGTAAAGAATTTAAACGACTTTTTCATGGTCGTGGCGCTTTTTATGAGGGCTGGGAGTTTCTTAGTATAGACTCTATTGATAGGGTGCTTAGCATCGCTTATTATGAGGAAATAGAAGTAAGCTTAGAGAAAGAACTTTTTAAGCTTTATTCTAAGGTTTTTGAAGGGGGTTTATATAAGGCGGTAGTTCTTCAAAGACGTTATCTCCCAAAGGCACCTTCTGAACTTATATTTGGAATACTTCCCGAAAATATTTACGCCATAGAAAATGGCATTTCTTATAAACTAAGGCTCTTAAATAACCAAAATTCGGGCTTCTTTCCTGACATGAAGATAGGGCGAGAGTTTGTAAAAGACAATGCCAAAGATAAAAAAGTATTGAACCTGTTTTCTTATACCTGTGCCTTTTCCGTTTGTGCTTATAAGGGTGGGGCAAGCTCTGTAGTAAATGTAGATATGAATAAAAAAGTTCTTGAGACCGGACGTGATAATCATAGGCTAAATGAAGTAGGTATGAAAATAACAAAGTATATGCCTTATAATATTTTAAAATCTTTTTCACGTATTAAAAAATCGGGGCCTTATGACTTAATTATCATTGACCCGCCAAGTTTTCAAAAAGGCTCTTTTGCCGCGACGAAAGATTATCAAAAAATCATTCGGCGTTTACCTGAATTAGCTTCAGATGAATGTACGGTGCTTTCATGCCTTAATGCACCTAATCTAGATTCGCAGTTTATAAAAGTGCTTATGACAGAACAAGCAGCGAATTTTAAGTTTATTAAGAGGCTTGAAAATATGGATACCTTTCCAAGTAAGAAAAGCGAACGCGCTTTAAAAAATCTCATTTTTAGGAATTATTAATGGCAGCAAATGCAACAATATATAAGGCTTCACTAAACATAGCCAACATGGACACACATTATTACGCAGAGCATGACTTAACCATAGCCAAGCACCCCTCAGAAAATGATCTTCGTTTGATGGTAAGAATCATTGCCTTTGTTTTAAATGCAAATGAAAATCTAGTTTTTTGTAAGGGTATTGATTCGGATAATGAACCGGACTTATGGGAGAAAAAGCTTGATGGAGAGATTAAACTTTGGCTAGACCTTGGTCAACCTGATGAAAAGCGTATTCGTAAGGCCTGCGGGAGAGCAGATGAGGTCATTATTTATACTTATCAAGAAGGTGCGGCCTCTTCCTGGTTTGCTCAAGTTGGAAATAAGCTCAAACGTTTTAAAAACTTACGTGTAATAAATCTGAAAATTAAGGGAGATATAGATGCCTTAGCCCTGCGTTCTATGAAGCTTCAGTGTAATATAACAGATAATGAACTGAGTTTACTTCTAAATGAACTCAGCGTTGAAGTTACCCAAGAGATTTGGAAAGACTAGTTTAGGTTTTTATATTAATTCTTTTTTTCTACTTGTTTTTTCGTATAAGGATGCTAACATCGTGCCTTACCTTGCTTGAAGTCTATTCACTAGATTTGAATCGAGGTAGGTATGAAAGAAGTTATATCTATATACAAAAAACAAAGAGTTTTTATAGAAAATTCTTTAACCTCTCTTATAGAAAGTATTGATCTAAGCCAATACTCTCAAATGAAAGAGAACTCTTTATTTTCACTTTTCCCCGCTCTAAAAGCCACCTATAAAATCAATGCAAATTATAAACAATGTACCCCTATGTACACAGAGTATGAGAGAGATGATTCTTATGTAGGTGTGGATAAAAAACACCTTCTTGAGCGCGTAAAGTTTAGAGATGATGGTATGTATATCTCAAATGCTTATATCAACTCTCGAAGTGCCACGCCTTATATCACCATTACTATCTTGTTTGAAAATGAGTATATCGTTTTTGATTTTGAGTTATACGCGCTGTTAAAAGAGCTGTCTTTGATAGATGGGCATGAGATATTTTCGAAGTTTACTCGGTATGTGTATGGACTCTTTGGATTTATTTTGGCAGGATTTTCTTTAGCCTTAGTTTCTTATAGTATTTATATTATTGGGGTTTTTCTTGGTGGAAACAGCGAAGACCTTCTTTCCGGTCTTTTTCGCTCTATCATTGCGCTAACCCTTGGTCTAGCCATCTTTGATCTGTCAAAAACCATCTTAGAACATGAGGTTTTTTATAAGAGTTTAAGTCGAAAAAACAACTTAGAAAACCGTCTTCTAGCAAGGTTCTTAACCTCTATCATCATTGCCTTATCTATAGAGGCCTTGATGGTTGTGTTTAAAATTGCTTTGAGTGACTATTCTCAGATGATTTATGCCTTTTACCTTATCTCTGGTATTGGTATTATGATAGCTTCTCTTAGTTTATTTATCTTTATTATGCGCTATTCAGGGCCAAAGTCTTAAGTAGCTTTGATTAGACATTAAGTCCTAGGAGATAGAAGTAATACTCCAGTTGGGTAGTATAAATAGTATTTTGATAGAGGGCGTGTTGTACGGATAGAAGCAGAGTTGATCTTGTCTTGAGATAGGTGTGGATAAAAAAACAATCACCGATAAAGGTGAAAGATTCAGAACTCAAGCTATATATAGTGTCTGTTTTTCATAGATTTACTACAATATAAGTTGGATGCTCTTTATCTAGTCTAAAAGAAGCTCGAACTTTTGTATTCTTAAGAACTCTGAGAAAGCCTATTTAAAAGTTCAAAGAACTCATCACTCTCCTTTTCAGTCTGTGCAAAGAGTCTTACAACCTCGTCGGCATTGTCCAGGCAGTCTTTACTACTGACAATGTTCATTATTTTAAGGACATTATCATGCAGTCTTTTATGGGGTTGAGCTATTTCGGTGAAAATATTGTTTCCGTTGAAGACTTTTTTTCCTTCTTTTTGATACCATTTTCCAAACTTACAGCTATTATGATCCACTATCTGATCAGAGACCTTTGCCTCAAATATTGAATTGTAGGCAGCAAATTTAAATATCATATGATCAAGTTTACTGATATTCATAAATAGGTCTTTTGCAATAACCTCATTATCACCTTTGATCGTCTTGGCATTAGTGACAAGCTGTAAAAGGCTCTGCTTAAACTTATCAAGTTTACCCGAAGACTCTTCTGTGAATTCGGCGACTTTTTCATTGTTTTCGAGCATGGAAACACTGTTTTGTTTTAAGATACTGATATTAGCTTCGATTTCACTCGTTGCCTTTTGTGTACGTTCTGCCAGCTTTCTTACTTCATCTGCAACAACGGCAAATCCACGGCCGTGTTCTCCAGCTCGAGCAGCCTCAATAGCAGCATTTAATGCAAGAAGGTTTGTTTGATCCGAGATGTCTTTGATGAGGCTGATCACTGAAAAAATTTCAGTCACATTCTCAGTAAGACTCTCAGAATCGGTTCGAGAATTGCTTATCATCTCAGAAATATTTCCAATAGTTTCGATAACATCATCTGTTTTAGTGTTAACTTCGGCAATAACTTCTTCTGTTTGTTCGTTTAGAATGTTGACAACATTAACATTGTTGATACTTGTTTCCATACTTGCTTGCAGGTCTTTGGCATTTTTAGTGGAAGCTTTTATCATTCCTTCTGAAAGCTGTAAGGTCATGTTGTTCTTCGTCATTTGGACTTTGATACTTGCATTGGCTTCTTCGGACTTACTGGCCTGGGATTTCGCATTATTGGCTATTACTTCTACCTTGTCTAAAAAGACATTAAAACTTTTAGCTGCTTTTCCAATTTCATCATTACTTTTTATTTGAAGACGTTGACTCAAGTCTGCATCACCACTTGCCAATTCATTAGCCACCTTATCAAGGTTGATTATCGGATCAGTCACAGACCTTTTAATAATCCACATCAAGAGAATTAAGATAACCAAATCGATTATTGCCATAATCATCATCTGTGCTAAAAGTGAACTTTCGGACTGAGCTACAAGATGTTCAACAGCACTAAGCTTTTTTCCCAGTACAGCATAACCTATGTGTTGTTTGGAATAGTCGTAGATAGGGACAGAAGTTATAAAGTAATTTTCACTTTGTTGAGCTTTTTCTTTATCAATTTGAATCTGCTTAAGTTCATTAAAGAAATCTGGATTGATAACTTGTTCTTTGACGGCAAGGGTGTAGTTAGCTATTTTTTTAGCATCTTTGAGGGCGGTTGCTGTTGAGAGATACCTGTTTTTCATAAGGATAACCACATCTAGATCGAACTTTTTGGCGCCATCTTTAACAATGGAGTTCAGACCTTGCATAAACTCAACAGAACCGAGATATCCCTCGTTTATAACAGGAGCTAAGCCTCGGAGTACCATTCCTGCCCGTCCTAATTCAATAGCAACAATAGGTTTTTGCTTCCTTTTGATATCAACAACAGTCTGTCTAAAAGCACTTAGATCATCACCCCATTTTTCCGGTTTCCATGCGCGTAAAAAACTGTGTACATTCTCATCATGTATATGTATTTTTATATTTTTATATTTAGTGTTTTCTTTAAAGTCTGTCGTTATATTACTTAAACCTTTTATGGCAAGGTCACGATCTTTAGTCTTTAAAGACTGGATAACATAATAGTTCTTGGCAATGTTTATGGCATTGCTCAAACCTATGTTTTTTTTATTATCCAAGGCTTCATTAAAAAAGCTATTTTGACTCTGTTCTTGCTGAATATATACCTCTGTACGTATCGAATCAACAGAGAGAAAATAGTTAAAGGTAATAACAATAAAACCGAGAACTATAGCAAGTATTAAAGGAATATGTACCTTTTTGGAAATGGACAATTCACTCATCTAATATCCTTTTTTATAGATTTTAGTATAAGTATATAAAAAAATAGTAAAAATATATATTATAAAAAAAATAGTAAAGCTTATTTAATAATCTCTAAATATTTTCCTTGAAACGATCCTTGTAAGAGCATTTTTTACAAAGCTCTTCAACTGCCTCACCTTTTTCAAATCCAACGCGCATATCGGTAGCTCTTTTCGAACTAAGTATGCCTTCTAATGAACGCTCATGTAGATTTCCTAGGTTTATCACGCCTTCCCCATCTAAACAGCAAGGAACTACGGTTCCATCAGCAAGTATCCCTATATGAGACTTAAGTCCGTAACAGGTTCCTTGGGTGTTGTGGTCTGAGTCCATGGAGGGCCACTGAAAGTAAGAGTCAAAATGAAGAAGGACTTTTGAAGCAAGACGTAAAGACTTAGGACGCTCCTTATAAAGGGCATTAACATCAAGTCTAATATCAAAGGCCGCTTCTAAATATTTAAAAAGATCTGTGTTAAAGTCAATCTCACTACATGCCTCATCAAAGTTCCAAAGCCTAAGGTTGATAAAGGGCTTAGGATAATGTAAAAGTTTTTCATTACAAAGTTCTATAACAGAGTTCATATAATCCTCAAAACTAAGGTTCAGGCTGTTTTTATTATAAGCATTTAAAGAGATATTTATTTGGCGAACAGCGGGGTGAAAAAGAGTTTGAAAAGAGGTTTTTTTAAGATAATACCCACTAGTTGTAAGGGTGACTTCAAAGCCCTTGTTTTTAGAGCTTTCTAAATATTCATCTAGATTTGAAAGGGTAAGAGGGTCTCCCATAACATGAAAGGCAAGCTCTTTGGTTCGTGCTTGAAGCTCATCTAAAATATGTTCAAAAAAATCTAGGTTCATTGTTTGTGAAGGCTGAAGTTTAGGGGGGCAAAAAGAACAGGCTAAACCACAAATATTGGTAACTTCTATATGAACACGGTGAAACTGCATTAGACCTCTTTTTGTGAAAGTATACTCTTTAAAGTATGGCTTTGTGAAGGCTCTAGCGTGATTTCACTTTCTAGGGTGTTGGCACTTTCAATACAGAGCATCGTTTTATATCCACTAAGGTCTGAAAAATAATCTGCAAAATGCTCTCCTGGACTCCACACTACGACTGCCTTTGAACCCTGCGTTTGAATAAAAATATCTTGGTTCTTATCTTTTAGCCTAAGTGTTTGAGTACATTCTTCATATACCCTATCTACTTCTTCAGTAAAGAGTAATTTACCTTTTTGAATGTTTTTATAGGTGTCATTTAGCTTATTATAATAAGGCTTGGTATCTAGACCTTCTATGCTTGCTTGTTTTATATCTTCAATAAGAAGATAGGTAWGCMAGGCTTGACTTAGGCTAAAACTCTTTGTTCCCGTATTTTTAGTGATGAGGGAAAGCTCTAAGATATCAGATATGATAATTTCAAGGATAAGTTCAAATGCATAAGGCCATATTGCTAGGCTCTGTGGGGAGCTTTGCAAAGACATAATTATTTTTGTCTTATCCTTAGAAAGCTCTTGTGTAAGTAGATGTTTCCAAAGACTTACTCTTGCAAAACCATGATTAGGTAAAGAAGAATTTGTCGGATGTTTACCAAACCAAGGCCAACAAATGGGGATGCCTCCTCGAATAGGAAGGCCTTCTTTAAATTTAGCTGTCTTACTCAAAAATAAAAGAGGTTTTTTCCCTTTCACACAAAAGTCAAAGATATGGGCACCTTGAAGGGATATCTTAATACTACTTTTTGCATTTGAAAATTCTAAGTATTCAAGGTTATCAATTTTTGGCATTAGAGTTTAATGTATCTGTAGTTTTTCTTTTTAACACGGAGTCTGTCATCTTTTAGATTGATAGAATCCAGAAGACTTTTTTCTATAGCAATATAAGAGAATCTGTCTATAACAGTAATATTACCTACATTGTCACCCTTAATACCGAGTTCACCAGCCAGTGCACCAACAAAGTCACCGGGACGAAGCTTGTCTTTTTTACCGGCTAGAATTTTTAAAGTTTTCATGGGAGCGGTTCGTGTGAATTTTTTATTTGAATCGAGTTGAGGGGGTGTTTCAAGCTTATAGGTTTGTTCTGTGTATTTCGAAATAGCTTCTAAAAATTTACCTTCTTTAGCACCAACAAAGGTATAAGCAAGTCCTGCTTGTCCCATTCTTCCTGTTCTTCCAATGCGGTGAACATAGATTTCAGGCTGATGAGAAATATCATAATTAAAGACAGCAGGGAGTTCTTTGATATCAAGACCACGTGAGGCAACATCAGTAGCCACTAAGACATTAAGACTCTTGTTTGAAAACATCGTTAAGACTTCATTTCTTTGCTTTTGGTCTAAGTCCGCGTGAAGTGAAGCCACATCATAACCTCTAAAATGAAGTTCTTGGGCTACATCATCACAGGTAGACTTCATGTTACAAAAGATGATGCATGATTCAAGCTCATCCTTTGCCATAAGCCCATCAATTAGCTCTACCTTATCATCTTCATGAACCGTATAAAACTTTTGAGTAATTGACAGCTCATCTTCTTCACCTGTTATATGGATAAACTCAGGTTGAAGTTGGAACTTTTTAGACAGTCTTTTGGTTTCATCCTCATAAGTCGCTGAAAAAAGAAGGGTTTGTCTGTGTTTAGGCGTAAATTTTATGATAGCGGCGATATCATCATGAAACCCCATGTCTAACATTCTATCTGCCTCATCAAGAACAAGTGTTTTAACATCAGATAAATCTAAATGCCCCTTAGTAATGGTGTCCATAATTCGACCCGGTGTTCCCACAACGATATGCACCCCTTTTTCAAGGGCTACTTTTTGAGGATAAACGGCTTCTCCCCCTACAAGTGTCAAAATCTTAATGTTTGAAGTAAAGCGAGCCAAACGACGGATTTCATTGGCTACTTGCTCGGATAGTTCTCTTGTAGGACACATAACAACGGCTTGAACCTTTAGCTCTTTTACATCTAAATGATGAAGTAAACCAACTCCAAAGGCAGCCGTTTTTCCTGAACCTGTTTTTGCTTGAGCCATAACATCAGCGCGTTCAATGATATGGGGGAGGGACTCTTCTTGGACGGGGGTCATCTGCGTGTAGTGAAGGCGGTTAAGATTAGAAATCATATCTTCAGATAAAGAAAGGGTTGAAAAAGCTTTTGGCATAGGTACTCCTAAATAGTGATGACATTTTAGCACATAAGGGCACAACAGAGGGTATAATGCGCTCAAATTTAAAGGAAACTCTATGAGCACTGTTTTAATTGCCATCATTTCTATCTTACTTCTTTCGCGTATCTTACAAAGATTACTTTCCATCCCCTTACCTATAGGAATCATGGGTTTAACCCTCGCGACATATGCAGTTATCCCTCAGTACATTAATATTTCAGCTCAAGAAAACTTTGACTCTATTGTGTATCTTTTATTACCTCTTATCTTACTTCCTGACGCGATTAATTTTAAGCTTAGTGATTTAAAGAAACATGGTATCGCTATTTTTTACCTAAGCTTTGTGGCGGTTATCTTGTCTATCTTAATTGGTATTGGTCTAAATTATGTAGCTTTCACAGAGTACTCTTTTACCGTTGGAATGCTGATCTGTCTTTTTGCTATGGTTCTTGCAACAGACGCGGTGAGTGTAAGTTCTATCTTTTCTCAGTTTAAATTACCTCATTCTTTAAAGGTATTAACTGAGGGAGAAAGTCTTTTTAATGATGCAACGGCGGTTATCGCATTTTTCTTTGTGGGACTTCCTCTTATTAATGGGATAGAAATCACACCGATTTCTGTTTCTTTTGTTTTGGTAAAAGTTGTGGTTATTTCAACACTTATTGGTTTTATTGTGGCTTATGTGGCGAAGACTATTTTAAAATGGCTTCATACGGTGACAGATGAATTTATCATTGTTTTGTTGACGGCTTATGTTTCTTTTGGGATTGCAGAGATGCACTCGATTCATGTTTCAGGTATCTTAGCCCTTATTGTTGCGGTGATGACACTTAGGTTTTATATGAATAAACAGTTTAATTCTTTTTCTGAAGATGAAAGTATTGTTGGAGATGAGGCGCTTAAAACACCGACTACTAAGGCTGATAGAAAGATAACTACTCAAGCAAGATTGGATGAAAACCTCCAAATTATTTCCTTCTTTGCACTCTTTGCTAATGCGGTTTTATTTTTTACTCTGGCCGAGATTATTGAGTTTGAAAAGATAATGCTGTATTCAAAAGAGATTATTATTCTTTTTCTTGTGACAACATTGATTCGAGCGGCAATGATGCTTAACTTTAGTTTTATTTCTAAAAAAAGTAAAAAGATACAAAATGTAAACTATAGATGGTGGTCTATCTTAACCTTTGCAGGGATTAAAGGGGGGCTTTCTATGATAATGGTTCACGCCCTTCCTGATACTTTTATTTATAAAGAGATGTTTACCCAAGTGGTTATGGGCGTGATAATTCTTAGTATTTTTGTGTATGCCTTTTCTCTTTTGTTCATAATTAAAAGATACGAAAAAGAGTTCCTTCAAGATATTAAAGATGAAGCTCACTAAAGAAGAATAACTAAAGATAGGTTTATAAAGAAAAACTACTTTTTATAGAGTGTAGTTATTGTGCTTATAATAACTATAATTCCACCATTAAAAGGAAGTACCTATGTATACCGTACGAATGCAAGAAGAATGTGCCTGTTTTAAAAAAAGTGAATATACTAATAATAACGAATTCAAAACCCAACAAGATGCTTATAATTATTCAATGGTCTTAGCGGAGCTTATGAATGAAGAGTTTTGTGGTCGACATAAGTTTTATTCTCAAAGAGCGCAAGGTGATAACTTTATCATTAGAGTCGCTCTAAATACTATTAATGTCTCAGGATGTACTACGGGAGTTACCTGTGATGTTGGTTGTGACTCTACAGATGATTGGACCTTAGAAGCTACGAAAACTGAAGATGATGATAATTGTGGTACGGGTTGTGGTTGCTCTTAAATTATAATCTTATAACTTTTATAAAGACTATTTATTCTTTAAATACAGCTTGTTTAACTATAATTACAAGAATATAAAGGATGTAACATGTGCGACTTCAATAACCTAGACGACAGCGAAAAAGAAAAATTTCATTTAATGATGATGGATTGTGCTACAAAATTTGGAGGCGTTAACTTCTTTCTTCAACTTCTTGAAGCCATCCGTAAATATGATGGCCATCCCTTAACCGCTAAACACAGTGAATTTAAATTCTCTCGTGGGAATGTTAGATGGGAAAAGGTGATTTTTAAAGATAAGTTGAGCTTACTTTTTAAGGTACGTGTTAGCGAAAGTGAAAGAGGAAACCTTCTTCCAGATAAGGGCGATAAAAGTTATAAAAATATACTAAATCTTATCCGAACATTAGCCCCTATAGAATTTACAGTAACACCGAAAAATTTAAATGATGGAGAAGGTTTTAGCTTTAAGCCCTTTGATAAGATTGATGATGAGACAACGCGTTTAAATCCTATCTTTGACGCTATGTTCTTTTGTTCAGTTGATACTATTAAAAAAGTTTTAGCTTACACGGCAAAACAAGAGAACCAATCAGCTTCAGCTGATGTTTCTTTAGAAAACGGCGAGTAATGCTTGATGGCACGCAAAGAAAAAACATTAAGTCAGGCCTGTCAGTAGCCGTTGTTATGAAACAAGATCAAGATACGGGCTTGCTTACAGATGGGATAGTGCGAGATATACTAACGAAGTCAGCTACGCATCCTCATGGTATTAAGGTGAGGCTTATGAGTAGAGAAGTTGGAAGAGTTAAAGAAATTTATTAAGACCTTCTAAAAAAGATCTTTATTTGTATTGCTAGTGTTTCGGTCAACTTCAAAAAGTGAAACACTCAGTTTCTCACAATGAGATGTTGTTGAATAAGCAAAAACAAAGAGTGTCATATCCCAAAGTATTGTAAAAATATTCATAAATTATCCTTGTAAAAAATTAAATTCCCTATCATTATAGTCTTTATGCCTTAAACTCTTTAAACCTTAGGTGGACAAAGAAAGTAACGCATGTTAATCTCTTTAAGGGTTTTAGCCCAAGCTATATAATATCTTTCATTCACACAAACAAATTTTTTACCAAAATAATGTTGATACAGCTCTGATAAATCCTCGCAGGAATCAGCAAGATAAATAAAGCCAAGAGGCTTTAAGGCATGAACCTCTTTACGTTTTCGAACGTTTTCTCTAAGGGTAAACTCTGCCTCACAAGGCTTTTCATTAACTATCTTGGATATTTCAAAAATAGCTTCAAAGTCTTGCACCTCTTGAATCTTTTTCCAATAATCATGGGTATTTTTTGTCTTATAGCTAAAGGCTTTCTTAGGGGCTTTTTTAACACAGATATAGGTGGCTGAGAGTAAAACAGAGGGGAAGTTATCTTTCATAAAGGCAAACTCTTCTTGGCTTGGGGAAGTTGGCGTAAAACCATCCTTGTCTAAAAGCTTAGAAAAAGCTTCTCTTGTCTTAAGGTCAGGGAGGCGTGTTTGTGAATGTATGTAGGCGATTGGAAGGTCTTGTATAAAAGACATAGGCAAAAATTTTAAGGCCTCGTCAATAGACTCGGCGTCTTTGAGTGCGGCTTTTATATAATCAATAAGAGGAAGCATACTTATCGTTCAATAAGAAGATAATGACGTTTGTCTGTTTTAATAATCTTTACATGTTCCGCGTCAGCAATTTCATCATAGACTCTTTCACCCTTGAAAAATAGAAGCAGGGTGCCCTTTTTAATAAAGGGTTGAGCAAAGTCCATAAGTGTTTTCGTTTCAGTAACAGCTCTAGATGTAATAAAGTCATAAGAGACAGGGGAAACTTCTTCTATACGTTTGTTTAAAACTTCTACATTATCTAAGCCAAGATCAGCCTTGATAAACTGTAGAAATCCTGAACGTTTAGCCAAAGGCTCAACTAAAGTAAACTTAGTAGAACGAAGTGCCATGGCAAGTATAAGACCTGGAAAACCTGCCCCTGTACCAATATCAAGAGCATTCCCAAGCTTAGGTAAAAAGCTAACAGGAAAAACAGAATCATAAATATGTTCAGCAACCTTCGCCTTTGTAGTGGCCCCTGTAAGGTTATGAATCTTGTTCCATTTTAAGAGATGCTCAGTGTAGCGTTCAACGTGTTCGTAAAAGGTATCGGGTAAAACAATTTTGTCATGTTCGAGTTGCGCTTTTAAATCCATAATTTATCCATAATTTAATATACTTAGAATTATAGCTTAAGGGCACCTCTAAAAGCCCTTAAATCCTCAGAGCCAAAAAGAGGGGTAAGATTGTGCAGAACTTTTTTTGAGTCATAGCCATAGCTACGACGATGAAAAATTCTGTGGAAGGTTATCCCTCTTTTTGGCTCCCTAAGGGCATTATAGCAAATTTACTACTACTGCGTTGAAGCTACTAGTAGCTCCTGCGTAGTTTCGCCTTGAATTAGCATATTTGCTATAATGCTGAGGAAGTAAGGGCTTTTAGAGGTGCCCTTAACTATAATAGCTCATCTTATAATTTGGTACCTAATGAAACTTTTTTTAAAAAAAATATTATATTTAGCCTTTATGCTTTTTCTCATCTCCCTAATATCTTTTGGAGCCATTCACGCTGCGCCCAATAGTTTTTTTTCAGCAGGGGAGCTTAATCCTAACATGACGCCAGAGGTTTTAGAGCATTTAAAGGCCGTGTATGGCTTAGATAAACCTCTTCATATACAGTACTTAGACTGGATGATAAATCTTCTTAGTCTTGATTTTGGCGTTTCTTTTGTCTCGGGACAAAATGTTATTGATATGGTAAAAGACAGGATAGGCGTAACGCTGATTATGAATATTACGTCAATGATATTGGTTTTTATTATTTCCATTTATTTAGGGATAAAAGCGGCGATGAACGCAGATAAGTGGTCTGATATCTTAATCAAACAGCTTTCACTATTTTCTTTTTCTATGCCTTCTTTTTATCTCGCCCTACTTCTAATCCTAGTCTTTTCAGTAAAACTTGAATGGTTTCCCATCGCAGGGCTTCATTCTATAGAATCAAAAGAAGGCTTTGCTGAGTATATAGACATGGCGTGGCACCTATTTTTACCAATCTTTGTTATGGTCTTTGTTTCCTTAGGTTCAATGATAATTTATGTAAGGTCTTTGGTTACAGAGATACTGAAAAGCGATTATTACTTTTTTGCAAAGGCAAGAGGATTAGGAGATAAAGAACTACTAAGATATTTTATTTTACCTAATCTAATGCCTCCTATCATCACACTCTTAGGCTTATCTCTTCCCGGACTGATTGGTGGTTCTGTAATACTTGAAGCTATTTTTGGAATTGAAGGGATGGGGCAGCTTTTTTACATGTCTGCACTCAGTAGAGACTATCCTGTAATCATGGGAATCTTAATGGTAACCGCTTTTTTAACCCTTCTTGGAAATATGTTTTCAGACATCATACTTTTAAAGCTTAACCCTTATTTTAAAAGAGGATGATATTATTGTCTTGAGAAATAATTTGTCTGCCAGTGCTTGTTAGATAGGCTTTGCAATTGCCACTAATCTTCGTCTTCCATCGCGCAAGTTTTTTTCTTCACATTTAACTATCTCTTGATAATTAAATTCCCATTGTTCATTATCTGGATTTTAATTTTTTGAAATGATTTTAAAAATATTTCATTGTGTTATATTTATATGAATTTAAGTAGTTTTTTTGATTTAGGGGATGTGGGAGTATTGGAAAACAGCCCTAGATAAAGTAGGGCTAGTGAAAAACTATTAATCTATCTTACTTGATGAAGATACCCTTTGCGGGTATTTCTCATTCAAGGTATTTTATTTAAAGAGTGCCTCAAGAGAATCGATTCCCTCTTTTTCTTCTTCAATCTCGCCAGACTCAGAAGTAACTGCGCCTTCTTGTTCTTCTAGCTCAATTGAATAACCTGTTAGCATAGAAGCTAAACGGATATTGATACCACTTCTTCCAATGGCCTTAGACTTTTGATCTGCTGGAAGGATTACGGTTGCTTTTTTGTCTGCACCTTCAGGTGTTTCAGTGATAACAACGGAAGAGATGATAGCAGGACTCATTGCCCGTGAGATGAAAAGTTCAGGTACATTTGTGTATTCCACACAGTCAATGTTTTCCCCGTTTAACTCTTCAGAAACAGCGTTAATACGAACACCCTTTACACCAACGGTTGCACCAACTGGGTCAACCTTTGGATGGGTAGAATATAGAGCAATTTTTGCGCGTTCACCAGGGATACGTGCTGAATGTTCAACGATAACGACTTCGTCATTAATTTCAGGCACTTCAAGACGTAAAAGCTCTTCTAAGAACTTAGGGCTTGTTCTTGAAAGTTCAATAATCATTCCCTCTTGTTTATCAACAGTTACACGACGAACAACGGCTTTTAAAATCTCACCTGGCTTAAAGATTTCACCCTTAATACGGCTCTTCATAGGAAGAACTGCACGGATTTCATCTAGTTCAACAAAGGTGCTTTGTTGGGCGTCAACACGTGTAACACGTCCTGAAATAATAGTCCCAACCTTACCCTTGAACTTGTCATATAACTCATCTTCAACAAGTCTTTGAATATGAAATTCTATCTCTCTGAAAAGTTGTTGCGCAGCAGTACGACCATAATCTTCTAGCTTATGCTCATACTGAAGTTGATCTTCAACTTCAACGTCTTCATCAAGTTCTTTCGCTTCTGTAAGAGAAATGAAAGCCTCAGCTAATTCACCCTCAAGTTTTTCATCATCATCCGCAACAACGGTAATAATTTGAAAAATACTTGCTATTCTTGTTTCTTCATTAAGATCAACTTCATAGTCGAACTTGTCCGAGATAACGCGCTTTGCAGTTTGTATAAAGGCAGTTTTAAGTGCTGCTTTTACCTTGTCTGGTTCAAGACCTTTTTCATGTGCAATTGATTCAATAATATCTACGATTTTTTCCATTATGCTGTCCTCATAAAAAATGTTAACATTGATAAGTTTAGTAGGGAAGAAGATTCATCCGCTTAAGCACCACAATTGGGCCATTAGGTCAATCTTATCAAAAGTAGGTGGATTATACTAAACTAAGGCTTAATAAGTACTTTAGCAAGAAGAAGCTATAATCGCGTTAATTTAAAAGACCTAATGGAGAAAATCATGGAATTAAAACTAGTACGCGAAAGTGCAGAGGGTAAGCCAAAAAAGACTGATATTAAAAAAGTTGAAGCAATTGTTGAAAAAGGTAATGGAACAGCTATTATTTATTTTGACAGAGATAACTCTCATAAAGACCTTATCGCATTGGGTGAGCACTTTGAGAATTCAGAAAAGTCTTTCTATATGAGAGAAGTTCGTTATGGTCTTAATGACAACGATTATATGTACGAAGTACACGTTTTATAAAAGAAGTATAAATGAGTAAAACAGTATTTATTGAAACACTAGGTTGCGCTATGAATGAGCGTGATACTGAGCATATGATTGCTGAGTTAAATGCCAAAGAAGATTACGTTCAAACGGATGATTCGAGAACAGCAGATTTAATTATTATTAACACTTGTTCGGTTCGTGAACGTCCTGTCCATAAACTTTTTTCTGAGCTTGGTAGTTTTAACAAGTATAAAAAACTAGGTGCAAAGATTGGTGTTACGGGCTGTACCGCTTCACATCTTGGAAGAGATATCATCAAACGTGCGCCTTATGTGGACTTTGTCTTAGGTGCTAGAAATGTATCTAAGATAAGTGAAATTATTCACAAGCCAAAAGCCGTTGAGATTGATATCGATTATGATGAGTCACAGTTTGCCTTTAAAGAGTTTCGTGGTTCGGTTAACAAGGCCTTTGTAAATATCTCTATAGGATGTGACAAGGCTTGTACTTTTTGTATCGTTCCTAAAACACGTGGAGATGAGATTTCTATTCCTACGGACTTAATCTTACAAGAATGTGAACGTGCAACTGAAGCAGGGGCAAAAGAGATTTTTCTTTTAGGTCAAAATGTTAACAATTATGGTCGCCGTTTTTCTGGAGATCATGAGAAGGTGAACTTTACAGAACTACTTCGTCGTATTTCTAAGATAGACACGGTTAAGCGTATCCGTTTTACCTCTCCTCATCCTTTTCATATGGATGATGAGTTCTTAGAAGAGTTTGCTAAAAATGATAAGATTTGTAAGTCTATGCACATGCCTTTACAAAGTGGCTCGTCTGCCATTTTAAAGATGATGAAACGTGGGTATACAAAAGAATGGTTTTTAAACCGCGCTAAAAAGCTTAGAGAAATGGTACCTAATGTATCTATTTCAACAGATATCATTGTGGCTTTTCCGGGTGAAACCCAAGAAGACTTTGAAGAAACTATAGATGTGATGAGAGAAGTGCGTTTTGATCAGGTCTTTTCATTTAAGTATTCTCCACGACCTTTAACGGAAGCAGCAGAGATGACGAATGAGGTTGAAGCTGAAGTAGGCTCAGAACGTCTGGCTTATCTTCAAGGTTTTCAAAATTCTGTGACTGATGAAATAACCAATGGGCATCTTGGAAAAACCTTTGAAGTCTTTTTTGAAGAAAAAAGAGATGGTGGGTTTATTGCAGGAAGATCTGATAATAATATCTTAATCAAGGTAGAAGCAGATGAAAGCCTTTTAGGTAGCTTTGCAAAGGTTAAGGTCATTAAAACGGGACGTATGTCTCAAATAGGCGAGATCATTGCTTAAAAAACTTTCTCGAAAAGTTGCAGCGATTATCGTCCCCTTTATAGGCGCATTTCTTATGCGTCTTATTTATATAACTTCTAAAAAAACATTTCATTTTCCTGAACATTTTCCTGATGAAAGATGCGTGATTGGTTCTTGGCATGGGGACCTTCTTATGCAACCCTTTTCCTATAATAAATGGCGAAATGAGCCCAATGCTACCATTATGATATCCGAGCATTTTGATGGTGAACTTATTGCTAAAACGGTAGGTTACTTTGGTTTAGACACTATTCGTGGTTCTACAAGACGTGGGGCGGCTAGGGTCTTACTTCAAGCTATTAAGGCTGTGAAGAAAGGGGCTGACCTTGGTATCACACCTGATGGTCCAAAGGGTCCGCGTTTTTCAGTAAGTGATGGCATTATTGTGGTTGCTCAAAAACTTGATTGTCCTATCGTCTTACAAACCTGTAAACCTTCAAAATATTGGCAGTTAGGGTCTTGGGATAAGTTCGTAGTCCCTAAGCCTTTTTGTCATTTAGAATTTTACTGCTCAGAACCTGTAAGGGTTACTGATATGGGTATGGAAGATGCTAAGAAGTTAATATATGATAAACTAATGGAACACTGTATTGTTTAAAACAACATTGGAGTAAAATTCCAATATCTACGTTAACACTGAGTTCACTTCAGCAGTAGGCTCAAGTAATGATAAGGATGGTAAATGGCAAAGTCTATTAAACGTTATAAGTCTTGGGCACTACTTACCTTATTCTTTTTACTTTTTATGGGCTCTTACTTCGCCTTTAATCCTTCTTATCAACTTTCCCTTGAATCCAAATATTATTATGCAATGGGCTCTTATGAAAAGGCTTATGACCTTTCTTCTGAAGCTTACGAGATGGAACCTTATAATCGAATGGCGCGCTCTGTTATGGTTCAGTCGAAATATGCACTTCGTTATGTGAATTATAATAAAGAATCAGAAGAATATTTGGAGAAAATTCGTTCTTATGCTTCTCAAGATAAGATATCCTTGAGGGAACAGATGCGTATAAAAATGATGTGTGATATTATGATTGATAAGCATAATAAGATGCAACCTACGATTTTAATTGATAAAGACTTGGTCAAAGAAGCCCGAGAAAACTATAAGAAGTTTAAGAAGTTACATGAAAACCTTATTAACGTCTTATAAGTTAGATTTTTTAGATTATCTAACAGATCTGCGTGGTTATTCTGATCTCACTGTCAAAACCTACGCCATGGTTCTTGATGAAGCTTTTAAGCTTATCACTTTTGAAGATAATATCTTAAACCTTACTCCCTATAGGCTTAAAATTGCTTCTTTAAATTCAAAAACAATTTCTAAAAAGCTTTCTGCAATTCGTAGTTTTGTAAAGTTTATGCAAGACAAGGGTGAAAAGATATCTTTAAAAGGCGATTCTTCTATAAAGGTAGCCAAAACCCTTCCTAAGCCAATTTCAAATGAACATATACAAGAAGCCTTAGCAATAGCAGATAAGGATGAGAAGATAGTTGTTGTACTCCTATATACCTTAGGCCTTCGTATTAGCGAGCTATGTTCTATAGAGTTAGAAGCCATAGATAAAGAGTGGATAAGTGTGCTTGGAAAGGGAAATAAGCAAAGGCAAATTCCCTTACTTAGAGTGACTTATGAGCTAATTGAGGCATATAAGAATGAAAAGTCACCCCGAAGGTTTCTTTTTGAGAAAAATGGAGCTAAATTAAGCGAAAATACTCTAAGATATAAATTAACAACACTATTTAAAAAAATCGGCTTACATGTAACACCTCACATGTTAAGACACTCTTACGCAACGCATCTGTTAAACAATGATGCACGTATTGCCGATGTTAGTGAACTATTAGGGCATTTATCTATGGCAACTACTCAGATATATACAAAGTTAAGTAGTTCTATGAAAATGAAAAATTATCAAGCCGCCCATCCCTTAGCTATAGGAGACAAATGAAACTCTCTGGTCTGATTCAAAATATTTATCAGCAGATCTTTATTGGTATTGTTATTCAACACTCTAGTATGAAAGTGTGCGTACAATTACGTAAGGGTAAAAAGCTTGAAAAAGAGATTTCCCGTCATTTTGAAATTGCACATGCCACGCCAAGTGCTGAAGCCAATGAATTTATACGTTCTTTTATGGATGAATCACCCTTTTCTTATGTAGCCGTTTTGAATGATACTCTTAATCAAGGGGCTATTCCAACCTGTTCCATGCATCAGGCTGAGAACTTTAATGACCTGGGTTCGTGTGTGACTATTTGTAGTGAAAACAGATGGATGGTATATGCTGAAAAGTCTGAACTTAATGCCCTTCAAAAACGTTTTTTAATTAATGGCTTAGACTTTATATTTTCTCCATTTTTTATTATGTCTCAGTTCTTTGGTGATAAGATACAAGGAAAAACATCCCTTCTTGTTTTGATACAAGATGATTATTTATCCCTTTGTATTTTTAATGATGGTGACTTGCTCTTTGCTAAGCATTACGCAACAAAAGACGCGGTTGAAGATGAGAGTATGAGTGCAGATATTGAAGAAACCGCCAGTGACAGTCTAGGTTTTAACCTTGATGATGAGGATAATTTATCTATTAACCTTGATGATATTGACGCCTTAGATGAGCTTGACGCTCTAGATGACTTAGATAACTTACAAGACCTTGATGATTTAGATGATTTAGATGAGATTGAAGACTTTGAAGAGTCTTTAAATGAGGCGGTTGAAGAGTCTGAAGTAGCCCTTGAAGAAGCCAAAAGTAAGTATGATGGAAAGATAGATAACTTTTCAGATGATTACAAACGCTTCCAACTTATTCAGGCTTCATTACAGCAGTTTTATAATGATGATAAGTATAACAATCAGTTTGTGGAAGAAACATATATAGCGGACGCTTGTGAAAGTGGCCCTGACTTGATTAAATTTTTAGAAGAAGAGCTCTTTGTTAGTGCGTATAAACGAAGTATAGATCTTGAAAAAGAACTTGTCAAAATGGCGATACAGGAGGTGAAGTATGCAATATAGTTTTATTAAGCCTAGAGCAAAACGTCTTGTTAGTCCTGAATTTAAACTGCTGTTTTTCTTTTTTAGTATTACCATCGGTATGCTTTTTATGTCTTACTCTTTTTTAAAGGTGAAAACATTAATGTATGAAAGCTCGATGGAAGGCCTTATTTCAAAGGGTGAAACACTTAAAGAGGGTATTATATCTATACATGAGGATATTTCTTATATTAAGATTCAACATCGCCACGCTGAAAGTATTTATACAGAAAATACGGTTTTAAAAGAAAGTATTCATAATCTGTTTGATCTTGTGCCTGAAAAAATTACTCTTTCTCAAGCCATGCTAAAAGAAGATGAATTAATCTTATATGGAATAACACCAAGTAAAGAGGTATATGAATTTTTACTTCAAGCCCCACTTCGTTCTATTTTTCATCGTTCTTATACCTCGTATTATGCAATGCCAAATGGTTGGTATAGCTTTGTTTCAAAAAACTACCTTGATAGGCCTGTTCAGTGAAGTTTCATATTTCAAGACAAATGATCTATATTTTAGCCCTTGCAGTAGTGTTTTTAATGATTGTGTTTATATTTGCCTTTGCCTTTTTAATTCCAAGTGGAAAAGCGTATAGAGTAGCGCGTTTAGACATTAAAAAGATCACCTACCAAGTAGATACGATTCAAAATGAATATGATAAGGTTTACCGTAATTTAAAAACCTTACAAACAGACAACAGACATATTATTACTGCATATAAAAGCATCTTTAACCCTGAACGCTTTGTGAAGATGAATAAGTCTTATTTTAAGAGCTTTACCCTTTCAAAGCTTTCAGTACATTCACAAGATGGAGAGTTTGCTGTTTATGAGGTAAATACTTCTTCTTTAATTGAATCCCCTCAAGGCTTTTATGACTTTTTAGATGGGGTCAATAAAAGTAATAATATTATTGGTGTAAACTTTCCTATTGACTTTAAACGAGATGCAAATCTAATTAAGTCTTCTTTTACTATGCATGTTTATATAGCAAGTGCAAAGAAGAAGATGCAAGAAGTGCAGATAGAAGAATAATTAGCCTTGTAGGGAACAAGGTAAAAAACGCGTAAAAAGTATATAGGCCATAGGGTACTTATAAAGATAAGGTCTTAGCTTATTGGGAACTTCAAGTTTCCTGCATTTCTCTTTAAAGCACTTATCCATAGTCTGGGTAATAAAAGGGGCTATATAATAAATCCCCTTATCTAAAACAACCACAAACTTTCTTCCTGCGATAATCTCATCTTCTACTTTCAGTTCTTGTCTTTGAGAAGAAGTAAGGATATATCCCTTAGACTTTAGAATCTTATCAATATGAAAGATGTCAGAGCGTTTGTGTCTTGTTGAAAAGAAAAGACTTAAGTCCTCAGCTTCTTTTATATCTACTTCTTTAATAAGCTCTTTTACATCGTCTTCAAGGTACTTGAAACTTTGTCTAATACCTTCTATATTATCTTTTAAAAGTTCATTGACTATCTTATGTCGGAAGTAGTTTCGTTTGTAGCTTAGGTCATCATTACTCTCATCATGAAACCAATGCTTCTTATTTTCTCTTAGGTATAAAAGGATTTCATCTTTGGTATTATTAATAAGGGGACGAAAAAGAGTATAAGTACTTCGTTTTTCTTTTTCTTTCATACCAAGAAACTCAGCCGCTCCTGCTCCCTTACTAAACTGCATGAGCATCCACTCTAAACGGTCTTGTAAATGATGTGCGGTTAGAAGATGGGTATAGCCCTTATCCTTGATGAGGTCTTCAAAATAATCATACCGTATACGTCTTGCCTCATACTCGAAGTTTTGCTCAATCTTATCTGCTTTTAAAAGATGACAGTTTAAGCCATGTTCTTTTGCAAGGGCTTGGGCGTAAGCCACTTCTTCATCTGCTTGTTTGCGTAGACCATAATGAACAATAACAATGTCAAAAGAAATTTGTGAGTCAAGAAGTAAGAAGAAGAGGGAGGTAGAGTCTGCTCCACCTGAAAAGGCAAGCAGGATTTTTTTATCTTGAAGCTCGTTAATACTTTCTTGAGATAAAAGCACGTGTTTTAAGAGATAACAGTAGCAGTAAGGATATCACCAACTTTTTCAGTGATACGTGCCTTATAGACTTTCCCAAACTTTAGTTTTACATCTTCGCCAAGTTCATTATCATTAACATAGATTTCACCATCAATCTCAGGTGTCCATCCAAGCTCACGAGCAGAAAGAAGATATTCATGCTCATCACTTTCACCATCAATCACAAGTTCAACTATCTGACCCACACGTTTTTCTAAACTTTTAGACATTACTTCTTTAGCAATCTCACCCATAATCTCAGCGCGTTCATCAATCACTTCTTGAGAGTTTTTACCTTCTAAGTCATAAGCAGAGGTTTCTTCTTCATCAGAATAAGCAAAGGTTGAGATTCTATCAAAGCCAAAGTTTCTTGCGAATTGACACATCTCTTCAAAGTCTTCTTGTGTTTCTTGGGGATGACCTACTATGAAAGAAGTTCGTAAAAAGGCATTAGGTAAGGCTTTCATATATTCTAATTGTTCAATTGTTTTAACCTTACCAAAACCACGCTTCATAAGTTTAAGCATCTTGTCTGAGATATGTTGAATTGGCATATCAAAGTAGTTATGAAAAACCTTAGACTTGTTTATCTCACTTAGAAGTTTTATACTCGCCGTAGTAGGGTAAAGGTAAAGCAGTCTAGCGGAGCGTACACCTTCTATAAGTTCTATTCTTTTGATAAGGTGGATAAGCCCATCTTTAACATTTTTATCTCTTAGGTAAGAGCTTGAATCTTGAGAGATAAAAGAGAAGTCGTAATATCCTTGACGTACTAAGGACTCAACTTCTTGAGCAACCATATCAAGGTCACGAGAATTTAGTTTTCCCTTAAATGAGGGAATAGCACAAAATGAGCAGGTCTGATTACAGCCTTCTGAAAACTTGATATAAGCATGATAGGTAGAGCCAGTAATAACACGTTCTTCATTACCTATAAGATAAGTTTTTTCTGAAAACCTACTTTGCTTAGCGGCAAGTAAGGCGTCAATCTGGTCATAATCACCAACACCCGTAAAGATATCAACCTCTTTCATGTCTTTTTGAAGGTCTTCTTTATAACGCTCACTTAAACATCCCGCCATTACAAGTAAGGAATCTTCTTTTCTTTGGTCATGTAGGTCTAAGACAGTATTGATACTTTCTTCTTTTGCTGCATCTATGAACCCACAAGTGTTTACAATGATAACATCCGCTTCTTCGCTAGAATCTGTCATCTCAAAGTCACGAAGTCTTCCCATCATTACTTCGGTATCTACAAGGTTTTTACTACAACCTAGAGAAACGATATGAAGTTTTTTTACAGGCTTGTCTTGTGTGAATGTCATATTTTTGTGCAATGTCTTGTCCTTGTATATATTAAAGCGATTATATCTAATATAAGCTAAGCCCTTGTTTTAAAGATAATGGGGTGGCAGATGCTTAAGCTTGTGTGTATATTAGACCTTTACGAAAGGAAAGCTTCTAAGGTCTTTCTTAATACAAGAGCATTAATGGGCTTAGAAATGTAATCATTCATACCTGCTTCTAAAAATTTCTCTCTATCCCCTTTTAAAGCATTCGCAGTAACGGCAATTATAGGAGTGTGATTGATTGTGTTAGCAGATTCTAAGGCACGGATTTTTTTGCTTGCTTCTATTCCATTTAGATTTGGCATATTCTCATCCATCAGTATTAGGTCATAACTATTTTTTTTGAATGCCTGCACCGCTTCTAAGCCATCATTAACTATGTCAACTTCTAATCCAAGCTCCTCAAGTAAAATTTTCATCAGAAGCTGATTTGATTTATTATCTTCAACTAGTAAAACCCGACCTGATAAATTTGAGATTTCAAGTTCTTCAGGTCTATCTACCTGTGTATACCTTGCAATATGTTGTTCAAGATCTTTAAAAAGTTCAGCTTCAAAAAGAAAGCTTGTCCCTTTACCTAGTTCACTCTCAACGTAAAGTTTTCCATTCATCATCTGTGATAGAGAACGACTAATTGTCAAGCCTAAGCCACTTCCTCCAAATTTTCTTGTGGTAGATGAGTCTTCTTGCTCAAACATATTAAAAATTTTCTTTTGATTTTCTTTTGCAATACCAATACCATAATCTTTAACCCGACACAAAAGAAGGTGTGTCCCTATCATGGGTGTTATACTGACCTCTATCTTACTTCCTTCATTTGAAAACTTAATAGCATTACTTAAGAGGTTTGAATAAATTTGTTTTATTCTAGAGGGGTCTCCGTATGCTTTTTCTTTTAAGTTGTCATCTATATTTAGTGTTATTGATATCTGCTTTTTCTTGGATTTTTCTATAAAGAGTTTTGTAATAAGTTCAAAAGGTTCACAGGTAGTAAATAGCACATTTTCTATATCTAATTTTCCACTTTCTATTTTAGAAAAATCTAAAATATCATCAATAATATGCATCAGTGATTGACCTGACTCTTGGATGATTTGTAATTGTACTTTCTTCTCAGAGGCAGTCTCATTTTTATATAATATATCTACAAAGCCTAAGATAGCATTCATAGGCGTTCTCACCTCATGACTCATATTCGCAAGAAAGTTTGATTTTGCTTGGTTAGCACTAAGAGCAGTATTTTGTGAAAGCTTTAGTTCTTGTTCAATGCGTGTTCTTTTTTTAATCTCTTCTTGAAGGTGTTGATTTTGATCAATCATATCTATATGTACACTGATACGGGCTAAGACCTCTTCTTTAACATAGGGTTTTGTGATAAAGTCATTAGCACCAGCTTTTAAGAACTCAATAGTAACGATAGGGGAGGAATGAACAGAAATAGCTAAGATTGAAAGTTCTGCTCTTGTAAATTGCTTACGAATAACTCGTGTAAGTTCTGCTCCATTCATTTTTGGCATCTCATAATCAATAAGTGCAATACTGATATCTTTGTGCTCTTGTAATACTTTAAGAGCTGAAATACCATCTATGGCTTCATAAATGCTAAAATTTTGTGAAGCAAGAAGGTTTCTTAGGGCAAAACGACTGGACTTTGAATCATCTACAATCAAGACCTTTCTATTTATGTTATGGATGATTCTATTTATGGTTGCAAGTAAGAGCTCAAGTTTTTGGTCGTCTTCTAAAACAATATAATCAATAACATTTTTTTGAATGATTTTTTCTCGTAGTTCAGGATGAAAACTACCTGTAATAGCGATGGAAGGGATGTTTTGCTTTAGTAGATAGTCTAAGGCTTTTTCATTATCTTTAGGCAGATTTATATCAACAACCGCGAGGATAATACTACGCCTGTAAAGGGCTAATAGTTCGATAGATTCTTCTAAATTGTAAGCAACTACAACATCATAACCTGCTTTGATAAGGGTGTCTTTTTCAAAGAGGGCAATGGTTTTACTATCTTCAATAACTAAGATTTTGTTAGGCATAGATTCAATGCACCTTTTTAATATAGAGATATAGGAAAATTATATTATGAATTATTATACTGAAAATTTTTAGATATAGATACCTAAGGATAAAAAGAGGTGTGCTTAGGTAAAAGTGCTATAATTTCAAATAAATTTTTTATAAAGAGTATCGATGTTTAAAATATGTGAGAAAGTCCCCCGTCTTTTAAGGTTTTTATTTACTATAGTGCTGTTTATGACCCTTGTCTTTGTGCTTTTACACCTTGCCTTTTGGATGGTATTTGAAGATCCTGCAGCCCCTTTAAGTTCAGCTGATTTTTGGAAGAGTTTATGGATAGGTTCGCGCTTTGATCTTCGTATTGCAATTATTATGATTTTGCCGATTTTTTTCACGGGATGGATTAAGTGGTTTAACCCTTTTTATTCAAAATATCATAAATACTTTTGGCTAAGCTATTTGACTTTATTTTTTAGTGTTATTGCCATGTTTTATATTATTGACTTTGGGCATTATGGGTATTTAGGACTTCGTTTAGATGTTTCTGCACTCCGTTTTTTACAAGATTTTGCTATTTCAGCAGATATGGTTATGGAGTCGTATCCTGTGTTTTGGATAACACTTGCTTATTTAGCTTCTATTGGTATTTTTATTTTTCTAATTAACGGCTTGTATGAAAGATGCAAAGCTCAACCTACACCTAGTTATGGTTATATGAAGACATTTTTAATTGGTTTTATTGCCTTGTTTTTAGTGGTCTTTGGATTTATGAGTAAGTTGTCTCAGTATCCGCTTCGTTGGTCTGAAGCTGCCTTTAGTTCTCATCCTTTTGCCGCGCAATTTACTTATAATCCTGTGCAATACTTTTTTGACACCCGTAAAAATGGTGGCATAAGTTTTGATAAGGATGAGGTTATTGCTTCTTATGAAATCATGGCAGACTTCCTAGGGGTTAAAGACAAAAATGTAAGCTCTTTGAATTATCAACGTAATGCCTTGCCTATGTTTGAACGACAAACCCAACCCAATGTAGTGATTGTTATTGTAGAGTCTTTTGCAACATATAAAACTTCAGTAGATGGAAATGCTATGAATCCTACCCCTATATTTAAGGCCTTAGCAGATGAAGGATATTATTTTAAAAACTTTTTCACCCCTTCAACAGGGACAGCTCGGTCTATTTTTACAACCATCACATCTATGCCTGATATTGGAAAAAAAGGAACCTCAAGTCGAAATCCTTTGATTGTTAATCAACACAGTATTGCTAATGAATTTAAGGGATATGATAAGTCTTATTTTATTGGAGGCTCAGCTTCTTGGGGAAATATTCGTGGAATTTTAACAAAAAACATGGATGATTTAAGAGTGTATGAAGAACCTGATTATGCTGCCTCAAGAAATGACGTTTGGGGTGTTTCTGATATTGATCTTTTTATAGAGGCTAATGAAGTACTCAAGCAGAAAAAAGGTCCTTTTATAAGTTTTATTCAGACCTCTGGAAACCATAGACCTTATACCATTCCTGATGAAACTTATGGTTTTGAACTTTCAGATACCAAAGATGAACTAGTAAAAAAACACGGGTTTGAATCTAATGAAGAATATAATGCCTACCGATTAATGGATTATTCCATAGGCTATTTTATAGACTTGGCTAAAAAGGCTGGTTATGCGAAAGATACTATCTTTGTATTTTGGGGAGACCATGGTTTAAATGGAACACCTGGCCCTGAAGCCTTAAAGGCTGATGGACATTCTGAGCTTAACCTTGGTTCACATAGGGTTCCTTTTGTTATTTGGGCACCGGGACTTATTAAAGAGCCTAAGATATTTGATAAGGTGATTTCAGAGGTTGATGTAATGGCTAGTATCGCAAGTTTTGCGGGTATTTCTTATAGATCAACGGCCTTAGGCAGAGATATCTTTGATCCTGCTTATGATAAGTCTGAGTATGCCTTTACAGTACTTCATACCACTCCTTTGGAAATTGGTTTAGTGAGTGATAAGTTTTGGTACAAGATGAAAGAAAATGCAAAAGAAGGAAGTTTATATTCTTTACAATCACAAACACCTAGGGTTGATATTTCAAGTGAGAATGAGATAGAGGCTAAGAAAATGCATGACTTAACCCAGGCTATTTATAAGACCTTAGAATATATGGTATATCATAACCAAAGAGAACATCTTAGAGACTAGAACAGTCTTTCTTTTTATATAAGATAAATTGGTCTTGTACAAGGCCTTCATTATTGATGAAGCTTGAAGTTAAAGAGTGTGATTGCACCCTTAAGATAACGGAGCCAAGTTTCTCATAAGCAAAGGGCAAAGCAGGATGAGATAAGGCTCCATGGTCAAGTTTAGCGGCTGAACCGGTTACGGTATAAATGGTTCCCCCAAAAGGTTTTGAATCTAAGGACTTGCAATACTTCTTTTCATTATCTTGGACAATATGTTTGTTTATATCAAAACTGTCTGAGGTACCATAATGCTTGTGAATGAGTTTAGAGCGTTCATAAACATGGGAATGCCCACTATAAACCAAGTCTACATCATACTTTTCTAAGATAGGCACAATGTTTTCTCGTATAGAAAAGAGCTTTCCATTCAAAGAAAAGCGGGAGTGACTATCAAAGGGATCATCCGAACTATGCCCTCCATCGGTATAAGGCGGATGATGTAAAATAGCGATTGTCCATTTTTTTGTATTGGCTTTTAAGTCTTTTTGTAGCCATTGTGCCATTTCCCCATCCTTAGATAAGTCAGTTGTTTCAGAATCTAACATAAGTATATGAATATTTCCTTGTTCGAGGGCATAAAACTTTTCAGTTCCAGAACTAATACCCCCACTTTCACCCTGTAGTGGAAAATCAAAAATGTCATAAAAAGCCCAACGTCTTGCATCATGGTTTCCTATAACAGCCCAAGGTACTGTTGTTTTAAGTAAGTCCTTATAGGGCTCAAAGAAACTGGTGTTGTACTGTTTTTGCGATCCTGAACTATAAGCATTATCCCCTAGTAAAATCCATAAGTCTAAGGACTTGCCTTGCATATATATTTGCATAGCCGTATAAACCTCTTTTTGGCCCTTTCCTAGCTCACCTGAGTCACCCATAATCCAAATATTTTGTGTTTTATTTAGATCTGAATTTAAGGTGGTAAAAGATCTATGCATATTGTCTATTTCTAAAGATTTCGACTGAACATTGTAGGAATAAGTACGGCCTTCTTCTAGATTTTTGATAGAAATACTATGGTAACGACTTTCTTTGTCTTCACATACTTTTTTCTGGGAGGAGTTTAAAGAATATTGTACACAGCCACGCTCAACTTGAGGACTTTGCCACTTAATCATAATAGAATTTGTTGTTTGCATTTGCAAATAGGGCTGTCTAGGAGTGAAAATATAACTGTCATAAGATACAACACCAAGGCGTCCAATACCGTATAAAGAGACAATAAGAAAAAGGGTTAAGAATATATATTTAAAGTACTTGATGATAAAATCCTTGAATTGAACTAAGACATTATAACATTGTCTTTAATTACTAGGGTAATAAGTAAGGGAGGATACACAAGCCTTGCACATTAGCTGTGTATACTAGAACATCTAAATAAGATAGATAGGACTTGAGATGAAAATATTACGTGCTAAGCCTTGGGATATGAATGAAAACTTAGTAACAGATGAAAAGATTTATAATGATAGACGCTTATTAATGAAGATAGGGGCTATTGCAGGAGCAGGGGCTATGATGCCACTTTCTTTAGAAGCCGCGAAGAACTACCCAGGAAAAGCATTGAATTTTAAGAAAAATTCAGGGTTCTCAGGTCTTGAAGCCAGCTCCTATGACCAGATTACTACTTATAATAATTTTTATGAATTTTCTTTATCTAAAGATGGTCCTTCAAAGTTAGCACATACTCTTGAACCAGAGCCTTGGACCATAGAAATTACAGGTGAGGTTGAAAAACCAATGGTGATAGATGTGGCTAAGATATTGGCAGAGTATCCCTTAGAAGAAAGAACCTATAGATTTCGTTGTGTTGAAGGTTGGTCTATGGTGGTTCCTTGGATTGGCTTTGAACTTTCTTATCTACTTAAAAAGGTAGGACTGACTTCAAAGTCTAAGTTTGTGCAGTTTCAGACAAAATATGACCCAAAAATGTTTCCAGAACAAGATAAAGAAGGTTTTTTTGGTAATATTCCCTTTCCCTATGTAGAAGGTCTTCGTATAGATGAAGCGATGAATCCTTTAACACTTTTAAGCCTTGGTCTATATGGAAAAACATTACCGAAGCAAAATGGTGCGCCTATTCGTCTTGTAGTACCGTGGAAGTATGGTTTTAAGAGTATAAAGTCTATTACTAAGATACATGTAAGCTCAGGAATGACACGAAGTACATGGAATGAAGTTAACCCGAAAGAATATGGTTTTTACTCAAACGTAAACCCTAATGTTTCTCATCCTAGATGGTCTCAGGCAAAAGAACGCCCCTTAGGCGCTTTTTTCAAGAAAAAAACAGAAATATTTAATGGATACGGGGAAGAGGTTGCTTCACTTTATAAGGGAATGGATTTACAAGTAAATTTTTAAAATGAAAGTGAAAGATGAGAAAAATTATTTGGTTTGTGGCCTTTTTACCACTGTTATACATTTTATATAAGCTCTCTTGGGGATTTGAATATCCCCGTTATGTAGCGCGTTTTATTTATGAGCATGGAGGAGATTTTTTAGGGAAGTTTCCTAATGACCCTTTGAAGTTTTTTGCGGACTTACTTGGAATTACCGCTATACAGTTCCTTATCGCAACTTTGACACTTACACCTTTAAGGTCGTACTTGCATATAAACTTACTTAAGTACAGACGTCTTTTAGGTTTATGGACCTTTGCTTATGCCTTTATGCACTCACTATTTTTCTTTATTGTTGATAATGAAGGAAAGGTAAGTTTGATGATAGAAGACGCTTACAAACGTCCCTTTGTCTTTTTTGGTCTGTCTGCCTTTTTAATTCTTTTTATGATGGCACTTACCTCACACAAAAAATTGTTTTCAAAATTTGTGAAATGGCATAAACTTGTGTACTTAGCTGCGGTGTTTATCTCCTTACACTACATGATGAGTCAAAAGGTTATAGGTTTTGATGTGATGATGTATGTTGGGATTTTAGTAGGTCTTTTAGTATTAAGGCTTTTAAAGAGATAACTCTTTAGTTTGTTAAAATAAAAAGAGAGTCCTGAGCTTGAAGCCCTGCTACTAGGGTCTTACTTTGTCATAAAAGGATAAAGTTGGTTATTGGTGGAGATGAGTTTAGAAGATAAGGACTCAATGATATTTCTGTACATTTTGACAAAAGAAAGAGAGTTTGAACAAGAAATATCTGTATGCATAGTCATACATAAGATGAAGGCATCCGCGGATGAAACAGTAGCTCTTGCGCTTCGTGGCTCACCTGTAATGGCTCCAATTTCTCCAAAGACTGTTCCTTCTTCAAGGGTAGTTAAATGAGAAAAAGGGTCATCACCATCAAGTTGTTCATTAAAACCACAAATATCCACCTTTCCATTTACAATATAATAAATTTGTTTTCCAAAGTCACCTTGTTCAAAGATATGGAAGCCTTTGGAAGGTCGCATAAATTCAGAACTCTTTGTAAGACCGACAATTTCTTCATCACTTAAGTTATCAAAGAAATGAATTTTTTTACGCACGGCTAAGAGCATACTCATTTCTCTAGAAAGCTTATCCTTATTGATAGGATCAATAATAGCACCAGGAGTAAGCATTTTATTTAGTTTGTCATATCGCATTACGACAATAGAAGGGATAACGCTGTCTTCAAGAAGGATGATTTTATCCATCTTATAATCTGTAATTTTTTGTATATAAGACTGGGCATCATCTACAAACTGTTCAGGAAGTAATATTTCATCAGAATTTATTGGTAAGGTCATTAATACTCTCTACATTTTTATGTTTGCATTTATTATACTCTGGGAGTATTGTATAAAAATTAAATACTTTTGCTAGGTATTTATATTCACAATAAGCCTATGTTATACTTTCTTATATAAAAGGATAAAGGACAGACTATCCATACACACAAACTTGTAATATTAGGAGCAGGGGCAAGTGGCCTTATGCTAGCAACACAGCTATATAAAAAAGGTTTTGATGATATTGTTATCATAGAACACAACCCACGTATCGGCATGAAGATTAAGGTCTCTGGTGGGGGAAAATGTAATGTTACAAATGAAGAAGTAAGTGAAGATAATTATTTAGGTGAATCAAACTTTGTGAAAAATGTGTTGCTTTCTTACACACCAAGAGAACTTTTAGACTTTCTAAATAAAAGAAAAGTCTATCCCAGTATACGTTCTTTAGGCCAGTATTTCTGTAAAAAAAGTGCAGATGAAGTGATAAATGCCTTAGAAGTTGGTATTTCTAAAAAGGCATTTTTACTTTCAAGAAAGGTACTGTCTATTGAAAAAAATGAAAATTATAGTATTCATACGGATAAGGGAGTTATTCAAGCCCAACACCTTGTAATTGCAACAGGTTCAAATGCTTATCCTCAAGTAGGAGGCTCAGATATAGGGCTCAGTCTTGCAAAAAATCTAGGACATACTTACACAAGTTTTAGCCCTGTCTTAGTTGGCTGGACAGTTCAAAAAGAGCAGTTTTGGATGAAAGACTTATCAGGTTTATCTACCTATGTCAGTATAGATGTAGGACATAAAAAACTTTTTGGAGAGCTCTTGTTCGCGCATAAGGGAATTAGTGGTCCTGCGGTTCTTTCGGCCTCTTTGTATTGGAAAAAAGGTTTAGTATATATAGACTTCTTAGCTAAGGCCAGTCTAAAAGAAACTTTTTCGCAAAAGAAGAAACAAGTGTCTACGCAAATGGGACTGCCTAAACGTTTAAGTAAGCTTTTACTTGAAAGCATAAAGCTAAAAGATAAAAGTGTTGAAGACCTTAATGGGCAAGATTGGGAAAAGCTTGAACTTCTAAAGGCCTATCCTATGTCCCCTGCCGGGAATTTTGGTCTAAAAAAGGCAGAGGCTTGTATAGGTGGGGTACATACAGATGAGGTTGATTCAAATTCTATGGAAAGTAAACTGCATGATAAGCTTTATTTTCTTGGAGAGGTGCTTGATGTTACGGGTGAGCTAGGTGGATATAATTTTCAATGGGCCTTTGCATCTGCAGTTGTTTGTGCGTCTGCCTTAGAAAAGAGCTTGATTAAAGAGAATGTATAAAAATATGTTAAGATAATATTATATTTATAAAAGGGTCTGTATGCATTTACGTTTTAAACCCGAATACATTGTTAGCAAAGAGATAAGTGATGAAAGGCTAATATCCGTTTTAAAAGAGGCCTTCGATTTACGTTTAAGACGCCATGACTCACCTAAAACAGCTGAACTACAAAAGCTAATGTTAGAAGTCGTTCCTATGGATGAGATAACATATTTAGGGACAGAACATCTACCTTACTTTTTAGACTGTTATTCTGCATGGATAATCTTAGAATATTTACATAGAAATGAAAAAATTGTCTTAAGTGATTTAGACTTACAAAAAATGTTTGATTTTGAATATCTTGACGCAATAGTTAGAAAATATGAGGATGCCTATGTTGGTTTGGTTCAAAAAATGAGAAATTGTGCTGCCTAAGACACCCTTCCTCACGGTTGATGGTATTATCGAATTGTATAAGGGAGATATTTTTGAGGGTATCGTCCTAATTGAGCGTTTAAACAAGCCTCTTGGCCTAGCAATACCTGGAGGCTTTGTTGATATTGGCGAAAGTGTAGAAAAAGCAGTAGTAAGAGAAATGAAAGAAGAAACTGACTTAGATGTTAAAATAAAGTCTTTGCTAAATGTATATTCAGACCCTTCAAGAGACCCTCGCTTTCATACAGCTTCTGTTGTTTATATTTGTGAGGCAAGAGGGATTCCAAAGGGTTTAGATGATGCTAAAGAAGCTATTGTCTTTAAAAAAGAAGACATCCCTTTTGATAAGCTAGTCTTTGACCATGCTCAGATTTTAAGAGATTACCTAGAACTTTAGTTAAGTTATATCTGTGGTATTACTTATATATTTCTGGGTAGGCGGATTTCCATCTTTTGTGACACCACAACTAGCAGAGGCGGTTTTACGAAGTAAAAAGTTGATCTGCTTTAGCAGATAAAACCATGGTTTTTTGGTAGAGATGTTTATGATTATTTATAAATATCTTCATAGGCGGATTTCCATCTTTTGTGACACCAAAACCATGGTTTTGGATGCTTTCTAATTACTTCGGCTAAAAGGTCTGCCTGTGCTTGAGTAGAATCTAAAATATCTTTTTCTTCATTATCTGTTTTTGCTGTTTCAATAGGTTTGAAAAAACGTATAATATTTTCTTTTTCTGGACTTGTATGTATCAGTATAGGAATGATAAGGGCACCGAACTTACGGGCTAAAAAGGCGGGAGCTGCACTTTGAGTAGCCTTTGCTCCAAGAAAATCTATATAAATTCCATCCTTAGGATTTACATTTTGATCAATCATCATTGTAATTATTTCATTATTTTTTATGGCCTTGACTAAATGCCTAATGGCCCCTTTTTTTTCTATCATGGTCATATTGAATTTTGTTCGAGACTTAAGTAAATAATCATCAAAATAATCATCATTCATTTTTTTATGAATAGAGGTAATAGGATGAATTAAGGCTCCCACTGCCGTAGCTCCTAGTTCCCAATTTCCGTAATGTGCGGACACAATAATGATTTTTCTTCCCTCTTTAATGGCCTCATCTATATAATGTCTGTTCTCAAAGCTTACACTTTTTGCAAGCTCATCTATACTAAGACGAGAAGAACGTAAGACTTGTAAGAGAATAAGGGAAAGGTTTTTATGGCAATACTTTAGTATTTCTTGGTATTGTTCTTCACTTATCTCATCTTTTATGGTTAAGTCTAAATTAGCCTTAATGATTTTTTTGTGCTTTGTATCAATAATATAAGCCAGTTTTGCTAGTAATAATATAAAAAACTTTTGAAGCTTGTAGGGAAGGGCTAAAAAAATACTTTCAAAAAAACGAAAAAGATAATAAGAAATCATGATAAGAGTTCCTTTGCCTTTATGGCTATGCTTTCAAATGAAATGTTTTTAATGGACATATCACTTCTATTAAGTTTTAAAGGATTAACCTGTGAATCTGATTCTATGGCTATATGTTTAGGCCCTTGCCACATCATTTTTGAGGCAGGTGTTGGACCAAAAAGAGTGATAGAATTTTTATTCATAGCCCAAGCAATATGTGTTGGTCCTGTGTCATTACCAATAAGTAAATCAAGATTGTCAATTAAGGCTGTAAGTTGAACTAAGGATAGTTTAGAAGCAAGTTGTGTGTTCTTTGTGTTAGCTTCTATGAAAAGTGCATCTTCTTTTTCATTTGCAGATCCCCAGATTAAAATGATATTTGCATCTAAGGTCTTAGCTAAACTTACAAAATGTTCTCTTGGATAGGTTTTTGAAGGCCAAGAAGCACCCACTACAAATCCAATGTTTTTTTGTGTAGATGAGAATATACTTTTAGAGATATTATCGTCTTTTGTATAAAATAAAGACGGCTTCTTATGTGCTAGCATCTCTTTAGTGATATCTATATTTAAGGCCTGTGATACGAGTACAATAGTACGCCAAATAGAGTTTTCTTCATAAGCAATATGGGCGTGTGAACTATAAAGTTTTGAAGCAAGACCTTCGCGAATAGAATCTTTATCAAAACCATAAACATTTTTACCAATAAGACGAGAAACAATGGCTGATTTTAAAAGTCCTTGCAGGTCTATAATAATGTCAAACTTTCCTAAAGAACGAAGTTTTGAAATCGTTTTTAAAAGTAGACCTAAGGATTTGGTCTTTTTAGCGCGTTTAATAGAAACCGTATGTACTTCCTGAAGCAAGGGATGGTTCATAATAATAGGGGCAAAACCTTCTTCGCAAATCCATTCGATTTTTGCCTCAGGATAGGCATCTTTTATAAATTGTAAGATAAGAGCAGAGTTGATGATATCACCCAAGGCAGAGAGTCTAACAATAGCTATTCGCATAAAATTCACTTGTTTTTTTATAATTATACCCTAAGCTATTTAAAGGGCTTGGATTATGCAAGAAGTCTAAGGTATAATACGAATACATATAAATTAGGAGAGAAGAATGGTTGCACGAGATATACAACAGTTTGCTGAGATTCGCACTAAGGCACGTGCTTATTTTTGTTTTTTATTTTCAAAGAACCTGCCTAATCGTCTTCCTGAAATTTCTGTTGAAGCCGTAACAGGCAGGCTTCGTAAGATTATGGGAGACCAACCTGATTGTGAGGGTGTTTATCTTTTAGATGATAAGGGTACTCAAATTTCTCCAACCTACCTTCCTAATAACGAGAAGTTAGAAGCAGCGGGTGAAGTGCGTTCAACACGGGCTTATTATTATAGAGCGGTGAAAGAAAAACGTTGTACGATAACAGACCCTTATCCTTCTTTAATTACACAAGAACTTTGTATTACAGCCTCTCAACCTATCTTTGATGAAGCAGGTGTTGTTAAGTATATAGCCTGTTTGGATATGCCCTTAGCCAGTGTTATTCAATTAACTCACCCAACAGCGGCAAACTCATTATTTGGTAGGATATCTAAGACCGCGTATACTCTTTTTTCTCTTTCTTTAGCGATGGTATCTCTTCTTCTTTTTGTAAAAGGTGTTGAAAGTTTCTTATCTCATGGAATAGACTATAGACATCTTGAAGTTAAAACGATATTTGAAGCGACCATTTTATTAACACTTTCTTTGGCTATTTTTGACCTTGTAAAAACAATCTTTGAAGAAGAAGTCTTGGGTATTCATAGAAAGTCCAATTCTGGGGCAAACCGAACCATGATAAAGTTTATGGGTTCTATTATTATTGCCCTTTCTATTGAAGCACTGATGTTAGTGTTCAAGTTTGCAATGATAGAACCAGATATGCTCATACACGCAGTAGAGTTAATAGCAGGTGTTTCTTTATTGACCTTTACCTTAGCCATATATATTAAACTAACAAAACAAGTACAAGGTGATGACTATTGATAGCAATTGTTGATTATAAGATGGGGAACTTAGCTTCTGTAAAAAATGCCTTTTCACTTTTAGGAGAGGAAATAGTACTAGAATCAGACCCTGATAAACTTGGACAGTATGATAAGCTTATTCTTCCTGGAGTAGGGGCTTATGGTGACGCAATGGAGCATTTAAAAGAAAGAGGCATGGACGAAGCGGTTAAGGCTTATTCTAAAAGCGGGAACTATATGCTTGGTATTTGTTTAGGA
The DNA here is from genome assembly GCA_002733885.1 of Arcobacter sp. Classification (GTDB taxonomy): domain Bacteria; phylum Campylobacterota; class Campylobacteria; order Campylobacterales; family Sulfurimonadaceae. The sequence goes on along the minus strand of NVXJ01000012.1, from coordinate 7,423 downwards.
ATGCAACTTCTTTTTGATTCAAGTGAAGAGTTTGGTTTTAACGAAGGACTGGGTTTAATACCTGGAAAAATTATTTCTTTTGATACCTCCAAGTTTTCACATCCTTTAAAAGTTCCACACATGGGATGGAATAGAATGTTTACAAGTGATCACGCGCTCTTTAAAGGGATGGATAAAGAACATTATCTTTATTTTGTTCACTCTTTTCATGCGGTATGTGAAAATAAAGAAAACAGCATAGGTGAGTGTGAGTATGGATATAAGTTTAGTGCCTGTGTGCAAAAAGATAACATCTTAGGTATTCAACCTCACCCTGAAAAAAGCCACAAAAATGGTTTAGCAATACTTAAAAACTTCATATCTCTTTAAGAAAATTCAGATAAAAATAGGACAAAAATAGAATGATAGATATATTACCAGCGATTGATTTAAAAGATGGGAAGGCCGTTCGCCTGACTAAGGGACTGATGGATTCTGCAAAGATTTATTCAGATGAGCCTTGGCAGTTAGTAAAGACCTTTGAAGAAATGGGTTCTGAATGGACCCATATAGTGGATTTAAATGGCGCCTTTGCGGGAGAGCCTAAAAATTTAGAACAAATTCGTCTTATTCGTAAGAATTGTAAGATGAAGCTAGAACTTGGTGGTGGTATTCGTGATGAAGATACCATTAAGATGTATTTAGAGCTTGGAATAGACAGACTTATTCTTGGTTCTATCGCAGTTACTAATCCTCAGTTTGTAAAAGATATGGCGGCAAAGTACCCAATAGCCGTTGGTATTGATGCTATTGATGGATATGTGGCAGTTGAGGGTTGGGCGGAAACTTCTTCGATGAAGGCAACAGACTTAGCCAAAGAATTTGCTAAGGCTGGGGTTGAAGCTATCATCTGTACGGATGTTGGAAGAGATGGAACCTTAAGCGGAGTTAATGTGGAGTTTACCTCACAAATTGCTGAGGCTTCTGGCCTTCCAACAATCGCAAGTGGCGGTGTACGTGATGAATCTGATCTTGAAGCTCTTGAAAAAGCGGGTAATATTGCGGGAGTTATCATAGGAAAAGCGTTTTATGAAGGAACTATTGACCTTAAAAAGGTTTTTAAAGTTCGCTCAAAGTAGAATAAGTTATTATATAGGTAACAATTTAAGGGAACCCTAGATGTTCCTTATAATCTTGCAAGGATAAATATTGAAATTAATAGTAGTAGATGATAGTTCAACAATGCGTCGTATCATTAAAAACACTTTAGCGCGTTTAGGATACAAAGATATTCTAGAAGGCGAAGATGGTGTTCAAGGATGGGSARTAWTMGRTRYWRATMSAGATACAGGTATGCTTATTACTGACTGGAATATGCCAGAAATGAATGGTCTTGAGTTAGTTAAAAAGGTTCGTGCAGACGAAAGATTTGCTGACCTCCCCATTATAATGGTGACAACAGAAGGTGGTAAGGCTGAGGTTATTACTGCACTTAAAGCAGGTGTGAACAATTATATTGTTAAGCCTTTTACTCCACAGGTACTAAAAGAAAAACTTGCTGCGGTAATGGGTATTGATAACTAGTGCAAGAAAACTATCACGAGTTAGTAATAACTCCTTCTTCTCATTTAGAACACTTTAGTGACTTCTTGGCCTCATCAGTTGATGTTGGTTTTGAAGAAACAAAAACAGGTTTTATTGTTAGAAACGAAGATGAGTTAGAAACCTTAGCTTGGGGAGTAGAACAATTTTGTTTAGCTCTATGTGAAGCCTTAGACGAGAGTATTAGCGTTGAGATAGATATATCACAAAAGAAAAATGAAGATTGGATTGCTAAGTATCAAGAAGGTATTCAACCCATTGCAGTAGGAAAGTTTTATATACATCCTACTTGGAGTGAGCCTTCTGAGACCTTAGAGAACATTAAAATTGATCCTGCCTTGGCCTTTGGTACAGGTCACCATCCTACAACAGCCTCATGTTTAAAAGCAATCTCTGCTCATGTAAGCAAGGGAATGGAAGTAGTAGACGTTGGATGTGGTTCAGGTATATTGGCCTTAGCTGCATCTAAACTAGGTGCTATCGTTGATTTATGTGATACTGATATAATATCAGTTGATAATTCAAAAGAAAACTTTGAATTGAACGGAGAAACTTATAGAGAAATCTGGGAAGGTTCTATTACCTCTGCAGATAAGACCTATGACTTAGTTATTGCAAATATTGTTGCTGATGTTTTAATTTTTATTGCAAAAGACCTCAAAAAAGCAACAAAGTCAAAACTTATCCTTTCGGGGATATTAGAAAAGTATGAAGAAAAAGTACAAAAGAAATTCTCTGATATGACCTGTGTTGAACGCATAGTCGATGGAGAATGGATCAGTTTAGTTATGGAGAAATAATGAAAGACCAAAAAGACGATAAAAATAATAATTTTTTTAATCAAAACCCCTTATTAACATTTGCCATTTTTTCAGTGGTAATAATCTTAGTGTTTAAAACACTTATTGGTGATGAAAACTCAGCCTTAGGCGGATCAGTTTCTCAAAGTGCAAGTAAGCATAAAGAGATTACGTATTCAGAGTTAAAGAAAATGATTTCTACTAACAGCGTAAATGAAGTAGCTATCGGACAAAACTTTATTCGTGGTTTTGTGGACGATGGAAGTGGACGTAAAACTATTTATACGGCGCGTTTAATTCATCAAGATCCGGATTTAATTAAACTCCTTGATTCTAAGGGTATTGACTATAAAGGTTTTTCTGAAACAAATTGGTTTACAGAAATGTTTGGATGGTTACTTCCTTTTTTCATTATCTTAGCAATTTGGATGTTTTTTGCGGGGCGAATGCAAAAATCTATGGGTGGTGGTATTCTTGGAATGGGTAATTCTAAGAAGATGATTAATTCTGAAAAGCCAAACACAACATTTGATGATGTTGCAGGGGCAGATGAAGCAAAAGAAGAGGTTAAAGAAATTGTTGATTTCTTAAAATTTCCAGAACAGTACATTAACCTTGGAGCAAAGATTCCAAAGGGTGTCTTACTTGTTGGTAGTCCTGGTACGGGTAAAACACTTCTAGCTAAGGCGGTTGCAGGTGAAGCAGATGTTCCGTTCTTCTCAGTTTCAGGTTCTTCGTTTATTGAGATGTTTGTTGGTGTTGGTGCTGCTAGAGTACGTGACTTGTTTGAACAAGCGAAAAAAGATGCGCCTTCTATTATTTTTATTGATGAAATTGACGCCATTGGTAAAAGCCGCGCGGCAAATGGTAACATGGGTGGAAATGATGAAAGAGAACAAACGCTAAATCAACTTCTTGCAGAGATGGATGGTTTTAGTACAGATATACCTATTATCGTTTTAGCCGCAACAAACAGACCAGAGATTTTAGATCCTGCGCTTATGCGTCCAGGTCGTTTTGACAGACAGGTTCTTGTTGATAAACCAGATTTTGAGGGTCGAAAAAAGATTCTTGATGTGCATGTTAAGGGTATTAAACTTGATCCTAAGGCTGACTTAGAAGACCTTGCTCGTTTAACAGCAGGTTTAGCCGGTGCTGATTTAGCAAATATCATTAATGAGGCTGCACTTTTAGCAGGACGTAAAAAGCAGTCAACGGTAAGACAAGAAGACTTACTTGAGGCTGTTGAAAGAGCGATTGCGGGGCTTTCTAAAAAGAGTCGTCGTATTGATCCTGAAGAAAAACGTATTGTTGCTTATCATGAATGTGGACATGCGCTTCTTGCCGAGATTACTAAGGGAGCTAAAAAAGTTTCTAAGGTATCTATCGTTCCTCGTGGACTTGCGGCCCTTGGATATACGCTTAATACACCTGAAGAAAACAAATATCTTTCACAAAAGCATGAGCTTCTTGCTGAAGTAGATGTTCTTCTGGGTGGACGTGCGGCTGAAGAAGTCTTTATAAAAGAGATTTCTACAGGTGCTTCTAATGACTTAGAACGTGCGACAGATATTATTAAAAATATGGTACAAGTATACGGAATGACAGATGTTGCAGGACTTATGGTTCTAGAAAAGCAACGTTCAACCTTCTTAGGTGGGGGAATGGCTTCAGCAAGAGAATATAGTGAAAAGATGGCTGAAGATATGGATCAACATATTAAGACCACCCTAGCAAAACATTATGCAGAAGTAATTATCTCTTTAAATCTTTATAAAGACGCTATTGAGACAATGGTTGCTTCTTTATTTGAAAAAGAAAATATTGATGGTGATGAAGTTCGTCAAATTATTGGTGACTTTGAAAAAGAAAATGGCTTAGAAACTCGTTTACAAGTTAAGAGCAAAGATATTCAAAAGGCTAAAGAAAAAGCTAAAGAAAAAATGAATGAAGAAGTAGAAGAAGAAGTATCTAGTGACGAAGAAGGCACTAAGTAGTGAGCCCTCGTTTAGATACGATGATAATATCAAGATACGGATGGGATATTTTAGTTCCCTTTGCTATCTTTTTAGTGTTTGTTCTTTTATTTATTGGTTTTACATTTTTTACCCTTATTCTTAGTGCTTTATTTCTTTTTTTAGTTTATATGCACCGTAATCCTGAACGTATCTCTAATTATTCTCAAGAAGGTTCTATTCTTTCACCTATTGATGGAAGAGTAAAGACAATTATTTCTATAGAACAATCTCCTATAGATGGAAAGCCAGGATTTGAAGTTATTATTGAATCAGCTTATATAGATACAGCAGTGTTACGTTCACCAATAGACTCAAAAATGAGTATAGATAAGCTTCGACGTGGGGCAATGTTACCTCTTCATTCAGGTTATGAAAACTTAAATGAAACGGCTGATATTAGGTTTTCTTCTAAAGTTGGTGATATTTTAGTGAGACACCTATTAGGCTCATGGGCACGTCCCTTAGGCTTTGGTATTGAGGGAAAGGTTTTACAAGGGCAAAGGTACGGTTTTATGTTAAATGGTACAAGCTGTGTATACCTTCCTTCTAACTCAAGAGTCGCGGTTAAAGAAGGAATGTTCTTAAGCGCGGGAGAATCAGTGATAGGATTTTTTAGTGAAACAGTCTAGACAGTTAATTTATATCTTACCTAACCTCTTTACTGCAGGTGGTATCTTTTCGGGTGTTATGAGTCTTATTATGAGCTCTGAGGGTAGATTTGATTCTGCCGCATGGTTTATCTTAATTGCCTTAATCTTTGATGGTTTAGATGGGCGTGTTGCACGTATGACAAATACAACTTCTAAGTTTGGGGTTGAATTTGATTCATTAGCAGATATTGTTTCCTTTGGTGTGGCACCTGCCATGCTTTTATACCAGTTTTGTGGGGAAGAATTTGGACGTTTTGGAATTGTTGTAAGTGGCTTGTATGTAGTTTTTGGAGCCATTCGTTTAGCACGTTTTAATGTAACGACTTCAGAAAATGAACCTTCTGTTTTTATAGGGGTACCTATCCCTACAGCCGCTGTTTTTATTTCTATTCTTATCTTGTTATATGATAAGTATTCATTTACTCAATTCACACCATTACTCCTTGCAACGCTTCTTGTAGCTGTGTTAATGGTGAGTAATATTCGCTATCCTAGCTTTAAAAAAGTTGATCTTCAAAAAGCAAACTTTATTAAGGTTTTAGTTGCCTTAGTCGTTAGTGCTTCTTTAATCTTTATTTATCCTGTAGAATCTTTGTCTATTCTAATTGGCTCTTATCTTGCCTTTGGACTGATTCGTGCCAGCATATATTTTATAAAACGTCTTTCTAAGATAAAAAAGAAAGACTAAGCTCAGTAAATTATTAAAACTCTGACTTAATATTGAAGTTGAAATACTGAGATTGAAAGTCCGCGTCGCTCATATACTTAAACGATATCACCGCTCCCTCATTATTTTGTAATTGTAAGTGTAACAATCCTAGGGCATATCGGCTCTCATTATGATGGGGACTTTTACGTCTTGCGATCTCTAATAAGGCGATAGCATTTGCAGGATGAGAAGCACCTGTAGCAGCAATGGCTGCAAGAAATAGGGTATGTGAACTTTGCTGTTTATAGTCATCAATAAGTTGGTTATATAAGGTATAAGCCTCTTCAAAATTTTGCGTAAAGATATCCACTAAGGCTAAGGACTGTATTAAACTTACAGGTGAATTATTTTCTGCACTAAGCCTTTGTTTTATTTGTTCTCTAAGGGGATAAAGAGACCCTGTAACCTGGGCATATTGGGTATAAAGGTATTTTGTAATAAAAGGCCCGTAATAAAAATCTTTCATATTAAAATCTTGACGTTTAAGATGATTGATGGCTTTTCTTGCAAAAAACTTTGGTCCTAGTTTTGAATAATGTGAATCTATATAAAGTAAGTGAGGCAAAATATCATTAGGAAGCATTGTAATTAGCTTCTTGGAGTAAGATTGAGAAAGGGTGTCTTTATTCAGACTCATAGCAATAATCATATCAAAGGCAAGGTATAAAGGGCGGTCTTTTTTAGGTCTTTCTAACCAATGATAGGTTGCTAGAAAATTAGAATTATTATAATGTATAAGGGCTCTGTAAAAATCATATTCTTCATTCTTTGGCTCTAAACTTATGGTCTGAATAAATATCTCATTGAATTTCTCATTTTCTTGATTGATAAGCTTTGCACACATCATAGTAAAAACACCCGATAAATAATTTTTAGCATCTAAGTGATAAGACTTTAAAAAATGTTTATGTGCAAGAGCAATTTCTCCAAGTTGTGCAAAGGTAAGTCCCAGATTATAATGCACTACAGAATGACGAGGATAAATCTTGGACATTTTCAATAAGAGTTCATTTGCTTCTTGTAACTGAAAATTTAGAGCCAGTTGAATGGCTTGAGCTATGTTTAGATTTACATTTGAAAGTTTTGCACTTTGAATAAGTTCCTTACTTGCACTGGAAATATTATCAATAGAAATATTAGCATTTCCCTTTCTAATATAAGAGATACTTTGATTTGCATTGAAAATTTTAAAGGGTGAAAAGTAAAAAAGAATTTGGTAAATAGTACTATCATTATGAATAATGTTTTCATGAAAATTATGTTGAGCTAGATTAATATCAAAAAGTGAATTTTTTAAAGTAACCTCGATAGGATAGTGTGTATGAACAGTATCAGGATACATATCTGTTGTACTTTCAAGAAGATTAGCCGCAGCTTGAACCTGACCTGCTTTAAGGTTTACTAGGGCTAGAGCCATTTGTGCCTTAGATGGATTTTGACCTTGTGCAATGGACATTCGCAGATATTTTTTTGCTAAGATAAGATCGCCTAGATTTGCATATAAAAGCCCTAAGCTAAGAGCAGACTCATCTTGATAGTCTTCTTCAAGATTGGCTATGGCCTTGTGATAAGATGAAAATAAGACATTAATCTTGGCGCGTAACTGATTTTGTATAAGAGTATAATCCTGAGAACTTCTATGGTCTAAGGGAGAAAGCGCTTCTA
>NVXJ01000011.1 GCA_002733885.1 Arcobacter sp. | reverse complement strand
AGATTGATTTTTGCATCTCTTCCATGTCCGGAAGAAACTGTAACTATCGGTACTGCTGGTTGTGGTCGTCTTGCGATTTCTCAAGCGGCTGTTCCATTTGTATACGGAAACTACGGAGATCAAAATGCAATGGCTTCTGGCCTTTCTCGTGCATTTAGACTACGTTTCCCTGACAAGACTAAAGATGTTATTACTATTGCCGGTGACGGTGGTACTATGGATATCGGTTTCTCTATGACTATGCACTCATGGATTCGTGGTGAGCGTTTCACTACAATCATGCTTGATAATGAAGTTTATGGAAATACTGGTGGTCAAGAGTCAGGTATGTCTCCTAAGGGCGCTGTACTTAAAATGGCTCCATTTGGTAAGAACTTTGGTAAGATGCCAGCAATCGAACTAGCAAAAGCTGCTGGTGTTGTTTACGCTGTTCGTATGTCACCAACAAATATCAAAAAAGCTGCTAAAGTTATTAGAAGAGCAATCTTCGTAGCTAGAGAAGTTGGACCTACATTTATCCAAGCTTACACTTCATGTAACATTGAGTATTCAATTCCTACTGAAGAAGTTTTTGCAGATGCAAAAGCACAAGAAAAAGATAGATTCCAATTCGAAGAGTTCATGACGGACGAAGCGAAAGCAGTAATCGAACGCGTTGAAGGCGAAGAAAAAGCTACTAAACGTGCTAAAAAAGCAGCAGAGGCGGTAAACTAATATGGCTGAAAAAAAGAAAATTGAACGTTATAACATAAGAATCTCTGGCCTTGGTGGTCAGGGTGTTGTTACAACTGCGCACATTCTTGGTGCAGCTATGGACAACGCAGGTAAATTTGCTTCTCTAGTTCCATTTTTTGGTTCTGAGAAAAGAATGGCACCTGTTGAAGCATATGTACGTGCTTCAGATCAGGAGATTTATGAAGTTGGTGAAGTAATTTATCCAGACATCATTTTAATCTACCACTCACAAGTTGTAACTCATGGTAAGTCATACACTATGCCATTTTACACAGGTCTTAAGCCTAATGCTCTTATCATCATCAATACTGACTTTGATGTTCTTTCAGAAGAAGATTGTATGGTTCTTGAAAAGTTAAATGCAACTGTTGTTCAATTTGACGCAACTGCACTAGCAATGAAAGTTGCTGGTACTGAACTTGCAACAAACATGGCAATGATGGGTATGCTTTTTGGTCTTACTAAGCTTGTTACGACTGACAATATCGAAGTTGCAGTAAGAGAACGTTTCCTTGGAAACTCTTTTGTTGCTTCTGGTGGTACTGCTGCTCTTGACTCTGCTATTGAGAAAAAATTCAAGAAAAAAGAACAACTACTACAAGCTAACATGGATGTTATTACAACTACATTCGACCTAGCTGATCAAGTTGATATTACAGGTAACGAGTTAATCGTTAGACTTAAAGTATAAGGGAGCTATAAATGTACTACGTTGCAAAAGTTAACAAAGATATGTGTGCTGAGTACAAGTGTAATACTTGTACATTATACTGTCCAGAAGCAAATACACTTATGTTCGATAAAGTGGCTAACACTTCTTGGGTAGATGAAGATAGATGTAAAGGGTGTGCACTATGTGTATACGTTTGTACTGATATGCTTGATCGTAACTGTATCACTATGGAAATGGCTGGTCAAGAAGGTTAATCTTTCTTTTCCACCTTACTCACCCTCTTGGGTGGGTATTTAACTAAACACCTTTAAAGAACTCACAAACTTCTCTTAAATCAATAAAATCAACTAAACTTATATAAAATATTACTCTAACTACATTTTAACAAGTTAGTTTTAGGCAAAAATGCTAAAATTACGCAATTAAAATAAAAGTGCATTCGAGTGTCAATTTAGAAATGCTCTTAAAGGAATAGTATGAACGTTAAGGTAGAGAAAATAGACGATATAAATTACATTATGAGTGGAACCGTAGACAACAGTGTTATCGAAGCTAAGGTTGCTAAGGCAAAAGAAGTAGCCGCTTCTAAACCAGAAGATGAGACAAAAACTGATACCATTGAACAAGACGCTGCTGGAGAAGTTTTTAAAGACTTTATTGACGCGGGAATTAAAGAAGCAAAGATTGAAGTAGATACTATCTTAGGTCAGCCTTCTCTTAAGAAGTATGAGCAACAAGATAATTGTGTTTATTTTGAAGTTGAAGTAGCGGTTAGTCCTGATATTAATGTTGATGCTATTGTTTATAAAGAGATTGCACCGACTTATACTAAGCCTACTGCAAGCCCTGAAGCAGTTGAAAAAAAGCTTATGGAGTTTGTTAAGAAACAAGCCCTTTTTACAGCCTTGGATACTCCAAAGTCTATAGAAAAAGGTGACGTAGCAGTTATTGACTTTACTGGGTTTATTGAAGATAAGACCTTTGAAGGTGGTAGTGCTGAGAAGTTTAACATTAAGGTTGGCTCAGACAAGTTTATCCCTGGATTTGAAGAACAACTTATAGGTATGGAATATAATGAGAAAAGAGATGTTCTTGTTAAGTTCCCTGATGATTATTCTTCTGAAGACTTAGCCGGTAAAGAAGCGAAGTTCATCGTTACATTACATGAAATTCAAGAACAAAAAGTAGAAACACCTGATGATGCCTTTGCTCAAAAGACACTTAATAATCCTAAGGCAACACTTCAAACACTTAAAGATCAGATGTCTGAACAAGTTAATGCAGAAGAAATTTCTCAAATGTACATGAAAGACCTTAAGCCTAAGATTGTTAAAGCCTTACTTGCTAAGTTTGACTTTACCCTTCCTAACAATATCGTAGAGCAAGAGATAGATGCCAAGGTAAGAGAAAAGACAAGAGAATTTAATAAAGAGCAACATGAAGAGTACATGGCAGACAAAGAAAAGTTTGCTGAACTTAGAGAGTCTGTTCGCGAAGCCGCTAGAAAAAGCATTAAAATGTCTTTAATTGTAGAAGCACTGGCTAAAAGAGAAAAGATAGAAGTAAATGCACAAGAAGTTATTGGTGCTCTTGGTTACCAAGCAACTATGACAGGTCAAGACCCTCAAGCCTTAGTAAAATATTATCAAGACAACAACCTAATGACATCAGCAAAAATGGGTCTAACTGAAGATAAACTATTTGGTGTTATCCTTGGGTTTGACAAAGCCTAATTATGAATACGATAGATGATAGTTCACTCCAAGCTGTCTTAGATTGGGCAGATGCCCATGACATACCTGAGCTAAAATGGATAGAACATGATTCTTACAAAAGCGGTGGGTACTTTAAAGGTATCCCTCGAGATAAGCAAATCTTAGCAGAACTTACAACCATAAACCTCTTAGGTTACCAACTTCCTTTCTTACCCAAAGAAATTGGAAAGCTGACTAACTTAACAAGGCTGCACCTTTCAGGGAATAAATTGACAGAGCTGCCAGAAGAGATAGCTGAACTTATTAATTTAGAAGAGATATATGTTCCGGGTAATCATTTAACTGTGCTTACAAAAGAGATAGGGTGTCTTACTAAGCTAAAGGTACTTATTCTTCTGGAAAACAGATTAACAGAGATACCAAAAGAGATAGGAAATCTTCCGCATCTTGAGGTTTTAGAACTTGGTGGAAACAAATTAAGCTCTTTACCCAAAGAGATAGGTAAACTCACAAGTCTAAATAAGTTAACACTTTGGAAAAATAAGCTTACTGCCTTGCCAAAAGAGCTAGAAAGCCTTACCAACCTAAAAGAGCTTGATATTATGTACAATATTATAGGTCTAAGCTCAGAAAACATTCAGTGGTTGGAAAAACTAATGGCTAAAGATTGTCAAGTTAATATATAACTTCCAGTATAAGTTGAAATGAACAATATATTAAAGTTTTTTAGATCCTAATTTAATAATAAGCATTTTAAATTAGGTTTTCACCTTCTCTTTTATCCCCTCGTTTATTATGATAAAAATGTATAAGATAGATATTAATATACATTTGTACTTATTACTTAAGATGATAAGCATATACTATATCAAGAGGTATTATTATGAAAAAAGAAATTAAAGAGAAACTAGAAAATATTATAGAACTTGTGAATAATGCAATGGTTGATCCTGACATTGACATTGATTATTGTATACCTGAAGTAGATACGACCTTAAAAGCGTGTGATCAATCAGGTGAGCCTTATATCTTGTTAACCTATGTAGTAAGTGAATATACTAAACCCACACGTAAAATCTATTTAGGAAGTACAGATCTTCTTCGTACAGCTGAAGAAGTTTCTAATAAGGTTACTACCTCCATTATAGAGTTTAAAGCTCAGATAGATTCTGTAGAGATGGGCTAAACAGCCTGTCTCCTAATTTAATACCATTCCCCATTAATAACTAATGATTTAGCTATAATTTCATTATTAAAAAATAGGAGACACTATGCCTTACGATACAGTAAATAGAGAAAATATTCATGAAATGGTACATGAGTTTTATGGAATTGTTCTTAAAGATGATATGCTCGCTCCTTTCTTTATTAGGTCATTAGGCGAAAACTTAGATGGCGGAAAATGGCATGAACACCTTCAAACACTAGATAGCTTCTGGCTTTTAATGATGACGGGTATTTCAGGTTATTCGGGTGATCCTTTTCCCCCACATGCATTTTTAGGACAACTTAGCAAGGAAGACTTTCAAAGATGGTTAGAGCTGTTTAAAGAAGTAGTTAATAGATTATATACTCCAGAGATTGCTGAGAAGTTTTACAAAAAATCTGAGATATTAGCGGCACAGTTTATTGATAATCTTGGTTTAAATGACGAAGATGAAGATGATGACTAAGAGAACTTGATACTTGTCAATATACTCAAGACGAGTAAACAAATATTTTGAGTGTTTTAAAATAAGAAAAATAGTAGAAGCAGTTGTTCTTTAAGGATGGCGGAACTTTAAGCACTGGCTATAAGGGTATCTACTAATCTACACCTTATCTGCATAGAAAGATAAATCTTTTAAAAGTGATAAAGAGATGGGGTTTAACCCATCTGTACAGAATCTATTTCAGCCTTAAACTCTTCAATGGAAAAAGTGACTTGATTTGCTATTGATTCAGGTGTATTTCTTCTAAGAATTGTGTCTCTTAAACGAAATTTGCGTGATTGTTTATTGTACTCACTCACAATATAAGTCACTAAGATATAAGGGTCACCTAATACATCACAAGTCGAGGTATCTGTTTCTACTTCAGGTATGCAATATTCAATGTCAATGTCAGGATCGCTCATTGCATTATTGACAAGAGCAACAACTTTTTCCAGTTGCTCATGCAGCTCTTCTTTTACTACTTTAATTTTTGATGGATCATTAAGAAGGGCTAGAATAAGTTCTAGCTTTTCTCTAACTTCTTTGTCAATTACAGTTTCTTCTGGATCATTCATTAGTTCTACAATTTCTTCCAGTTTCTCTTTAATTACTCTTTCCATAATATTCTCCTAAAATAATATAGTTAGCTTAGATATCTTTATATACCTTCTTGCTACATCCCATCATAATAGAATAAAAATGTATAAAGAAATCTTATATAAAAAGAGTATTATTTATTATCAATTTTCATATAAGGTGATGTCTTTATAAGAGCGAAACTTTATCTTTGAATGTCTTTAAGCCGGTGGATATTTCATTAGTAAGGATGGCAGAATTTCAATTACTGGCTATAATGGTGTTTACTAGTTCATACCTTAGAGGCATAGAAACATAAATTTTTAGCCCACGTCTCTTTGCAGATGACCTTTACCCCATCTGTTATTGTCAATCTCATTTTTAAACTCTTCAATGGCAAGAGCAACATGTTGAGTTAAATCCTGAGATGAACTTTGAAGAGCTGCTTTTCCTAAACTAACCCTACGTGTACGAGTAGTATAGTCATCCACAGCATATGTAAGTACAATATGAGGGTTATCCAATATACCACAAGAATCTGATGTTGTTGCTACTTCAGGTATACAATAATCAACGTTAACGTCCATGTGGGTTATTGTATTATTTACAAGTCCTATGATTTCTTCCATTCTGTCTTTATACTCTTTTTTTTCTCTTGCAAGTTTTGTTGGATCATTTAGAATTGCTAGAACATTTTCTACTTTTTCTTTAACTTCTTTGTCTAATACAATTTCATCTGTATCATGTAGAAGTTCTACAATTTCTTCTAGACTTTCTTTAATCTCTTTTTTCATGATAATTCTCCTAACATAATATATAGCTAGTTTAGACATCTTTATCACATCCTATGTTCCATTTTATCATAATAAAATATAATAGTATGTAAAGAAATTATATGAAGTTTTAAAGCAGTAGTAGGAAAAAGAAAGATAAAACTAATTATTATCACCACATTAGGATTCACTTGTTTTGTATATAGGGTATTGCTAAGATTTACATGAGTTGGTGGTTTTTTTACAAGAGTAATACCTTGTGTATCTAAGTAGATGAATATTTCATTATTAAGGATGGCAGAATTTCAAGCACTGTCTATAATGTTATTTACTATGCCTTAGGGGGCATAGAAATATAAACCTTTTAGCCGAACTGTATATCGTCCATCTCATCTTTAAACTCTTCAATGGCGAGTACAACATGTTTAGTTAAGTCTGAAGGTGTACTTTGCAGAGCTGTTATACTTAAACTGACTTTTTTTGTACGAGTAGTATACTCATCCTCAGGATAGGTTAGTAAAATATAAGCTTCACCTGATAAATCACACTTGTCTGTTGTGGCTACTACATTTGGTATACAAAAGTCTACGTCAACATCTATGTCGATTATGGCCTTATTTACAAGTTCCACAATTTTTTCCATTTTTTCTTTATATTCTTTTTTCTCTTTTGAAATTTCTTCTGGGTCTTCTAAAAGTAATAGAACTTTTTTCATTTTCTCTTTAACTTCTTTTTCCAATACAACTTCATCTGGATCATTCAGAAGTTCTACAATTTCTTCTAGTCGTTCTTTAATTTCTTTTTGCATGACACAACTCCTAATATAGTTGACTTATGACATCTCTGCCACAATCTTTATTAAATTCTATTATAATAAAATATAATGAAACAAAACTTTTTATTATAGTTTAGGATTATAAAGTTATAAATAACTATAACTTTATAGGGAAGTGTTTATTGAGCACCATATTGGCGGGAATCAATCTCTTCCATAAATCGTTCTAAAGAAAAAGTGATTAGGTTGGCTAGGTCTTGAGGTGTCTTTTCAAGGTATCCATGGGTCAAAGGCATGTGTTGAACATGAGGGTCTAAACCAGAAGATGTAGTATATGTAAATTGAACATAGGGTCCTCCCGATTCACCACTTCCATCTGCATTTTCCGTCACCTTAACACCAGGGATAAAGTAGTCAATACTAACATCAGGGTCTACCGCAATATGATCAATAAGACCAACCATAGTTTGTAGTTTTTCTTTTTGTTCTGCTAACATAACGTCCTCCTTAAGGGCATTTGCCTGTATAAGAGGGATAAGCTAAGCTACCAAGAGATAAACCTATCCCAGTACTTTATTTGCTTGAGAGAATGTCTTCTCTGAATAAGCACTTTAGAAATATGATAACAAAATAAGTTAACCTTATAATATAGAAACAAAAATCAATGAAAATGCTTAAGGGTAAAAAAAGCTTCTTGGCCTTTACCTTTAAATTAGTAGAAGAAGCTATAATTCAATAAAACTTCAAGACGATACAAGAGGAATATAAAATGAGTGAACAAGCAAAAATATTAGAAGACTTGCAAGAACTAATTATGGAAATATTAAAAAGTGGATCAGCCTCAGCAGAGCAAGGTAATAAGCTTGATAAACTTGAAGCCCAACTCTTTAAGCAAAGGTCTTTTAAGAAGAGCACTCATGAGGATTATGATATCCAAGGCGAAGAGATAGCGGGTTTGTTTGTTAATGATTCTTATTCGCAGGCCATTGATAAACTGTATGAGTACAAAATAACTTCGAATGACTTTTTTGGATTTGTACAATACCATTTTGATGAAGATGATGATTCAGAACTCTTAGAAGTGTTTTCAGATGCCTTTATTGCAAAGGTAAATAAAGATTATGAAGTAAAGTGTGAATCCAAATAAGGAAGATGCCTATCTTTATTTGAGTTGATTTTATTTTTTAAGTTTTCTTGTTTAATTAGAAACTACTGTAAAATAATGTAGAATTCCGAAAACTAGCCGAGGCGATTTCACGATAGTGAAAAGTTTCTTTAGTAAAATGTTTTATGGAGTGCTAACAATATGGCTGATACAAGTAAAAAGCTTTATATGGAAATACAAATGGAGGAGCTTAAGGCCTCTCTTTTAGACAATGACGAAGAAGAGGACCTAGACCCTCTAGAAGAGATGATGAAAGAACAAGCCGCTTCAAAGAAGAAGGTTAAGGTATATAGTGATAAAGATATAGAACTTGCAAAAATGTATGAAAATATCGCTGAATGTGAAATAGAATTACTAGCCTTTGAAAAAGAATTAACCATCATTAAGGCAAATGAACTTAAAGACCTTGCCGAAGCGCTAAATCAAGAGCTTCCGGATAAAGACAGACAATACGCTCAAGAATTACAAGGTATTTTAATTTCTACATGGGAACATAAGGTAGAGGTTAAAAAGACACACCCTCTTGAACAATTAGATCTTATCAAAGAAACGCCACTTTGTGAGGTGGTAGAAAAACTATGTGCTCGTTTCCCTGATTATGAAGGAGACTTTGCCAAAGATGTAAAAGCAACCTTTATAGATCGATTAGAAGCTCTTATGTCCATTAAGAAAGATCATATAGATGAAGATATTGAAGATATTTATATAGCAGGTATTAAACCAAGTTATGTAAAAAGAATTTATAAACAAGTTAATGGTATTAAATAAGTTTCAAGGCCTAATAAATTTGCGTATATAGAAGTTCGAAGTATAAAATAGATTTAAATTGCGTGTTAAAGAAGTGTTTTGATGGTGGAGAATAGCGGGACACTCTCGTTGATCTCTTCGCTGCCAGAGAAATAAAGGTCCCTATATACGGGATTTCCAAGAGATAGTGTGACCATAAGCGACAACTTCTCGGCACAATACGGGCACAGTAAAACTTGAGTGTGCCAGCTGTTTATTTATGAAAAAGTAACTAATTAAAAAGATTCTAATAATCCCTACAAAAATTTTCTTCAATAATATTTTGGATTTCCTGAAGCTCTTGGTCTTCTAGTCTAGCAAAGAACTTTTCTCGTTTATTTTTAGATAATTTATTATTATTTTGCAAGATGAAGGTTATTAAGGTTTTGATTTTAGTATCTGGCATTTCAATGACTTCATTAATTTGCGCATAAGATTTATCAAATGATTCTAAGTATTCAAGCTCTTGTGGAAGTGTCTCTTCTATAGTTTTTTCTACACAGTGGTAAATAAATTCACAACTTTTAGTACAATTAAAATATGTATACAAGTCTCTTGTTTTGTTAAGGACTTGAACATTTCCTTGGTTTGTAGCTTCCCAATGAATAGCTTGCATTAAAGGAAAGGTGTGAGAGACTAAGATATCTTTATACTTTTCAATTTCTTCTAAAATAACATTGGAGAGAGGAAAAATCATACCTTTTGGATAAAAACCTCTTTGTGCAAGAACATGATGCAAAATATAACGATGGATTCTTCCATTCCCATCTTCAAGAGGATGAATATATACAAAAGAAAAAGCAATGATGACAGCATGTAAAATGGGGTCAAGTGTATCTTCACTTAAAAAGTCATTCAAGTCTAACCAATCTTGCATCAATTCAACTAAATCTTCCTCCTTGGCACCTATAAACTCAGGCAGTGGATTATTATCTCTATCTCTTTCCCCTAGAAAAACACCTTCTTTTCGTAGGCCTATTTGAGTAAAACGGGAGTCCTGAAGTAAAATAGTATGAAGTCTTTGTATCTCATCAATGGATAGGACATGCTTTCCGGCTTGACTGATAATTTTTCCCCAACTTTCAACTCTATCTTTAGCCGGTCGTTCGCCTTCAATTTCAAAAGAGGCTTTAGAGTCTGCTAATAATAAAAAACTTGCAGCACGCTTTATAATTGAACTTGGAGCCTTTTCAATGACCTCTGAAACATTAGTTTTTAAATTTTTCGACATATAAGATTTAAGCACGCCTGTCTGCAAAATTATTGGACAAAATTTACTTGTTCCTAATAAATTATTGTTGATTTTATGTCTTTTTGATTTAATAGCGTCATTTCTTACAATAAATTTTTTAGTATCTAAAAGGTTGTCATATTTTCCACTTGGTAAATCTTCTAATTC
Organism: Arcobacter sp.; assembly: GCA_002733885.1. Taxonomy (GTDB): domain Bacteria; phylum Campylobacterota; class Campylobacteria; order Campylobacterales; family Sulfurimonadaceae. The sequence goes on along the minus strand of NVXJ01000011.1, from coordinate 71,551 downwards.
TAAAGTAGATCCAAGTAAAAATTCGTATAAGAACCATGCTTTTTTACGTAAAGTCTTTTTTCTATTTTCATTAATTCTTATTTGAAAATCTTTTTTATCCCAAAGTGAAAAGATTGATTTAAGGAGTAAGAGATCGATAGTTTCATGCTTAAGTGCAAATTCAAGATGACTGAAACTATCTTCTTCAAACATAAGTTGAGCATCATAAACAATCCAACTTCCTTTTTTTATAGTTTGAACTTTCAGACGCTTACTGCTGATACAAGATAGTACTCTCAAAGGTAAACTTATACAAAAGTGTTCCAGTAACCAAGAATAGCCAATCAAGCTACAGTTCTGCGGTAATACCTCACTTTGAAAAGTATTAATCATTTCATACACCTTTTCGGGATAAACTTAAATATTTCGGGATTTTATAATTTAGTGTAATAAAATCGTGGATATTGTTATTATATCTTTATTTTAGCCTATTAAGTATATTTATTCGGGATTCTGTTAAATTAATGGAAAAACTAAAAATATTCGCGACATTTAGCGACATTTTCTTATAATTTAAGTCTTTATTTATATATGCTGCCTCTGTTAACTCTGATTTATTACATCGCAATGTAATTATGCAGAGGAACTATAAATAGTTTCAAAGAAAGAATATAGTAATCTGCCAATTAATCCGCCAAAAATTATAGATATATCAAATAATATTTCTACTTATGCACTTGATATAGGCTTTAATTCTATATTTTAATCCGCCAACTAATCCGCCAAAGTTTTACTTTATGCTATGATAATCAAAAGAATGGAGATATTCGATGGATTTTACACCAATTGCACCAACTGACTTGAAGGGTAAGATTGATACAAGGCTTTTAGAAAAAGCGGATGTGCTATTGCTTGAAAGTGCAAAACTTATTGGTTCACATACTCCTGCGATACTTCAAGCAGTTAGAGACCTTTTGTATAGGGTCAATAGCTATTATTCAAACAAGATAGAGTCCGAAGGTACTCATATTGTTGATATTGAACGTGCGATGCAGCAAGAATACTCTTCAAATACAAAAGAGAAGAACCTTCAACTACTTTCTCTTGCACATATTTCCGTTCAAAAAGAGATTGAAGATTACTTTTTATATGATGAAGATGCTTCTCCTTATGCCAAAGACTTTATAAAAAATATTCATAAAAGTTTTTATTCAAAAGAGGGAATGGAAGCATTTTTAAAAATAGCACATGATGGATTAGAAGATGTGTTAATCCCAGGTGTTACAAGATCTCGAGAGGTAAAAGTTGGTAGCTATATGGCTCCTGAGGCAAAGGAAGTTGACGGCTTGATGAATCAATTTGAATTTTTGTATGAGAAGTCTCTTAACCAGTCTAACTCAGTACGGTTAATTCACATATTAGCTTCTCATCATAGATTGATGTGGGTTCACCCTTTTTTAGATGGAAATGGTCGTACAGCAAGGCTTGTCTTAGACGGGGCCTTTGCCAGTATGCAAATGCAAGGATATGGCTTATGGAATATCTCACGCGGTTTAGCAAGAGATGCTAGCGGATATAAAAATTCTCTTGCCCATGCAGATATGGTGAGACAAGGGCAGTACGATGGAAAAGGAAGTCTTTCTTCAAAGGCCTTAGCGGAATTTGTAAACTTTATGTTAGATATTTCCTTAGATCAAGTGGCATATATGAATGAAAACCTAAGACTAGATGTACTAACAAAGCGACTAGACTTATATGTACTAAGGGTTAATGATGGCTTGATGGGCATAGACCCTCTACCAAAACACAGCGAAAAGCTTTTTAGACATTTGTTATTAGTAGGAGAATGCACAAGAGGAAGTGTAGCCGAGGTGATAGGAGTTAAAGAAAGAACAGCTTCAAGAGTGATTTCTGAACTCTTAAAAAGAGGCTACTTATCAGCAAATTCAAGAGTCTCACCTATTCGTTTAAAAATTGGCGCATCAATGGCCTCTTATCTATTCCCATCGTTAGTTCCTGAAAAATAGGAAATAAATAAAAACTTAAGAGAAGTACAAAAAGATAATATATGTGATAAGTCTGTAGGTTAGGTAGGTGTAGATGGTGGAGAATAGCGGGATCGAACCGCTGACCTCTTCACTGCCAGCGAAGCGCTCTCCCAGCTGAGCTAATTCCCCATCGATTGAAAGAAGTTGAAGTATAGTTACTTATGGCTTAAGTGTGAATAAATATGTTAAAGTTTATACATCAAATACTTGATTTGCCGATTTAGGGTATATAAGGAACCAACTATGAAATATTTTTTAATAATTATTACTTTTGCTTTGTCTATATTCGCAAGCAATGAATATGCTATTGAAGTCATTAGTGTGGAACAAAATACTTCTATTACAGATGAATTTATGCAAAAGATTACCGAAACAGGCTTATCTTATGTGGAAGATGAGATAGAGGGTGAAAAACGTGTGTATCTAGGAAAATTTAAGACCCAAGAAGAAGCTGCCCTTGCCTTAGTTGATGTACGTGAAAAAGTGTCTATAGATGCTTTTGTTTGTGAGATAGAAGGCGCCGTTGTAACGGAGCCTAAGTTAAAGATGCAACAGGCTATGCTTATGGCTCAGGCTCGAACCTTGAAGAAGATGAAAGAAAATGAATCCAAGCCCGAAGAAAAAGAGTTAAAAACTATAGAACCTATAAAGGTTGAGCTTACTGAGACAAAGATTGTTATTAAAAGAAAAGACACGAAGACTATTGTGGCTATGAAGGATGATACAAAGACTGAGGAAATATACTGCAAGGACACAAAACAGGCCCTAAGAGAGACTGAGATAGCCAGTGCTATTGCCTTTTATGAAAAATCTTCATACTACACATTTACACAAGATAAGAACTAGAGAGTAGGTCTTTCTCGGCTGTTTTTATCTAAACACTCTAGGTTAATACTTAGCTTCTTTTTAACACTAATTTGAAGGCTATCAAAAAGGTCTTGAGCACTTTCTCCATCTCTTGGATAACTTACGACATCATGTTTAATAGATTTTGCAAAAAACTCTTCAAACATATTAGCAACAACAGTTGCTCCATACTTATCGGTTTGGTAGAGTATAAAGAAGAAGGCATTATCATTATGCACATAAGAGTCAGAAGAACGAACAACCTGCGTAAGGCTTTCATCTATCTTAGACTTATCTAAGCCTGTAAAATCACAATACAAGATACTAAAGGCTTCTAGATGAGCATCATCAAGTCTTTCAACAATACCACAATGAAGATCTACAATACCAGAAAAGTTATAAAAGGAAAAGGGTACGCCCATAATTGAATCCTTATTAGATAGTTGGAATGAGTATACTTTTTTGTATTTAAGAATTAGCTTAAGGTTCTAATTGTTTTTAGAAGTTATGGATTGGGAAAAGTGAACATCTAGAACTCAAGGTTTAGGGGAAAACAAAGTTAAGAAATTTGGATATAAAAGTTTTTAGGGAAAACGATTTATAAATTCTTTATAAGGACTAAATGTATCACGAAGAAAATTATAGTAAATCAATGTTAAAGAATCGTTACAAAAAAAGTAGAGAGGCTCTTAAGCTTTAAAAGGGACAAGCTCTCCACGACGAAGCTTATTAATCTTTTCCGTATATTGGCGAATGGTAAAGGTCTTTTGCTCGAAAGAGATGTCTTTTTGTGACTTTACCTTGCGCAGCTCTTTAGCATAGTAATTACGTAAAAAGAAGAGAAGCTCATTTTTAAGGTCCTCTTCTTTGAACACCTTGATACTGTCATTTAGCATTGTTTTTACAAGTTGAGGATGCTCATGTTCGTTATTGAGTGCAAGTGAAAATTCATTTGCATGTATATGAAGCTGTGATGGGTCGATGAAGTCTAAGATGTTTTCAATCAATTGGGGTGATTCAAGTATGGTTTTAATAAGACTTAGTTCCCATATATCTTCATGGCTTAGAGGGTTGAGTTGTGGTATTTGTCTGTTTTGTGGTGCTTTAGCAAGACGTACAACAGCCTTATTGACATTTAAAAGAGCCGCGAGGTAGGGTCGATATTCTTCTTGTAAAAGGGGAGAAAGGGTTTTGAGATAAGCAATACCTGAGTGTAAGGCTTCTTCTTTAGCCTTAGGATTATTCATATCAAAGGCATGAACGCTTTGTTCTAATACAAACTCTATAAAAGGTTTAGGATGACGTAAGAGCCTATTGAGCTCTTCAATCTGACCATTTCTGACCATATCAGCAGGGTCTAAACCATCACCAAAGATAACAACACCACCATCCATACCCGCAGCAGAAACAAGCTTAGAGGCCTTAATGGCTGCATTTAAACCAGCATTATCCCCATCATAGGCCATAATAATCTTGGGTTCACCCTTTCTAATAAGAGGAAGATGATCAGGGGTAAGGGCGGTTCCAAGGGTGGCTACGGCGTTAGTAAAGCCTGCTTGATGAAGCATAACGACATCTAAATAGCCTTCGGTTACAATCACTTCTTTATGTTTATAAATACTTTCTTTTGCGTGGTTATAAGCATAAAGTAATCTGGACTTATTAAAGATTTTAGTTTGAGGGGAATTAACATACTTTGCTTGATGCCCTGTTATGGTACGTCCACCAAAACCAACCATAGATCCATTAGCTGATTGAATAGGAAAGGTGATGCGTTCGATAAAACGGGCATAAATATTGTTTTCTCCTCGTCCTAAAACACCAAGGTCTATGGCCTCATTGATATCAAACATATGGCTTTTTATATAGGTGATAGTTTCTTTGGAAGCAGGGGCATAACCAATGCCGAACTTCTCTATAGAAGATTCAAAGATACCACGGTCTTTTAGATAGGCAAGGGCGGTTTGGTTTGAATCCAAAAGGGTTTTATACCAGTCATTAACCTTTTCCATAAGACGGGTGTCTGTTTTCTTCTGACCCCCTTGGGTATATTGAAGGGAAAAATTATAATATTCAGCGAGTTTTTCTAAGGCTTCAGGGTAATTAAGCTTTTCATATTCCATCACAAAACGGATAGGATCTCCTGTCACCCCGCAGTTTCCAACGGCAAAGTGTTTAGACAAGAAGGTCTGGCTTTTATCTAAAACAGTGATGTCATAAACCAAGTCTTCGTAGGGAGTGCTTTCTATCTTTTTTACTTTTGTAAATAAATATTTCACTCCCTCTATCTCCTCATAAAAACTATTAAGAGATTCAAGCTTTTTAAAATATAGGGTATAAGATTTTTTATGAGTAAGACCCGTTTTATCGGTATGTTCTTTACTAATGCGACAGGCGGGAAGCTTCTCAAGACTGATAGCAAGGTCTAAAACTTCATTAGCGAGTGTGGAGCTTATGGTGTCATAGGTATTTCTACTATAACAACCATCTCCATCCATAAGTCCCGTAAACAAAGCTTGTCTAAGGGGCTTTTCCAAATGGTTAAACCAAAATGGATAAGACTTATTAAGGGCACCTTTTCCAAACAAGTTTTCAAAAATAAATTGTAAGCTTGTATTTGAAAGTGTAACTTCTAAAGAATTTTTTCTATCCTTAGGATAAAAGATACTGGCTTTTTTTGCAAAATTTGATTCAAAGATTTGAATGATTCTTTGAGCATAAGGAAGTTCCTTTGAAGACAGTGAAAACTTAATACCACCTCTATAGCTACTACCTTCAGCGATATACATACCGGCTAACCACATAAAGTCCTCATTGAGGTCTATACTTTGTATTATTTCAGGACTTGGTCCAAAGTCTTTTTCTGTAAAGAATTTACTAACATTTATGCTAGTGTCTTCTCGTATCTGTCTATGTGTTGGATAAAGAAAATAGTCACCGACGTCAACATGTTCAGCAAATTCAGCCTTAAAGTTTATCTTTGAAGGCTTTGAGCGCTTTTTAATACGCCCATAAAACTTTAAAGGACGACTTTTTTCAACTCTTATATAAGGCAAATGTTTGACAATATCAGCTTTTTTAACCACTAGCATATCATGGTTTCTTGTAAAAGATGAGCTTTCTTGACTTAGTGAAGTTGTAAAACCTAGTAAATCAAACTCACTTGTATGCTGAAGTGTTTCTGTTACCTTGGTAACATTTCCATGAACACTAAAAACCTCGTCACCAACTTTGATATCTTTGATTTGTTTATATCCATTAGGGGTACAAATTTCTTGATAAGAAGGTAAACATCCGAAACAATGATATATTTGTTTAGCAGGACTTACGACAAAGGAGGGGCTTTTCTCTTCATGGAAGGGACAGGGTGCTTTAAAATTAGCCCCTGCTTTTCTGAGCTCTATATAGTTTCCAACAACATCAATGATATCAAGTCGGGTTTTTAAGGCCTCTATAGAGTCAGGTGCAATCATCCTTGGAGTATAGCTAAGGAAGACTTTGTCTTAGGTGAAGGTGCTAGTGATTGAGGGTTTTGTTTAGGCTAAGGGGTTGAGCTTAGTGTTGTTATTGCTGAGACCTTCAATGGTACCTTCGGTTCCGAAGCTAAAGACATGGAGATGGAACTCTTAGCTAATTCTTTGACACTTAAGCATGTGTTGTTAAGGCCTTTGGTGGTCGTGAACGACATCACCTTCGGTTCCGCGGCTAAAAAGGGAGTAGCTAAGGAGTTGAGCTTAATGTTGTTATTGCTGAGGCCTACAATGGTACCTTCGGTACAACATTTTCGGTTCCGAAGCTACAAATGACACGCAGGTGTCATTTGCTTACGCTTCTCAAGTCTTAAAGTGATTGAGTCTGTCGTGTAATTGATTAGAGGCTGTACCTAATTCATTGGTTATATCTGCTAGGTCTTGCATGCTTTGATGATTGGCTTGGGAGATTGTATTAAGTGTTTCTACCTGAGAAAGCATACTTGAACTGTGCTCTGATATCATTTTTGAATTTTCAACACTTTTATGGGTAAGCTCATTGGTTTCTTGCATGGTTTCAACAGAATGATTGATATTATCTTCCACCTTTAAGGAGATAGTGGATAAGGCTTCTATACTTTGAGCATTTGACTTCATTTGCTCACTAGCTTCGGTGATAGATTGAACAATAACATTAATGGTTGCATTAATTTCTGTTAGGCTTTTTTGAGTACGCTCAGCAAGTTTACGAACCTCGTCTGCAACAACAGCAAAACCGCGTCCATGTTCTCCTGCTCTAGCGGCTTCAATAGCCGCATTAAGGGCCAATAGGTTCGTTTGATCGGCGATATCACTGATAACAGTTAAAACATCTTTTACCTGCTCTGCCTCGCTTGAAAGTTGCTCCAACTTATGATTCATTTCATTTTCTAGTTCAACACTTTCATTTACGCTCTTTATTAAGGTATGAATTTCATCTTTTGCACAGGCTAATTGATCATTAGCCTCTTGCATATTTGTTTTAGTGTTTTCAAAATCTATAGAAGAAGCTTCTACTATACCTTGAATAGAACGAGCTTGTTCCGTAGTGGTGTTAACAATTTTAAACTCTTCATTTACACGTTCTTGAATCTGTTTAAAGATTGAACGCATACGCTCAGCACTATCTTGATTTATCCGTGAGATGTCTTTTGTACTACTTATGGTACTTGCAATCTCAGCTATAAAGGTATTAATGCTTCTTGCCATGATTCCTGTTTCATCTCTATTGGTAACTTGTATAAACTTTGTAAGATCATTTTGATCATGGGAGACAACATCTGTAATACTAGAAATGGACTGTGTTGATTGTTTAATTAAAAGATACATATTTAAAGCCGAGATGGAGAGGCCAATGAAACCTACAAAGATATTTTTATAAATGAGGTCACTAAGACTTAGGTCTGTATACGTTATTGAAATTGTGATATTAAAAAGTATTAATAAAATAATATTACCAAGGACAGTAGTGAAAATAGATGCCACCATCTTTTTTCCAAAGGATATAAAAGGATGTTCTGAAGAAAGCTCAAGTTCCTTAGTATAGGCTTCAAGGGTAATAACAAAGAGAATGAAAATAGGGATAATAAAGAGTAATACTAAGGGAATTCCCATAAGTTGAGACAGCCAGTATTGCTCAGTGGATACAGAACTGCGTCCTACGAGAACGGCAAGGGGGCCGAAGGTACTGTATAAGATTTGTGTAATTAAGAACCATCCAGGTAGGGTAGAAAGTGCTTTTTGTGACGCTAGACTAGAGGTTTGAGACTCAACAGCATTTTCAACATGTACAAGCTGTCTATTAAATAAGTACATAATAGCTGTCGTTGCCAGAAGGATATAAGCAATCATTGGGATAGACACAACAATGGAAATAAGTTCTGTTAAGGTAAAGACTTGCGTATAATAAAGAAAAAGTAGCCATACTCCAGGGGGAATCATAAGCCCTATAAATAGTAACAATAATAGTTTTGAACGATAGGTCATAAACTTTCCTTATATAAATTCATGCTTAGAGTATAGCTGTAAAATTTTAGAAAAAATTTAAGAAAAAATACTATGATAACACTCATGAATACTATTAGCTTCCATCTTTTATATAAATTGGTTTTAAAACATAAAAAAAAGCTACTTAAGGCCAATCTTATTGCCTTAGCAGCAACCCTTGTTAGCATCCCTATTCCCTTGCTTATTCCTTTGCTTATAGATGAGGTCATCTTAAAAGAACCAGGTGGGCTTACGGCCACGATTAACTTTTTATTTGGGGACTTTGCTCCTCTTGGTTATATTTTTATGACCCTTGCGATTACCGTCATTTTACGTTTTGGCTTTCTTATCTCTTCTATCTTTGCACATTTTGCCTTTACAGAGATTGCTCAAGACATTACCCTTATTCTTAGAAAAAAGCTTCTTTTACATCTAAAAAATGTGGCCATGCATGAGTATGAAACCCTTGGCTCAGGAGCCGTGTCTTCTAAGCTTGTTAGTGATATGCAAACGCTCGAAGGCTTTATTGGCTCTGCGCTTTCACGTTCAATTGTATCTGTTCTAACACTTATTGGTGTGGCTATCGTCTTGATAAGTATAGAATGGCGTTTGGGACTACTTATTCTTATCTTGCATCCGGGTGTTGTGGTTTTGACACAGCTTATTTCTAGACGTGTGGCTGTGTTTAAAAAAGAGGAGAACAAGGCCATTTCAAAGTTTCAAAACTCTTTGATAGAAACGCTGGATTTATTTGGTCAGATACGTGCCTCTTCAAAAGAAAGTGAGTTTATCAATAAGAGCATAGAAGATGCCCGAGAATTAAGAGATGAGACTGCGCGTTTTGGTAAGAAGTCTTTTGCAGCAGAGCGCTTTTCATTTACCCTTTTTCTTTCAGTTTTTGAAGTTTTTAGAGCCTTAGGTCTAGTCTTAGTATTGTCTTCTGACTTGAGTATAGGCCTAATGTTCGCCTTGTTTGGATACTTATGGTTTATGATGACACCTGTTCAAGACCTTTTATCCTTGCAGTATGCGTATTCAAATGCTAAGGGGGCCTTAGAAAGACTAAATAAACTTTTTGAGTTAGAACAAGAGCCAATTTCGCATAATAATATAAACCCTTTTACGTCATCTAGTGCTTCCATAAGAGTAGAAGGCTTAAACTTTTCGTACTCAAGTACCCCTTCTATATTGAAAAATATCAATATGAATATAGAAGCAGGTTCAAAGGTTGCTCTTATCGGTCCTAGTGGAAGTGGAAAAACTACTTTAGCTAAGGTCTTATCAGGCTTTTATCCACCAAAAGAAGGTAAACTTTTTTATAATGGCATCTCTTTAAATAAGATAGGCTTGGAAACTCTTCGCTCTAACTTGTTTGTTGTTTTACAACAGCCTGTACTTTTTAACGATACCCTTAGGTTCAATTTAACAATGGGAGATGCCTTTAGTGAGGCTAATATCTTAGAAGCCTTGAGAATTGCTCAGTTATCTTCCTTTGTTAAGGATATTCCAGAAGGCTTAGATACCCTTGTTGGAAAAGGGGGAGTTCGTCTTTCTGGAGGTCAAAAACAACGTTTAAGCATAGCTAGAATGATACTTTCAAATCCTTCTGTTGTTATCTTTGATGAATCGACTTCTGCACTTGATGTTCATACTGAGTCTGACTTATTTGCTGCCTTACAAGACTTTTTAAAAGAACGTACCATCATTACTATTGCGCACCGTTTATCCACAGTACAAAATTCTGATTATATTTATGTAATGAAAGAGGGTGAGATTGTAGAAGAAGGCGAACCCGAACTCTTGATTAAAGAAGAAGGCCATTATAAGCAATTTGTTAAGGCTCAACATTAGACTTTTTGCATAAGCCCTTGTATCCTCAGAGGATTAAAAAGAAGTGAGATTGTGTATTTATTCTTTGAGTTCGTAGCCGTAGCTACGGATGAGAAGAAAAATATGCAAGATGGTTTCTTTTTAGTCCTCCCCTAGGGCAATACATACAAGAGCATGAGCCTTCGTTAGAACCTCTGCACCATAGCTCGGCTATGCTTACGAGAACCTGCCTTGGTCATACTCTTGTATGTATTGCTGAAACTGCAAGGGGTTATGCAAGAAGTCTAATAGATGATATTTGAGAGGTAAAGTCCATTTGCAGATGCGGGACGAGTGTTAAAGATTTTTGTGTTGTTTAATTGTTGTTTTAATTCTTCAATACTTAATTCTTCTGTATTTATTCTTAATAAAAATGCCACCATAAGCCTTATTTGTGAACGTAAAAATCCATTAGCTTCAAAGTATAAAACAGTTTTATCCTTGTACCTATATACTCTGGTCTTATAGATAGTTCTTAGGTTTGTCTTTGTTTGTGAACCACTTTTTTTAAAAGAGCTAAAGTCATGTTCTCCCTCAAACACTTTTATCCCTTCTTTAAGAAGTTCTATATTTATAGGCCTGTTTAAAAAGCTGATAAAGGCTTCTTCAAAGGGATTAGAACATTTGGGTGAAAGTACATATCTATAAGCACGACGAGAGGCGCTATACCTTGAATGAAAGTCATCCTTGCAAGGTCTCAATTGACGAATTAAAATAGAAGAAGGAAGCTTATGTGTAAGATGCTCTTTAAGCTTAACAGTATCTGACCAAAAATCAGGTATCTCACAATGCATAACCTGCTTAAAAGCATGAACACCCGCGTCTGTTCGACCTGAGGCATGCAGTTTGGTCTTAATGTTTAAGGATTCAAAAACCTTATATATTTGTCCCATAATTGTATTGTCAGTATGAAGTTGTACCTGTGAGCCCTCAAATGAAGATCCATTATAAGCTATAAGTAGTTTAATACGCATTTAATAACGTTTAGTAACGTTTTGATAATACAAGTAGCTTACACTTATAAGACTGACTATACTGACAATAGCAATAGTATACAAGCCTAAGGATTTAGCCATGGCAAAGGTTGATCCATAATATAAAATAACGGCTAAAAAGATATAAGCATAGGTAAAACCTTTTTGATGCCTAGCATTAATAATCCCAATAGTAGGTACAAGCAAGACGCTCAAAAGTGGAAATAATGCCACAAGCATGTTAATCGTAAACTTTTTCGTCATCTTTTCACGTTTATCAGGATTAAACCAATACTGCATCGTGTCCTTATATTGCGCAGTATCGGCAATAGAAGTATCATTTATAAACAATTTTCTATATGACATTTGAGATAAGGAGTCTTTCGAATAGGTAAAGCCCTTTCCTGTTTCAAGTTGAAGTTTTAAGACCCCTTTTTCACTTACTATATTAGCTTCTTTTGCAACAATAAGTGTTTCTTCATTATCTTTTTGATTAAATAAAATAACATCAGAAAAGTGTCCTTCTTCATGATCTTGTCCTACAAATATAAGCCAGTCACCAAACTTATGACCATATTCAGAGGCTTGTATATTAAACTTTGCCTCACTTGCCTTTACCTTTAAAAAGTTTTTATAAAGGTTCTTTGTATGAGGGGCTAAGACAAAAAATAAAAGTATTAAAAGAGCACTTTGATAAAGGGCTAGTTTAGTAAAAAATCTTAAAATAGTAGAAGGATTTACCCCTAAAGAAAAGATAACAATCATCTCATAATCAAAAGAAAGTTTTGAAACAGTCATAACGGCTGAAATGAAAAATGTCACGGGCAAGGTATAAAAAAGTAGCTCAGGTAACATAAACAGATACAGCTTTACCATCTCAAAAAGGTTCAGTTGAATAACGGAGGTAAAGGCAGCTATCTTTACTAACATAATGACTGAGGCAATTACGTATAAGGGTAAAAAGATAGAAAAATAAATTTGTGAAAAATTAGATAATAAATAAGCCTTGAGTTTACCCATATAAGTTGTTCCAATAATCTATAAAGGCAAAGTCAAAGATATAAACTAGAAACAAGGCCATGGCTAAAAAAGGAACAAAGGGAACCATCTTTGATTCATCTGTCTCATTTCGCATGTACATCATTACAGGAAGAGCCAAAATTGCCGAAACAAAGATAGCCATAAGACCAAGTTGTACGCCTACCATTGCGCCCATAGTACCTGCGACCATTAAGTCACCTTCACCAAGGGCTTCTCTTTTCATAAAATATGAAAGATAAAAACGAAGCATTGCAAATCCACCCATAAATAAAAGCGCATTTTGAAAGTTAAGAACAAGGCCTTCTAAACTCATAGCCGCCATAATAGCCGTCGTCATTGCCAAAAGGTTTAAACTATCAGGTACCATCTTAATGTAAAAGTCAATTACAGAAAGCGCAAGCAAGAAAGAAAAAGAAAGCGCAATCATTAAAGACATATAAGAAAGCCCTAGTTTAAAAAATACCGCTGCAAAAATAAGACCTGAAAGAAGTTCAACAATGGGATATTGAATAGATATTTTTTCCTTACAAAAGGCACATTTTCCCCTTAAAAAAAGCCAAGAAAAAAGGGGGATATTATGATAAATTTTTAAAGGTGTCTTGCACTTGGGGCAATGAGAAGCAGGAAAAGCCACATTCTCATCATTTGGTATACGCGCTATTAACACGTTTAAAAACGAACCATATACTAAGCCAATGATAATAACAAAGATGGCAGTACTGGTTTGTACTGCGGTAAGGTCTTCAAGTCCAAACATTATTTTATTCCTCCAAAACAAGCCGAAGCAGATGTTTCTCCATATGTTGTATATGATTTTTCACTAAGTATAATATTTTCAACTCGACTAATTTCAATCACTTAATACCTCCAAATCGACGTTCTATATTTTTATATGAGTCTATAATTTCTTGTAGCTCTTTGGGCGTAAAATCTGGCCAAAGAGTATCTGTAAAAAACAGTTCCGCGTAAGTAGACTGCCATAACATGAAATTTGAGAGTCTATGGTCTCCCCCACTTCGTATAAATAAATCCACATCATGTTTACAATCAAGAGCATTACTTAAAGACTCTTCTGTAATCATTTCTGAATTTTTCAAAGAATTAACCGCTCTAAGAATCTCGTTTCTTGCCCCATAATTAAGCGCTAAGTGTTGAACAAGGTTCGTACAGTGTTTTGTTTCTTCTTCTAAGATAGATATTTGCTTTTGAAGTGAAGATGAAAAACGTGTTGCGTCCCCTATCATTTCAAAACGAACCCCAAGGTCTAAGTAGGTAGGAAGCTCTTTTTTAAGATAGTTTCCTAAAAGTTTCATTAAGAACTCAACTTCTAACTTAGGTCGTTTCCAGTTTTCTGTACTAAAGGCATAAAGGGTAAGCCTGTCGATCTCCGCGTGCTTAGAGCAATAGGTCGTTATCTCTCTGACCACTTCAGAACCAGCTTCATGGCCAACAAAACGTTTTTTGCCCTGCTTTTCAGCCCAACGACCATTCCCATCCATAATAATTGCAATATGTTTTGCTTCGTTCACTGCCAATATCCTATATCTAATCCAAGAATTAATCGTGAGTAACATAAGCTTATGTTTACTCCACGTGTTTTAAATTATTTTTATAATGTATTTAAAAACATATTATTGTACTTAAAAAACTATTTATAAAGACTTACATAGCTTAATAAGTTCAAAAGAAAGGCTTAGTTTATCCTTACTAGGAAGTGTTTCTACACCATCTTTACTTATAAATTCCAAGGCATTATCATCTGTGCCAAAGCTAGATGAATCTTTCAAAACATTAAGACAAACCGCGTCTAAACCTTTTTTATTCATCATAGACTTAGCATTTGTTAGAGCAGCATCCTTATCCATCTCGGCCTTAAAGCCTATGGTAATAATGCCGTCTTTATTTAGGGAAGAAAGAATATCTATATTTTGTTTTAATTCTAAAGACCATTTTTCACCAATCTCTATCTTTTTTATCTTTCCTTGCACGGTAGAACTAGGGATATAATCACTTATAGCCGCTGCCATAAAAACAAAGAGCTTCTTCTTAGCCTTAGCTTTTTCAATAGATGAAGTAAGGCTTTTCTTCATCTGCTTAGAACTTTCAACATCTACTTGTTCCATAGCTAAAGGAAGTCTTTGGGGGAACTTTGAAGAGATAAAACTAACCTCTGCACCCTTAAAAAACAAGGCTAAGGCAAGAGAAGAACCCATTTTTCCACTTGAAAAGTTTGAGATGAAACGGACTTCATCAATTTTTTCTATGCTTCCCCCACCTGTCACAATCACGCTTCTATCACTCCAAAACTCTTCTTTTAAAAGCATTTGTGCGGTTTGGAAGTAAATATCTTCAATATCAATAAGTGCGCCATCGCCTTTAGTATTACAGGCTAAGAGCTTTGTCTGAGTATCCATAATCGTGTAATTAGCAAGGGCTAGGTTTTCAAGACTAAGAGAAATGATAGGATTGTTTATCATATTGGTATTAGCCGCAGGACATAAGAGCTTTTCCCCTGAGTACGCAAGGGCAGTTTGAAGTAAAAGGTTATCCGAGATACCTTGTGAAAGTTTAGCGATGGTGTTTGCCGAGGCAGGCGCTATAACAAAGGCATCTGCCCAGTCCCCTATTTTTATATGGTTAAAATCACTGTCCCAAGATTCTGTCTCATTATGCAAAACCTTATTCATTGAAATAGTCTCAAAGGTCAAAGGCGTAATAAATTTTTTAGCAGACTCACTCATAAGGACACGAACTTCTGCCCCACTCTTAATAAAAAGACGGATAAGTTCTAAAGACTTATAAACAGAAATTGAGCCGGTAACACCTAAAAGGATTTTTTTACCCTTTAATAAATTAGGAAACATTATTAAATCTTTTATTTTTAATGTATTTTACACTAATTTGTAAGTAATCGCTATAATTGCAGTAATGAAAACATATGACCTTATTGTAATTGGCTCAGGCGCGGCAGGGATGATTTCTGCAATTACCGCAGCCCGAGTTGGAAAAACAGTTTTATTATTAGAAAAGCTCTCAAAACTTGGGGCAAAACTAAAGGCTACGGGGGGTGGAAGATGTAATCTTACTAATACCCTTGATAATGRTGCTTTTATGGCAAGGTTTGGAAGAGAAGGTCGATTTATGACACCCGCTCTTGAGGGCTTTGATCATAAAAAATTAAGAAGTTTTTTCACAGACTTAGGCGTTGAATCACATGCCCCTGATGGATACCGAGTTTTCCCAACATCACACAATGCTCAAAGTATTYTAACGGCTCTTGAAGATGAGATGAAAAATCAGGGTGTTGACGTGATATGTTCGCAAAAGGCAGAAGAACTACTTTTTGATGATGAAAAGATAAGAGGTGTTAAGACTCAAGATACAAGATATGAAGGCTATAATGTCATAGTAGCCACAGGAGGCATGGGATATCCTGTTTTGGGCGCAGAAGGTGATGGTTATCCCTTAGCTGAGTCTGTTGGACATAAGGTAACAGAACTGTTCCCTGCAATGATGCCCTTAAAACTCAAAGAAACATGGATAGCAGAGTGTAGAGCAGATACCATTGCTAAGGTTGAACTCAGAGTTGACCTGAAAAAAGCTAAAAAGCTTCGCGCACAAGGTGATTTGATTTTTACTAAAACAGGAATCAGAGGTCCTGTTGTCTTAGACTTCTCAAGAGAAATAACACCCTTACTTTCAAAATATAAAGAAGTGCCTCTCTTAGTTAATCTTACTAAGGGAAAGAATGAAGATGATATTTTAAAGCATATTAAGGCTGAAATTTCTAAGAATTCTGAACAAAACACCTTAGATATTTTAAAGACCATTTTACCTGAGGCTTTGAGCATTGAGCTATCCAAACTCGTAGGCGCTGATTATACATTGGGCTTTAACAAGTTAGAAGGAAAGGTACGCTCAGAGCTTATAAAAATCCTAGCTTGGACACCGCTAACCGTTATCGGACATGATGGATTTAAAATGGCAATGATAACGCGAGGGGGTGTTTCTTTAAAAGAGATACGCCCAGAAACAATGGAGTCAAAGGTGTTAAAGGGCTTATATTTTTGTGGAGAGGTTATGAACTTAGATGGACCTTGTGGGGGTTATAACCTACAATGGTCTTTTGCTTCGGGGTATTTAGCAGGTCAATTGAAATAGTTTAAAACTTCTTCAGGCTTAGAAATAAGATTAGTATGATCCGTCTGTGGTGAAAACCCCCAGGTAGCAAAAACACCCTCAATACCCGCATCTTTAGCTGCCATCATATCCTTAGAATTATCACCCACCATTATGGCCTTCTGCCCTGCCTTATAGCCATAATTATTTAAAATATATTCAAGCATCTCTTTATCAGGTTTTGCCTTAGCTACTCTGTCCGCGCCGATAATAAAGTCAAAATTTTCAAAGATTTTACACTTTTCAAGCATAAGTCTTGCAAACTTTGTAGGAGCATTAGTAGCCACAGAAACTCGGATCTGCTTTTCTCTTAATTTCACTAAACATTCATTTATTCCCTCATAAAGGGTTACATTTTGAGTACATTGCTCATTATAATGTTCTTCAAAATATTTTTGGTCTTTTTTGTCATACTTTTGTGTACCGTAAAAAAGTTCCGCAAGGTTTCTATGTTCACGATTAATCGCGTCAATAACAAAGCTTTCATCTAAACTATCTAATTTGTGATTAGCCTTACGCACAGCATTTACAGACAGGGTTATGTCTTTTGCAGAATCAAGAAGTGTTCCGTCCATATCAAAAATGACTATCTTCATTTCTTAATCAAATTTCATTTTCTGATACAGTTCAACAAGGGCCTCAACAAACAGAGGATGGTTGTTCACACAAGGGCCTACTTTAAACTTCTTAAAGCCTAATTCTTCAGCTATCTCTTTATATTCTATGCCAAGTTCATAATCTGTTTCTGAATTATCAATGGTAAAGGCGATAGGATAAATAAGAACATTTTCATTTCTTGTTTTATCAAGCACGGTTTCAAGAGAAGGCTTCAACCAAGCTAAAGGTCCTACCTTAGACTGATAAGCTAGGTTTACAAACTTGAAATTTACCTTTTTTTCTTTAAGCTTTTCTTTGAGTAATTCTACATGACGTTCTACATGACGCTGATAAGGATCACCTGCGTCTACAATCTTTTGGGGAAGTCCATGTGCTGAGAAAATGAGGTGATAATCTTCACTCTTATCTCCCCCCAGTCCTTCAATCACTCTTTCAATTACCGCGTCATTATACTTAGAGAGTTCATAATAATGCTTCTTTTCTATCAATATAGCGTCCAAGCCAGAATCATGAAAGGCCTTCTCAAAGTCTTCTAAAGAAGATTTTGTGGTAGTCGTTGAATATTGTGGATACAAAGGCACTAAAAAGATTTTTTCAATCCCTTTTTCTTTTAAACGCTCTATCACTTCAGGAGCAAAGGGTGGAGTGTACCTCATAACATAGTCTATATATACATTAGGAAGTGCTGTTTGCAAGTCTTTTACTAACTGTTTAGTATGCCCTACTATAGGTGACTTTCCACCAAGTTCTCTGTATATTTCTTGAGAAGATTCTGTTCTAAAAAAAGTTATCATAGTGGCTATAAATTTTCTAAGCAAGCCACTTTTCATTGTTAAAATATTATCATCATTAAACATGTTCGTTAAGAACATTTCAACCTCGGCAAGGTTGTTAGGACCGCCCATATTAAGTAGTATTATCGCTTCTTTAGCCATTGTATTAATTCTTTTCTAGTATATTTTTTATATGTTCAACCACATCAGGATTAAAAAGGATGTCATTATGTCCAACATTCCCGTATTCATAAAAACCTGCTAAATTATTTACATGATTTTTCAGCATTTTAGCATGTTTAATATTAACAACCTTATCATCAGACCCCGCGTAGATATGAATGGGCACATTTATGTGTGGCACAAAGTCTATAGAAGGAAACTTTTCCTTTAAAATCCAACCTATCCCAGAAAAAGGATAACGCTTTTTCAAGACCGCATGCACCGAGTCATAAGGGGCCATTAAAAGTATCTCTTTAACCTGCCTTTGAGAACCTAAAAAAGAGGCTACTCCTGAACCAAGAGAATATCCCATCAAGATAATATCCTCAGGCTTATAAGCATACCTCACAATCAAGTCATCATATATATGCATAGCATCTATAAAAAGCTTTGCCTGAGTAGGTTTACCTTCGCTCTGTCCATAACCTCTGTAGTTATAAGTAATAAAGGCCATATCTTCATAATGCGTAGCAAACTTTTCAACAAGAGCAACACTGTCTTGTTGAACCCCTCCAAAATATAAGATAATTTTTTGTGAGGTCTTAGTAGGGGTGTACATAATCCCTTCTAGTAAGGTGCTGTCTTGCGCTGGCAAGGTTAAGGGTGTTAGGAATTCTTCCAGTTCTAAAAATCTTTCTTCATCCCTATAAAAAGTAGGTGAAAAAAATAACTTTGCTTGAAAGATGAAAAGAAAGAGCATGACTACCGCGTAAAGTAAGAACAAGATACCTATAAACTCTAACCAAGGCATTATTTTTGTCCTCGTTTTTTAGCCTGTCTATAATAAAAACGCTTAGGCTCTAAAAACTCAGGAAGAGCCTTGTTATGAACAAGGTGAGCACAAAGTAAAGAAGCAAGATAAGGGGCTAAGACAAAGCCATATCCCCCTACTCCATTCATCATATACACATCCTTTATATAACTTAGGCTTGCTTCTTTTTCAGCCTTACTTGCTCTTGGATCTAAGGCTAGGCTTTTAGAGATATCCACTAAGGGGCCTAAAAGAGGCAGATAATCATTTGAACCTGCCCTCATTCCGGTAAACACGTTCAAGACTTCTATATCTTTTAATTCTATACTCTTTTGCGCTAAGGATATAAGCTCTTGCGCACCTTCTTCATTTTTTGGTACTTCATCTTTTTTTAGATAATGACTCGCCCCAATGGCAATACAACCATTTTTCTTTGTCACTGAAACCGAAACCTCATGATGAAGGCTTGCTTGCATTTGTGTAGAACTTTTAATCTCACACCTTTGACCATAAATACGYCTTAAAGAGATATAGTCTAGCTCAAGAACGGCCTCATAGGCACCCGTACATAAAATGACTTTTTTTGTCCTACTGTTTCCAAGGCTATAAAAACCATCTATATATTTGAGCTTTTCTACCTTCTCATATACGATATCTATACCCTCAAGCATATCTTCACATATATCTTTTGCCTCTACAATAGCATTATCTTTTAAATAAACCGAAGAAAAAGACAGGGCATGAGGTTTTAGTTGTGATTGTAAAGAAGAAGGGATATCAGAAGTTTGCAAGGGGGTATGTGCTTTAAAATATTCCACCTTCGCATTATCATTTTCATACTTTGAGATGTGAAGTAGAGGCGCTGTAGTCGTGTGTTCATTAAAATATTTGGTATAAAACTCTAATGAAAATACATAAGCTTCTTCTATAAGTTCTTTAAGTTCACCAGCCTTTGAAATTTTAGGGTTAATAAAGGCACCCGCCGCGCCTGAACCACCTGAGGCAATAGAGTTTTGCTCTATTACAAGAACCTTTTGGCCTTGCTGATGAAGGGCGTGAGCCAAGGAACAACCATTGATACCTGCACCAATAATGGCTATATCATATGTATTCACTTGCTTTTTCCTTAAATTGATATCTCTTTGATATCAGCAATGGCCTTAAAGCTTTTATAGACAGAAGAAACAAGGTTTTTACGATTTTTCTTTACCTTCTCATCCTCTACATTTACCATCACCTTATCAAAGAAAGTATCTAGCTGTGGCTTTAGAGAAAACAAGGCATCTAAATGGGTTTCAAAGCTATCATAGTTCTTAGAAACAACCTCAGAATAAGCCTTATGCAGTATTTTCTCAGCCTCTTCTTCAAACAAGTCTACAGATACAGATAAGTCGGCTTCCATATCCACATCTTTAGTAATGTTAGCCACACGTTTAAAGGTTGAGAAACTTTCAGAAAAACTCTCTGAACTAACAATCTCATTTAAGGCTTTAATTTTTGCGTCAATCACGCATAAATTAAGATCACCAGCGGCAATAACGGCCTTGATAACAGAGGGATTAACCTTGTAAAATTGGTTGATACGTTCTAATATGAAGTCTTGCAGTTTCCCGTAATCAAAGTCAGCGTATTCATTAGCAAACATTGTTTTCATTTGGAAGATATCAAAGTCAAAATTATTATTATTTACGATACGAATAATTCCATTTACCGCGCGTCTAAGAGCGAAAGGGTCACGTGAACCTGTTGGAATTTGATTAACAGAAAAAAGACCAATAAGCGTATCAATCTTCGTTGCTAAGGCAACAATAGCTGAAACCTTAGTACTAGGCAATTCTGGATTTTCACCCTTTGGTAGATACTGCTCTTTAATCGCTAAGGCGACTTCTGCATCTTCATTTTGAGCAAGGGCGTAGTATGAACCCATAAGCCCTTGAAGCTCTGTGAATTCAAAGACCATCTCAGACATTAGGTCAGACTTAGAAAGTTCAACACTACGTTCAACCTTCTTTGCATCTACCCCATAAGCCTTTGCAAGAATTAAGGCAATTTTCTTTTCTCTTTCAATCTTATCAACAACTGAGCCTAAGCCCTTAATAAAGGTAACTTTTTCTAAGCCATCATTAACAAGACCACGCTTTAAGTCATTATCATAAAAGAAAAGACCATCAGCTAAGCGAGGACGAAGTACCTTTTCATTTCCTTCAATCACCTTTGAATAATCATCTGTTAAAGCGTTTGAAACAACTACAAACTTATTCGTTAACTCACCCTTTTTAAAAACAGGAAAGTATCTTTGGTGTTCTTTCATAGAAGCGATGATAACCTCAGGAGGAAGACGCAAGAAGGCCTCATCAAAAGAGCCTAAAAGGGCCTTTGGATTTTCCGTAATGGCGACAACCTCGTCTAAAAGGTCTTCATCCTTTTCTATCTCTAAGGCATGCTCTTTTTCAATTTGTGAAAAATTTTCTAAAATACTTTTTCGTCTTTCATCTGGAAATAAAGAAACCGCGCCCTTCTGTAAGATCTCAAAATAAGCCTTAGGACTGGAAACCTCATGGGCCTCAAAAGAAGAAGTTCTGTGGACATAGGTAGTTTTAGCTGAACTAACATTAAAAAGTTTAATGTTTACAAGCTCATTGTCCATCATGACGTTTACCCACCGTATAGGACGAATAAAACTTTCACTGAGTGTTCCCCAACGCATAGACTTGCCAAAGCTAAGGCTTTTCATAAATTGATTTATCATGGATTCAAGAAGGTCTTTACTTTCTTGCCCTTTGACCTCTTTTTTATAGTAAAGAACTTCTTTGCCACCTTTTTCATTTCGTCCAAGTTCTTCAACACTTACACCACATTTACGTGCAAAACCTTCGCAGGCCTTTGTTGCCTTACCTTCATCGTCAAAGGCAATAGCCACAGGTGCACCAAAAAACTCTTCTACACTATCAGACTGAGAAACTCTAAATTCATTATGCCAAAGCACTAAACGACGGGGGGTGTAGTAAAATTCAAAATTACATAGGAGGGACTTTTCTTCTAATATTTTCGACCATTTTTTTTCAATATTTTTAAGTTCTTTTAGCAATGGAACAGCCGGTAATTCTTCAACACCAATTTCTATCAATAATGTTTGTAACATCAATTAAACCTTACTCTTACGAAGATATATCTTATTAATTTTGTGATTTTATCTAAAGAAGGGTTAAAGCAAGGTAAGCCGGTCTGCCCCGTAAGCAGATGCTTCTTTAGAAAACTAGCCTAGGCGGTTTTTCCCTAGGAAAAAAGTTTCTTTAGAGAAGCGAAGCGGAATTCACAAAGAAAGGTAAGCCGGTCTGCCGTGTAAGCAGATGCTTCTTTAGAAAACTAGGTAAGCCAGTTTTCACCTAGCAAAAAAGGAGGGGAATTTCCATATTTAATTTTTTATTGATATAAAATAAGTTTATTTTCTATCTACTTTGCTAGAATACTGATTTTATTTTAAGGAATTTAACATGTCATTATTTACACCTGCTGCAAAGCTTTTTAATCTTTTACAATTTCGTACAAAGTTTCTTCTTTTTATTACACTTATGGGAATTTTAATGCTCACAATATTAAGTATTATTATTATTCAAATAAAAGAAGAAATCAATAAAAGTACGCTTGAACAGTATGGACTAAAGTATTCTAAATTAGCAACTGACCTACTTATTAACACCCAAAAAACACGTGGTCTTACTAATGTTTACATGAATGGAAACACATCTGTTTTATATCAGATCCAAGACTTAAAAGAAAACAATCTTAAACTTCTTAAAACCTTAGATCTTTTAAATGAAGATTACACGGAAGTGTTTTCTACAAATGCAAAGTACACATCTTTAAAAAGCAAGCTTATATTGCATAATAAAAATGCTCTGTCTCAAAAAGCAAGTACCGCCTTTAGTACTTACACTAGTATCATCCATGATATTTCCAAGTTTATTATTCATATCTCAGATTATTCGAACCTTGGTCTTGACCCAGAGTTACATACAGCCTACATGAGTAACCTACTAATAAAACGTATACCTATTATTACTGAAAATATTGGTAAGGCACGTGGTTTAGGTTCAGGTGTCGTTGCTCAAAAAAGTATAAGTAAAGAAGAGCAGATAAAAATCAGTCTCTTTATTAATATTGCCTTAGCTCAAGCAGATGGCATAATCAGCGATTTAGAAACCACTTATGCTGCCTCTTCAGGTCTGCATTCAAAACTAAATTATAGTAAAGAATCCGCTATTAAAGCGATAGAAGACTTTGCTAGCTTAGCTAATGATGAACTTTTATACGTACAAGATATAAAAATCTCCTCTTCTATGTACTTTGCATCAGGAACAAATGCTATTATTAAAACCTTAGACTTATATAAAAAGACTCTAAAGGTTTTAGACTCACAATTGCAAAAACGTATTAATCATTTAGAAAATGAGGCACTTACTATTATTATAGGTCTTATTAGTTTTGTTCTTTTTGTCTTATACCTTTTTGCTGGTTTATACTTTTCCATTATTGGTTCAATTAGTTATATAGAAAGAAAACTTAATCAAATTTCACAAAACAGTGATTTGACCCAGGTGCTTAACCTAGAAACAAAAGATGAAATTAAACATATCAGTAAGGCTATTAACATCCTTATTGATTCATTTAAACAGACCCTTCTTCAAGCACAAACGGGGAGTGAAGAAAATGCTGCTATCTCACAAAAACTTTCATCTACATCTATAGCCATTGGAAAGCGTGTTGAAGAAGAAAGCCATATCATTTCTCAAACAGCAGAAGATGGAGGTCACATACACAACTTACTTAAGGTTTCAAATCAAGAGTCCATTCGTACTAAAGAGATGATGCAATATGCAAATGTAACCTTACAAGATGTATCTACAGAGATTATGAGCCTTATTGATTCTATAGGACATAATGCGCAAGTAGAAGCAGAGATGGCAGATAAGCTCACCCACCTCTCACAAGAGGCAGAACAAGCTAAGTCTATCTTAGATGTCATCTCTGATATAGCTGATCAGACCAACCTACTTGCCCTTAATGCAGCTATTGAAGCAGCAAGAGCGGGTGAACATGGAAGAGGTTTTGCCGTAGTTGCTGATGAAGTAAGAAAGCTAGCAGAAAGAACACAAAAAAGTTTGATAGAAATCAACTCCACTATAAATATTATTGTCCAATCTGTTTTAGAAGCAAGTGAACAAATGACACATAATGCAAAACATGTTCAAAGCCTTGCTGAAAATTCTATTCATATCGGTGAAAAGATGCAAGAAAGCTCACAAAAAATTGATGAGGCTTCAAGTTTGGTTGAAAAAACAGCTCAAGACAATATTGAGGTAGGACATAAGACAGAAGAAATTGTTACAAAAATAGACACGATTAATAACCTTGCAATTCATAATGCAAGAAGTGTTGAAGAAATTGCAGCAGCTTCAGATCATCTAAATTCCCTTACACAGAACCTTAACAAGCAACTTGAACTATTTAAAACCAGATAAGGCAAGAGCTTTCTTGCCTTTAATCTTCATGAAACTAGAATTAACTTTAAAAACTTATGTTTAATTAAATATTGCTCACGATACAATGCGACACAATTTTACATAGGAGCATTAATATGCCAAAGATTAACAAGTATGAAAATATCGATAACGTTGAGCGCGAAGCTAAAAAAGATTTAATTGACCGTCACTCTCCATTTATTCACTGTGGTGATACAGCAGTTGCTGGTGAGCCATTTGAAGTAACAGTTAAAATGGGTAAGGAATACACTCATCCAGATGATTTTGATCACTTCATTGAAGGTATCTCTTTATTTAATGGTGATACTTTATTAGCAAAGGCAACTTACGTTCCAGGAACTCTTGGTAATGTTAAAGCGCACAATACAACAACTTTTACAATTATCCCAACTGGTAAGAAACTTAAGCTTAACGCTCAAGCTTACTGTACAAAGCACGGTATCTGGGAAGGTACTGAAGTAGAAGTAGCAGTTTCTTAGTCTGACTTCTTTTTATGAGGCTTAGGCCTCATATCTCTTAAACAAAAACTATGTTCTTCTCTTTCTTTAAAGATCTTTTATTCTTATTATTTTGATCTCGCAAAAAAATCATAAATACCACATATAAATACGCGAATAATTTCCATATCCATAATTGGATGAGTGTGTCCTATTTAACTTGTATCAATACTTCTAGTTTAAACATAAATACCAATGACCAAAACATCCTAGTATAAAAGAGCATCCAATAATTTAGCCAATGCAGTTTAAAGGTCATCTTTTAATCTTTGTACTTAATTGCTTTTTTGTCTTTTAAAACTTTTTTAATATTTTCACAAATAAAACATTTCATAAATAGTCCTTTTGTCTTTAATAAACATATGATAAAAAAACAATGTGTGCATAAAGTGTTTTATCTATATTTAACTGCCACTTAGATAAACTAAAGATTAATTTTTAAAATACCTGCTAAGGCAATTTTTTAATCTCAAAAGCTTCTAATGAAGCTCTTATACTAGGGAATATATTTGAAGTCATACCAGAACCTTGTTTTGCTAAAATCTCTTTATCGTTACAAGTCTTTGGGATTTTCTTATATGGACCCTGTTAGTGTAAATGAAGACGAACAATGTTTTGACACAAGCCTTCCTTCAGACTTAAACGCCCTTCACTCTCAAATGTCACAATGCCATTTATGCGATCTTTCTAAACACAGACAAAGGGTCTTAACCGGCTTTGGTAATATCAATGCAAAGATTATGTTTATAGATGCCTTTCCCTCTATGGTAGAAGATGAAAGTGGAGATAGTTTTAGCGGAAGGTCAGGTTCTTCTTTAGAAAAGATGATTACAAAAGTTCTTGGGTTAAGTCTAAATGATGTGTATCTAACACATGTACTTAAGTGTCGACCTTCCCATCAACATACTATTCTTGAGTCTGAACTGTCTTCGTGCAAACCTTATCTTTTTAAACAAATAGAACTTATAAATCCTAAGATAATTGTGACCTTAGGGGAGTTGGCCTACAATAGCTTAGTCAAGGGTGAAAATAGTTTTGAGCAAGCTCGCGGGCAAAAGATACCTTATGAGGGTAAAATACTGGTCCCCTTATATCATCCATCTCACCTGTTAAGAAATCCTTCACTAAAGAAGTGTACAATGGACGACTTAATCAATATCAAGCAATACCTTAATTAAAACATTCAATAGGATACCTCACTAACTGTTTTCCCAAGGAAGACAGTTAGTGAGTAAAATAATATCAAATAGGACACGCCAAAAATGCCAAAATACTTAATACTCTTAATCTTTATTCTCAGTACACTTCAGGCACAAAGCTTTCTTGTCTCTGCCATTCCCCTTCCTAAAACCTATGTTTTAAATACAGATGCACAAGATTGTGATAATGAATGTTTATACCAACTTATACAAGACGAAAGATTTTTTAGTTTTTTAGCCCACGCAAAAGATAAGATAGATGACCCTTTTTTAAATGACATCTTGCTTATAAACACTTCTTTGTTTAATGTAGAACGTATGCGACAATATACTGAGTTAAAAGTCGCGATGCTTCTTCCTTACCGTGTTATTGGTCGTTATGCTTATTCTACTACTAATGCGGCCTTTGCCTATTATCTAACAAAAAACCGTAAGTTTGAACTTCGCACTTATCATGTTGAGTCAGAAAAACTTGAAGACCTTGAAAAAGTTTTACTGAAGATTGAAGAAGATGATTTTCATTATGTTATTGCTCCATTAACACGTATAGGTGCGCATAATGTTACAAGTTTAGACTTAAATATGCATATCTTTTTTCCTACTATTAACAAGGGTGATATGAATATTACTACAGACTATTCTTATTATGGTGGTATCAATTATAAAAAACAAATTGAAAGTTTAATGCCTTATTCAAGCACACCACTCACCGTTTTTTATGATGAGAATGCCCTTGGAAAAAAGCTAACTGCCCTTACAAAAGATGAATACTTATATGCCTTTGATCAAAACATTACCAAAGATAGAATAATTTTTAAAGATGAAAGTGGTGAAGCCCTAAGCATGCAAGAGATGGATGACTTAAACCTTACGTATGCTGATAAGCCACGTTTTTATTCTTTTCCAATTGCTAAGCGTACTTCAAATCTTCAAAGTCGACTTGATAAAAATGCGAAGATTCAAAACGGCTCTTTTCTTTTAAACACGCCTGTCGTTAAAAGTGCAATGGTTATGTCTCAACTCACCTTATATGATGTAAATGTAACGAATGTATTGTCAACGCAAATCAATTATAATCCTGAGTTACTCCTGCTAACGCAAACCAAAGACAGGGAAAAAATGCTTATTGCCAATTCTATCAACTACCATAATAATATTATGATAGAGTCAAACGCCCTACTTCAAAACAACATTGTATATGACTGGATAAACTACGCGACAACCATTGGTGCAGATTATTTTTATCATCTTATAACTTCTGCTCATAGAGAGTACCCACAAGAGATGATTAATAATCAAATTGAATATCCTATTTCTATTGTTAGACCAACACATTCGCGCTTTGTTACGGTAGAGATTATTAAAGAAGAGATACTAACAGAAGAAGATTTTTCTGAAGACATATAGGCATTTTTTAGAAGTCTATTACTTAAACAATCTCAGACTAAGTATCTTTAGAAATACAGGATAGAGTGTTTTCAGGCCTTGTGTACTTTCAGACCAAGTTAATGCAAGCATCATCGCACCCATATATCTTCCCTCGTTTATAGAAGGGCCAATGGGAAGAGGATCCAGTTCTTCATCCAAGCCTATCAATCTTTTTTGAGCCTCAGACACACTAATCTCTTTACAAGGAGAACTGACTATCCGTCTTATCTTGCATCTGACATCTTTAAAACAAGACACTACTTAAGAACTGTTCTATTAATATATAAGTAATTGTGATACTAATGTGATATATTTACTGTAGTGTATTTTAATAGATAAAGGCTTTGTTATGCGAAGAGGAAAAAATACTTTATTTTCTGTACAAAAAATATTTTTCGGTCATACTTTAGAAGGTGAGCTGATTCGATATATAGAAGCTATCGCTTATTTTACAAACTTACAATCAGCCCTAATAGAAAAAGCCAAACATAAAGGGTGTTTTGTCTTTCCCTTTAACTGCAAGTTTCATAAAGACAGACGTAAGTTAAGCACTATCTTAAGGGCAAACTTTCATTAGCTAGTCTCGTTTATGTAAAAATACTTTTCAGGTATTCTTTGTACTTATCACTAAGCCGTCCTATCTTAGCATTTTGAATATAGGCAAGTTTTATATCCATAACAAACAAAAGTGTATCTTTTCTAGACACACTCTGCCTTAAAAGCAAGGCAGTGTTTTTAATAGATATAAGCTCAGTATGAACATCCAACATATCACCTAATCTAGCAGGAGCCTTGTATTTAGCTTCAATTGAAGAAACAACAAAGCCACTATCATCAGATAAGGGGCTTCGTCCATCAGAAAAAAATTTCTCAGAGCGATCTCTTTCACAAAAATTTAGAAATTGCGAATGATATACAATCCCCCCGGCATCAGTATCTTCATAATACACCCTAATTTGCATACTCAAATCCCTTGTTTACTATACTTTAAAGCTATTGAAATTAAAACGGTCACAAAATATTTTGAAACTGAAAGCTGTTTTTGATTATACTTTTTTGTATTGTACTCAAAACAGGCCATATCTATGATGATATTAAATATGAGTATATTTTTTGTGCCCATAAACACCTCTCTATACAAACTTTTATGATAAAAATATACACGTCCTCTATTTAGATTCTATCTGTATATTTTTGTCTACATCAATGGAAAAGTTTATTTGATTACTATTTAACTCGTCTACTATAGAACAAGTTATTTTATACTATAAACTACCTAAATGGGAGGTCATTTCTATACTGGTATAGTAAGGGGTATCATAAAAAAACTCATGATTAAGTCTGATTTTGATATTATATTTTAACAAATTTGTATAGGACACATATGAAACTATTAGATTGCATCATAAAAAATAAGGAAAGAATAAAAGCTACGCATTTTTTAGTAGTATTCATTTTATTGATTAATATTATATTTTTTACTACAAGTACTATTTCTATAATCATTCAAGTAATTCTTATAATATCTATTATTCTTCATAACGAAG
Source organism: Arcobacter sp. (assembly GCA_002733885.1). Taxonomy (GTDB): domain Bacteria; phylum Campylobacterota; class Campylobacteria; order Campylobacterales; family Sulfurimonadaceae. Next base: position 42,542 of record NVXJ01000011.1, on the reverse strand, counting down.
ATGATAAAACTTTAGATAAAAATAGTTCCTATCAACAAATGATATTAAATGCAGTAATAAACTCATCTGAGGATTTAATATTTTATAAAGACTATAAAAATAAAAACGGTGTTTACATTGGATGTAATGACTCTTTTGGAAAGCTGGTTGGTAAGACAAAAGAAGAGATAATTGGAAAAAATGATATAGAATTATTTGGTGAAGAAGTGGGTAACTCCTTTAGAGACAAAGATAAAAATGTTATTAAGAATCAAGTTGATATAGCTAATGACGAATGGGTGACCTACCCAACTGGTGAAAATGTTTTATTAGATACACATAAATCACTGCTTAAGGACCCTGCCGGCAACACAATTGGTTTATTAGGGATGTCTAGAAATATAACCACTGAGTACAATTATAAAACTAGACTAGAAGAGCATCAAAATACGCTAGAGTTAAGAGTCCAAGAAAAAACTAAAGAGCTAAATAAAAGTAGATCTGATCTCTCAAATCAATTCAATTTAATGAATACCATTATTGATTCAGTTCCTATTCGAATATTTTGGAAAGATAAAAATGGAATCTATTTAGGCGCTAATCAACTCTTTTTAAATGATGCTGGGCTAAATAAAGCATCAGACATCATAGGTAAGAGTGATTTTGAAATGACATGGAGAGAAAGCGCTCAGCAATTTATAGAAGATGACGCAGACATTGTAAATAGTGGAGTGCCTAGATTAAATTATGAAGAGGTTCAACCAAAAGAAGATGGTAGTGCTATTCATATAAGAACTTCAAAAGTACCTTTAGTAGATAGTAATAATAATATACTAGGTGTTTTGGGTATCTATGATGACATTACTTTATCAAGAAACATGGAAGACGATCTTCTAAAAGCAAAAGATAGCGCTGAACAAGCAAATGCAACGAAGTCCCAATTCCTTGCCAATATGAGTCATGAACTTAGAACGCCACTTAATGCCATTATTGGATTTATAGAGCTTATTAAAGCTTCTGTTAAAGACGAAAAAATTTCTAAATATGCAAATATTGTTCATAGCTCAAGTCTAGAACTATCCAATATCATTGGAGATATACTAGATATTACTAAACTTGAAAATGGAAAAGTAAGAATAGATATAATAACATGTGATGCTAGTTTTGAACTAGAACCTCTAATAAAATTATTCCGGCATAGTGCTTCCCAAAAGAATATAACATTAAATTTTATTTCTGATAAAAATTTACCACAATATTTAAATACTGATCTACATAGAGTAAAACAAATAATGTCTAACCTTCTAAGTAATGCTATAAAGTTTACACAAAGTGGTAAAAATATAAATGTAAAGATATCTTATGAAGACAATCATTTATGTGTCTCTGTTAAAGATCAAGGTAAAGGAATAGCTTCAGATAAACTTGAACATATATTTGAAGTATTTAATCAAGAAGACCTGTCGACAACAAGAGAGTATGGGGGGACAGGCTTAGGTTTATCCATAAGTCATGAACTTACTCAACTACTAGGTGGAGAACTTAAAGTAAAAAGTGAACTTGGCGTTGGTAGTGAATTTTACTTCTGTATCCCTACGGAAGTAGGAGAAGCTTTAGTCACTAAAAATATTGAGAGTGTATTTGAAAACAACAATAACAATGACAATTTTAAAATTTTATTAGCAGAGGATAACGAGTTTAATCAAGAATTGATGAAAGAAATATTTGAGATAATGGAACTTCATTGTGATGTTGCAGAAAATGGGTTAGTGGCGTTTGATAAATTTAAAGCAAATAAATATGATTTAGTTTTAATGGATGAAAACATGCCTATCATGGGAGGAATAAAGTCTACTCAAAATATACGAGAATATGAAAAAGAAAATTCTTTAGCTCGTACTATGATTGTTGCACTAAGTGCTAATGCATTAAAAGATGATCAAGAAAGATTTATTGAGGCTGGTATGGATAATTATTTGGCTAAACCACTAAACACTAAAAAGCTTGAAGAGATTATTAATAGTATTATTTGAAATTTATTGGAGTATTAAAACGGTACCAAAAGCGGTCACACAATTTCACTTAATTTCCTCATATAGAGGAAAATAATTTAGAGAACAGGCCTTTATTTCCTAGAATTTCCGGCAATTACAAGAAAAAAGTGTATTCACAATACACCCTAAATTTCATGATAAATCCCTTTGTATACTTCACTTACGAGCTTTTAAGCACAAATTTTATGGACATAAGAATACTTACTAAAACTCTATTTGTACTTCTTTTAATTTTTGAATATACAGAAGTACATTTGTAAAACAAAATTGATCTGCTTCTTCTATGCCTTCTTCTTCATATTCTAATAAATACTTAAATCCATCTAATTCAATGTTTTTAATCTTTTTTGAGTAAACAAGGTAAAGTAACAAGTCAGCCAAATCACTCACGGGGATAATTTCTCTAAAACCTTTATTGAATTCACTTATATATTCATCACATATTCCTTCGTTGGACATAAGGAGCATCCAAAGAATAATGTTGTCAACTTTTTGGGGTGCATTAACTTGCTCTAAAAAACCATCATATATTTCTTTATTTTGAGATATTTCATTAAGCTGCTCATTTGCTTGTGTTATTAAGAAGTGGATTCTTTCTTCACTGAGCTTTTCATTTTTATAGCCATCTAGTATTGGTTCTGCAATTTGAAGTGTATGCATTATTTCTCTTTTTATTTAATATGTAATTATTGCAAGATATTCTGAAAGTTTCTTTGAATGAGACTAAATATAAAAAGTTCACTTTATTTTCTTTAAAATATCTATCATTTGAAGTATGAAATGATTAAAAAGACAGCTATTAGACTTCACTTAATTTCAAGTTTTGTACTAATTATACAAACTACGGCATTTTTCTCTTTCCCAATAATAAGTAAAATCCTAAGATTTTTTAGTATCCGAAAAAATTCTCTTTGAACACGGGATGACACCACCTCCTACAACAATACAGGTATTTGACATAACAATCTTTCTATCTATTGACCATAACAATTAGGTCATTATAGTTAATCTCTCTTGACTAAAACTATTATAAAATAATTTTAAGGTTTTTTTATTCCTTATTCTTTGTATATGAATCTTAAAATGTAACATTATTACACATAAAAAGATGTATCAGTATAAATTATAATTTTATTTCCCAAATATTAACTACTAAAAGTTAACCTAAAGTTTATAGCTGGTAGTATTACGACCATAAATAACAGAAAATAATAATTTCTGTTTAACTGTTAAAGAGCCTTAAGTTTTTTGCCTAAGGCGGAAACTCTGTATTAAGGTTAATTTTGTCTGAAAAAATTCTCACCCCTTTTAATGAATCAAACCCTTGTGGATCTGATTATAAATATGAAGATGCCTTTTTAGCTATTGAAGCTGAAATTGATCAATCTAATTCAATGATAGAAGGTGTAAGTACAGACTGGAATGAAGTTCAACACGCTTCTTTAAGTTTATTAGAAAATTCAACGAAAGATATAAAAGTGTTTTCATGGTGGTTATATGCCACATGGAAAAAAGATGGTGTTAGTAGCCTTGAGGCCTCTTTAACAACCTTCAACACCTTCCTATCTACCTATAAAGAAAAACTTTTCCCAAAATCTAAGAAGGTTAAGCTCTCCTCTTTAAACTGGTTAGAAGACTTACTTGAAAAAGAAATTTTAGATGAAAATGGCTCTGTAAACTCTGCTATAAATGCAGAAGTATTTATAAAGCTTTTTAAAGACTTAGAACATAATTTTTCACTTAGCATTGATGAAGAAGTTTCTGCTTTTAGAAAACTTCGATCGGCATTAGAACGAGACCTAAAAGCAAAAGAAATAGTGAAAGCACCCCCTTTAAAACAAAAAACGACCCAAACGACTAATGCACAAATCAGTGAAATCACCTCAGAAGCTGAGGCAAACCAAGTACTTAAGACATTAAAGAAAACTGCCCTTTTATTGCAAAAGTATTATATGAACTTAGATAGTTTTGATATTCGTTCTATTCGTTTAGTTCGTATGGTGGCTTGGATGGAAATTGATGAACTTCCTATGGATACAGACGGGAAAACACCTTTACGCCCTCCTTCAGAGATTAGTATTAATGAAATTGAAGACTTGCTAGAAGAAGAAAAGTTTGATGAAGCCTTGCAAGCACTTGAAACCCTTCTTTCACTATCTCCATTTTGGTTTGAAGGGCATTTTATGGCCTTTAATATTTTAACGCAGCTAGCTCAGGTTAAGGCAGCTAATGAGGTTAAAAATTCCTTAATAACCTTTGTAAAAGCAAATGATAGTGTCTTAGAATTAAATTTTCAAGACAACACACCCTTTGCTTCTATAAAACTCAAGGCATGGTTGGCTGAAAGTTCAAGTGAGATTAGTATGAGTAAAAATGAACTTGACATTGTAGATACAAGAGCAGAGACTATTGCTAATGCCCACGCCTTAGCAAATAAAAAACAAATTAAGGAGGCGATGAAATTATTACAAGAACAATCGGTCTTGGCAATAAATAAAGAAGATAGATTCCACTGGCGTTTAGCAAAGGCTGAACTAGCCGTTGAGTTTGGAAAAAAAGATGTGGCCTTGGCCTTGTTGGATGAACTTAGAAGCGATATCGACAGATATAACTTAGACGAGTGGCAACCTGAATTAGCCGGCAAGGTATTTAGTTTGTATCTTAATACATTTAACCGTACAACAGTGGATCTTGAAGATCTTAACACCGCTTATGCTCGTTTGTGCAAGATTGATATTGCACAAGCATTAGAAATAACAATTTAAAGGAATATTATGAGTAAACAGTCAGAATCACCAAAAGAAAGAATTAACGTAACCTACAAGCCTGCAACAGGAGACAATTCAGCCGAGGTTGAAATTCCATATAAGCTAACTATCTTAGGTGAGTTTAATCCTGATGAAGAGTCTAAGCCTGTTGAAGACAAAAAAGTTATTAGTGTTAATAAGAACAACTTTAATGATGTTTTAAAACACCAAAATCTTTCATTAAACTTTAGTGTTGACAACAAGTTGACGGATGAAGAAGGCGCTTCTATGAATGTGAGCCTTAAGCTTGAAAATATGAAAGATTTTTCACCTGAGAGCATTGTTGAAAATGTTGAAGAGATGAAAAAACTTATGGAACTTCGCCAGTCACTTATCGCATTAAAAGGCCCTTTAGGAAATGTACCTGCCTTTAGAAAGGCCATAGAAAGTGCTATTGGAGATGAGTCAGAACGTGAAGCATTATTAGGCGAATTAAGCCTAGAAACACAGAAGTAAAGGAAAATTATGTCAACTCAAACAGCAGAAAAAAACACAGCAGCACCAGAAGGTGGTCTTTTAGATAGCATCATCTCACAAACAAGCCTTTCACAAGAAGATGAAACCTACCATTATGTTAAGTCAGGTGTAGGCGCTTTAATTACAGAAATGTTAAAAAGTGAAAATGAAGCAGAAAAAATCAATAAGGCAATTGTTGATAGAATGATTGCTGAAATTGATGCAAAAATCTCTGCACAAATGGATGAAATTCTTCATAATGAAAAATTCCAAGCCCTTGAATCAAGATGGCGTGGGCTTTATATGTTGGTTGAAAGAACGGACTTTAGACAAAACATTGAAATGGAAATCATTAATGTATCTAAAGAAGAACTTTTAGAAGACTTCGAAGAGTGTTTAGACCTTACCCAATCAGGTCTTTACAAACATGTTTACACCTCAGGTTACGGTCAATTTGGTGGGGGTCCTGTTGGGACTATCATCGCTGATTATGAGCTTTCACCTTCAAACATGGATATGAAGTTTTTATCAAAAGTAGCTTCGATTGCTGCAATGGCTCATGCTCCTTTTATTTCTAGTGCAGGTCCAAAGTTCTTTGGTTTAGATAGCTTTGAAGGCCTTCCTGACCTTAAAGACATGCAAGATGTAATGAGCTCACCTCAGTTTGCAGCATGGAGAGGCTTTAGAGAAAATGAAGATTCTCGTTATGTAGGTCTTACACTTCCGAGATTTTTACTTCGTGCCCCTTATGATCCAGAAGACAACCCTATTTCTAAGTTCATGTACAAAGAAGATGTGTCTGCAAGCCATGAAGATTACCTTTGGGGTAACACTGTTTATGCCTTTGCTTCTCGCTTAACAGACTCTTTTGCTAACTACAGATGGTGTACAAATATCATCGGTCCAAACTCTGGTGGAGCAGTAAAAGACCTTCCTGTTCATACCTTTGAGAGCATGGGTGATATAGAGATGAAAATTCCTACAGAGGTTCTTGTGTCTGATAGACGCGAATATGAACTTTCTGAGCAAGGTTTCATCCCACTTACTATGAGAAAAGGAAGCAATAATGCAGCCTTCTTTGCAGCAAACTCAGCGCAACTCCCAAAAATATTTGCTAACACTCCAGAAGGAAAAGAAGCTGAACTTAATTACAAATTAGGGACACAACTTCCTTATCTTTTTGCTATTACTCGTATGTCTCACTACATTAAAATTCTTCAAAGAGAACATATTGGTTCATGGAGAGAAAAAGCAGATATGGAACGTGAGTTAAACAAATGGATTAAGCAATACATTGCAGACCAAGAAAATCCATCAGCTGAAATTCGTTCACAAAGACCATTTAAATCTGCACAAATTCTTGTTGAAGATGTTGCTGGCGATCCGGGCTGGTACAGAGTAAAAATGTCACTTCGTCCTCACTTTAAGTATATGGGCGCAAGTTTTGAGCTTTCACTTGTTGGTAAGTTAGACAAAGACTAAGACATGTATAAGGGAAGTATATTTGAAAGGTTATCTGGAGGCTTGAGAACAGAGGCAAACGCAACAAGTGAAGATGCCTTGTATCAGTCCGTAGCTAACAACCTTTCTCGCATCTTCTCAACCAACGCAGGAAGTGCACAAACGGTTGAAGATTATGGACGTCCTGATCTTAATAATTCAGATATGAGTATGAAAGATTCTATTGAGAGTATAGAAACAAGTTCAGAGATATGTATTAGAAAGTACGAACCTCGTCTTTATAAAACACGTGTGGCTGTTTCAAAAGATGAACTAGATGTGAACCAGATGAATGTTCATATCGAAGGTTTTTTACAAGTTAATGGTAAAAGCCAAAAAATAAATTACAGAGCTAATTTACTTAGCAATGGCAAAGTCAAGGTATACAAAGATGAAAACTAAAGATTATTATATTAAAGAACTTAACTCTTTGCGTGTTGAAGGTGCAGAGTTTGCTAAGAAAAACCCTGGTTTATCATCTTATCTCGCAAAAGAAGGTCAAGACCCTGATGTTGAAAGAATGCTTGAAGGTTTTGCTTTTTTAACCGGTAAGCTTCGACAAAAATTTGATGAAGAACTTCCCGAAGTTGCCCATAATCTTGTACAACTTTTATGGCCTAACTATATTCGTCCTGTTCCTTCTTATACTATAATTCAGTTTGACCCTTTAAAAAACAATCTTGAAAATGAAGTAATTCCTCGGAATTTCCACTTACTTTCTAAGTCATCTAGTGAGGGTGTTGTATGTAAGTTTCAGACCTGTTATGAAACAAGGGTTATGCCTTTAAAATTAAATGCGGTTGAATATTTGACTTATGGACAAAAAAGCAGTTTAGAGCTTGACTTAGAAATGAGTGTTTCTGGTTCTTTGGTGGATATAGATTTTCAGACATTAAGACTTTTTCTTGGTGGCTCAAAATTTATGGCAAAAGAACTTTATCTTTACCTTGATAGATATGTTGAAAAAATAGAAGTTATTGTAAAAGACAAGGATGCCAAAGAACTTGAGACCTTAAGTTTAAGTAAAAAATCACTTTCTTGTGTGGGTTTTGATGCTTCACAAACCATCGTTCCTTATGAAAAAAATGTTTTTGATGGATATGTGATGCTTCAAGAGTATTTCTCTTATCAAGATAAGCATCTTTTCATTGATGTGAAAAATATGCAAAATATATCAAAACTTGCAGGTGATATTTTAAGTTCATCAAAGCATTTAAGTCTAAAAATTCATTTTACTAAACGTTTAAGCACTTCTCAATTACCGGAGCTTAACGATTTTCATTTGTATTGCACCCCCGCTATTAACCTTTTTGAAAGTGACGCGGTTCCCATTCGTAAAACAGAAATGGAAGATGAATATTTATTAACACCATCTGAGCTAAAAAAGGCCGAAAGTGAAGTCTTTAGTGTCGATAATGTGAGAGGCTGGATTCCTAGTAAAAACACCTATCAAGACTATTTCCCTTTTGAATCCTTTACACATATGCACGATAAAGGTGAATATTATTCACAGCGTGTCAAACTTGATGATAATCAGAACCGAACCAATACTTTTTTGCGTTTTGCTTCTTCGGGTGGAACCTTTGATGACTTAGAACATAATAAGGCCACCGTGTCCATTAAAATGACATGTACCAATAAAGACATTCCTTCAATGCTAAGTCTTGGAGATGTTAGCGTTAGTGACCCACTTTCACAGTCTGACTTGAAATTTAGCAATATAAGCATCCCCTCTGTATCTTATCCACCTCCTATTGGAGGGGACTTTTTATGGAAGCTCATCTCAAATATGTCTTTGAATTATCTCTCTTTAGACAGTATTGATACCTTGAAGATGATACTTCAAACCTATGATTTTTTTGGCGCGAGTGATCTGAAACAAAAAGAAAGAACAGACCGTATTTTATCAGGACTGAAGTCCATCTCAAACAAATCAATCCAAATGATACACGAAGGTCTGCCTATACGGGGGATTGAAACACAGCTTTACTTGGACCCAGATATGTTTACGGGTATTGGTGAGGCCTATCATTTATCCTGTATTTTAAATGAATTTTTTGCGCTTTATTGTAATGTTAATTCTTTTCACCGTTTAGTCGTGCATATTGATAATCATGAAACCTTTGAATGGGCCCCTAAAATGGGTTACAAGGCCTTGGTATAAAAATATGTCTGTAATTGAATTAAATGAAAAGATAAAACCTTCGGTAGTAAAGTATTCCCTTTCTCAAGGAGTACGTGTTGCCATGACCTATTTAAAAGAACTTTATCCCCAAGAAGGGCCGCAAGTTTTATATGAAAGATTACGATTTAAGTCAAATCCAAGTCTTTCATTTGCAAAATCTGAACTATCAAAAATAGAGTTTATAGAAACCGCACAGGGGAAAAACGTTGAGCTAACGCTTAACTTTATGGGACTTTTCGGGGCTTCTTCACCCTTACCTTCACATTATTGTGAGATGGTTTTAGACAGTGTACACGAGGACAGCGTTCTTAAAGATTTTTTAAATCTTTTTAATCACCATATTCAAAAAATGATTTATCCTATTTGGGAAAAGCAAAGATATTACATACAGTACCAGTCAGGACTTGAAGATAAGTTTTCAAAATACATGCTAAGTTTTTTAGGCTTATATAATGAAACAAAGGTAAAAAATTCAAAGTTAAACTTCACGAAACTTTTGCCTTACATCGGAATTTTGAGTATGCGTCAAAAGTCAGCAGGTACCTTAGTATCCATTCTTAGGCATTATTTAGATCATGATGATTTAGAGATTGTTCAATGTATACAAATGAATGAGAAAATCCCTTCCTGGCAATACTCATCTCTTGGGGATGGAAATTGTAGTCTTGGTTCAAATGCCTTGTTGGGTAAAAGTGTTAAGACCAAGGGCTCGAAATTTCAAATTCTTCTTAATAATGTTTCTTTTGAGGACTGTTACGCCTACAGTCTTCATGGAAACATCATGGGAGAACTTCAGGAGTTGATGGACCTTGCTTTAAATGAACCTCTTGAACATGAGTTGTGTTTAGAAATCAAAAAAGAAGAGGTAAAGCCTTACGCTCTATCTCAACACCATCTGGGAATTAATTGCTTTTTAGGAAGTGTTAATGAAGATGTAAAAATTATATTAAGTCATTAAGGAAAAAAATGAAACTAGAACTACCAAAACTAATTGAGAAAATGGACTTGCTCACGAAGTCAGACCTTGAAAAAGCAGGTTATAGATGTGTGAGTCGTGGGGGTAATGAGGTTTTAATTGAAGACTTTATGTATGTAATGCTTGAAAATTCACAAAGTGTTTTAAATGCCCTTTTAACCCAATATAATATTGCCAGTTCTAAGATGCAAGAGGCCCTTGAGCATGGGGTTAAAATAAGTTCTAGTGAGAGTGCAAGCCCAGTGCTTTCTCCCCTTCTTGTATCCTGGCTTGAAGATGCTTATATCATCTCTCATGTGAACCTTAATGCCTTAGATATAAGCGAAACGGCCCTTATCTTATCCTTGTTTGAAAATGCCTCTCGTTATGCAAATACGGCTTATTTTAAACTCTTTTCTAAGGTTCCTACAAAAGAAGTTAAAGACCTTTTAGAAGGCCTTAATCAAGAAGGACTTGAAAAACTAACCGCTCAAAGCAAGGGTGGTATAAGCCCTGTTAATGAATTAGGGAAATACACAACAAACCTTACTCAAAATGCTAAAGATGGAAAGATAGACCCTGTTTTATGTAGGGATGAAGAGATTAAACAGACCATTGATATTGTACTTAGACGTAGAAAAAACAATCCTATCTTAGTAGGTGAGGCAGGTGTTGGTAAGACAGCTGTTGTAGAAGGACTCGCCCTTAAAATTATTAACAAAGAAGTACCAGATTATTTATATGATGCACAAATACTTTCACTTGACTTAGGCGCACTTCAAGCCGGTGCTAGTGTTAAGGGGGAGTTTGAAAGACGTTTACAAGCTGTTATTAAAGAGATACAAGAAAGTTCTGAGTTTATTATCTTGTTTATTGATGAGGCCCATACGCTTATTGGTGCAGGTGGAAACGAAGGTGGCTCAGACGCGGCAAATATCTTAAAGCCTGCCCTTGCCCGTGGAAATCTTAGAACTATAGCCGCAACAACATGGTTAGAATATAGAAAGTATTTTGAAAAAGACCCTGCCCTTTCTCGTCGTTTTCAAAAAATCGACTTACATGAGCCTAGTGTAGACCAAGCCGTGACCATACTTCGTGGAATTGCAGATAAGTATGAAGAAGAACATAATGTATATATAGAGGATGAGGCCTTAGTTGCCGCTGCAACACTTTCTGCACGTTATATTACGGGACGTCAACTACCGGATAAGGCCATTGATGTTTTAGATACGGCTTGTGCAAATGTTAAAATTTCTAAGTCTAATATCCCCCATGCCTTACAAAAAATACAAGGTGACATTATTGTTATAGAAAGAACACTAAGTTCTTACGCACGTGATGAAGAATATGGGGTAAAAGACTACTCAAAAGAAGTGAAAGTCTTAGAAAAAGAAAAGAAGCAACTTGAAAAAGAGGCTAAGAAAGTTGAAAGCTCTTGGCTAAAACAAAAAGCGCATCTTGAAAAGATTGTACAACTTCGTACAGAAGACAAGAAGGAAGCCTTAGCAAAAGAATACGCAAAGTTTAAAGCACTTCAAAAGGAAGGCACCTACATTTTTGAAAATGTAAGCTTTGAGCAAATTGCCGAGGTTATTGCTTCATGGACAGGGATTCCTTTAGGTTCTATGGTTAAAGAACAAACCAAACTTGTCCTTTCTTTGGATGAAAAGCTTAGAGAAAACATTATAGGACAAGATCAAGCCTTATCCCATTTAAGTACCTTTTTACAAATATCAACCGCAGGTATGAAAAATCCTAATGCCCCTGCTGGTGTCTTCTTACTTGTTGGACCTTCAGGTGTAGGTAAGACAGAAACCGCTAGAAATGTGGCCAAACTACTCTTTGGTGGTGAGAAATTTCTAACCACCATCAATATGACAGAGTTTCAAGAAAAACACACCGTATCAAGACTTATTGGTTCACCTCCAGGATATGTTGGGTATGGAGATGGTGGTCAACTTACCGACCCTGTTCGTGTTAAGCCCTACTCGGTTGTTCTATTAGATGAGATTGAAAAAGCCCATCCTGATATCTTAAACCTTTTTTATCAAATCTTTGATAGAGGTGTGGTAAATGATGGAGAAGGTCGTGAAATTGACTTTAGAAATACGGTTATTTTTATGACCTCAAACCTAGCAACTGAAGAGATAACCGGTTTATGTGCTCAAAATGAAAACATTGATATACAAGAGCTTATAAGTTCTATTACACCAACTCTGTCAAACTATTTAAAACCGGCACTTTTAGGACGTATGAATGTTGTTCCTTATAAAAACTTAGCAGATGATGCCCTAAGAGAGATTGTAAAACTCAAGCTTAATTTTATTGACAAACAGTTAGCGGCAAAAGAAGTGAAGTTCAAATATGAAGATGAAGTGCTTGATAAAATTGTATTTTTGTCTAATGCAATGGATACGGGTGCAAGAAATATAGACCTTATTATTAATACAAACATTATGCCTGTACTTTCAAAAACAATTCTTGATTGCACCATAGATGAAAGTCCTTTAAAGGCAGTAAGACTATGCCTAGATACTGATAATAAGATTATCGTTAAAAGCACACTGGATTTAAATCCAAAAGATACTACTAATTCAAAAAAGAAAGAGGAAACAAAATGAGATTAATTTTAATAAGCATTGCTTTACTAATAGGTTTAAGTGCCTGCGCACCCTTACAAGACACGTACAAACCGCTTTACCAGGCCACTCCAGAAAAACAAGAGATAGAGGCAAAATAAAATGAAACTCGTATTTGATATTGTAAAAAATGGAAAAAATATCCCCAGTAAAAGAAATTTTCATTTTGAAGAAAATGGTGGAACTATTGGGAGAAATGGAGATAATGATTGGGTTTTAAATGATCCTAATTCCTATATTTCGGGAACACATGTGCAAATCCTTTGTAAGCATGGAACATTTTTTATTAAGGATGAAAGCACCAATGGAACCTATTTAAAGAGTCCTTATAAAAAACTCCCTAAGGGGCATCCTGTAAAAATAAATGCCTCAGATGTTTTTATTATTGGTGATCATGAACTTCAAGCGCGTTTTTCAAATAATGACTATAACCAAGATGACTTAATAAGTTCTATTGCCCCAAGTGTTGCTACTAATGATGACAATATTATCCCTAATGATGACTTTTTATTTGATATGAATAATAAGGGCTTCACTTCTGTTGATTCTCAGACCCCAACAGATATGGATATTATGAGTATCTTAGAAACACCCTCGGCCCCTCCCGTGCATAACTTTCAGGAGTCTTCAAGCTATCAAGATGAATCTGCTTTTATTGATGTTGTCTTAGAAGACAAGGCAGAGGTAAAGGATGATATTGATGTCGCCTCGTTTTTTTCAGAGCCTGCTGCTGAGCCTATGCAAGAAAGTATTCCTGAAGTAAACGAAACAGTTTTTGAAGAACACATATCTATACCTGCTTATGTGCAGCCTGAGGTTCAAGAAGAGCCTTTAAGACAGCCCCCTACCCTTCGTGCTCATGGGCTTGAAGGTTCTATCTCTATCTTAGAATCTAAGCTTGGTATCAAGATTAATGCTCTTAAGCAAGAAGATAGAGATACCTTAATGGCTGAACTAGGAGATATCATTATAAATACCCTAGATGCCTTACAAAATTCTATTCAGCTTAAGGATAAAACAAAACAAGACCTACATTTATCAACCAACCATTTAGATGTAAATGACAATAATCCTATTAAACTTGGCTCCGCAGCGACAAAGCTTTTAGAAGATAAAGATAAGAGTACGATGCTAGGCATGATGAGTATTTCTGAAGGAATTAGAATTTCTTTTAATGAGATAGACTCCCATTGTATAGCCCTTCACAGTTCAAGTAAAAATATCATGAAAATAGCTGCTACAAAATTTTCACCTAAAAACCTTGAATATAGGTTTGAATCAAGTGGAGCACTTCGTGGGGTTTTGCCTAAGCAACAACTCCTTTGGAAAGCCTATAGTGACATGTTTGATGTCTTAAATGAAAGACCACAAGAAGGTGTCGACATGATAAGAGACGACTTTACAAAAGAATATGAAAATATTTCATACAGCCTAAAACTAGGTTCAGCTAACACAAGAAAGAGAGTATAAAGATGATAAAAAACATAATAAAACTAAGCCTAGTTATAGGTATTTCCATAATGATGAATGCCTGCGCAAGTAAACCAACACATTTAGAGCTAGTCATCCAAAGTAGCAAAAATATCAATCTTGATAGTGACAATATTTCTTCTCCATTAATGTTGAACTTTTACGAACTTGATTCAGCTGAGCAATTTTCTAAGCTAGATTATTGGACACTTTTAGACAATGGTACGGACAGATTAAATTCTGACTTAATTTCTCAAAATAAACATATCATTATTCCGAGTGAAGAACAAACTTACAAAATACTTTTTGATGAAAAAGCAAAGTTTCTTGGAATTATAGGTAACTTTAGAAAGCTTGATTCGAACACAACGTGGAGATATGTAATAAACCTAGATGACAAAACACATAATTATGTAGAACTACAAATAGATGGGTACCAAATTAAGGAAATTGAATAATGCAACACAAGGTAGTATGGAAAGAAGGACTTTTTATGCGTCCTCAACACTTCCAGCAAAATGATAGATATTTCACCAATGAACTAATGATGCGCACAAAAGAGATGGGCCCAAACAACTGGGGTCTTTTTAATATGAGTATTGATAATCATCACCTTGGTTCAGGAAAGGTGGTTTTAAATAATGCTTCTGGCGTTATGCCTGATGGCACCTTATTTGATATTAATTCTAAAACTGACGCCCTAAGCTTAGATATTAATATACAAGACAGTGCCAAGGCCTTGTACCTTGCCCTTCCTATTACTATTCACCATAGTGATGAAGTGCATTTTGAAGACCAAAAAAATAGACTTACGCGTTTAATAGCTGAAAATATCGAAGATGTTCCTAATACAAATTCAGGTGAAAATAGTGAAGCAGATATTATTGGTGCTCGCTTTAACTTCAAACTCTTACTTGAAGAAGATGTAAATGAGGGATATGTAAAAATTAAGCTTGGAAATGTTGCTGATGTTACTGCTAGTGGTGTAGTAAGCATGGATGAAAATTATATGCCAACATTTTTACATCTGCATGCGTCTAAAGACCTTATCTCAAAGATGAATGAGTTAATGAGCACCTTGTCTTACAGGGCTGAGAAACTAGCAGAAAAGCTCTCTGATTCTAATGTTCAAGCTACAGAACTTGGGGATTATTTAATGCTTCAACTCTTAAATAAGACACAAAGCCGTTTGCATTACTATTTTACCCAAGACCGTATTCACCCCAGTGAACTTTTTTTAGAGTTAAACTCCTTAATTGGCGAACTCGCTGTGTTTATGAAAAAAGAAAAACGGATACTAGATCCCTTTGTCTATGAGCATGAAAAACAGGGTGAAAGCTTTGATAATGTCTTAAGTGAACTTAATGATATGCTGAGTATGGTTTTAGAGCAGAACAGTGTTTCTTTACCTGTACAAGAGCAAAAGTATGGAATTTTTACCTCTCAAATAGCTGAAAAATCTATGATTAATTCTTCCAGTTTTGTTTTTGCAGTTAAGGCAGATATGGAGGAGGACAAACTCAAGAAGCTCCTTCAGTCAAACCTTAAAATGGGAAGTATTGAAACCATTAGAGATCTTGTTAACTACCACCTTGGTGGATTTAAACTTAAGCCACTTGCTACTGCACCTAGACAGATACCGTATAAGGTAAATTACATTTATTTCAAGGTTGAACTTGAAGCTGAAGATAAAGAAAAGCTGACACATTCAGGTGGATTTGCCTTCCATCTTTCGGGAGAACTTCCTAATGTTGAATATACCCTTTGGGCCATACGAAATGATTAAAATGGAGAAAAAATAATGAGCGCTGTTGCTAATAAAACCATGCTAGTTCCTGTTTCTCATGGAACCGATAGTTTAACTGACTTTGAACCACCAAGCCAATCTTATGAGCAGTTTAAAGATACTGCTATATCTCAGGCTAAATCAAGAGATCATTCTCAAAACCAGTCTTATGAAGGAGGAGGAAACCCACTTTTGTCTCTTTCATCTGATATCTTTAAACAAATTGATAGCTTGCAAAATTCTTATGATGTAGGAAGCTTAAGCGAGGTTAGAAATTCTTTAATTGAAGATATAGAATATTTCACCCAAGCCAGTGCAAAAAAAGGAATTGAAAATTCTCAAGTGATGCTTGCACGTTATGTATTATCTACCTTTAGCGATGAACTTATTTGTACAACCTACTGGGGTAAGGATAACAATTGGGCGAACTCAAGCCTCTTGGGTCATTTTTATAATGAAACCTATGGAGGGGATAAGTTTTTTCAAATCTTAGACCAGCTTTTGCGTGCTCCTGCAAAGTATATTGACCTTTTAGAGTTGATGTATATTTGTTTATCACTTGGTTTTGAAGGTAAATATAGAATACAAAACAGAGGAAAGATGGAATTAGATTCTATTCGTGAAAGCTTATACCGACAAATGAAGATGATGCAGATGCGTGAGAGCCAAAACTTTTACACCAAACAAAAGTCATCAAAACAAAGAAATCATTTGGTATATAAAACATCTTATCAGATACTAGCCCTTAGTATTGTGCTGATGTTGTCTTTGGTATATGGTATTTTAACCTTTTCTTTGTCAGGAAAAGAAGGTAAGGCACTGACCTTATTTCAAAATAAATACAATAAATATACCAGTGAAACACGACTTGCCCCTACTTCAATGCAAGTAAACGACAACAGAATCTACCCCGCGATGGCGGCACCACAAAATGAAGTTCCTGTGGTAAGTATAAAGGATTTCAATGAGTAAGTTTGAAGAAACTTCAATTTTTAAAAATGTATTTTTCTGGATTATAGCTGTATCCTTTGTTTTAGCCTTATTTATAATTTTTGCTACACCTTATCTATTTGAGTCATTAGAAGGTTTAACATTAAGATTATTGATTGCCTTTTCAATCTTTTTTGGCTCCGTTATGCTAGTACTTCTTTATACACTTTTTGTTAAAGAAGAAATGAAGCAAAAACTGCGAGATAAAAAAGAACAATTTAAAAGAAAAAAAGAATACTCAGGCATTATTGGTGAAAAAATAGCTGATTTAAAAACCCGTTTTTCTGAAGCCATGCGTATTGTTAAAAACTCGAGTATTTATAAAAACAAACAAAGCGCAGGATATGAGCTTCCTTGGTACCTAATGGTAGGTGCTGAAACAGAAGGTAAGACGTCTATGCTTGAAAATTCTGGTTTAGACTTTCCTTTAAACATTAACTACTCCAAACGTAGTGTAAGTGAAGAAGGCTCAACAAAATCTTTTCAATGGTACTTTGCAGAGCATGCTATTTTTATTGACATGCCAGGCAATTATATCTCTACTAAAAGAAGCGAAGAAGACACCGCTCTTTGGGAAACATTCTTAAAATTATTTAGTAAAAGACGATGGAAACGACCTATTAATGGGATTATGCTTACTATTAGTGTTGATACATTAATGGGTAAAAATGAAAAAGAGTTAGAGCAGTATGCTAAAGACTTACGGGATAGGTTTGATGAGATTGCCCACGCTTTTAATTCAAATATTCCTATTTATTTACTGGTTTCTAAAACAGATAAGATTACAGGTTTTACAGAATACTTTGCTGGTATTACTGAAGAAGAAAAAGAAGAAGTTTTAGGTGTTACCTTTGATGAAGACATTGAAAGTGTTGATACTTCAATAATCCAACCTGAGTTAGAAGCCCTTTTACAAAGGCTTAACACCTCTGTACTGGATAAGGTAAATAAAGAATGGGACACGGGCGCGCGTGCTAAAACCTTACTTTTTTGTAATGAGTTTTCAGCACTTTTTGAAAAGCTTAATATGTTCGTTGATATCGGTTTTGCACAAACGCGTTACCGCAAACCTTTGATGTTACGTGGTATATATTTTACATCTGTGCCTCATAATAGTAATCTTCCTGTTGCTCAAGAGTTTGAAGAAAGCTCACTTGCTTCAATGCAACCGCAAAAGGGCATGTTCATTCAAAAGCTCTTATCTGACATCATTTTCCCTGAAGCTGATATCATTAAAATGGATACCAACTATAAAAAGAACCAAAGGCTAAAGCACATAGGCGCCATTGCTGCCTCTGTTATTATCGTTGCTTTTACTACGATTTATTGGATTTCTGATTTTAATTCTCGGCTTGACTCTCTTGATACTTCTGAAAAATCTATCCTGGTTTATGATAAACAAAGAGATACAATTTCTTCTCAAACTGATTTTGAAGAAATGCTGGTTTCTTTAAACCAAATACACAAGCTTAAGAGTGAAAACGAAGAAGAGATGAGCAAAAATATTTGGCAAATCGCTTATTTTAAAGTAGCTGACAGAAATTCACTTCTAGAAGAACATTATAAAGAAGCCCTACAAGACTTACTCCTTCCTCGTGTTGCTGAATTTATAGAAGGACAGATCGCCGCAAGTATAGGGGACTACGATTTAACCTGGGAAAGCACAAAAGCATACTCAATGTTAAATAATGAAGAACGTCGGGATAAAGACTTTTTAAAAGGATGGTTGGCAACAGCTTGGTCGCACCTATATCCTAATATGAATGCCACTCAAAATGACTTAAATAAGCATTTTAATAATCTTCTTGTTTACGGATTTACGCCCTATACACTAAAAGAAGAAACCCTAACCCTTGCAAGAACGCAGCTCTTAGAATTTGGACATGAAGCCCTTGTTTATAAGGAACTTAAAGATGTGGCTAAAGACAAAGGTATTAAAGATTTTAGATTCTCAAATACCCTTGGTTCTTATGCTTCAGCCTTTGAAGGAAGTGATTATACAATTCCTGGATTTTACACAAAAAAAGGTTTTGAAACTATCATTATTTCGGATGGAAAAGCTCTTATTAAAAGACTCGTTGCAAACAATTGGGTGGTTGGTTATTCAACTGACTTAAGTGACGCAGAGTTAAATGAAATGTATTCTAAGGTTCAAAATTATTATTTCATTGATTATAAAAAATATTGGAGCACTGCTTTAAATGCACTCGAAGTTCCTAATTATAAATCAATTTCTGAAATTAATAATCAGTTAACAGTACTAACCTCAGGTACCTCACCTATCGTTGGAGTCTTACAAGCCTTAAAAGAAAACACAATGATTTATACGCCAGCTGAAAAACTTCAGATGAAGGCTGAAAGTACTTCTATTAATGGGAAAGCAGCAGCAATAGCATCTGAACACGCTATTGCTAAGGCTAAAAAGATTACGAATAACACCAGTGTTAAAAATATCAGAGAATACTTTTCAAGTTATGGTCGTCTTCTAGATAAGGAAAACAAGCCAACTCCAAAATTAGCCACTGCGATGCTGAAGTTAAATAATGTTTATCAAGAAATGACAGCTATTTATGGTTCAGTTAATCCTGAAAAAGATGCCTATAAGATTGTGTTAGATCGTATTTCAGGAAGACATGAGCCTATTATTATGCAAATTTCAGCCCTTCCAAGACCTGTAGATAAATGGTTTAAAAAAGCGCTTAAAAATGACTGGGCCTACCTACTTTCTCGTACAAAAAAGTATATCAATCATCAGTACAGACTCGAAGTTCTTGGTTATTATAATGACAAGATTAGAGGGCGCTATCCTCTTACTAAAAAGAGTAATAGAAATGATATACGTATAGAAGACTTTGAAGAGTTTTTTAAGAAAAACGGGATAATAGATACCTTTTATCAAAATTATGTAGCAACCTTTGTAAACCTAAATACTAGACGCGGAACATATAAGTACAGAACTATTGATGGAAGCAATATGTACATCAATAAAAGCTTTATGAATGCGATGCTAAGTGTGGAAAATATAAGAAAAACATTTTTCACAAGCAAGGGTGACTATTTAGGAACAAGTTTATATCTTAAACCTCACTCTTTAGGTAGAAAGTTAGCCCGAATGGAATATCATTATGATGATAATTATATTGCTTATGAGCATGGTCCTATTAAATCAAGACAGATTAAATGGCCTGCTGAAAGTTTAAATAATATCACCAAGTTTTCTATGTATAACCTCCAAAAAGACAGGGTTGTTGAAGACTCTGAAGAAGGAGAATGGGGATTATTTAAACTTATTGACAAGTTCATTGTTAAAAGTCATAAAAAACGTCGTGGTACGGATTCAGTCGTTATTGAGTATAAAAAGCAACGGTATAATGGCTCGTTTACCTTAACGGGTATGGCGGCGAAGGTCTTTACAAAAGACAATCCACTTAAAAAATTCAAATTAAGCAGTAACTTATAATGGCCTGTATTTCTCACTCTTTTACCCATCCAGGCCATGTTAGAATGAATAACGAAGATGCCTATTTCACCAATGACGATTCAGGCTTATGGATAGTATGTGATGGGATGGGTGGGCATCAAGAAGGAAATTTTGCCTCTCATTTAGTCACAGATATTTTTGAACAAATAGAACTAAGAGGAAGTTTTGATCAAAAAATTGAAGCCATTACCTCACAGTTTTATAATATCCACCGCATCTTACAAAAAAAAGTACATAAACTAGGGAACAATGCGGTTATTGGAACCACTCTAGTCCTTTTACTTATTGAAGGTGAACAAGCCGTGAGTATACATTGCGGTGATAGCAGATGTTATGTATACAGAAATAACACCTTATCTATGGTTACGCAAGATCATGCTAGAAATATACCAAGTGAGACAGGAGAACGAAAGGCTTTAACAAAGGCCCTTTGTGCTCCGGGTGAACTTTCTTTAGAAGTAAAGAAATTTATAACTAAAAAGAATGATGTATTTTTATTGTGCAGCGATGGTTTTTACGACAATCTTTCACATACCCTTATCAAAGAAGGGATGGACGTTGATATCTTAGAAGAGGGAATGCATCTTATGTGTTCAAAGGTTCTTTCAGGCGTAGCAGATGATAATCTTACCGCGACATTGGTTGGAGTAAAATAACAATGAAAGAACTTAATGTTGTCAAAAAGTTGGAATTAAAACTTTTACATAATAAAGAAGAAGAAGTCCGCAAGGGTATTTCAATGTTAAACAACCGTTACACCCTTGGTAAAAAGGTTGGTGAAGGTGGCTTATCTGAGGTATATGAGGCAAAAGATATATATTCACAATATTTTGAAGATGACAGGTCTCTTGTTATAAAAATTCCTTCTCATGAAATTGCTGGCAAAAAAGACATTGCTGCCTTTGTTTATTCTGAATATTCTTTATTAAACTCACTTCATCATGAAAATATCGTAAAAGCAGTAGATTTTGGTATTGATGATAAAACAAACATTGCCTACTTAGTAATGCAAAAACTAGAAGGTGAACTTTTAGTAAATGTATCTTTACACAAGATAAATAAGCAAATGAAAAGAAATTTAGCCAACTCCTTATACAAGGCACTTTTACATATGCACTCACGTGGTATTGTTCACGCAGATATCAATCCAACAAACATTATGATTTCGCCTGAAGGAAACGCGCAGTTGTTTGACTTTGGAATATCACAAAACATTGGTTCCAAAAAACGATTTAACCTGGCCTATAAAAAAGTCAATGCTTACAATCCCATATATACGGCCCCAGAAGTCTTTGAGGGCAAGCCACCCTCTAGAAAAACAGATCTTTTTTCATTAGCCTGTGTTCTTTTTGAGTTGTATGCAAATGAACTTCCTTTTGAAACATCTTCTTTAGAACTTTTAGAAATGCCCTTAAGTAAAAAACAGCTATCAAAGCTTCCATGGATTCAAAGGTCTTGGTTTAAAAAAGCCTTATCTTATGACCCTGAAACGCGACCTAAAAAAATTCCATTTTGCATACGATTTCAGAGCTATTTAAAACGTTGTGTTTAAAAAATATCTATATAAATAAACTAATGTGTGTAAATAAGAAACACAAAACTCATAATAAATATATTTTAACAATTTATGTGTAATTTTAACAGTATATTATCTTTTAAAATGTATTATAAACTAAATTAAACAAAAGGTAACAAAAATGGATAATCCAGTATATATGTCAGTCACAGGAAGTACTCAAGGTAAGATCACTGAGGGTGCAACAACTCCAGATTCAGTTGGTAATATTTACCAAAACGGTCATGAAGATGAGTGTTTAGTTAAAGCATTTACACACGATATCGATGTTCCTCGTTCAGCTACTACAGGTCAAGCAACAGGTCAAAGAACACATAACCCATTAATCRTTACRAAGATGATTGATAAGAGTTCTCCTCTTTTATGTAACGCACTAGTTCATGGTGAAACATTAACAGAAGTAGAACTTAAGTTTTACAGAACATCTTACATGGGTAAGCCAGAGCATTACTACAGTATCGTTCTTGAAGACGCTGTTATCACTAATATTGCGACTTCTATGGAAACTCAAGGTTCTGCAATCACTAATGATGTAACACCTTATGAAAAAGTTTCTCTTTCATACAGAAAAATTTCTTGGAGACACGAAACAGCTAGTACATCTGGTGAAGATGACTGGAGAGTAGGCGTAGGCGCGTAAGCACCTCCCTCTTTTTCGGGGAAACCCGAAAATAAGTTTTAGCGTGAAAAGTACTTTTTTCTCATTTATTTTTATAGATAGGTCCCCCTACTTATCAGAGAATTCCCCAAAGTACTTTTCACACTAAAGTTTATTAATGAATATCTCAAAGGTCTCAAATGTCAACACTAAGCAATCTCTTAGACAGCCAAATCCATCAAAAAATCAGTGCACAACTAAAACTTCCCGAGTATCAAGTCAGTTCATTCATTCCTGGAAGAGATTCTTTTAGTGTATATGAGCTTGAAGGTAAAAGTTCAGTTACAAGTGGTTATGAGTTTACCTTAAACTTCGTAAGTGATGATAACATCAGTGTTGAAGACATTGTTGATACACAGGCTGAATTATCCTTACGTGATGAAAGCAATCCTTTAAATTCTAAAAAAATCTACGGGAAGATTATCAAGGCTCAAGAGTTTGGAAGTATTGCACGAAAGAAACTGTATAAGATTACTATTGTTTCTCCCCTGCACTATCTAAGCCTAAATAAACGATATGAAATATACCAAGAGATGACAGTAGCAGATATCATCTCTAGTATCCTTTCTAAGTATATGAGCTTACTTGATATCCAAGTTGAAGTAAAACTAGATACACAAACCCTTCCTAAACGTCATACCTGTACCCAATACGCTCAAAGTGATTTGGACTTCATAAAAATGCTATGTGAAGAAGAAGGATATGTCCTTTTAGTTGAGCCTTATGCCCACAGCCCTTACATCATTACCCTATGTGAACTTAATGAGCATGCTCCACGAGTTATGGACAGCATAGAAGTCACTTACAATACTTCAAAGACCTTCAGCCCTTCGGCTCAGGTAGAAGACTTTTATGACTCACGTAAGCCCAGTTTAGACTTTAACATTGAATCAGGTCAGATCTTTCAGTCACCTGAATTTACAGATAATGAAACCAGCGCACAACTACGAAATGATTTAAAACAACATCGTCTTAGAGATCGACTTGAAAAACTAGACGAGTCCTTATATAAGGACTTAAACCGTTACACAAAGCTTGACGCACAAAGAGGATATGGTGAGGGTATCCGTATTTATGGAAGCAGTGAAAGTTTAAATCTTTATGATGGAAGATACGCCACCTTAAAAGACATTAAAGGACATAAGGACACTCACGTTATCATTCTTGAAGTGCATTATAAGGCAAGCTTCCCCAATGCCTTAGATGAGTATGTTGAAACCACTAACAAAAAAGTTAAACAAGCCCAATACAAGGTTAACTTTATTGCCATTGATAGTAATATCATTTACCGCCCTGCTAAACAAACCACAAAACCATTAATGCATTCTATTGTAACCGCGATCGTTTCAAATGCAAACCAAGAAACAGCAAAATACGCTAATGAAATAGACGTCAATGAGTTTGGTGAGATTAGAGTGATCTTTCACTTTGATAAAAACCGCCCTACCTCATGTTTCATTCCTCTTGCAAATAGCTTTAGTGGAGATGGGTACGGGACACAGTTTTTACCTAGAGTAAATTCAGAAGTAATCGTAAGCTTTATTAATGGAGATATAGACAGACCTCTTATAACAGGTGCTATCCATAATGGAGAAAACCGCCATCCTTATAATCTTCCTAAAGAAAAAACAAAGTCTTTTATAAAAACGCAAACGACGCCTCAGTATGAAGATAAAGAAGGATATAACGAACTCTTGTTTGAAGATAAACAAGGAGAAGAACTTCTAAGCCTAAGAGCGCAAAACGATTACACTTTAAATGTTTTACATGACAGCCATACCCATATACAAAATGATAAAAAAACCATTATAGATAATGATTGTGAACTTACCGTGCAAAACGATTCCATCCAAACCATAGGGAATGACAAAAAAGTGAACATCGTGGGAAATGCTATCACCACCATAGAAAAAGAACAAATCACGACCATCAAACAAGACCAAGAACTGCATATCTTACAAGACCAAAACACCATTGTTAAGTTAGATAAAAAAACCATTATAGAAAAAGACCTAATCCAAAGAATTAAAGGTACCGCAACCCATTACATAGAACAAGACCAAAAAGAAAAGTACCTAACTAACCTCTTTATGCAAGTAGGAAAAGAGTTAGGAATAGAAGTAACCGCAGCCTATCACCTTAACGCAAAGACCATCAAAGAAACAGCAAAGACCATAGAACTAGAAGCAAGCGATGGCATCAGTTTAAAAGTTGGTGGAAATGTTTTAACCATAGATGCAAGTGGTATCCACCTTAAAGGTGCGATGGTTGATACTAACTCAGGAAATGGTGGGGTAACTGCTGCTAAGGTAGTAAGTCCAGAAATCAAGAAACCTTTATACCATAAGCTAAGAGTAACAAAGGTAACCGCAAGCGTTACTAAACAAAAAGACTTAAGTGAGGTATTAACCTACACCGCAGACGTTGAGAAGTTTGAAAATGGTTCATGGGCTAAAACAACTGAGCTAAACGAAACACAAAAATCTCAAATCAACTGGCACTTCATTAAAAACAATGATGAAGGCGATAAAGACATATTAACAGACAACCCAACCAATGACACCATCAACATTAAGGGCTTAGAGATGAGCATAACTGTGGAAGAGGAAAACATCTATCAGTTTGGTCATGCTCACGCGTTTGTGGTGGACACGGATGATGAAAACGGATATGCGGTTACGGAGTTGAAGCGTTTACTAAATGTAGTTAGTGTTAAGGGTAAGAACCTATTAATGGAAAGTGATACTGAAGTAAAGTACAGAGTGGAACTTAACATAGATAACCCAACAGATGAAGAGTTGAAAACATTAAAAGTAAAAATAGATGCTAGAAATGGTGAAAATAAACATACTAAAATAGATGAAAAACTTGATGACACCTTAGTAATAACACATAAGCTAAAGAAAGAACATACTACCCAAGAAATCCAAGTGCATGTTTATCCTGAAGATAAAGAAGTTAATGGAGCAAAAGCGATTACCTATGGACGACCTCTTGAAGAAGGTGAAGTAACTAATGTTAGAGGTGATGACAGTAAAGGTGACTACATCAATTCAGTGGATAATGCTATTTATCATCTTAAGGCAGATGCCAGTCTAAAAGAAGGAACTCCTGTAACTGCGATACTTCATATAAAAGATGAAAATGGAAATATCATAAAAAGCGTGGAAGAAGAAACTGAAGTGAAAGATGGAAAGATTGATTATGAGTTTGATACAGAACAGATTGTTAAGGATGAAGGTTTGGATGAAGATGAAGTAGATACCTTTGAAGGAGAAGTCAAATGGGCGCATTAAAAGCACAGCCTGCTAAATTAAATAAAAAAGAAATGAAAATTACTATTATAGTTGAATTACCTCATTCTAAAGAAACGGGTTGGGGAGCGAAGGGATTAGCAGGTCATACAGCGATGTCTATTGGGAGTAATTTTTTTGATTATGGTCCTGATTATAATGAAAACAAAATTTTCGATGAAAAGAAGTATGAAGCTGATTTAAATCAGGATGGAGATACAGATGATAAAGTAACAATATATGATATACCAAATGCCGGTTTCCATTTTGCTCCTGGCCGTCCTTGGTGGGGAGAAATGATTTCTAGTACTCCTAGAAATGTAACTTTAAGACAAGTACTGAATTTCATATCAAAAAATTGGAAAAACAATAATGTTTATGGAACAGTTTATAAAATAGAGTTTTATGTAAAAAAGCTGGAAGCTGATAAAATGCTTGAATGGTGGACAGATAGATATCAACATTTAAAAGTATATAGTGTTGAACCTTGGACTGGAGAGCAGTGTACTACCACAGTTAAACAAGCTTTAGCACATGGTGGGATTGATGATATTGATTGGAGTACACTTACTCCAGATGGAATACTTGAAGATTTAAAAACAGAAATAAAAAGTACATCTATCAAGCATAAAGGTGAAAAAGCAAAAGTAACTATAATAAAAAAGGAAGCAACAGATTGGAAACCTCAAAACTAAAAAGCTATTTAACTAGTGTATTAATAATATTAACTTTGATATCATGTACAAAAGGAGATAGTAAAATGGAAGTAATTGAATACAACACACCAGAGTTTAAGGAATATATAAAAAATGCCCCTATTAGTTTAGATAAAGCATGGGAACTACAATTAAAATATTTATCAGATACAAATAAAGAGATAGTAGGTTCTCCACTTTTCTTTATTATAAATGATAAATATTTATTTACACCTTATTACAATCCAAAAATACCTGAAGTTAGAATAGAAGGTATAGTCATTGATTCTATAACAGGAGACGCTAGTTATATAAGTGAAACAATTAAATTAAAGCCAAAATCTCAATTTGGTTGGAAAAAGTAGCATAAAAATAGAAATTAAAAATAGATGAATATGATATAAAAACAAGACAAGGAACAGAAGCAAGTGTTTTTACTCGTGCTATGATTAATTCTCAAAGTTATGGGATTCAATCTCAAAAAATGCAAGACATTCTAGAACTAAAGGTCTTTAGTGAACGTTATTATAAATTTATAGAGAATATAGAAAAGCTAGAAGACAATTATAACACTAGTTCTTCTCAAACAAATCTAATGGAAATTCTTTTCACCCTTTTAGCGCAAAGCCCTATGCATACGATGATCGATAAGTGGGCAAGCATTGGTTTATTTGGCTTAGAATTTGTACTAAATGACAATGCTGAAGAAAGCTTAAAGGGATTAAAAACAACCATCAATAAACTTAAAAAACTGTTTGATGATAGATACGTGGGTGAACTCGAAGCCTTTGGAAAAGGAAGCCTAGATTATTTTATGATAGAATCCCATTCTACAAGTAGAAGAGTTTTACATGATGATGTTGAAAAATTCTTAAAACGATTAGGTGGAAAAAAGACAAATGATTAAAGCCTTATTTTTAACGCTTGTGCTTCTTCAAATTACAGTTTTAGCTCAAAGTGAGTTTATGAAGATGTGTACAAACCCTACTGTATCGCAATATAGTACATTGCAAAAGATGCTACATCCCGATAAAAAGTTGAAAGTTACATATGAACGGTGCCAAGAATTAGAAAGAGAGACTGTCACTAGAGGAGGAATAATTTTACGGCGTTCAAGTGTAAGTGACTTGTCTCCTTTGAGATTTTTTACAAATATGGACGAGGTTAACCTTTATGAAGCTAATATTTCTGATATTACCCCCCTCGCCAATCTAAAAAAATTAGAAGAGTTAGATATAAGTTTTAATCCTATAACAGATATTACACCTTTGAAAGGTTTACCTCTAAGAATACTACATATAAATTCAAATAAGCCTAAAGTGAGTGCTTCTCACAAATATGATGTTATCCATTTACCAGTAGACTTATCTCCTCTTTCTAATATAACAACACTTGAAAACTTACGGATATATGGTGCGGGTCAATTAGCACCAAATCTTACAAAATTAGTTAATTTAGAAAGCCTTAATCTTTCAGGCCTAGATATGAAAGACCTTTGTACAATTAAAAACTCAAAAAAAATTAAGAGACTTTATTTATCAAGTGATGATAATTTATCTTCTTTAAACTGTATAGAAAACCTTAAAGAATTAGAGAATCTAACTATTTGGGGTAGCCAAGTTACTGACCTCTCTCCCTTGACAAAGTTAACAAAACTAAAAAAAATACACTTAGAAAGAGTTCCAATAACTGATATTAGCCCTTTAGCAAAACTAAAAAGCCTAGAATCTCTTACCTTTTATAAAACCAATATAAAACATCTAAGCCCATTAAAAGAGTCTAAATCACTTGAGTATGTAATGAATGAGAATAGACATAAGTTTTTTACAATGCATATCTTTAGTGGTGGACTTCAGTCGTGGGCGCAAACATTAAGTAGTAGAAGTTTAGACTACTGTTCCCCTATTGACATAAAAGAAATTAGAGCAGGTATTTCATGCTTTGAAGAAGATGGAGCACTAAAACCTTGGTGGAAACGGATCTTAAGACAATAAATAAATTTGATAGAAGGATGGAATATTAAATACATACTATAGATGCTGAAAAGTAAAAATGAAATGTATAGTTCTTATAGTTTATCATTATCAAAACACAGGGGACAGGTAATCCCTAAACACAACCACAAATAGAGTTATTAAAGAGAAAAGGGCATCTTACCTTCAAAAATTTGAATCACAATATTTTATTTTTACAATATAAAGGAAAAAACATCTTACTAAAACCTATTTACACAATAATAATTTCACTTCTGTATATTTTTCCATCTTCAAGCTATGCGATCTGTGACAATTTTTTTGTAGATTTTTTAACAAGTGGTGATAGATACAGTATCGAAGATGAAAATGTTTATTATTGTTCAGGAAATGGCTACATTGGACAAAGAATCGCAAGAAAACTCGTTGGAGTAGACCTTGATTCTTTTAAAAAGTTGTCATATGGGTATGCTGGAGATAAGCAGAATGTGTATTACCTCGGAGATAAAATAAACTTAGACAATAAAAGCTTTGTTGTTTTATCTGATTATTTTGTAAAAGATAAAAATGGTGTTTACTTTCAATCTCATAAGTTTGATTGTGATATCAATAGCTTTAAGGTAATTGATGCAAAACATGCTGTTGATAAAAACAATTTATATGTTATTGTAACAAGGCTGTCGAAAAGTGAGATATCTACTTATAAAGTTGCAGAAATAGCATCTAAAGCATATAGTAAAAAAATTCTAACAAAGAAAGTGAAAGCAGATTTACTACGTAGAGATATTTTTATGGAAATGTGCTTAAATCCTACAACTATGCAAAAAGTCATACTTTGCGCGATTCATGAAACAAGATTTTCAGAGCCAGCATGCGATAAGCTCAGTAAAGATTATATTAATAATGAAAAATTGAGCCTTCGTTTAAGTTATGATAACCTTACTGATATTAGCCCCTTAAAGTACTTTAAGGGTCTTTCTAAGCTTGATATATCAAGAAATAAGATAACTGATATTTCAGTTTTATCCAAATTCAAAATGTTAAAAAAGCTAAATATTAGCCATAACCCTATTACTGACATTTCACCATTAAATACTTTATATAATTTGGAAGAATTAAGTATGAAAAATGACTATCTGCGTGACATATCCTCTATTAAAAAACTGCAAAAACTTAAGACCTTAACAATAAAGGGGAAAATAAATACTTTAGAGCCACTAAGAGAATTGACGGAACTGAAAGAACTAAGTTTTAATAGTCAAAAAAGTAGTGATATATGTGTTTTGAACAATTTGAATAGCTTGACTTCACTAGAGTTTATAATATCAAATATCTCTGATATTAGTTGCTTAAAAGACTTGCAGAATCTGAAATCACTTAAAATAACGGATAGTCCAATTCAAGATATTTCTGTAGTGTCTAATTACCCTAAACTTTCAAGTATTAACTTAAATGACACAAATGTTAAAGATATAAGCGTATTGAAACCTCTTTTAAATATTGTAACAGTTAATATAAATAACACTAACGTAACAGATGCAAGTCCACTTAGTGGAAAATATATGAGTATGTTTTCAGCAGAAAATACGCCACTTAGATGGTGCTCTCCTAAAACAAGTCAAGAAATGATTGATGGTGTTTCATGTTATGAAACAGATGAAACACTAAAACCTTTGTGGAAACGAATGTTAAGACAATAACCATGTCAACACTAAGCAATCTCCTAGACAGCCAAAACAAGCCGAGGCGGTTGCAAGCAATGTTTCTTTAGAAATCCATCAAAAGATCAGTGCACAACTAAAACTTCCCGAGTATCAAGTCAGTTCATTCATTCCTGGAAGAGATTCTTTTAGTGTATATGAGCTTGAAGGTAAAAATTCAGTTACAAGTGGTTATGAGTTTACCTTAAACTTCGTAAGTGATGATGTAAGCCTCCCCAAAAACAGTACGTATGGGGCTTCAAATTACTAAGGTTATAACCATAGATTTCCCACTAAATTTAGATAGAATATAATATGCTTAAATTTTCATATTTCGATGAAAAGGAAATTTCTTGTCAATCACATTAAATCAAAAAGTGATATTTTTTGTTGAGGCCGTTAATCAGCATGTTGTACTATATATACTTGCAATAATATTTTTAATTAGTTTTGGGGGCATGGGTTTATTAATGCTTCACGGTTTAGATGAGTCATCATATAATAGTGGCACTTCTATTGTTGGATGGGTTTTTCTTAGTGTAGGCGTTGGAAGCTTTTTACTTATTTTTTATCTTAACATCTCAAGCGTTGCATATTACTATGAATCTGCTATAGTGAAAAAATATGGGAGCTATCAAAGAGCAACAGTTGTTAAAGTTGAGCATGAAATCGAATATACTTCCTCTAATAAAGATGATGAGATATATGAGATTCCCTCTGGTATTCGTTGTTATCTAACCTTGAACTATAACATGCGTGAGTATATGGGCGTATTTGATCTTCAAATAAAAGATAAAGAACTTTTGATAATTCTTGAAACTATAGAAGATATTCCTGTTCGTATTGTAAAAGATATACCTGAATACTTTCGGATTGCTCCTCGTAAACTTTATACTGAACTAAATAAAAAAATCTGATTGATTAAACGATTATGGGTTTATAACACAGCGAAAACCTGGGATTCTATATTTTCCTTTGGGCTCTATGTAATAGCGTTTAAAAACTATACTATTTGCTACACTGCTACCACCACCACTTCGAAGAACTTTTATAGTTCCACTTTTAGGACCTTGAGGATTTAATTCAGATGAGTGTTCATAATAATCTTTTGAATACCAATCATTGACCCACCTATACGAAAGTCCACTCATATCATAAAGGCCAAGTGGATTCGGTTTAAATAATCCAATTTCAGTTTCTCCGTAGCCCTCCATGTTTTTTACTTTTCCATAAGTATATGTTGTTCCATTATTGGCACTTCCATCATTGGTTGCCCAAGTAACATATTCACCACGACTTCTTGCAGCATATTCCCACTGAGCTTCGGTCGGTAAGTCAAAGTTTTTACCAGTTTGCTTGCCCAACCATTGGCAGTAGTCCTTGGACTCTTGCCAATGAACTCTAACTGCATGATTTTCTTTTCTCCAATCTCTTCTTCCAATCCATTTTTTCTCTAGTAATACCTGGTTTTTAAACTTGGAATAAACATCAAATTCTTTCCAAGTCACCATATACTTTTGCATAGAGAAATCACTCAAGGTTACCTTATGTTGCCCTTTTCCACTATGACCAAATGTTATGGGTTCCCAGTGTGCATCAGGGTATTTCTTCTTGTTTTCAGGAGAGCCGATGATAATGGCACCTTCACCCTCATAAGTTCTATCTTGGTTGTCAATAAATAAAGGGTCACCCATTATAAATGAGCCTCCTTTAACAAACACCATATTTTCTTGAGTTGTTTTGATANGTGCTTCTACTTCTTTATTCATTTCATAACTAAAAGAAAATACACATAATAAAGCTAATAAAATAGATTTTTTCAACATAATAATTTCCTGTTATAATAATTAAAAATATTATACAGTGTTAAAATTAGTACACTGTAAATTAAGATAATACGATTATGATATATCAACCCTATTTTAAATAAAGACAACTATTCAAAATGAATATTTAAGGCCTTAACTATTCCTAATTTATCAAGCATCTTAAAAAACTAAGCCAAGGCTTTTATAGGGACAGGGGGCTTGCTTGCGTCTATGTTTTCTATTAAAGAGTCTATATCAATATAATTATTTTGTCCTCTTACGGTGTCCATATCGATTCCAAAAATATGTTTTGTTTCGTACATCTTGTTGTATTTTTCTAAGATAAGGTCTTCTGTTTTTTTCTTTAGAAGTTCTTTGTCATGGGATACACTTTTATAGCGTTCACTTAAGTCTTTAAATTCAAATTCAAGATGCTTCATCTTTTCATACGCATTGTTCTTTTCTTTTTGCATTTTAATATATTGTTCATGCAACTTGCGTAGGTGAGAGCTGTTGTTAAGTTTTTCTTGAACCATTTGTTCGTATCTAAGTTTTAACTGCAGGTTTTCTTCTTGAACCTCACTTAAGCGTGAGAGTTCTTGTTGTGAAAGTTGGAGTTTTGTTTTTAGATTTTCTACTTTTGAAAAAAGATGAACAATATTTTGAGGGTCTTTAACTTCATTGTTTTTTGAAACAACAAGGTCTTGCTTCATCCTTTGTATCCGTGCTGTATGCTTCTCATTATCATCTTTAAGACTTAAAACATCTGCATTCATATGTGCATTTTCATCTCTAAGTTCTTCTATAACTACTTTTGAGTATTTGTACCGAGCTTGAAGCTTTTTATGTTCTAGCAAAAGCCTGTTCAGTTCATCTTCTTTTGTTTTTAAGGCGATTGCATTATCTTGTTTAGACTGTATAAGCTGATTTCTACTGCTCTTCAATGTTTTCACATTTTTGTCATATGATTGATTAGCATCTTCTAAACTCACAATTTGTGAATGATATTTTTCAAATTCATCGATAATAGACAGTAAACATTGAGAAACATCTTTCATTTATCATCCTTTTTTAATATAGATTTAGGATATTATAAAAGTATATTATCTAAAGTAAAACTTTCATAAAATAAACTAATAAAACATAATATTAAACTATTAGTAACACATTTTGTATTTTTATGATACTTTTAGATCTTTCTCATTGCCCTTATAATCCTATTATCTTATATAGATATAATGCAATTATGAAAAACATACTACTCTTATCAACCTTACTTCTTTTTGTAGCTTGTACACCTGAACCTACAAAGCAATTGACAGCCATCTCATATGGACAGTACCAAGAAAGCTCTTTTAAAAACATTCCTGCTTGGGAAGATGAAAACTTTGCAGAGTCTTTTAATATATTTAAAAAGACTTGTGAGCATATAAAATCTAATGAGCTTTTCAAGGTTGTTTGTTCAAACACTACAACAGCTCAAAGCGCAAGATCTTTTTTCGAAAACAACTTCACTCCTTTTACTACACTAACAAAAGATCAAAAACTAGGAGGATATTATGAACCTCTTTTATATGGCTCGTTGAAGAAGACCAAGACCTATTCTTATCCTATTTATGCTTTGCCTAAAGATATGTTTACTATAGCTATCTTACCTGCCTACAAAAAAGAGTTTTCCAAGCCACTTAGAGGACATATAATTGAAAAGAAAATTAAGCCCTATTTTTCGCGAATACAAATTGACAAGGGGGCTATTAAAAGCTCTCCTATTTGCTATGTAAATGACAAAATAGATTTATACTTTTTACAAGAAGAAGGAACTGGTCGCATCATTCTTCCCAATAAAAAAAGCCTTTACCTTGGATATAGTGACCATAATGGGCACCCTTATACTTCTATAAAAGATGTCTTTCTTAAAAGAGGACTTCTGGAGAAAAAAGAAATTTCTCCTAAAACTATGCGTGAATATCTTAGAAAGCATCCCACCGTACAAGATGAAATCTTTCAATCAAATGCATCTTATACCTTTTTTGAAAAATACTCACAAAAAGCCACAGGTGCCCTAGGTATGGTCCTTCAAAAAAACCGTTCTGTCGCTGTTGATAAAAGGAACATCCCCTTAGGTATGCCTATGTTTATTAGTATGAAAGAACCTCTTCATGATACAAAAATTCAAAAAATTATGTTTGCTCATGACACAAGAGAACAACTTAAAGGTAAAACAGAGATAGAAGTCTTTTTTGGTGCAGGAAACAAGGCAAGGAAAGAAGCTGAAGCCACGCAAGAAGATACCAGACTATGGCTCTTAGTACCTAATGATTATCTTCATCATGATTATCTACTTAGAAGTAAGTACTTATAAAATTCATTTAATATTGGAAGACTCTTCTATAGAGTTTTTGCCTAGATATATACAAGTGCTTATTTTTACGCTATTTATTTAAAGCTTTTTTCTGATCATAATTTTTTCGTGATTCAATGCTAATCAGCGAACTTTCATCAAATAAATCCATTAAACTTGCTTGAGAGGTACTTGGGTTTTGAGCTATTGCTAATTTTATGTGCTCACTGTCTGCATCTTCTAACAATTCATCCAGTGCATCTATCGGTGTATTGGGATTTTGGGCCAGTTTATATTGGGTATATAGTTTATCACTACTTCTTACCATTAGTTCTAAGATTTCAGGCGAAGTATTGGCGTGCTGCGCGATAGCGCCCATCATTTCTACCCCATCATATTTTAACAAATAGACTAAGGTTTTAGAATCTGTCTTGGGGTGTCTTGCAATAAAAGTTTTATTAGCTTCATCATAATCTTTATCTCTTGCTAAGGTATCTAATAATTCACTTGAAGTAGATAAATTTTGAGCTAAGGCGAGTGCCTCACTCTTTGAATAATCTTGATTATCAATTGTGTATATTTTTTCCATTATATTCCTTTCTTATTATCCATATTGCAGTAATGCAATCCTAATATCATCATATGTTATTTTAGAATCAAGAACTTCAAATATAGGTTTTAACCTAGCTTTTCCATCCTCACTAAAATCATCTTTATTAGCCCTGTCTATTATTTTTGCTAGTGCATCTTTTACAAGGCTCAGCGTAGGTTCCTCAGGCATAAACTTATCTAAATTCAAAGTGGGGTCTTGTTCTTTTAAAGTGCGAAGATGATTAATAATCGTTCCTTGACTCACACCCCTGTTTGAAGCCAAGTCTAAAATAGAATTAGAACTATCAATCAATTCTTTTGTTTGCAGATGCGTAGGTGTTGCACTCTTAGCCACTAGCTTCTTTTCAGATTTCAAGATGCCTTCTTGGTCTTTAATCTTATTTCTATCAGTAATCCCACCTATACTCAGAATATAGGCTTCAAATATTGCTTCAAGATTCTCAGTTGAGACAGCAGATATTTCTTCTTTAGCCTTTGTAGAAGCGGCTTTGATTCTGTCATCTATATGCAAGATAAGTGGGTCAACTTGGAGTGCCTTATCATTTAGACCCATTAAACGAAGTCCCTCTATATTTTTAATACGAGACAGAGCAACATATCCCTGCCCGACTTCAAAGGTTTTAGATAGGTCTATCTCAGCAGAGTCAAGTGTCATCCCTTGAGACTTATGTATAGTAATAGCCCAAGCCAGCTTAAGTGGGATTTGTGACACCTTAGCCACAACATTTCCCTTATCATTTTCTATGCTCCAGTCTTCAAGCCCAAGTCTGATTAAAGACCCATACGATGTTTTTACTATGGGGAGACTAGTTTCCTTATCAAAGTCTATTACGACACCTGTAGTACCGTTAACAAAGCCTTTTTCATGGTTGTTTTTAATAAACATCACTACCGCGTCTTTTTTCAGGGTTATCTCTTCTAGAACAAGTGAAGATTTAAATATCTTCTCAATATTTTTAGAAGTTCCTTCTGATTTATATTTAAAGGCATGTGGCCTGTTATTGATTTTGTTTAACTCATCATTATTTATTCTATCAACATCCATGTTATGGGTGTAAAGTTTCGTTGGGGTAAAGTCAAAACCTAAATCTTTGTGATGGCGTGAGTTTAATACCTCATAAGACTTACTAGAAACATTCCCACTTCTAATCTCATCTAAAATACTAATCAGTACGTTATCATCTTGTCTAAACTTTTCTTCTAAATAACATGTTTTTAGCTCTAAGGCTTTCCATGAGGGAGACTGCCAGGCAAAGCGTTTATCCTTAGGTACCCTTGAGATTGGAGGAAGTTGAAAGAAGTCTCCAGAAAGTATGGTTTGTACACCACCAAAGGGATTGTCATTTTCTTTAAAAGCTCTGAGTATTTTATCCATGCACGAAAAT
The DNA here is from genome assembly GCA_002733885.1 of Arcobacter sp. Taxonomy (GTDB): domain Bacteria; phylum Campylobacterota; class Campylobacteria; order Campylobacterales; family Sulfurimonadaceae. Next base: position 6,199 of record NVXJ01000011.1, on the reverse strand, counting down.
ATTTCAGGAGACACCATTGAGATTTCATCAATAATAAGCACCTTTAGTTTAGAAAACCTTGTTTGTAAATACTTCTTATCTAAAAGCGAGTCTATATAATCATCATCTATACTGTCACGAATGCCTAGGCTAAAAAACGAGTGTATCGTCTGCCCTTGTAAGTGAGAGGCGGCTATACCCGTTGGTGCTACTATAGTCGGAATGATTTTTCTTGATTTCAAATAAAATGTAAACTTATTTAAGAGGTAGGTCTTACCTGTTCCAGCAGAACCCGTAATGAAAACATTATTACCCGTTTTTAGTATATTTAATGCTGTGTCTTGCAAAGGATTATTTATCCTCTGCTAATGAGTTCGCAAGCCCTTTATCGGCTTGAAGTTTGAAATAATCAATGGGGCGAGACTTTGTTAAGTCTATGCTGTCTAAGTTTTTATGAAAAAGTGGGATGTTTTTAGAGCAATGGATATAAGCTTCTTCTACCTCAATCAAGACCCAAGAAACATGCTTATTTCCCAAGTTTTTTTGTATAGGTTCTAATATTTTCAAGGCACTTTTATCTAAATGTTTAGCAAGAAGGTCATTAGGTATAACACTGGCCTTGCCATTTACATGAAGGCCAACCTTATCTTCTAAAAAGTCAAGAAAGAGTAAGCCTATATGAGGATTTTCCCAAATATTACCCATAGAGGCCATTACCCCATTTCCCTTATGTTCAGCGTAAATCAAATGTGTTTTATCTAATACAATCATAAAGCCAGCTTCCCCACTACGAAAAGAGCTGTCACACTCCCCTTTTGCATCTGAGGTAGAGATAAAAGCCATCTCTTGCTTAGTAATAAAGCCTTGCATAGAAGGTGGAAGGTATCTGAGCATTTGTTTCATATAAAAATCTTTTGCTTTAGCCTGTGTACCTGAAGTCTTTTGCATCTGATGTTCACCTGAACTACCAGGTAAGGTACATTCGTTTTTTAGAGTTGACATTCTTGTACCTCTTGTAAATTAAGTTTGATTATATGAATGACGGATAGACTATAAATTTAAATGCTAGTAAGACTAGCATTTATAAGAAAACTAACTTTTTTCTTAATTAACAGGAAGGTCTAAAACTCTTTTAATTTCAGTTTTTAACTCAGGCATGATATTTTCAGCCTTATTTGCCATCCACTCTAGATATGAACGGTCTTCGCCTACTACATCAGAAGGTGCTTTTCCCTTATACTTACCAAAGCCTATCATCAAAGAAGCCTTGTCTTTCATAAGGTCATAGTAATACTGGAAGCTATACTTTAAATCTTGGTCAAGGTCAAAGGTTTCTAACATATAAGATAGGCTTCTTCTTTCACTTGTAGCTACTTCTTCTATTCTCTTTCCTTTATGTTTTCCAAAAGGCATTAGGTCAAGTAAGATGGGTTTAGAACATAGTTCCATCATCTTTTCTTCTTCATGGTCACCTAAAAGGTAGTCATAAAAGTTTTTAAGAACAATAACATCACCAAGCGCATCATGTGCCGCTATTTGCACACCAAGTTCTTTCATTTGAGCCGCTTCTTTTTTATAAAGACCTAATGCATATCTATTGTACTGAAGTCCATGAGGGTCTTCGTGATAAAAAAGTCTATGCATTCTAAATGTATCAACCAGTTGCATTTTAGACTCAAAGCCTTCTTTAGCAAGCATACCTAAGTCAAACTCTGCACTTTGAATAACAATAAGATTATCAGATGTATTAAGCTCATGTAAACGTGCTAAACCCTTAAGTTCAGTACATTCAGGCTTACCTTCAAGTTCTTCAGGTGTAATGTGATGTATAGCCATCGCGTCAAATTTAATAGTAAGGGGTGCTTGACAAAATTCATTATGAACTTCTTCTATCTTCCCTTTAGCATCTGTTACTATGTATGAAAGTTGAATAATACGGTCTTCTTCAAGAACACCTGTGGTTTCGGTATCTAAAATTATTATTTTGTTGACTGACATTGTTTGTCCTGATTATATAAGTTGCGAAAGGATATCTAAAAAAGGCTTGTGAAGAGATTGTAGCTTTAAGAGGCTACCTTAAGACTTATCGTCTTGCTTATGGTGAAAGGCACCAGGGTAATTTGCACTTGTATCTGTATTTGAAGACACAATTTCTATATCAAGATTAGTCTGTGTTTGCGTATTCATATCAATTTCTAAGGCCTGAACCTGTGGTTCAAAGGTATCTTCTGTGGCTTTTTCCATACCTTCTTTTAAATTTTTAATATCTTCGGCTAGGGTTCTGCTTTTCATACGTAAGTGATTAACCTCTTCTGTCATCGCGTCGGCTTTAATATGTTCTTGATTTAATTCTTGAACTACCATCTCTTTTTCGGTGGTAATACGTTGAATAACTTCACCTTGATGCTGTATCTTTTCATCAAGCTGCGCACGCTTAGTTACTAAATCTCCATTATCATTTGCAAGGGCATTACGCTCATCTGTTAAGTTCTTATGTAGGTTTTGAAGGCCTTGATGTTCAAACTCTAACTGTTCTATGCTTTTAATCGCCGTTTGAAGCTTTAAATCTACCTCTGTCAACTCATTTTGAGCAACATGCATTTTTGCAGAAGCTTGCATCTTTTCTTGAGTAATTTCACCATGTCTTTGAGTTAGGCGTTGATTTTCACTTTTCAAAAAGCCAAGATCACTGTTGTCATTAACATAAGAGCTAAGCTCATTTTTAAGACGTTCTATTTCAACAACTAAGGCACTGTTTTCACCTGCACTTGTACCTTGTTCACTTAGAGCATGAGCCTGTCTTTGATGCATAGCACTATTGACTAAGGTGAGCGCCGAATTTTCATCACTTAGAGACTTGTTTTGTGTGCGTAAGGCATCAAGTTCTTCTGACATTTGTTCAGTTTTTTGGTTAAGGGCTTCATTTCCAACACTTGCACGTAATTGTTGGGTATCTGCTTGATTCTTTTGTTCTGAGAGTTCAGTATTTAAATTCTTAAAATGCCCATTTTCAGCTTCTAATTCAGTCTTTGAATCATTTAAGGAGTTTAGTTCCTCAATTTTTTCTCGGAGTTGAGTACTCACTACAACATTAAGTTCTCTTAGAGTAAGTTTTTCTGTGTCAAATTTTTTAGAGGCTTCCTCTGCTGAACTAATTTCTACTTGTATCTTATCTTCAAGCCTTTGCTTTTCATCTCTTAGACTAGATATATCATTATCTAAGTTTTCAGTTTTACTTTCTAAGGCAGTAATTTGCACCTCATATTTTTCTATTTGTTCAACAACTGGCTGCAAGCATTCTGGTAAATTTGACATCTCATACCCCTAATTGATATTATAAAAATATCCTCATATAAATAAATCATATAATAAAAAAGTAAATAAAGGTCTAAAATGAGAGTTTAAGAAAGAGAAAAGTCTTTTTTGTCACCAAATGTATAAAATTGGTGAGATAAAAAACCTTAAAGTCGTTTAATTACTTGGATCAATTACTTCAGCCACTTCCAGCCCAAACCCTGAAAGTCCTATAAAGTCTGTCTTTTTAGCAGCACTTAAAAGACGCATATGTTTAACACCAAGGCTTTTTAATATCTGCGCACCAATTCCATACTCTTTCATAGCTATACTATGGTGATTTGGCTGGTTTATAAAGACTAAGACACCAGAATTTTGTTTAAGATAATTGATAGAATTAATCAATTGAGAATATTTTTCTTCGCTTGATAAAAGTTCAAAATCAGAAACAATATTGTGAACCTTTACATTAGCAGTCTCCCCTGCTGAATGAAAGACAATAGCGGTATGTTCCATATCTTCATGGTCTGTAAAAGTATGCTTTTGAACCTTTGTTCCAAAAAATTCCGCTTCTTCATTTCTTTCATCTTTAATAAGACTTTCATTAGCTAATCTGTACTCAACAATATCAGATATATAAACAATTTTTTGATTATGTTTTTTAGCAAAATTTTCTAAGTCATCTCTTCTAGCCATTGTTCCATCATCTTTAATAATCTCACAAATCACAGAAGACTCTGCCAGTCCCGCCAATCTACATAAGTCTACTGAACCTTCTGTATGTCCTGTACGTATCAAAGTTCCACCCTCTTTTGCAATAAGTGGAAATATATGACCTGGTTTAACAAGCTCATTCACCTTACTTACAGGGTTAGCAAGAATTTTAATGGTCATATCTCGCTCAGCTGCAGAGATACCTGTTTCAGCGTCTACTGCGTCAACTGAAACAGTAAAAGCTGTTTCATACATTGAGTTATTGTTAGATACCATAGGGTTAAGCTCTAGTCTTGTTGCAATATCATTAGAAAGAGCCACACAGATAAGGCCCCGTGCATGTGTTGCCATAAAGTTTACATGCTCAGGTGTTGAAAACGTAGAAGCGTAAACTAAGTCGCCCTCATTTTCTCTATCCTCATCATCCATCATGATGACCATATTCCCTTTTTTTATCTCTAGTATTGCATCTTTAACACGTTCAATTGCACTCATATAAAATCTTTTTATTAATATGGACTTCTTGATTGAAGTCTTCTTTTATATAATTATAACCTATTAATTGAATTTTCTTAAAAGACTTAGAACTCTTTATAAAAAGGTGATACTAAGTTGATATAAACTACTTCTAGTTTATAGTATTTATTTATGTAACATATTAGCTTATAAAATAAGAAATTTTTATATCTTTACATTAAAAAACGAATACGTGATAAACTTGTGATAACATTCGTGAACTTTTTAAAACGGAGAGATAAATGACGTATATGAGATGTACCTGTAATAAGGTAAAAATGTTTGCAACAGCCTTTTGGTTGTCAATTATGGTCTTAGCCGCATTCTTTTCACCAATGTTTCTTATCCCAGTAGCACTTTTAGCTATGTTTAACGCCGCTTACCTAATGCTTAACCCTGTACCGCTACCAATAGTACTAAGCTTTGTGGAATCAATGTGTGAGAGTATTGAGAAAGGTATGTCTCCGTGGGATGCTTCGGTGAAATATCAACGAATGATGTATCAGTGTTATGAGTGCAAGAGAATTTATATCGGGGGGAATGACGGCAGTATTACGTCATTTAGGCCTGATGAAGAAACCGAATTTGGAATACTTAAAAAGTCATAAAATAGAATAACGCGACCGCTGGGTCTCTTAATTCTACTGTTATGAATAAGGACAACATGGAATTCGAGTACTTTAAATATCCAGAGAAGTTTGCTTTTCTTGCTGATGAGCCAATGTCTTGTTCTGTTTGTAATGACGCTTCTATTTGTTTTGATGCAGGAGGTTACTCAGGCATCAATGAAATCGATTGCATATGTTCTAAATGTCTTAAGGCAGGCAAGTTAATTGAGTTAGAAATTGAGCCCAACATGATATTTGATGATGGGTCAGATGCGGCTAATACAATAACGTATAAAACACCTGCACTGCCTACATGGCAAGATACTGTATGGCCAACTATTGATGGGCAACAGCCAATATTTGTATGTATAGCTTCAAAACAGGATTTTTCTGATAAACAAGAATTCTTAGATTGCTTTATTGAGGATGATCAGAAGAAAGAAGATATTGAATGGATCTGGGATTCCCTTCCAGATAAAAAACTTAATCACTATCAAGAAGCTGGCGATATCTCTGTATATCTATTTAGTTTGGGAAATAAAATATATTGGGTTTGGGATGCTAACTAAAACTAATAAAATAGAATAACGAGACCGGCTCGGGTCTCTTTGTTCCACTGTTATGAATACTTAATCTGGAATTTAGATTGAAAAATATATTTGTAGTAATACTTGCTGGTTTTCTAATAAGTTCTTGTGGGACCCTAAGTACTTTACAAGATGGGCCGCTCCTACTGGCAAACGAGAAATACATGGGAAGTCAGCCCTGCGATAAAATAGGACGTATTTATAGCGGGGTAAGATACGACTACTGCATTGTGTTTTTAGGCGATGGATCGGACTGGGAGCTTGAAGGGTATTTGGTTTGGGATTTTCCTTTTAGTTTTGTACTCGATACGGTTATTCTACCGTACAGCATCTATCGGCAGGTTACTGCTGGTGATCTGGAGCAGAGTAGGACAATAAATGGAAACTAGATTCAATCATAACAAGCCACGACAAAATGCCTTCGGATTATGCGTGGGACGTTATATCCGCTTTATAGAAGATTAAGCGTTTTGGTGAAAAGCTCATTTTGGCCGCTTTTGA